>NZ_BAAAYU010000006.1:0-802 GCF_039536545.1 Microbacterium awajiense | reverse complement strand
ACCTCGAGCATCGCCGCATCCGCGTTGAGCACCCGCGGCGGCACGTTCATCGCCAGATTCCGCCAGATCAACGGCATCGGATACCCGTACCGCTCAACGACCTGCAACGTCCACCGCCCGATCACCGCATGCCGATCCAGGAACGGCGGATAGTGGAACAACGGCCGCCGCTTCAGCAGCGGACACCCGTCCTCGATCAGCAGATCCGCATTGAACAGCGCCGGATGCGTCGTCGGATACTCCCGGTACGAGAACGCCGCCTCGGCCACGAACCCCCGATCCGTGAAGTACTCCGTGAACACCGCCTCATGCGTGAGCACCGCATCGTAGTAATCCGGCATCTCCGGCAACTCACGCCAATACCGCTCCCACGCCTCCGACAGGAACATCCCCCGACGCACCGCGATCCAGAACGACTGCAGGTGATACGGAAGCCGCCCCTCCTTCGTGAACGGATTCGGCACCTCCTCCGCATGATCGGTCATCCCCCACACATCCACCGCCCGAGCATCCATCCGCTCGAACACCGGACCGAACTCCCGCACCGGACCGAACCACGTGTCGTTGGTCAGCACCACCTCGTCGAAACCCGACAGATCCCCCTCGAACGCCAAACCCTCCTTGTGCGCCCAGATGTCATACCCACGGTTCTCCCGCACCAACACCGCATCCGACACCGGACCCAACTTCGCCCGACCCTCATCGGTCAACGACCCATTGACCACCACCAGCACCCGCGACGCATGCTCACGCAACCCCGCCAACGCATGAACGACGTAATCCTCCACACCACCACGGCGGT
>NZ_BAAAYU010000005.1:1832834-1908562 GCF_039536545.1 Microbacterium awajiense | reverse complement strand
CATTGGCTGCGATCCGCGGCCAAGGCATCATCGCGTGGTTCGAGCGCGACGACGGGAGGCTGGCGAAATTGGTCCCGACGCACCCTGGCAGTCTGACACGAGCCCGGTCGCCGGTCGTGCTGCGCGCACGCGACGGCTGTGTCGACCCGTCCCGCCGATCACCTGAACCGGCGCCCGTTTACCCGGCCGCGTGCAAAGCCCGCAAGCGGCCCGCCAACTGCGCCGCGCTGCGCGACGACCACGACACCGGTCGCGGAGGCCCGCTCAGACCAGCTCGCCCAGCAGCCCCTCCACCCGCGCGGCGATGTCGTCGCGCACGCGGCGCACTCCCTCGATGTCGAGGCCGGCGGGGTCGTCGAGCTGCCAGTCGAGGTACCGCTTGCCCGGATACAGCGGGCAGGCGTCGCCGCATCCCATCGTGATGACGGCATCCGCGGCGCGCACGACGTCGTCGGTGAGCGGCTTGGGGAACTCGGCCGACACGTCGAGACCGATCTCGTCGAGGGCGGCGGCGACCTCGGGCAGGATGCGCTCCCCCGGCTGCGAGCCGGCCGACCGCACGTGCACGCGTCCACCCGACAGCTGACGCATGAGGGCCGCCGCCATCTGCGAACGGCCGGAGTTCTGCACGCACACGAACAGCACCTCGGGCACCGGCTTGGCGATGAGCCCCTTCGACTGCGCAAGAGCGGTCAACCGATCGCGGGCGAACTTCTCGGCGAGGCTCGCGGTGTGGGTGTGCACGTTCGCGGTGCGCGTGAGCGCGGCGTACGACTCGAAGACGACCCGCTCGACGGTCTCTTCGCCGACCATGCCGGCGAACTGGACGGCCAGACGCTCGGCGGCGCGGTGCAGCACCGACTCGGCCGAGAGCAGCGGCGCCTGGCCGACGCTCACGCCGCACCCCGCGCGGGCAGCAGCTCGGCCAGCAGCGACTCGATGCGGCCGCGGATCTCATCGCGGATCGGGCGGACGGCCTCGATGCCCTGACCGGCCGGGTCGTCGAGCTCCCAGTCCTCGTAGCGCTTGCCGGGGAAGATCGGACACGCGTCGCCGCATCCCATCGTGATGACGACGTCCGACTCCTTGACGGCGTCGACGGTGAGCACCTTGGGCGTCTCGTTCGCGATGTCGATGCCCTCTTCGGCCATGGCCTGCACGGCGACCGGGTTGATCTCGTCCTTCGGCGCAGATCCGGCCGAGAGCACCTCGACGTCATCGCCGCCGAGATGGCGCAGGTACCCCGCGGCCATCTGGCTGCGTCCCGCGTTGTGCACGCAGACGAACAGGACGGTGGGCTTCTCGTTCATGCTGTCCTCCATGCCAGAAAGCATAGACCATAATCTATGCTTTCGCGGAAACGACGGGTGAACTCTCCGCGAGCAGCTCGCCGAGCAGGCCGCGCACGCGCCGGTCGATGTCATCGCGGATCACCCGCACCTCGTCGAGCGGGCGTCCGTGCGGATCGTCGAGCTCCCAGTCGAGGTAGCGCCGACCGGGGTAGATCGGGCAGGCGTCGCCGCAACCCATCGTCACGACGACGTCGGCGGCGCGCACCGCCTCGTCGGTCAGCGGCTTGGGGAACTCGCCGCCGAGCGGCACGCCGATCTCGTCGAGCGCCGAGACCACGGTCTGGCGCACCTCGGCGGCGGGCTGCGAACCGGCGGTGCGCACGACGACCCGGTCGCCGGCGAGATGTCGCAGGATCGCGGCCGCCAGCTGCGAGCGCCCGGCATTGTGCACGCACACGAAGAGCACCTCGGGCTTGTCGGATGCCGGCGACTCACTGCGCGCGAGCGCGTCCAGGCGAGCGGCGGCGAAGGCGGCGGTGCGCGAGGCGAGCCGCGGGGCGGGCGCATCGGCCGCGAGACGAGCGAAGCTGTCGTCGACCCACTTCGCCACGGTCTCGGGACCGAGAACGCCGGCGAACCGCTCCGACAGATCGCGGGTGATGCGGTCGAGATCGGGCCGTTCCCCCGGCGCGGCGCCCTCGTCGAGCAGCGCGTCGATGCGCTCTCCGAACGCGGGGGCGATCGAGTACCAGACTCGACGCCCCTCCGGCATCCGCTCGACGATGCCCTCGTCGAGCAGTGCCTTCATGTGGTGGCTGACGGTCGGCTGCCGCAGTTCGAGCGCCTCGGCGAGCCGTCCGACGAGCACGCGCCCGTCGGGAGCCGCGCGCATCATGCGCACGATCCGCAGTCGCGTGGGGTCGACGAGGACGCTGATCGGGCGATCGACTCCAGCATCCATAGACAGGAGTCTATCTACGCTCGCCATCTTCCCGGCCGTTGCCGAGGCTGCGCCGCTCGATCAGCACGGTGTCACGCCACTGCCCTGCGTGCGGACCGACCGTCGACCGGGCGATCCGCTCGCGTCGCCCGATCACTCGGAATCCCGCCCTCTCGTGCAGGCGCAGACTCGCGACGTTCTCGGGGAAGATGCTCGACTGCACCGTCCACACGCCCGCCTCGTCGGCCGCCGCGACGAACGCGTCGAGCAGCTCGCGACCGATCCCCCGCCCGCGTGCCGCGCGCGCGACGTAGACGGAGTGCTCGACGACACCCCGATACGCCGGCCGAGCCGAGACGAGGGATGCCGCGGCCCACCCGACGATCGTGCCGTCGGCATCCTCGGCGACCAGCCGGGGTGCGGCGATGCGACTCTTGTCGAACGCCTCCCACGACGGCGTCTCGGCCTCGAACGTGGCCTCGCCGTCGTCGATGCCCTCCCGGTAGATCGCCTCGACGGACGGCCAGTCACCGGGGCGCATCGCGCGGATCAGCGTCACGCGCAGCATCCTCCCTGCCCACCGGCGTCGCCCGTCGAGCACACGCCGGTCGCGGGCAGGACCAGCTCGACGGATGCCGCCGCCTGCGCGTCGCCGGCGATCAATGCCGCCACCGAACGCACCTGCTCGTAGCCGGTCGCGAGCAGGAACGTCGGCGCGCGGCCATACGACTTCATGCCGACGACGAAGAATCCGGGCTCGGGATGCTGCAGCTCGCGGTAGCCGTGCGGCTCGACGGTGCCGCACGAGTGGACGTTGGGGTCGATGAGCGGGGCCAGGCGACGCGGCGCCTCGACGATGTCGTCGAGTTCAAGCCGCAGCTCGCGCAACATGCCGAGATCGGGTCGGAACCCGGTGGCCCCGACCACGATGTCGGCAGTGTGGGTGACGAGCGCGTCGCCCTGACGGCCGACCAGCTCGACAGCCCCGTCGACGCGCCGGGCGCGCACGATCTCGAACCCCTCGATCCGCTCGACGTCGCCGCGCGCGACGGCAGCTTCGAGCCGCGACCCGAGGGCGGCGCGGTCGACGAGCTCGTCGTCGGGCGACGTGGTCACGCGCGCGGCGCGCGTGTTGCGGATCAACCATCGCACCTCGGTGCCGGGCGCTTCTCGTGCGAGCTCGACCAGGGCGAGCAGCGTGTTCGCGGCCGAGTGGCCCGCGCCCACGACCGTGACCCGGCGACCGGCGAAGCGCGCTCGCTCGGCTCCGCGCACATCGGGCAGCGGACCGGTCACGAGGTCGGAGACCTCGTCCGCGCCGAGCAGTTCGAGCCCGCTCGAGGTCAGCGGGTTGGGCGACGTGAAGGTACCCGATGCGTCGATGACCGCGCGCGCCGGGAGCTCGTCGACCACGCCGTCGGCGCCACGAACCCGCACGGCGAACGGAACGGCGGCGCGCCCGCGCGTACGGGTGCGATCCATGCCCTCGCGGGCGACGGCCACGACGTCGACGTCGAGGCGCACGACGGCGGCGATCGCGTCGAGGCGGGCCAGCGGCTCGAGGTACTGCTCGACGAGCTCGGCGCCGGTGGGTGCGGCATCCGGATCGGGATGCTGCCACCCCGCGGCCTCGAGCATCCGTCGCGCCGCGGGGTCGACCAGGTGCCGCCACGGCGAGAACAGCCGCACGTGCCCCCAGGCGCGCACGCTCTCGGCGATGTGCGAACCTCGTTCGAGAACCACGACGTCGATCCCGCGCTCGATGAGCTGGGCCGCCGCGGCCAGCCCGACCGGGCCGGCTCCGATCACGACGACCGGCAGAGTCGCCAGCCGATCCGTCTGCGATGCGGGCGGCGAGAGTTCGATGAGCGTCATGCGGACCTCCGAATATCGATGAACGTCGATGCCATTGTGTACCCATCTATCGAAGGCTGTCAATATCGACTATGGTCGATGCATGCCTGAACTGCTGACCGTCACCGATGTCTCCGCCGGCGCGTGCTGCACGCCGCTCGTGCGCGAGCCCCTCTCGGCCGAGGAGGCCGAGCAGCTCGCCGTCACCATGAAGGCCCTCGCCGACCCGGCCCGCCTGCGCCTGCTGTCGATCGTCGCCGCTTCCGAGAACACCGAAGCGTGCGTGTGCGACCTCATCGAGCCGGTCGGTCTCAGCCAACCCACCGTGTCGCACCACCTCAAAATCCTCACCGCCGCAGGCTTTCTCACCCGCAGCAAGCGCGGCACGTGGGCGTACTACGCGCTCGTGCCGGGTGCCCTCGACCGCGTCTCGAAGCTGCTGGTCGCCTCGTGATCGGGGGCGTGCGCGCCGTCGCGGGCGAGTTCCTCGGCAGCGCAGGCCTCGCCGCGGTCGTCATCGGCTCGGGCATCGCCGCACAGCGACTCTCCCCCGGCGACGTCGGTCTGCAGCTCTTCGAGAACGCGTTCGCCACCGCACTCGGGCTCGCGGTGCTCATCCTGATGTTCGCGACGGTATCGGGGTCGCACTTCAATCCCGTCGTCACGCTCGTCGATGTCGCGCTGCACCGCCGCGACTGGACGACCGTGGCCGCCTACCTTCCCGCGCAGGTCGTCGGATGCATCTCAGGAGCCGTGCTCGCGAATCTCATGTTCGCCGCGCCGGCGATCAGCTGGAGCACCAACGACCGCGCCAGCTGGCCCACGCTGCTGTCGGAGGTGGTCGCCACCGCCGGGCTCATCTTCATCATCTTCGCGCTGGTGCGCACCGGACGCTCGCAGCTGGCGGCCCCGGCCGTGGGCGCCTACATCGGCGCGGCGTACTTCTTCACGTCGTCGACGAGCTTCGCCAACCCGGCGATCACGATCGGCCGCATGTTCAGCGACACGTTCGCCGGCATCGCCCCGGCATCCGCTCTGCCGTTCATCGGCGCGCAGCTGATCGGCGCCGCGCTCGGCGCCCTCGCCGTCGCCCTGCTGGTGCCCGCCGCGACGGCGTCGACCGGGCCGTCGACGGAGGCCGCTGAGCCGGGCGCTGCGCAGCCGTCCGCCGCGCCGTCCGCGAACGGCGCGGCGGTCAGCGCCGAGACAGCATCGAGCGCACCCCGCTGAGCACGATCATTCCGACACCCGCGATGGTGCCGATGATGACCATGAGGCTCGCCCACCACGCGAGAGCCGCCTGCAGCAGCGGATTACCGCCCGGGTCGGTGAGCTCGAGCACGAGCGTCCAGATGCCCAGCCCAAGGCCGAGGAGCAGGGCCACCCAGGTGAGCACCGAGAGCGCGGTGAGTTCGGCGAGGCGGCCCGAGCCGCGGGTCTGCGACGACATGTCCTCAGCGTGGCAGGGGGCGACGTCGCCACGGCGGTGACACGCCCTGGCGTTCATGGTTGTGGCGCCATATAGTTAACGCTAGCGTTAACTATATGGCCACGTCCGAGCTCGATCGCGCACTCACCGCGGTGTCGAACCCGCACCGCCGCGCGGTGCTCGACCTGCTCGCCGAGCGACCCGCGACGGCAGCGCAGGCGGCCCAGCACGCGAACCTGTCGTTGCCCGCGTTCGACCGCCACCTGCGCGTGCTCGTGACGGCGGGCCTGGTGCAGCGCCGCAAGGTCGGACGCACCAACTACCTGGCGATCCGCCGTGCCGGCCTGCGCATCGTGCGCGACTGGATCGGCGGATACGACGTCGACTGGGGCTCCGACGACGAGACGCTCGACAACTACCTCGAAGCCCTGTCGCGCGACGACCACACCACCCCACACAAGGAGCAGCAATGAGCACCTACCTCTTCCTCTACAAGGGCTACACGACCCCGACGCCCGAGATCGGCGCGGCCTGGTCGGCTTGGTTCGCCGACCACGGTCACCGGATGGTGGACAGCGGCAACCCGATGAGCCAGGGCGCCGAGGTCACCCGCGACGCGGTCGAAACCATCGCGCCGGGGCTCGAGTCGTTCACGGGCTACTCGATCCTCACGGCCGAGTCGATGGACGAGGCCGTCGAGATCGCGAAGACGAATCCGATGATCACGAGCGTGGTCGTCTACGAACTCGCCAAGATGTAGCGCGGGCCGGGCGGCGCGGCATCCGGGATCATCGGAAGTCGCGCGAGCGATGCTGCACCCCCACCCGCAGGTCTTCGAACCGGTCGGCGAGCAGGTTGGTCACTCCCTCGACCGAGCGCTCCAGCATCCCCCGCACGATGAGCGCGGGCGCATCGCGCACGACTCTGCGGTAACGGCTCCAGACCCCGACCGAGCAGACGATGTTCACGAGCCCGTGCTCGTCTTCGAGGTTGATGAACGTGACCCCGGATGCCGTCGCCGGCCGCTGCCGGTGGGTGACCAGGCCCGCCACCTCGATGCGCCTGCCCGACTCGTGGGAGCGCAGCTCGCTCGAGGTGAGCACACCCCGAGCATCCAGCTGCGAGCGGTAGTGAGTCATCGGGTGGTCGTCGGTCGAGACCCCCGTCGCCCACAGATCGGCGGCCAGGCGCTCGTACCCGGTCGGGTCGGTGAACAGCGGCGGCTGCACGAACGCGAGCGAGTCGGGCAGGAACTCGGGGCGATCCTGCGCCGCCGACCCCGCCAGCCAGATGGCCTCGCGGCGCCCGAGGCCGAGGCTCTCGAACGCCCCGGCGGTCGCGAGCGCCTCGAGCTGCGCGGCGGTGAGGCTCGTGCGGCGCACCAGGTCGCGCAGGTCGCGGAACGACCCCTCGGCCTCGCGGGCGGCGACGATCCGCTCGGCCACGGCCTGGCCGATGCCCTTCACCGCCGCGAGCCCCAGCCGCACCGCGAAGCCGCCGTCGCGCCGGTGCGCGGCCGATTCGTCGGGAGCCGCGGGGTCGAACGGCCCGATCGGCGGTTGGATGCGGTCGGCACAGGCATCCCGCCCGGTCGGGGCGCGAGATGAAGCGGGCGCGGCATCCGCCACCGGCTCGAGCACGGGCTCGGCCCGCGAGAGGTGCAGATCGGGCCGGCGCACCTCGACGCCGTGCCGCCGCGCGTCGGCGACGAGCGTGGCCGGTGAGTAGAACCCCATCGGCTGGGCGCGCAGCAGCCCCGCCAGGAACGCGGCCGGGTAGTGCAGCTTGATCCACGACGACGCGTAGACCAGCAGCCCGAACGACAGCGAGTGCGACTCGGCGAACCCGAAGTTCGCGAACGCCTGGATCTTGGCGTAGATCGCGTCGGCCTCTTCCCCCACCAGCCCGTTCGACGCCATGCCCGCGTAGAGCTTCTCGCGCAGCGAATCGATGCGCTCCACCCCGCGCTTGGATCCCATCGCCCGCCGCAGCAGGTCGGCGTCCTCGCCGCTGAGCCCACCGACCGCCATACCCATCTGCATGAGCTGCTCCTGGAACACCGGGATGCCCAGCGTGCGCTCCAGCACCGGCACGAGCTTGGGATGCGGGTAGGTCACCGGCTCGTGCCCCAGCTTGCGGCGCACGAACGGATGCACCGCCCCGCCCTGAATCGGCCCCGGCCGGATGAGCGCGATCTCGACCACGAGGTCGTAGAACCGCCGCGGCTGCAGGCGCGGCAGCAGCCCCATCTGCGCGCGCGACTCCACCTGGAACACCCCGATCGAATCGGCGCGGCACAGCATGTCGTAGACCGCCTGCTCCTCTTTGGGCAGCGACGCGAGGTCCCACTCCTCACCCGTGGAGGCGCGCACCATGTCGAAGCAGTACTGCAGTGCCGCCAGCATCCCGAGCCCCAGCAGATCGAACTTGACCAGCCCCATCCAGGCGGCGTCGTCTTTGTCCCACTGGATGACCGTGCGGTTCTCCATGCGGGCGTGCTCGATCGGCACCACCTCGCCGACGGGCCGATCGGTGAGCACCATGCCGCCGGAATGGATGCCCAGGTGCCGCGGTGCCTTCAGCAGCTCGCCCGCATACTCGAGCACCTGGGTCGGGATGTCGTGCCCCTCGCCCGTCGACAGCTCGGCACCCCACCCCTCGACCTGCTTCGACCAGGCATCCTGCTGCCCCGGGGAATGCCCGAGCGCCTTCGCCATGTCGCGCACCGCGTTCTTGGGTCGGTACTGGATGACGTTGGCCACCTGCGCCGCCCGCTCGCGCCCGTACTGCGCGTACACCCACTGGATGATCTCTTCGCGCCGGTCGGAGTCGAAGTCGACGTCGATGTCGGGCTCTTCGTCGCGCAGGCTCGACAGGAACCGCTCGAACGGCAGCCCGTACGCGATCGCGTCGACGGCGGTGATGTCGAGCAGGTAGCAGATGGCACTGTTGGCGGCAGACCCGCGGCCCTGGCACAGGATGCCGCGGCGCCGCGCCTCTTGCACGATGCCGTGCACGATGAGGAAGTAGCCCGGGAAATCCTTCAGCTCGATGACCCCGAGCTCCTTCTCGATGCGCGCCCGGTCGTCGTCGGTGGCATCCGGATACTTGCGCGGCACAGCCTCCCACACCAGGTGCCGCAGCCACGACATCGGCGTGTGACCCTCGGGCACCTGCTGCTTGGGCAGCGCCGGCTTGGCGCGCCGCAGCGGGAACGCGAGCTCATCGGCGAGCTGCACGGTGCGGGCGACCGCTCCCGGATGCCGCACGAACCGCTCGGCCATCTCGGCACCCGATCGCAGGTGGGCGCCGGCATGCACCGGCAGCCACCCGTCGAGCTCGTCGAGGCCGCGCTGCGCGCGCACCGCCGCGACCGCCGCCGCCAGCAGCTGCCGCTGCGGTGCCGCGTAGTGCACGTTGTTGGTCGCCACCACCGGCAGCCCGCGCTCGCGGGCGAGACCGGCCAGCACCGCGTTGTCGCGCGAGTCGAGCGGATTGCCGTGGTCGATGAGCTCGACGTCGACAGCGTCCTTTCCGAAGAGGGCGACGAGTCGGTCGAGGGCGGATGCCGCGGCATCCGGCCCCCCGTCGGCGAGCGCGCGCCGCACCGCGCCCTTGCGGCAGCCGGTGAGCACCGCCCAGTGTCCCTCGGCCTGGGCGGCCAATTCGTCGAGGTCGTAGACGGGGCGCCCCTTCTCGGCGCCGGCCAGCTGCGCGTGGGTGATCGCCTTCGCGAGGCGGTGGTACCCTTCCTCGCCGCGGGCGAGCACGAGCAGGTGCGCGCCGACCGGGTCGGGCTCGCCGTTCTGCGGCTGCGGCAGCTCGAGCGACAGTTCGGCGCCGAACACCGTGTTCAGCTGCAGGGTCTCTGCCGCTTCGGCGAAGCGCACGATGCCGTAGAACCCGTCGTGGTCGGTGATCGCCAGGGCGTGCAGGCCGAGCCGCTCGGCCTCTTCGGCGAGGTCTTCGGGCGAGGACGCCCCATCGAGGAACGAGAACGACGAGTGGGCGTGCAGCTCGGCGTAGGGCACCGCGTCGGCGGGCCGCTCGATGCCCGGCGCGACGTACGGTCCGCGCTTGCGCGACCACGCCGGGCTGTCGCCGCCGTCGGCGCCCGCGGGCGGACCGCCGGGGCGTCGGCGGTCGCTGAGGATGCGCTCCATCTCGGACCACGGCACCGAGGGGTTGTTGAAGCCCATCAGCCGGCCCCGCTCCGCTGTCGCGGCTGCGGCTGCGGCTGCGGCTGCGGGCGCCGCTCAGTCATAGCGCGCCTCGGCGCTCCAGCGGGATGCCTCGCACACCAGCAGCCACGCCTGTCCGTCGGCGTCGACGACCTGGAACCGGTGCGCGCGCCGCGAGCGCGCGGCATCCCACCCCCGCTCGATGATCGGCCACGGCCCCGCCCACTGCGCGATGCGCCGGCGCCGGCCGCCCTCGGCCAGCAGCGCCGGCACCGCCGAGACCGTGCCGCGCTCGTCGACCCGCACCGGCAGGCCCGACAGCGCCGTCACCTCGACCGGCGGCGGCTCAGCGAACACGGTCGCCGGCAGCGGATCGGGCAGGCTGCCCGGCCACGGCCGCGCCCGGTCGGCGGCGAGCCCCGCCGTGCCGCGCGCGTGACGATCGCCCCACGGCACCAGCACCTGCCGCTCAGTCAGCCACCGCCCGCCGCCCAGCGCCGGGGTGAGCACCCCGCGATGGCCGAGCATCGACTGCACGCGCGAGAGCGCATGGTGCACCCGCTCGTCGGGCCCCGAGCCGAAGATCGCCGGAGCGTGGTGGGATGCCGCATCCACCGCCTCGGGCGAGATCCGCACCGCGGCGACCCCGCTGCGCAGCCCCTCGGCCTCTTCCGAGAGCTGCCACCGCACGCGGTCGACGACGGCCGCCGCGTCGAACGACCCCGGATGCAGCCACACCCGCTCACTGCGCTCGCCCCGGTCGCCGACGAGCTCGACCCGCAGCTCGGTGCACACGAGGTCGACCGTGCCGAGACCGTCGATGAACGCGTCGGCGGTGCGGCGCATCGCGAACGCGACCTGATCCGCGATCTCGAGCGGCGGCTCGAACGCGATCTCGCGCTCGAGCTCGGGCGGCGGCGTGCGGGGTTCGATGGGCCGCGAATCCCACCCCGCCGCGAGGGCGTGCAGCCGCGCGCCCCGCTCGCCGAACCGCTCACGCACACGCTCGAGCGGCATCGCGGCGAACTCGCCCAGCGTCTGCACCCCCAGCCGCGCCAGCAGGCCCACCAGATCGCCGCCGTCGTCGGGGGCGGCCAGCCACGACCGGTCGAGCACGGCGACCGACAGCGGCGCCAGGAAGCCGGCAGCTCCGCCCGCGGGCACGACGAACACGGGATAGGCCGCGGTCGCCGCCGCCGCGGCCGCCTGCTCGGCGGTGAACGGACCGTCGGCGACACCGGCCCGCGCCGCCCCGAGATCGGCGAGCTCGCCCAGCAGCACCCGGGCCGCCTGGTCCTCGCCGCCGTAGTAGCGGGCGGGACCCCGGGCGCGCAGCGCGCACAGCCCCGGGCGCACCACCTGCACCCCGGGCGCGTGCGCCTCGATGCGGGCGACGACCGGGGCGAAGACGCGGTGGTCGCGCGCGGGATCGGCGGCGAGCGCGGTCAGCGACGGGCAGCGCGCCTGGGCGTCACGGCGCCGCTGGCCGATGCGCACGCCCTCGGCCCGCGCGGCCGGCGAGCACGCCGACACCAGGTTGCGGTCGATCACCGCGACCTGCCGTGCGGCGTCGACGGCGCCCTCGTGGTGCAGGGCGGTGATCGGCCAGTCGGGGAACCACAGCACGAGGCTGCGCACCGGGGCACGGAGCGACACGTCAGCCCGCTCTCGCGGCGAGCGGCAGCTCGAGCGGGGCGTCGAGCACGGTCTCGTGCGGGTCGACGTGCGGGCCGTCGAGCGGAGCGACGAGCGGATGCCGCGCCACCCGTTCGGTCGCGGCCTCGATGCCGCCGTCGGGCCCGGGCAGCAGCACGCGGGCACGGCGGGGCACCGGCCACCGCCTGCTCGCGGCGGTGATCGTGACGGCGCGCGAGACGAGGCATCCGTGACCGCGGTCGAGGCCCTGCCAGGCCGGGTCGCCCACATCGAGCACGGCCTCGGCCTGCGCCCACGGACCCTGTACGAGCAGCACCGCGCCGCGGTCGCGCAGCCGCGCGGCCAGCCGCGAGACGTCGCCGTCGGATGCGCGCGATCCCGGACGCACCGCGACCACCGGCAGCACTTCGGCGACGGTCGCGGTCACGGCGAGCCAGCGGGCGCCCGGGTCGGGCACGAGCACGAGCCTCGACAGGTCGACGCCCATTCCCTCGGCCGCTTCGGCCCCGAGCTGCGGCATCCCGACCACCCCGCACCACGACCCCGCCTGCGATGCGTGCGACAGCAGTGCCAGCAGGAGCGACATCGACGGCGCCAGCGAGTACGCCGCTCCCGGGCGCAGGCCCCCGCCCGGCAGCAGGTCGGCAAGAGCGGGAGCGACCGGCAGGACAGGGGCGTCGAGGCGGCGCCCCTGCACCCGCTCGAGCTGGGCGCGCAGCCGCCCCACCTCGTCGGCCGGCGGAAGTGCGCGTGGAATGGTTGCCTGCACCGTCCCCCTCATCTCGACAGATTAGAACATGTGTTCTACTGCGTCACATCAGGATGACAGGCTAACCCCCGGTTCCGACACCTATGTTCGATGTTCGGCGTCGAGCAGCTGCGCCGTGGTGGCGATCGTCGCGAACCCTCCGCCCTGCAGCTCGAGCGCCGCCGTGGCCATCAGCTCGTCTGCGGTGCGGGTCACCTCGCCGAGGCCGGGAACGCGGGTGGTGAGGTCGAACGTGCGCGTGGCATCCAGCGCGACCGTCACGTCGTAGCCGAGGTTGCCGGCCATGCGCGCTGTGGTCTCGACGCACATGTTGGTCTGGATGCCGCACAGCACGACCTCGCCGATGCCCCGGGCCGACAGCCAGGCGTGCAGGTCGGGCTCGCCGTAGAACGCCGAATTGACTGACTTGACGACCAGCAGTGCGGGTTCGACGTCGGCGATCTCATCCTTCAGCCGGTTGCCGTCCGACCCCGCCGCCAGAGGCGACCCCTGCTCGACCGAATCGTGCCGCACGATGACGACGGGCTCCCCCGCCGCGTCCCAGGCGGACACGAGCGCCGCCACATTGGCCTCGCATGCCGGGTTGGTGGTGGCCCCCCAGAATTCCAGGTCGTCGAACGCGCGCTGCAGGTCGACGACGACCAGCGCCCGGCTCATGCGGCGAGGGCGAGGTAGGGCTCCCACCGCGGGTCGGTGCGATCGGTGCCGCGCACCGTCCACGACGTACCCCGGGGCGGACGCGGCAGGGACCGCAGTTCCCAGCCCATCTCCTGGGGCGTGCGGTCGCCCTTGACGTTGTTGCACCGCAGGCAGCATGCGACGAGGTTCTCCCACGAGTCGGCGCCGCCGCGCGAGCGCGGCAGGATGTGGTCGATCGTCGAAGCCGACTTGGCGCAGTACCCGCATCGGTGGCCGTCGCGTCTGAGCACGCCGCGTCGGGTCACCGGCACCCGTCTGCCCCCGGGAACACGCACGTAGCGGGTCAGGATGATCACCGCGGGGCGATCATAGGTGCGGGTCGTGCCCCACACCGGTTCTTCTTCGACCTGCTCGATGATCGTGGCCTTCTCGTTCATCACGAGCACGAGGGCCCGTTTGAACGACACGACGGCGAGGGGCTCGTAGCCCGCGTTCAGCACCAGGGTGCGCATTCCTCATCCTCTCGAACGGCCGGGACGGCTTCTCGGTGTGTTCGACGTTCGACGATTCGAGCGCGCAGGGGCATGAAAAAAGGCGCTGTCTACAGACAGCGCCTTGGCGCCACGGTGCAACCGTGGCATCCGGACATACGATGCCGAAGGACGAGGCGTCCGAGCGCATCCGTGGTTCGGATGCGTGGTATGCGGCCCATCGGCTCCCTCCGCTTCTCTCAGCGTCGGGTTTCAGGCTAATGCACGCCTGGTCGGCAGGGGCCGATCCGCCGGGTGAACTCGCGGTGGCGTGTCGCCGAACGAGTCCGCGTCAGCCGGCGTTCGCCTGAAGCCAGGCGAGCGGGTTGATCGGCGTGCCGCCGACGTGCACCTCGAAGTGGCAGTGCGGTGCGGTCGCGAATCCGGTCTGACCCACCTGCGCGATGACCTGGCCGGCCGCCACGGTCTGCCCCGGAGAGACGACCTGCGACCCGTAGACCACGTGGGCGTAGAGGGTCGACACCTGCTGCCCGTTGATCACATGGTCGATGATGATGAGGCCGCCGTACGTGCCACCGTTGTTGGTCGACGTGCGCACGACACCCGCGGCCGCCGCGAAGATCGGCGTCCCGTACGAGGTCATCATGTCGAGTCCGTTGTGCGTCGGACGCTGTGCGGTCTGGAACCCGTTGCTCGCCCAGTCGTAGCTGAAGTTCGTCACCGGATAGCGCACGGCTCCCGAGCCGGGGGCGACCATGCTCAGGTTGACCGAGCTGACGCTGCCGGTGGAACTCGCCACGCGGGCCCGGGCGGCGGCGGCCGCCGCGGCGGCTTCCTTCGCCTTCTTCTCGTCGATCTCCTCCTGCGTCGTCGCAGAATAGCTGTCGCGCTCGAGTTCGCTGCCGGTCGCATCGGATGCCACGACGAGCGACTGCGCGTCATCGGCGGCGACCTGCTGGATGGTGGTGACCTCGTCGGCCGGACGCCATGCGCCGTACGCGGGAAGGGCGACGGTCACGATGAGACCGCCGACCACCGTGAGGATGCCCAGGCTGCGCAACGGATGCCCGTTGTGGCCCTTCGCCTTGGTCTTGGTCTCGGTCTTCGACGCGCGTGCGAACAGCGCGGCGCGCCGTCGAGGCTTGACGGCCGTCGAGTGTCGCGCGACCGATCGCGTCGCCGAGCGACGGGTCAGCCCCGCCGTGTCGGCGGGCGCGTTCTGCTCGTTCTGATCGTTCTCTTCGGTCAAGCTCTCCTCCGGCGCCTCGGCGCCGGAGCGCTGGCCCGTCGCACTCGTTGTCGGGGCACGATGTGCGTTTCACCGCGTGGACGACGGGCCGCAGAGGCGTTCCCACGTGGGGCCGAAGCGGCGGGCTTTGCGCCGAATCGACGTACCGAGGCTACCCGAAGGTAACGAATAAGTCACGTTCAGCGGCTGGCAGGTGCCTGTGCGTGTCTCTCGTCGACGAGGAAGATATGGGATGCGACCTCGACGGGAAGCTCGAGGCCCTCGTCGGCGCCGTCCATCTCGACGAGCACGTATCCCTCGCTGTAGCGGAAGCTGCCCGCTGCGCCCGGCATCACCCCGGCGGCCTTGAGCTGTTGGAGCAGCTCGGGGTCGACCTGCGCGGGTTCGGCCAAGCGGCGCACTGTGCCGGTGACAGGCTCACCCGTCTCGTTCATGAGCCGAACCAGCCCGACGACGCCCTGCTCGAACGTCTGCGACGGCACGTCGCCGAGCTGATCGAGACCGGGGATCGGGTTGCCGTACGGCGACTCGGTGGGGTGACCCAGAAGCTCCACGAGACGACGCTCGACCTGCTCGCTCATGACGTGCTCCCACCGGCAGGCCTCCTCGTGGACGAACGCCCAGTCGAGCCCGATCACGTCCGAGAGCAGACGCTCGGCGAGGCGATGCTTGCGCATGACGTCGACGGCCTTCTGACGGCCCGCGTCGGTGAGCTCGAGGGTGCGGTCGTCGCCCACGACGACGAGCCCGTCGCGCTCCATCCGACCGATCGTCTGCGACACCGTGGGCCCGGAGTGACCCAGCCGCTCCGAGATGCGCGCACGCAGCGGGACGATGTTCTCCTCTTCGAGCTCGAGGATGGTCCGCAGATACATCTCGGTGGTGTCGATCAGATCGGTCATGTGCGATGTCCTTCGGGGCGGAAAGGGGCAGGATCAGCCTACCGACCGGTGGCGACGCCGGCGGCGCGGGCATCCCTAGAATCGACGCATGCCCCAGGTCGAGATCCCGCGTGAACTCCTGCCCGCCGACGGCCGCTTCGGAAGCGGTCCCTCACGAGTCCGCCCCGCCCAGCTCGAGGCGCTCGCGACCGCCGGCGCAGCGGTCATGGGCACCTCGCACCGGCAGGCGCCGGTCAAGAACCTCGTGCAGAGTGTGCGTGCGCATCTCGCAGAGCTGTTCGATCTTCCCGACGGTTACGAGGTGCTCCTCGGCAACGGCGGTTCGACCGCCTTCTGGGATGCCGCCGCGTTCGGCCTCATCGAACAGCGCAGCCAGAACCTCGTCTTCGGCGAGTTCGGCGGCAAGTTCGCCCGAGCGGCCGCAGCACCGTGGCTGATCGCGCCCGACGTGCGCGACGCGACGCCGGGCACCCGCTCGCACACGGAGCCGATCGCCGGCATCGACGTCTACGCCTACCCGCACAACGAGACGTCGACCGGCGTCGCCGTGGCCGTCGAGCGCGTGCACGGCGACGACGGCGCGCTGACGGTGGTGGATGCCACCAGCGCCGCGGCAGGCATCGCCTTCGACGCCGCCGAGGCCGACGTCTACTACTTCGCACCGCAGAAGAACCTCGGTTCCGACGGGGGCCTGTGGTTCGCGCTCGCCTCGCCCGCGGCGATCGAGCGGATCGAGCGGATCGCCGCCTCCGACCGCTACATCCCCGAGTTCTTGAGCCTCAAGCTCGCGCTCGACAACTCGCGTCTGCAGCAGACGCTCAACACACCCGCGGTCGCGACGCTCCTCCTGCTCGACGAGCAGCTGAGCTGGATCCTCGGCAACGGCGGCCTGGCGTGGGCCGACGCCCGCACGCGCGAGTCGTCGCAGGAGCTGTACGCGTGGGCCGAGGCATCCGCGTTCGCCACACCCTATGTGGTCGACCCGGCCGACCGTTCGCAGGTCGTGGTGACCGTCGACTTCGACGACAGCGTGGATGCTGCCGCTGTGGCCCGCACGCTGCGCGGGAACGGCGTCGTCGACACCGAGCCGTACCGCAAGCTCGGCCGCAATCAGCTGCGCGTGGCGACGTTCGTCTCGATCGACCCCGACGACGTCCGTCGGCTGATCGGCTGCATCGACTACGTCGTCGAGCGGCTCTGACCGCGGACGCGGGTCATTCCGCGAGCGGCGATGGGGCCGGAGACAGCACAGAGTCGACGATCGCCTCGATCGCGAACTCGGTCGCGCGACCCAGATCGACCGCTGACGGGTCGAGCAGCCACTGCACCTGAAGCCCGTCCATGACCGCCAGGATCGCCGCAGACGCGTATCCGATCGTCTCGGGCTCGTCGATGCCCCGCTCCGCGCAGACCACCGCGAAGGCGTGCGCGATCTCGCCGCGCAACGACTCGTAGCGCTTCTGGAAGAAGTCGCGGCCAGGGTGGTCGTCCGTGACCGATTCCGCGGACAAGACGACGTAGGCCTGCACGATTCCGGCACGGTGCGCGTTGATGAAAGCGGTGCGCACGAGGTGGCGGAACAGGGGCATGCCGTCGGGAATGTGCTGCTCCTCGAGATCGGCGACGTCGGTTTCGTCGCGATGCGTGAGAACCTCGAGCAGCAGCGCGTGCTTCGAACCGAAGTGATGCAGGATGCCGGCGTGCGTCATGCCGACCTGATCGGCGATCTCCTGCAAGGTGCCGCCCGTGAAACCCTTGCTGCCGAAGATCTCCACCGCGGCGTCGACGATGTCGCGACGACGCGCGAGCGTCTCCGGCCGAGAGCGCGGCTGTCGGCGCTGACCTGCCATGGCGCACTTCCCTCCTGCCGGATCAGAGTCTACGGACCCCGATTGCGGCGTGATTCAATCGTAGTTGCAAAGTTACTTACTAGAACGTAAGTTAACTGGGCAATCACCCAGCGACATCGCCGTCGCCCCGCCCGGGAGCCCGTCGATGCGCACACCCACGAAGGAGAAGCAATGAGGCTCAGGTCCTCCCTCGTCGCCGTCGGCCTCGCCGCGGCGACCGTGCTCACCGGCTGCGCAGCCGGTGACGGCGCGGAATCCGGCAGTGAAGGAACCGGCGCATCGCTCACGATCGCCAAACCCGATGGCGCGATCACCACCGAGTCGAACAATCCGTATCTGGGCGACTCTTCGGCCTCGAAGTACGGCTACGGCAAGGTGATCTTCGAATCCCTGGCGCTCGTCAACCCCACCGGCGACCTCGGCACTACGCCGTGGCTGGCCGAATCGGTGGAGTGGAACGACGACTACACCGCGCTCACCGCTGTCGCCCGCGACGGCGTCACGTGGAGCGACGGCGAGGAGTTCACCGCCGACGACATCGCGTTCTCGTTCACTCAAGTGCTCGATGGCACGCTCAACGATACGAATGCGCTCGACCTCAAAGACGTGAGCGTCGAGGGCGACACGGTCCGGCTCGACTTCAACAGCTCCAAGTACACCCAGCAGTCCCGTGTGCTGCACTTCCAGATCGTGCCCGAACACATCTGGCAGGACATCGCCGACCCGAACTCCGATCCGCTGACCGGCGAGGGTCAGGTGGTCGGCACCGGCCCGTACGTACTCGATCAGTGGACGACCGAGTCGGTCACCCTCACGGCGAACCCCGACTACTGGGGCGGCGAGCTGGCGGTGCCGGAGCTGCACTACGTCTCATACGGCGACAACGCCGCGCTCACGACCGCCCTCGCGACCGGTGAGGCCGACTGGGCGCAGGCGTTCATCCCCCAGATCGAGGACAGCTACCTGTCGGCCGACCCGGACAACCACTTCCTCGCCTCCCCGACCGCCGGCGCGGGAACGCTGTTCTTGAACCTGCAGACCAAGCCGTTCGACGACCCGGCGCTTCGTCGGGCGCTGGCCTGGACGATCGACCGCCAGGCCTACGTCGACATCGCCCGCGAGGGTGCGAGCGAGGCGATCTGGAGCGTGACGGGCTTGGGCACGCTGCTCGAGGACGAGATCGTCCCGGAATACGCCGGTCAGAACTACTCGGTCGACATCGACAAGGCCCGTGAGATCCTCGCCGACGCCGGCTACACCTGGGACGGCGAGACGCTCATCGACCCGGACGGCGAGCCGGTCTCGTTCTCGATTTCGGTCCCCGCGGGCTGGAGCGACTGGAACACCGAACAGGCGCTGATCGCCGAGGAACTCAAGGAGGGCCTGGGCATCGAGGTCAAGGTCGATCAGCCGGACTGGGGCGGCTGGGACGCCGCACGTCAGGAGGGCACGTTCCAGGCGATCATCCACTGGCTCGAGGACACGGGCAACGCGTACGGTCTGTACACGTCGACCATGGACCCCAAGTGGATCGTCGACGGCAAAGCGGCCTTCAACTTCGGGCGATTCGACGATCCCGCCGTCACCGAGGCGCTGAACACGTACGCCAACGCCTCGTCGGAGGACGAGCGCGAGGCCGCTCTGACCGTCATCGAGACGGCGTTCGTCGAGAACGTTCCGGCCATCCCCCTCGGCGCGCATCCGCTCCTCGGCGAGTTCAACACGCGAAACTACGTCGGGTGGCCGTCGGAGGACGACCAGTACGCATCGGCCGACCCGACGCAGCCGGCCGTCGTGCAGATCCTCACCAAGCTCCAGCCTGCCGGATGACCATCGCGGGCGGGGCGGATGCCGCGGCATCCGCCCCGCCCTCACGTCCACTTCACGAAGGAACTGCACCCATGAGAGATCACCTGCTCTCGGTCCGCGACTTCTCGGTCGTCTACGACGTGGATCCACCCGTCCCTGCCGTCCGAGACGTCTCGCTCGACCTGCAGCGCGGCGAAATCCTCGGGCTCGCCGGCGAGAGCGGCTGCGGCAAGACGACCCTCGCCTACGGAATCCAGCGCCTGCTCCGGCCACCGGCCGTGATCACCAGCGGCAGCGTCATCTTCCACGATGCGGACGGCGGCGATGTCGATGTCAACGGCCTCGATGCCGAAGCGATGCGCCGATTCCGGTGGGACAAGGTGTCGATGGTGTTCCAGGGCGCGATGAACTCGCTCAACCCCGTCGCCACCGTCGGGTCCCAGCTCGAAGACGTCTTCGAGGTCCACCGACCCGGCATGTCCGGCGCTCAGCGACGCGCCGCCGTGGTGGAACTGCTCGAACTCGTCAAAGTCGGCGCGCAGCGCTATCGCTCCTACCCTCACGAACTCTCGGGAGGGATGCGTCAGCGGGTCATGATCGCGATGGCACTCGCGCTGCGGCCGCAGCTCATGGTCATGGACGAGCCCACGACGGCGCTGGATGTGCTCGTACAACGCGAGATCCTGCGTCAGATCTCTCAGCTGCGCCGCGAGTTCGGCTTCTCGGTCGTCTTCATCACGCACGACCTTCCGCTGCTGCTGGAGATCAGCGACCGCATTGCGATCATGCGCAAGGGCGAGATCGTCGAGCTCGACACCGCGGAGCGGATCTGGACGGATCCGCAGGACGCGTACACGCGCACGCTGCTCAGCTCGTTTCCACGGCTGACCGGCGAGAGGGGCGTGGTCGTACGATGACCGTCCTCGAGTTCGACGCCGTCACGAAGACCTACGCCGTACGCGGCGCGGGCCTGATCAACGCCCTCGACGAGGTGAGCTTCTCGCTCAGATCGGGCCAGACGATCGGTTTGGTCGGCCAGTCCGGCAGCGGTAAGTCGACCATCGCGAAGATCCTCACACAACTCGAACGCCCGTCCTCCGGGGAGGTCCGCCTCGACGGTGCACCGATTCCGCGGCGCGGCAAGGCCCTTCGTACCTACCGACAGCAGCTGCGGATGGTGTTCCAGGACCCGTTCGCCTCGCTCAACCCCTACCACTCGATCCGCTATGCGATCCAGCGACCGCTCCACCTGCACGAGGTCGTCCCGAACGACCGCCTCGATCACGAAGTGCGACGCCTGCTCACCCGCGTGCGGCTCGACGCTGACGCGGTCATCGACCGGCGGCCGCACGAACTCTCGGGCGGACAGCGCCAGCGAGTCGCGATCGCACGGGCTCTGGCATCCCGCCCTCGGCTCCTGGTCGCGGACGAACCTGTCTCGATGCTCGACGTGTCGATCCGCCTCGGCGTGCTGAACCTGCTTGCCGATCTGCAACGTGAGGAGGGATTGGGCGTGCTCTACATCACGCACGATCTGGCCACCGCTCGTCACTTCAGCGACGAAATCCTCGTCCTCAACCAAGGACGTGTGGTCGAGCGCGGTCCGGCCGACGACGTGATCCTCCGTCCGCAGAATCCCTACACCCGTGAGCTGCGTGCGGCATCCCCAGATCCCGACACTCATTTCGCCCGCGCAGCAGGCATTCTCGGAGGTGAGAAATGAGCACCATGGCTCCACAGCTCGAAAGCGACGACTTCGACGCGATCGCAGCAGGCACGACCGCGACCAACGCCGTCAAGGGCCGCTCACGCATCCCATGGCGCTTCCTCGGCGGTCGCGCCGCGTTCTATCTGTTCACCCTCTGGGCCGCGATCACGATCAACTTCTTCCTCCCGCGAATGATGAAGGGCGATGCGGTCACCGCGTACCTCGCCCGCAATCGCAACGTCACTCCCGAGGCTGCCGAGGCGCTGCGCGCACTGCTGGGTCTCGACACCGATCGGTCGCTGTGGCAGCAGTACCTCGACTATTGGGGTCTGCTGCTGCGGGGCGACCTGGGTATCTCGCTCCTGCACGGCATGCGGCCCGTGACCGAGGTCGTCGGTCAATCGCTGATCTGGACGGTGGCGCTGGTCGGATTCGCGACGCTCGTCGCGTTCGCGATCGGCACGATCGGCGGCGCGATCGTCGGCTGGCGGCGCGGCAGCAGGCTCGACGCCCTCATCCCCATCACGACGTTCCTCAGCACCATCCCGTACTTCTGGCTGGGACTGGTCGCCATCTCCGTGTTCTCGGTGACGCTCGGCTGGTTCCCGATCGGCAAGGCGTACGGCGTCGGAGTGAGTCCCGCGTGGTCGTGGGAGTTCGTCGGCGACGTGGTCCACCACGGCTTCCTGCCTGCAGCGACGATCATCCTCGCCTCGCTCGGCGGCTGGATGCTCGGAATGCGCAACATGATGCTCACCGTGCTCGACGAGGACTACGTCATGGTCGCGCAGGCCAAGGGGATGCCCAACCAGCGTGTGCTCTGGCGATACGCGGCGCGCAACGCCGTGCTGCCCCAGATCCAGAGCTTCGCGCTCGCGCTCGGATTCATCGTCGGCGGCACGATCGTCATGGAGGTCGTCTTCAGCTATCCCGGCGTGGGCAAGCTGCTGCTGGATGCCACCAACGCGAAGGACTACGCGCTCATGCAGGGAGTGTTCCTCGTGATCACGATCTCGGTGCTCGTCGCCAACCTGCTGGCCGATATCGCCTATGCGTTCCTCGACCCGCGCACCCGTCAGACGGAGGCCTGACATGGACACCATGACCGACACGGAAACCGATACGACCAGGCTCGCGGCGAGCGCGCCGGGCACCTCCACCCTGGATGCTCCCGTCGCAGGGCACGCACCCCGGCGCCCACCGGGCTTCGGCGCGAAGCTCGCGTCGGCTTTCGCGATGTTCCGCAACCCGAAGTCGATCACGGGCCTGTCGATCCTCGCCTTCTTCGTGCTCATCGCGATCTTCGCCGACGTCCTCGCTCCGTACTCACCGACGAAGGTCGACAACACCGCGCGCTTCCAGCCTCCGTCGGCCGCCCACTGGCTCGGCACGACGCACATCGGAGAGGATGTGCTCAGTCAGGTCATCCACGGCACGCGAGGAGTGATCGTCGTCGGTTTCCTGGCGGCGATCATCGCCACCGTTATCGCCATCGTCATCGGGGTTCTCTCCGGCTACCTGCGAGGCTGGCGCAGTGAGGGCCTGTCGGCTCTGACCAATGTGTTCCTCGTTCTTCCAGGCATCCCGCTCATCATCATCGTGGCGACGATGTTCGAGGATCCACCGTTGTGGGTCATCGCGCTGGTGCTCGGACTCATCGGGTGGGCATGGGGCGCCCGCGTACTGCGCGCGCAGACGATGTCGCTGCGCAACCGCGACTTCGTCCAGGCCGCGCGCGCCAACGGTGAGCCCCTGCGCCGGATCATCACGGTCGAGATGCTGCCCAACCTCATGGCACTCATCGCGGCGAGCTTCGTGGGAACCGTGACCGCTGCGATCATCGCCCTCACGACGCTGTCGTACATCGGCATCATCCCGGTCACGACCTACAACTGGGGCACGATCCTCAACTGGGCGGGCGCGCAGGGAGCCTTCCGTCAGGGCCAGTGGTGGTGGTTCCTGCCCCCGGGCCTGTGCATCGCCGCGATCGGCGTTGCGCTCTCGCTGATCAACTTCGGGATCGACGAGTACGTCAACCCCCGCCTCCGCTCCGCGGGCGAGCGGGCGCGCGCCATGAAGAAGAAGGGCATGAACGTCAACGACACCGTCACGACCGTCCGGACCGCGACGACCACCGAGGAGACCGCATGACCGCCGCCGGCACCGCCGCCCTGACATACCTCGACCCCGCGGCTGCCGTCGCAGACCGCATCGCCGACCTGCTGGCACGCATGACCGTCGCCGAGAAGGTGGGCCAGATGCTGCAGCTGGATGCGCGCGCCGACCTCGAGGAGCAGGTGCTGCACCAGCATGTGGGCTCGATCCTGCACGCCTCGCCGCAGCGCCTGGTGCGCGCCCACGAGCTCGTCGCGCAGACGCGGCTGCGTATTCCGCTGCTGGTCGGTGAGGACTGCATCCACGGACACTCGTTCTTCTCGGGTGCGACCATCTTCCCCACACAGCTGGGCATGGCCGCGTCGTGGGACGCCGACCTGCTCGAGCGTGTGGCCCGCGCCACCGCCGAAGAGGTGTCGGCGACGGGCATCCACTGGACGTTCTCGCCGGTGCTGTGCATCGCGCGCGACCTGCGGTGGGGCCGGATCGACGAGACCTTCGGAGAGGACCCCTTCCTCATCGGCGAGCTCGCCTCGGCGATGGTGCGCGGATATCAGGGCAGCGGCTTCGACGACGAGACCGCGATCCTCGCGACCGCGAAGCACTTCGCCGGCTACAGCGAAACCCAGGGCGGGCGGGATGCCAGTGAGGCCGACCTTTCGCCGCGCAAGCTGCGCTCCTGGTTCCTGCCTCCCTTCGAGCGGGTGGCGCGCGAGGGCTGCCGCACCTTCATGCTCGGCTATCAGTCCATCGACGGCGTGCCGATCACCATCAACGACTGGCTGCTCAACGACGTGCTGCGCGGCGAGTGGGGGTACCGAGGGACCCTGATCACCGACTGGGACAACGTCGGCCGCATGGTGTGGGAGCAGAGGGTGCAGCCCGACCTCGCGCACGCCGCCGCCGCGGCGGTGAAGGCCGGCAACGACATGGTGATGACCACGCCCGGCTTCTTCCAGGGCGCACTCGACGCCATCGAGCAGGGACTGCTCACCGAGAGCGACCTCGACCGCGCGGTCACCCGCATCCTGCTGCTGAAGTTCGAGTTCGGCCTGTTCGAGAACCCTCGTCACCCCGACCGAGCCCGCATCGAGGGCAGCGTCGGCAGCGCCGTGCACGCCGAACTCAACCTCGAGGCGGCACGTCGATCGCTCGTGCTGCTGCGCAACGACGGCACGCTGCCGCTGCTCAGCGAGACCCAGACCCCGCCGCGCCGGGTCGCCGTCCTCGGCCCGCTCGCCGACGACGCCCAGACGCAGTTGGGCGACTGGGCAGGCTCGTCAGGCCAGGCCGACTGGATCCCCGAAGGACAGCCGCGCGAGATGATCACGACCGTCCTCGATGGACTGCGCACCCAGGTGCCGGATTCGTGGCAGGTCGGATACGCCCGCGGCGCCGACATCCTCACGCTGGAGCCCGACCCCGAGGGCGCGTACTTCCCCGACGGCCAGCCTCGCCCGCCGGTCGTCCATCCCAGTCCCGTCGACGAAGCCCTGATCGAGGATGCCGTCGACCTGGCCCGCTGCAGCGATGTCGCCATCGTCGTCGTCGGCGACCGCATCGAGCTCGTCGGCGAGGGACGCTCCACGGCGACCCTCGAACTGATGGGCGCACAGATCGCCCTTCTCGACGCCGTCGCCGCGACCGGCACGCCGTTCGTCGTGGTGCTGCTCGCCTCGAAGCCGCTCGTGCTGCCGCCGTCGGTCGACGCGGCCGCCGCCGTGCTGTGGGCTGCGAGCCCCGGGATGCAGGGCGGGCGAGCGATCGCCGACCTGCTGCTGGGTCGGATCGAGCCGACGGGTCGGCTGCCGATCTCGTTCGCGCGGCATGCCGGACAGCAGCCGACGTACTACAACCAGATCCGCGGCCAGCACGGCGACCGCTACGCCGATCTGACGCAGAGCCCGGCTTTCGCGTTCGGGGAGGGCATGGGCTATACGACCGTGGAGTACTCCGACGCCGAGGTCGATCCCGACGGCGAGATGATCCGTGCCCGCGTGACGGTCGCGAACACCGGCTCGAGGCCAGCGCGAGAGGTCGTGCAGGCGTACGTCCGCGACGTCGTCACGTCGGTGAGTTGGGCCGACAAGGAGCTGAAGGCTTTCCGCATCGTGGATCTCGCTCCCGGCGAGGTGCGGCGAGTCGAGGTCGACATCGCGGTCGCCGATTGCACGATCGTGGATGCTGCAGGACGGCGCGTGGTCGAGCCCGGGGAGTTCGAGCTGCTCATCGGCCCGTCGTCGCGCGACGCGGTCCTGCTGACGGCGTCGTTCGCCGTCGCGGAGGCCGGTCGCGCCGAGAGCTGACCTCAGTCCTCGTCGGAGTCGTCCTCGTCGGAGTCGTCGGCGTCCTCGTCCTCGTCCGAGTCGTCCTCGTCGGATTCGTCCTCGTCGGATTCGTCCTCGTCGGAGTCGTCCTCGTCCGAATCGTCAGCGTCCTCGTCCAGCTCGTCGATGTCGACGCCGTCGACGTCGCCCGCGTGCAGGATCGGCGATCCGTCTGCGTCGAAGTCCGAGGCATCCAGGTCGTTGACGTCGTCGAACTCGTCCGCCCCGTCGTCCGAGTCGCCCTCGGTCTGCTCGGCCGCGGCGGCTTCGGCCGCCGCCGCCTGAGCGGCCTGATACTCGGCGAGCCGTTCGGCCCACGGCACCCAGTCGGGGGCGAGCAGCGCACCGTCACCGGGCAGCAGCTCGGCCTCGAGCACGGTCGGCTCGGCGTCTTCGACCCGCGCGACACTCACCGTCCAATACCAGCCCGGGTAGCCGCCCAGCCGGTTCTCGAAGCGCAGCGAAACGACACCCTCCGCCTCGGCGCGGTATCCGGCAGCCACGCCGATCGTCTCATCGGGCGTGATCTCCTTCAGCGCGGCGAGGGCCAGGTCGTGCGCTTCCAGCAGCGCCGGATCGACCTCGACGGCGGCACCGGCGGACTCGGGCGCAGCGTCGACGGGCTCAGACGTCGAGGTCATCGGCCACCTTGCGCAGCAGCGCGGCGATCGTCTTGCCCTCACGCCCGCTGGGGTAGCGGCCGTTGCGCAAGCCGTTTCCGACGCCGTCGAGCAGATTCACCAGGTCGTTGATGATCACCGCCATGTCATCGGTGGGCTTGCGCGAGCGCTTCGCCATGCTGACGGGGGCATCGAGCACGCGTACCGAGAGGGCCTGCGGACCGCGCCGACCGTCGGCGATGCCGAACTCGACGCGCGTGCCGGCCTTGGGCGCGGCCGCGCCTGCGGGCAGGGCACTCGCATGCAGGAAGACGTCCTGGCCGTCTTCGCCCGAGATGAACCCGAAGCCCTTCTCCTCATCGAAGAATCTGACCTTGCCGGTGGGCATCCGAACCTCACTGAAAACCATGCCCGATCGGGCGGGAGCGAAAGAACGGGGTCCGTGGACCCCACCCTCCAGCCTACGGCACCACGGGCACCGGTTAGGCTGGTGCGGATGAGCACTCCGTCCGATGGCACCGACGTTCCGATTCGCCGGATCGATCGCATCCTGGCGTTCATGTCACTGGGTCTGCTGGTGCTGTCGGTGGTGTCCTTCTTCGCGATCATGATCGCGTCCTCGGCAGGCGCCGACATGTCCGCGGGCCTGTGGCCCGCCGTCGGCGTCACCATCTACATCGCGCCGATCCTCGCCTTCGCGTTGCTTCTGACGGTGCTCGTGATGAGCTTCGTGCGCAGGTCTCGGGCCAACCGAGGCGACTGAGTGATCTCCGACGAACGCGTCCTCGCGTCGTGGCTTGCCGCTCGCGACGACGACGCGCTCGCGGCGACCCTGAGCGCCCGGTCCGTGGCGCGCACGGTGCCCTGGCAGGACTTCTTCGACGCGGCGGAAGGTCTGCTCGACCCGACATCGATCGAACGGGCGCTGCGCCGCCGCTCCCGGACCGAGCTGGCGGCCCTCCTCGGCGGCGGCGATGCCCGCACCGTCGATCGGCTGCGCGCAAGCGCGCTCGTCCGCGACGACGGCACCCCGTACACCGCCGTGAGCGCTGTCGTCGACGCACTGCGCGGGGCCGACCCGCAGGCGTTCGAGCGGGTCGACACGTCGACCGCCCCGCGCACCGCAGACCCGAAGGCCGCCGCCGCGGCCGCAGAGCGGGTGTTCGCGGCATCCGGTTCGCTCACCGATGTGCTGCTCGAGACTCTCGCCGCACCCCTCGCGCGCACCGGTGTCGGATCGGTCTCGGCGGCGGACCGCAAGCGCCTCATCGAGGGCGGAGCCGTCGCCGACGGTGATGAGCTGGACGACCAGCTCGCCGCCGCCCTCGCCGCCGGTCTCGCCCGCGCCGGGGCACATGAGTGGCTCGTCACCCCCGCTGCCGACGACTGGCTCGAGCTGTCCACGCCCGATCGGTGGGCGGTGGTGGTCTGCGGCATCCGCTCGGTCCTCCCCGCCGGTCTGCGCACGCCCGACGGCGGGTACCTGGCGATCGCTCTGTGGCGCGCCGCGTACCCGCTCGATCCGGCGTGGCCGGACACGGCTGAGGCACTGCAGCGTCTCGCGCACCGCTGGGGGCTGTCGGGCGACACCGACGACGAAGAGCCCGAATGGGCGACGCCGTTGCGTCTCGGCTCCGACGCAGACACCGCATCCCTGTCGCGGATGCTCCCCGCCGAGATCGACCGGCTCTACCTGCAGGCCGACCTCAGCGCGATCGCACCCGGCCCGCTCGCCCCCGCGCTCGACCTGCGGCTTCGCCGGATCGCACGGCGCGAATCCCGCGCCCAGGCATCCACCTACCGATTCACGGCCGACTCGCTGGCTTCGGGGGTCACCGAGGGCGAGACGGCGGAATCGATCCGCGCCTTCCTCGGCCGTCTCTCGCTGACCGGCATCCCCCAGCCTCTCGACTACCTCATCCAGACGACGGCGGCGCGACACGGTCTGGTCGAGGTGACGACGGATGCGGCCACCGGCCGCACCCGTGTGTCCAGCTCCGACCGTGACCTGCTGCGCGCCATCGAGGTCGATCAGGCGCTGCGCGCGCTCGGGCTGCTCGTCGACGGCGATGTGCTGACGACTCGCGTCGCCCGCGATGCCGTGTACTGGAGTCTGGCCGACGCGCGCTACCCCGTCGTCGCCCACAACGGCGCCGGCGAGCCCGAGGCGCTGCATCGCCGCGTCGCCGATGCCGATGACCCCGCCACCGACTCGCCCGGCGCATACGGCGCCCTCATCGCGGCATGGCGCGCCGGCCACGGCGTCGACGGAGAGGATGCCTGGCTCGAGCGCGAGCTCGATCAGGCGGTGCGTGCGAAGGCGGTGATCATCGTGGTCGTGCGGATGCCTGACGGCACGGAGCGCTCGTTCACCCTCGAGGCGTCGGGGCTCGGCGGGGGCCGCCTGCGCGGCCGCGACCGCGGCGCCGACATCGAGCGGACGCTGCCGGTCAGCAGCATCATCCGCGTTCAGTCGGCCTAGGCCTCGGCGGCTTCGGTCGGCATCTCGTACTCGCGCAGCGCGACCACGATCTCGTCGAGGTAGTCGTCGACCTCGTCGGGGTCGTACCCGCGGCCGACGCGCGTGTAGCGGAACTGCTTGACGACGATGTCGTCGCCGCGCAGCGGCGCGTTCGCGAAGCCGCGCTCGCCCGCTTCGAGAGATCGCGCGCACTGCTCGAGGAACTCGTCGACCTCGTCGGCTTGGAACCTCTCGGAGAAGAAACGGAACAAGCCGGTCGGGCCTTCGCCGAACTGCTTGAGACGGATGTCACCACTGCGCACCGCATGAGACTATCCGAGCCGGTGCGCAGGCTCTGCCGCCCGTCCACAGCGGGGTCGGCGGTAGACTTGCCCGTTATGGCTGACGGCCCCCTCATCGTCCAGAGCGACCGCACGGTGCTGCTGGAAGTGGCGCACCCCGACGCGGAATCGGCCCGCCACGAGCTCGCGATCTTCGCCGAACTCGAGCGCGCGCCCGAACACATCCACACGTACCGCATCACCCGACTCGGCCTGTGGAACGCGCGCGCGGCCGGCCACGACGCCGAGGACATGCTGGCGACCCTCGAGCGATGGACCCGCTTCCCCGTGCCCCCGTCGGTGTCGATCGACATCGCCGAGACCGTGGGGCGCTACGGGCGCCTCGTGATCGAGCGCGACGACGAGGGCACGCTGCTGCTGCGGTCGACGGATGCCGCGGTGCTCGCCGAGGTCACCAAGAACAAGCGGATCCAGCCGCTGCTGATCGGCCACCCCGCCCCCGACGCGTACGTCGTCGATGCGTGGGCACGTGGCCAGATCAAGCAGGAGCTGCTCAAGATCGGGTGGCCGGCCGAAGACCTCGCCGGCTACACGCCGGGCACCCCGCATCCGATCGACCTCGCCGAGAACGGCTGGGGGTTGCGCCCCTATCAGCGCCAGGCGGTCGACACCTTCACCGAAGGCGGGTCGGGGGTCGTGGTTCTCCCCTGCGGCGCCGGCAAGACCCTCGTCGGCGCGGGGGCGATGGCCGAGACGAAGACGACCACGCTCATCCTCGTGACCAACACGGTCAGCGCCCGGCAGTGGCGCGACGAGCTGCTCAAGCGCACGTCGCTGACCGCCGAAGAGATCGGTGAGTACTCGGGCCAGTCCAAGGAGGTCAAGCCGGTCACGATCGCGACGTACCAGATCCTCACGGCCAAGCGGAAGGGCCAGTACGCGCACCTCGCGCTGCTCGACGCCCTCGACTGGGGGCTCATCGTGTACGACGAGGTGCATCTGCTGCCGGCGCCCGTCTTCAAACTCACCGCCGATCTGCAGGCGCGTCGACGTCTGGGCCTGACCGCAACGCTCGTACGCGAGGACGGCCGAGAAGGTGACGTGTTCAGCCTGATCGGACCCAAGCGGTTCGACGCGCCGTGGAAGGAGATCGAGGCCCAGGGCTTCATCTCACCCGCGGTCTGCTACGAGGTGCGCATCGACCTGCCCACAGGCGACCGGCTCGAGTACGCGGCGGCCGCCGACGACGAGCGCTATCGGCTCGCGGCGACCGCGCCGGCCAAGATCGGCGTGGTGCGCGACCTCGTCGATCGCCACGAGGGCGAGCGCATCCTCATCATCGGGCAGTACCTCGACCAGATCGACGTGCTCGCCGAGGCGCTGAACGCCCCGAAGATCACGGGCGCGACCCCCGTCGACGAACGCGAGGAGCTGTATCAGGCGTTCCGTGAGGGATCGATCACCGTGCTCGTGGTCTCGAAGGTGGCGAACTTCTCGATCGATCTGCCCGAGGCATCCGTCGCGATCCAGGTGTCGGGATCGTTCGGATCCCGGCAGGAGGAGGCTCAGCGCCTCGGCCGCCTACTGCGCCCGAAGGAGTCGGGCCGCACCGCCAGCTTCTACACGCTCATCGCGCGCGACACCGTCGACCAGGACTTCGCGCAGAACCGCCAGCGCTTCCTCGCCGAGCAGGGCTACGCCTACACGATCGTTGACGCGGACCGGATCAATGCCGCGTAGCGGCGTTGATCCGGTCCGCGTCAAGGTCGCGTCGTCCCCGCCGACCTGACGCGCGGCGTGTCGTCGAGGGCCTTGGCGCCCCACCCCGTCTCGGGGGCGAGCCACAGCACGTTGCCCCACACGACGATGCCCGCGATCCACGCGAGAGCGGGCGGGCCTGCGAGCCATGCGACCAGCAGCGCGGATGCCGCACCCAGCCCGACCGCGGCGAGCGCCGCGAGCACGGTGAACCACGCGCGCTGCCAGCCCCACAGCAGCGCGACGCCGATCGCGGCACCGGCGCCGGCGACCCACCCCGCACTCCATCCGACACCGCCGGCGGCGGGCACCGCGGCCCACGGGGCACCGGCGAGCCCGGCGATGCCGACCACGACACCGCCCAGCAGCATCAGACCGGCGGCGATCGTGGGCGCCCAGCGGACCGCGCGTGTTCCGCCCGATCCGGCGCCGACGCGCAGAGCGGCGCGGCCGACCAGGTATCCCCCGAGGACGACGGCGAGTGCCCACACGCCCGCGGGAAGCCACGCTCCCATCCTCACCGCGACGGCGAGCGGGATCACCGCGACGGCGCTGCCGGCGAAGACGACTCCGGCCGACCGCAGGGCGCTCGCCCGCCAGCTCCGCAGATCGGGCGGATCCTCATCGGCAGACATCACGCGCCGCCATCGCGTCGTGGCCGACGAGATGCCGCGCGCGGCGAGGGCGAGGGCGACCACCGCCGCGATGAGGATCACCGCGTCGTGCGGCCACACGACGGCACCGGACGTGGGAAACGCCGCTGTCGGCCACGACAGCGCGGTCGCCAGGATGAGCAGCATCCCGCCCACGAAGGCGATCCGCGGCGGATCGACCGCTGCGGGGACCAGCACGGTCACGGGGCGCAGCAGCCAGGCGACGACGCGCACGACGGCCGTGCCGAGCGCGGAGTCCGGAGTCGGCAGCGCACGCGACAGCACGCGCACCCCACGGCCGGCCAGACCCGCGATGTAGTCGGGATCCAACGAGCCGATCTCATCGAGCCCGCCGTCGAGGCGGGGGGCGCCCGTCTCCGCTGCGGCCTCGTGCTCCGCCCGCAAGTCCGACACGATCGCGGACTGCACCTGCGCACCGGAGGCGCCGCCCAGCGCTCGGTCCAGACCCGCCGCGGCGTCGAGCCTTCCCCACCACCAGTCGTTCTCGCGCCACGAGGAACTCAGGAAACCTGAGAAATTCGCGAGCCGGGTGCCGGCGAGCTTGACCGGCGCAGGCACGATCTCCGCACCCGAGTGCAGGTGCTCGCGGGCTCGCCGCAGGGTGAGATGGGGGTCATCGAGCGCGGTCGCCACGCGGCGGGTGCGGTCCTTCTCGCGCAGCGCCGCGACGACCTCTTCGAGGCCGGACGCGGCGGCGAGCGCGCCGGCCCCGGAATGGCCGTCGATCCGGGTGTACGTCGCGTGGGTCACGACAGGAGGCATGCCGGTCGCCGCGAACAGCGGCGGCAGATCCGCCGCTCCGACGGCATCCTCCGGACCGAGGTCGGCTTCGACCAGGCCGCGCCAGGGGCACTCGCGCCAGAGGACGGCGAGGAGTCCGGGATCGCTGCCGGACCCCGCGCGCTCGGACCACCGCTGCTCCGCGTCCGCGATGAGCGCCGGGTCGGTGGTCTCCACCTGCGTGCGCATGCGCGCATACGACGGAGCGAGCGAACGCCATGCGCGGTCCAGCCGCACCCAGGCCCGGTCGATCAGGCTGGTGTCGTCGAGCGGTTCCAGCCACGTGTCGACCACGAGATCCGCCAGGCCCGCCGAGTCCCTGCTCGAGCCGGATGCCGCCACCGCGTCGAGCACCCGCGCCAGCGCCTCATCGCGCATGCCGGTGGCCACGCCGATGACGCCGTAGGCGAGCGCACGCGCCGCCTGTTGATCCCGCTGCTGGTCCTGACTCCATTTCGGCTCTTCGGCGTAGTGGGTCGCCTGTTCGAGCCACTGCACCGCCGACAGGACGCACTGCGCCGCGTCCAGCAGACCCTGCGGACCCCGGACGACCGACGACGAGCCCTCTGCGGCGACCCCCCAGCTGCGCCGGTTGTAGGCGAACAGCGCCTGCCCGCGCAGTGCGTCGGCGGCATCCCGCTCGATCCCGCGCCATGCACCCCGCGACGCCGACTCCCAGCCCAGCTGCGCGCGAGCGGGGAACGACAGGGTCTCCACCAGCAGATTGACGTCGCTGGAGTAGCGATAGCGGGTGTACGCCGAGATGCGTTCGGCTCGCGCGGCGGCATCCCACGGCGCCCGCGAGAGCGTCGCGAACGACTCCCACCGACCGGTCGCCAATCCGACGTCCTGCACGAACCGATCGAGCTCCTCGAGCTCGCCGCCCTCCGTCTCGTGCCGGAAACGCCGCGACACGGCGCCCAGCACCGCGTTCGACAGCCGAGCCCTCCCCTCCTCGTACACGACGCCGACACCCGGGTCCAGAGCGGGCGACGGGTCGAGGTACAGCAGCATCCGCTCGCTCGCCGTCGTCGATGCGCGCGTCTTCACCGCTCCCAGGGCACGGGTGATGGGGATGTTGTCGAAGACACCCCCGTCGATGACCCGATACGGCGTGTCGTCGGTCTCACGGTGCGCCCCGAACGCGAACCGCATGTTCGGGCGAGGTGTCGCGGCGAGCTCGGCACCGCCGACCGACGAGTAGATCGTCGCCGGCTCGAACGCGCCAGGGAACGACGACGTCGTTCGGGCCGCATAGGCGAGACGGTCGAGGTCGTCGAGGGTGTGCGCGCTCGGCGTCGTGCTGTCGGGATCGCGGGAGGGGATGCGGTTGCCGACGGCGGCCGATGCGGTCACGGCCGCGAGCGCGTCGCCGTGCGGCTCGGCGTCACCATCGGAAGCGACCTGTCCGCCGTCGTCGAGGCTCGCGAAGTGGAAGTCGCCCCGCCCCTCGCGGGTGTCGGGGTCGAGCGCATCCTCGCTGTCGATGAGCGTCGCCGACAAGTCGACCGAGATGTGACGAGGGACGAGATCGGGATGGAACCGCTCGGCCGTGTGCAGTCGCACCAGGGCATCACGCACGCTCGGCCAGAAGTAGCCGTCGCCGCGCAGCAGCGATGTGACGCGCGCGAACCCCGGCGGATGCATCAGCTCGGCGAGGCCGCCGACGTCGCGCCACGTGTCCTTGAGGTCGTCGATGGGGCGACCGGCTCGCTGCGCGGCCGCGTAGATCACCGAGTTGAGCCCGCCGGCGCTCGCCCCGGCGAGGATGTCGACATCGACGCGGTCGGCCCCGCGGCCGGCGAGCAGCTGAGCGTACGTCTCGACGCGTGCGGTCAGTCCGGGTGTCAGCGGCTCGTCGTCGCACCGCAGCACGACGACGACCTCGTCACCCTGCGGATCGCGCATGATCCGGATGCTGCGCAGCACATCGATCTCGGCGACGGCGCCGCCGATCCATACGGCGAGGCTCACGCCGCCGCGCATCGCGAGGGCGAGCCTCAGCGCGCGGCGGTGCGCAGGCCGCCACCCCTCGTCCTCCAAGTCCGCGAGCCGGCGCGACGGACCCAGCGCGACGACCGCGCGATCGATCGGCGGCACATCCTTCGCGATGCCGTGCTCGATCGGCATGTACGCGACGAACTCCTCCGGTGGCGGTTCGGCGCCGATGTCCATGCGCGGCCGATCGGGGAGCACCATCGGCTCGGGCACCGCGTCGTCGACGCGACGCGGCCGGCGTTCGTCACCCGTCTGGAACGACACGGACCCACCCCCGGCATTCGATTCAGCGCCCTGCGCGTCTGCGGCCACGCTAGCGCGCGGTCGGCCCGAACCGCATCGGCTCCCGGGGTTTCGATCGACCGCCGGGCGACCCGCGCGCAGGCGCATCGACGCGCCTGCGGGCGCGCTTTGCGCGCATTGACAGGCCGTCGACGCAATAATGGCCCCATGACCGCACCGCGCATCCTCGTCGTCGACGACGAGCCGAACATCCGCGACCTGCTGATCACGAGCCTGCGATTCGCGGGCTATCAGGTCAAGGCCGTCTCCAACGGCGCGCAGACGATCTCGGCCGTCCTCGAAGAGGAACCCGACCTCATCGTGCTCGACGTGATGCTTCCGGACATGAACGGCTTCAGCGTCACCAAACGTCTGCGCGGCGCCGGATACACCGCGCCCATCCTGTTCCTCACCGCCAAGGACGAGACCGAGGACAAGATCACCGGGCTCAACGCCGGCGGCGACGATTACGTCACCAAGCCCTTCTCACTCGACGAGATCGTCGCGCGCATCCAGGCGATCCTGCGCCGCACCATGCACGTCGACGAGGAGTCGGTGATCCGAGCCGGCGAGCTCAGCATGGATCAGGACACGCACGACGTCCTCGTCGGCGACGTCTCGATCGACCTCAGCCCCACCGAGTTCAAGCTGCTGCGCTACCTCATGCTGAACCCGAACCGGGTGCTGTCGAAGGCGCAGATCCTCGACCACGTGTGGGAATACGACTTCAACGGCGACGCCGGCATCGTCGAGAGCTATATCTCGTATCTGCGCCGCAAGATCGACCCGCACTCGTCCGAACCGCTGATCCAGACCAAGCGGGGCTTCGGCTACATGCTCAAAGCCGGCAAGTCCGCGTAGATTCGCGGACCGACCGAAGGGGTGGCTCTGGCGCGCAAGACCGATGCGGTGACCGGCTGGTGGCGCAGCATCAGCCTGCGCGCCAAGGTGACCGGCGTGTCGGTGGCGGTCCTGGCGGTCGGACTGCTCGCTGCCGGCATCGGCACGACCGCGTTCCTGCGCAATGCACTCGCCGCGAACGTCGACAGCCAAGTGGAGCAGTTGGCGACATCCGACGTCGTCGCCCCCTTGCTCGATCTCACGGTCGAAGACGGCATGCTCATCGCGGTGCCCACGGCCAAACCTCCCCCGACCGACTACTTCGTCGCCATCTACGAAGGCGTCGACGGCGACCTGATCGCCGTCGACGGCGGCCGTGGCGGCCCCGAGCCCGACTTCCCCGACCGCATTCCCCTCGACAAGGCGATCACCCTCGGCAGCCCGTTCAGCCTCTCGTCGGTCGACGGCGAGACCGAGTATCGCGCCGCCGCCACCGTTCAGGAGCTGGCGCGCACGAGCAACCTCTACACCCAGGTGGTCGCCGTGCCGCTGGCATCGGTCAACCGCACGATCGCGACCTACCTCGGCATCTACAGCATCATCGCGGTCATCACCATCGTGGCCGGAGCCCTCCTCACCCGATGGCTGGTGACGCTGGCGTTCCGCAGCCTGGGCCAGGTCGAGACCACGGCCATGGCCATCGCGGGAGGCGATTTCAGCCAACGCATGACCGACATCGAGCCCACCACCGAAGTGGGCCGTCTCAAGACGGCGATCAACACCATGCTCGGGCGCGTGGACGCCGCGATCTCGCAGCGCGACGCCACCGTACGCCAGATGCGCCGGTTCATCGGCGACGCGAGCCACGAGCTGCGCACGCCGCTGGTGACCGTGCGCGGCTATGCCGAGCTGTATCGGATGGGCGCGATCGCAGGCGAAGACGACGTCGCACAGGCCATGGAGCGCATCGAGAAGGAAGCGGTGCGGATGGGCGTCCTCGTGGAGGACCTGCTCGCGCTCGCGCGCCTCGACGAACGCCGTGACGTCGCCTTCGCCCCGGTCGATCTGCGACCGATCGCCCGGGATGCCGCGCTCGACATGCGCGCCCCCTCGCCGCACCGCTCGGTCACCGTGATCGACACGACCGCCCGCGAGCCCGATCCGCCCGAAGACGACACGACGCACGACACCGAGCCCGTGCCCCGACCACCGACGACGTCGGCGATCGCCCGTGCCGGAGCCACGCTGTCGCGCCTGCGGCGTCGCCCCCGCCCGGCTCCCGTCGCCTCCGACGTCACGCCGCCCGCCGGCGCCGTCGACGAGGAGCACGACGTCGAGACGCCGACCGAGCCCATCGTCCTGGGCGACGAGAACCGCATCCGGCAGGTGGTCGCCAATCTGCTGGGCAACGCGCGTCGGTTCTCCCCCGAGGACTCGCCGATCGAATTGCGCGTCGGCGTCGATCCCACGTCGGCGATGGGGTGGATCGAGGTCATCGACCACGGCGAGGGCATCCCCGATCAGATCAAGGACAAGATCTTCCAGCGGTTCTGGCGCGCCGACTCCTCGCGTACCCGCGAGACGGGCGGCACCGGACTCGGGCTGTCGATCGTCGCATCGATCGTCGAAGCGCTGCACGGCGCGGTCGCGGTCACCGACACCCCCGGCGGCGGGGCGACGTTCCGCATCTCGATCCCGCTCGCGCAGGTGCGATCGCGCCAGGAGCAGTTGTCCATCCGCACCCAGCCCATCGACAAGATCGTCCTCGACGAAGAGCACTGACTCCTCCCCAGGCGCCGCGGCGCCGCACGCTCTCCACATGCGCGCGCCGAGCCGACGGCGACCGACGCATCCGACCTAGGTTCGGGGATGCAGCCTCCCCGGCTGGATCGAAAGGAGCCCCATGGCCGTTTTCTCTGTGGACAGCGACGCCGTCGCCGCCTCCACCGTCGCGATCCGCGGCACCATCGACCGCGTGCAGGCCGAGACGAACGCGATGCTGGTGCAACTGACCAACCTGCAGGGCACCTGGACGGGATCGGCGTCGATCGCCTTCCAGTCGGTGATCGACCAGTGGCGGGCCACCCAGCGGCAGGTCGAGGACTCGCTGGCCGGCATCAACGCCGCACTGTCGTCCGCGGCCCGCCACTACGCCGACGCCGAGACGGCGACGACGAGTCTGTTCCGCTGATCCTCTGAGGAACGATGAAGGGCCCCTCCTTCAGGGAGGGGCCCTTCATCGTTGGTTCGGACGTAGATCCGCTCTCGCGTCAGAAGTCCATGCCGCCGGTCGGGTCGGCCGGAGCGGCCGGAACCTTCTCGGGCTTGTCGGCGACAACAGCCTCGGTCGTGAGGAACAGACCCGCGATCGAGGCGGCGTTCTGCAGCGCCGAGCGGGTGACCTTCGCCGGGTCGATGATGCCCTGCGCGAACAGGTCACCGTACTCGCCGGTGGCCGCGTTCAGGCCGTGGCCGGCCGGAAGGTCGGCGACCTTGTTGGCGACCACGCCGGGCTCGAGACCGGCGTTCAGCGCGATCTGCTTGAGCGGGGCCTCGATAGCGACCTTGACGATGTTCGCACCGGTGGCCTCGTCGCCCGTGAGGGTCAGACCCTCGAAGGCGGTGCGGCCGGCCTGGATGAGCGCGACGCCACCGCCGGGGACGATGCCCTCCTCGACGGCCGCCTTCGCGTTGCGGACGGCGTCCTCGATGCGGTGCTTGCGCTCCTTGAGCTCGACCTCGGTCGCCGCACCCGCCTTGATGACGGCGACGCCGCCGGCGAGCTTGGCGAGGCGCTCCTGGAGCTTCTCGCGGTCGTAGTCGCTGTCGGTGTTGTCGATCTCACGACGGATCTGGGTCACGCGACCCTCGATCAGCGACGCGTCACCGGCACCCTCGACGATGGTGGTCTCGTCCTTGGTGATGATCACCTTGCGGGCGCGACCGAGCAGGTCGATCGTGGTGTTCTCGAGCTTGAGGCCCACCTCTTCGGTGATGACCTGGCCGCCCGTGAGGATCGCGATGTCCTGCAGCTGGGCCTTGCGGCGGTCTCCGAAGCCGGGCGCCTTGACAGCGGCCGACTTGAAGATGCCGCGGATCTTGTTGAGCACCAGGGTGGCCAGAGCCTCACCCTCGACGTCCTCGGCGATGATCAGGAGCTCCTTGCCCTCCTGGATCACCTTGTCGACGACGGGGAGAAGATCCTTGATGTTCGAGATCTTCTGGTTGGCGATCAGGATGTAGGGGTCCTCGAAGACCGCTTCCTGACGCTCGGGGTCGGTGACGAAGTAGGGGTTGATGTAGCCCTTGTCGAACCGCATGCCCTCGGTGAGCTCGAGCTCGGTGCCGAAGGTCTGCGACTCCTCGACGGTGACCACGCCCTCCTTGCCGACCTTGTCGATCGCCTCGGCGATGAGCTCGCCGATCTCGTTGTCGGCCGCCGAAATCGAAGCGGTCGCAGCGATCTGCTCCTTCGACTCGACCTCCTTGGCCGAGTCCAGCAGCGACTCGGTGAGCGCCGCGACGGCCTTCTCGATGCCGCGCTTGAGGCTGATCGGGTCAGCGCCGGCCGCGACGTTGCGCAGGCCTTCGCGCACGAGCGCCTGGGCGAGCACGGTCGCGGTGGTGGTGCCGTCACCGGCGACGTCGTCGGTCTTCTTGGCGACCTCCTTGACCAGCTCGGCGCCGATCTTCTCGTAGGGGTCGTCCAGCTCGATCTCCTTGGCGATCGAGACGCCGTCGTTCGTGATCGTGGGGGCGCCCCACTTCTTCTCGAGCACGACGTTTCGACCGCGCGGGCCGAGGGTCACCTTGACGGCGTCGGCCAGCGTGTTGAGGCCACGCTCGAGGCCGCGGCGGGCCTCCTCGTCGAAAGCGATGATCTTTGCCATAAGTGTGTCGTCCCTCCCGGACGGGGGCTTTCGGATTTAGCACTCAACAAACGAGAGTGCTAAATCATTCTGGCACTCGCCCCTATCGAGTGCAAGCCGCGGCCGCGGATACGGTCGCATGCCGAAACGGGATGCCACCCGGCATCCCGCTCACGACTGCGACGGCGTCAGGCGACGATGCGCACCGACTCGGCCTGCGGGCCCTTCTGCCCGCTGCCGACCGTGAACTCGACGGTCTGGCCCTCTTCGAGAACCCGGAACCCGGTCATGTCGATGTTGGAATAGTGCACGAACACGTCCTGCCCATCCCCCACCGTGATGAAGCCGTACCCCTTCTCGGCGTTGAACCACTTGACGGTGCCCTGGGTCATGCGAATCTCCTGTAGCTGTGGGACAGGCCCATGCTAGGGAGCGTGCACGCACCGACGAGGCGGCGATCAGAAGTGTTGACACGGCCGCATCGAAAGTTTTACCGGCGCGAAACACAGCGCCCCGCGATCACTCCGTGGGGCTCGGCGTCGCGCCCGCCTCGGTGCGGTCCAGGCCGATGACGATCGTCAACTGCGTGCCGTCGGGGTCTCCGGCGGGCTGGTAGACGTCGCTCTGCTCGATGAGTGCGCCCCCGATGACCCCGGCCAGGCCCGCGGCGGCCGACTCGTCGGCGGGGTCGAGGTAATAGACCGTCGTCTGCGGGAAGTCGTCCGATCCGGCCTCGCCGGCGAGCACCGAATCCGCCGACCACCCCGCGGCGACGACGACATCCTTGGTCTGTGTCGCGAGCCCGACCTCGGGGGTGGCGTTGAGGATGAGCACCCCGTACGAGGTGTCGACGACCGGCGTCACCTCGGGAGCGGGCGTCGCGGTCGGCGCCGGCTGCGGAAACAGTTCGATCCGTCCCGAGACCAGCAGTGTGCCGAAGATGCCGACGACGACGAGGACGACGGTGGCCAGCGCGGCCCACAGCAGCACGACCCAGCCGTGCATGCGAGGGTTCTCTGCGCGATGTGCGCCGACTCGGCCCGAATCCACCGGGAGGTCGTCGAAGCGATCCCGGGGGAAGGTCGATTTCGGCACCCCCCGATGTTACCCGCCGGTTTTCGCGGACGACGACGCGGCGTCCGCGGTCGCACTCAGCCGGCGTCTCCGGCCGCGCGGTCTGCGCGCGCCAGCCGCCGCGCTTCGCGCATGCGGCGCAGGCGCTTGACCAGCATCGGGTCGTAGGCCTGGGCGTCGGCGGTGTCGATGAGCCGCCCCAGCAGCTGGTAGTAGCGGGCGGGGGCGAGGTCGAGCTCAGACCGGATCGCCTCCTCTTTGGCACCCGCGTGGCGTCGCCATTCCGCCTCGAAGTCGAGGAGGGCGCGGTCGCGATCGCTGAGGGGCACGCTTCGACGCTAGTCCCGGCCGGGCGGATCGCCCGCGCGCCACTCCACGGATGCGCCGAGCGGGTCGACGGCGGCTACCGGCATCCGGTCGATCCCGAGCGCGAAGCCGCCCCATTCGGCGGCGACGACGGGCGGATCCCACGCGTCGTACAGCGTCGGCGGATCGATCGTCACCCACGTGGCGTCGAGGTCGTCGAGCGTGGCGATCAGCCTCTCGCGACCCGCACGCGGCACGTGCGGCAGCATGCCCGGCGTCGTCACCACCAGGCGCACGCCGGATGGCGCCAGCGCCGCGACCGCCCGCAGCGTCTCGGGGTCGGTCGCGTCGCCACGCACGAGCGGCGTCGAGTGGGATGCCGCGATGTCCAGCGCGGCACGGATCCGCTCGACGCGCCCGGTCTCGCCGGGCCAGACGAGCGCCTCGAGGAACGCGCGGTCGCCGACGTCTCGGGCATCCAGCGGGTGAAGGTCGATGCCCGTCCGCCACACGATGTCGGGCAGGCGCAGTGCGGGCTCGCCCGTCAGTCGACATCGCAGCACGACGGGTGACGTCCCGGAGGACGGATCCACCGCGATGATCTCGCGACCGCGCTCGTAGCGATAGGAGTAGCGATCCGGATGCAGACACAGCCCCGCCGCGGCACCGAGCTCGAGCAGCGCGATCGGCCCGTCGAGGCGCGCGAGGGCCGGAAGCAGCGCGGCGCACCGCTGCGGCTCGTTGGTCTGCAGCATCCGCGTCGATGTCTCAGCGACGACCTCGTCGGCGTGGGCGCGCACCCACTGCGCCCACACGTCGTAGTCGGCTTCGGGTGCGCCGAGCATCCGCGTCACCGCGAAGACGAGCGGCGGCTGGCGCCGGGTCTGCGGGAGGCGCGCGAGGATCGCCGCGAGGCTCGGATCTGCGGCGACGCCGGCGGCCCAGTCCGCGTACAGCGCCGACCGTCCGGGGGCCTCGTCGCGCGCGAACCGCGCATAGCGGTCGGTCACGTCATCGGCGCTCACGCCTCCATTCTCCCGGCGAACGCCCAGGCGGTCGGGAACTCATCGCGCACCCCTGCGGTTGAATGGGAGTGACCGAGGAGGACCCATGACCTACGCCGTCGACAAGAGCGATGAGCAGTGGCGCGACGAGCTGAGCGCCGCCCAGTACGCGGTGCTGCGCGAGGCGGGCACCGAGCGCCCGTGGACCGGCGAACTGCTCGACGAGGATCGCGCCGGGCTGTACACGTGTGCGGCCTGCGGTGCTGAGCTGTTCCAGAGCGGCACCAAGTTCGATTCCCACTGCGGCTGGCCCAGCTTCTACGAGTCGATCCGACCCGAGGCGGTCGAGCTGATCGAGGACCGCAGCCACGGGATGCTGCGCACCGAGGTGCGCTGCGCGGGGTGCGGATCGCACCTCGGGCATGTGTTCCCCGACGGATTCGGCACTCCGACGGGCGATCGCTACTGCATGAACTCGATCTCGCTCGAGTTCACCCCGAACGACGCAGCGTGAGTGCGCTGGACGCGGCGCGGCGGCGCCGATCGATCTCGAAGGTGACCGACCAGGCGCCGACCCACGACGAGCTGCTGCAGTTCGTCGCGGCGGCCGGACGCGTGGCAGACCATTCGTCGCTGCGGCCCTGGCGGCTGATCGAGTTGCGCGGAGCCGACCGCGAGCGTCTCGGCCGGGCGATCAACAAGTCCGAGGGGCACAAGGGCGCATCGACGAAGCCGCTGCGCGCACCGCTGCTGATCGCCGTCGTGGTCAGTCACCGGAAGAGCTCGAAGGTGCCCGCCTGGGAGCAGGAGGCTGTCGCATCGGGCGTCGCCCACATGCTGAGCCTGCTGCTCGACGAAGCCGGGTGGGGCGTGTTCTGGCGCACCGGGCACTACACGCGTGCGAAGGCCGTCGCCAAGGCCCACGGGCTGAAGAAGAACGAGTCGCTGATGGGCTGGCTCTACGTCGGCGGCAAGCCCGAGCGCGGACGCCCCGAGCGCGTGCGCACCGTCGACGCGGCCGAGTTCGTCTCCGGCATGCCCGCCGCAAAGCGGTAGGTGCGTCTAGGCGCGGGGACGACGGCGCCACGGCGCGACGGCGACCACGACCGACAGCAGAGCCACGGCGACCATCGCCGCCTCCTGTGCGAGCCCCGGCCCCGCCGGTGCGGGCCACAGCGCATCGAGGGCGACCGAACCACCCAGCTGCCCGACCACGGCCCCGAGACCGAACAGCAGCACGCCCGTGTACTGCACGAGCGCGGCCGACAGGAAGATGTACGCGACGCCGATCGCGCCGCCGCTGTACAGCCACGCCTCCGTGGGGAAGGATGCCGGCGGCCCGGCGACGGCGACCGCGATCGTCGCTGCGACACCCAGCACGACCGTGCCGCCGATGAAGTTCACCAGCGTCGCGGTGAGGGGGCTGCCGACCCGCTGGCGCAGCCGCCCGTTCGTCGCCTGCTGCCACGCGATGCCGGCGCCGGCCAGGAACGGCAGCACGAGCATCCACAGCGGCACCGACTGCACGGTGTCGCCGACGAGGGCGAGCGCCACCGCCACCAGCGCGAGAGCGCCGCCGATCAGCCTCGGCACCGTGACCGCGACCACTCCCGCAGGCCCGTAGCCGACCCGATCGAGCAGGAGACCGTTCACCGTCTGCCCTGCGACCACGCCGACGGTGAACAGCGACACGCCGATGAGTCCGACCGCCAGCCCCTGGGTGGCGACGGTGAGCGCACCGGCGAACCCGCCCGCGAGCATCCACCACGGGATGCTGCGCCGCCGCACCCCGGTGACGAGCGACGCGTAGCCGCGCCGCCCCGCCGGAAGCGCCGCCGACAGCACGATGAGGATCACGAGCCCCGAGCCGAAAGAGATCACGGCGGCCACCAGACCCGAGTCGAGGCGCAGCCCGAGTTGTCCGTTGACGCGCGCCTGGAGCGCGGTCAGGATCCCGACCACGACGGCACCGATGAGCGCCCAGCCGAACCTCACGAGCGGCCGGCTCGGCCGGTGGCGTGCTTCACGAGCCGACTACGGGACTCGAACCCGTAACCCCCGTATTACAAGTACGGTGCGCTACCAATTGCGCCAAGTCGGCAGAGGGCCCAGTCTATCCGCGGCCCGCGCCGGTCACGGCGTCGGGGTCGGGGTGGGGGTCGGCGTCGGCGTGGCCTGGAAGTAGGCGTCGCTCGCCACCGTGAGAACGAACTGCGCGAACTCCTTCGGGTCGTCGAGGGCGCCCACGTACGGGGTTCCGTTGACGAGCACGGTCGGGGTGGCGGTCAGCGCGAGGTCGTCGGTGTCGGGCAGTTCGTCCAGCGCCCGCTGGGTGGCGTTGCGAGCCCAGCCCACGAACGCCTGGTCCTCGATGCACGAGCGGACGAACTTGGGGCGCTCCGAACCGCTGGCGATCGCCAGGTCGGCGAGCTCGATGTCGGAGTAGCCGTCGGAGTCGACCTCGGGCTGCTGGGTCAGCAGCGCGTGGTTGAACGAGAAGAAGCTGTCGGGCGAGTGCGTGGCGACGCACGCGGCGGCCCCGGCGGCGCGCAGCGAGTACTTGGTGCCGTTGGACTTCGCCGTCAGCATCGACACCGGGTAGTACGTCAGTTCTGCGGCGCCCTGGCGCACCCACTTGGACAGCTGCTGCACGTTGGCGAGCTGGAAGTCGCGCGAGCCGGTCGACAGGTAGTCGACGTAGACGCGGATGTCGACGGTCGACCCGGGAGTCGCGCTCGGCGTCGGCGACGCGTCGGGGGTCGACGTCGACGAGGTGCTCGGGGTCGGCGTCGGCGACTCATCGCCGGCCGGGGTGCTGCCGGCGGGCTCGACGAGCCCCACTCCGCTGACCTCGGTGACGACGAAGCCGTCACCGGTCGCGTTCACCGGGTTCAGAAGAGGCTTCGCGGCGGTCGAGGCGACCGTCCAGGTGATCGCGACGGCTGCGACCGCGACGACGGCGACCGCGCCGACGACCATCGCGGTGATACGGACGGTGCGGGCCCGCGACTGCTGGGCGCGCACCTGCTGCGCCTTCTCGCGGACGGCATCGCGCCGCTCGCGCGGGGGCTGCGCGCTCGGTGTCTCGTCGCTCGACATGGAACCTCTCGGCGGAAGAATATCTGGGGCCGGGGATCCGGCGAGCCGCTCGGGAAGGCGGCCCCGTCGATGCTAGCCACGCTGTCTGGGAAATGCCCAGACGCAGACCCCATACCCGGTGTGCCATACAGGACGTGCCATAATCGAGGAGCGCCCGACGGTGGGCGTGCGGGAAGAACCCGCTCATCCTCACTACGGATCGTCCGGCACGTACCTGCCGGTGAAGGAGAAGAAGACATGGCGTCCGTCACATTCGACAACGCAACCCGCTTGTACCCCGGGGGAACCCGCCCGGCTGTGGACAAGCTCAACCTCGAGGTCGCCGACGGCGAGTTCCTCGTGCTGGTCGGCCCCTCCGGCTGCGGAAAGTCCACCTCGCTGCGCATGCTCGCAGGCCTCGAAGAGGTCAACTCGGGCCGCATCCTCATCGGCGACCGCGACGTCACCGACGTCCCGCCGAAGGATCGCGACATCGCGATGGTGTTCCAGAACTACGCGCTGTACCCCCACATGACGGTCGCCGAGAACATGGGCTTCGCGCTGAAGATCGCCGGTGTCGGCAAGGACGAGCGCGCCGCGCGCGTGCTCGAGGCCGCCAAGCTGCTCGACCTGGAGGAGTACCTGACGCGCAAGCCGAAGGCCCTCTCGGGTGGTCAGCGTCAGCGCGTCGCCATGGGCCGTGCGATCGTGCGTCAGCCTCAGGTGTTCCTCATGGACGAGCCGCTGTCGAACCTCGACGCCAAGCTGCGCGTGCAGACCCGCACCCAGATCGCATCGCTGCAGCGCCGCCTGGGCGTCACCACCGTCTACGTGACGCACGACCAGACCGAGGCCCTCACGATGGGCGACCGGATCGCCGTGCTCAAGGACGGCCTGCTCCAGCAGGTCGGCACGCCCCGCGACCTGTACGAGAAGCCGAACAACGTGTTCGTCGCCGGCTTCATCGGCTCGCCCGCGATGAACCTGTTCCCCGTGCCCCTCACCGAGGGCGGCGCCCAGTTCGGCAACGCCGTGGTGAGCCTGGACGACGCGCGCGAGCGTGCCCGCGGCAGCGAGGTCACGGTCGGCGTCCGCCCCGAGGACATCATCGTCGCCCCCGAGGACGGCAAGGGCCTGCCGGTGGTCGTCGATCTCGTCGAGGAGCTCGGCGCCGACGGCTACCTGTACGGCCACGCCGACATCCACGGCAAGCGCACCGACATCGTCGCGCGCGTCGACGGCCGCAACCACCCGAACGCCGGCGAGACCGTCGTTCTCGCGCCGGTGCCGCACCACCTGCACGTGTTCGACATCGAGAGCGGCGAGCGTCTCACCGACCACGCCATCGCCTCGGCGTAGCATCCACCGACGCGGCGCGGGGAGGTCTCGGATCTTCCCGCGCCGCGTCGTTTCCCATTGACGCGGCCCCGCCCGGTCGGAAGGGGGACGGCGTGCCCGACGCCCTGAACATCACCGCCAGTTCGGTGGATCCGCAGCTGCTGTCGCTGCCGTGGTCGACGACGCTCGCCGAGTGGCCGTCGAGCGCGATCGTCTACCTGCCCAAGGGCATCTCGCGCCACCTGGTGCGCTTCGCGAGTCTGTCCGGCCGTGTGATCGCCGTCAAGGAGACGACCGCCGAGATGGCACGGCGCGAGTACGACATGCTCGGAAATCTGCACCGTCTCGACGTGCCGTGCGTCGAGCGCGTCGCCGTCATCGCCGGGCGCACGGATGCCGCGGGCAGGCCGCTGCCCGCCGCCCTCGTCACCGCGCACCTGAAGTTCTCGCTCCCGTATCGCGCGCTGTTCACGCAGATCCTCCGCCCCGACACCGCGACGCGCCTGGTCGACGCCCTCGCTGCGCTGCTGGTGCGCCTGCACAACGTCGGGTTCTTCTGGGGCGACGTGTCGCTGTCGAACACCCTGTTCCGACGGGATGCCGGTGCCTTCGCCGCCTACCTCGTCGACGCCGAGACCGGCGAGCTGCACGAAGGTGGACTCAGCCGGGGCCAACGCGAGCACGACCTCGAGGTGGCCCGCACGAACATCGCGGGCGAGATCATGGATCTGGAGGCCGGCGGGCGACTCGAGGGCGGTGTGGACGCCATCGCGATCGCCGACGGCATCGTGAGCTCCTACCGGTCGCTGTGGGCTGCGCTCACCGAGAGCGAGAGCTTCGGCGTGGACGAGACCTGGCGCATCACCGAGCGGGTGCAGCGGCTCAACGAGCTCGGCTTCGACATCGACGAGATGTCGATCGACACGACGGCCGACGGCACACGCGTGTCCATCCAGCCGAAGGTGGTCGACGCGGGTCATCACCAGCGCCGACTGCTGCGACTGACCGGTCTCGACGTCGAGGAGAACCAGGCCAGGCGGCTGCTCAACGACCTCGATGAATTCCGCGCCCGCGTGTCACGACTGGGCGACGACGAAGAGATGATCGCCCACGAATGGCTGACGCGCGTCTTCGAACCGGTCGTCAAGTCGATCCCGTGGGACCTGCGCGCCAAGCTCGAACCGGCCGAGGTGTACCACCAGGTGCTCGAACACCGGTGGTACATGTCGCAGGCGTGCGGCAAGTCCGTTCCCCTCGCCGAGGCGCTGACCGGATACATCGACGACGTGCTGCGTCATCGCCGCGACGAGGCGACGCTCATGGGCCCGCCGACCGACACGGTGTCGCTCCCGGTGATCACGACCGGCAGCATCCCGTACGCAGACCAGGCCGACGACCTCGACGACAGCATCGACTGGCGCGACCTCGTCTGACCGACTCCGCCCGGCGGGCCTGCCTCGCCGGATCAGTACCCGACGGTGAACCGCTCGCGATGGTGCTTGGGCTGTTCGATCTCGTCGATGATCGCGACGGCGAGGTCGTCGCCCGAGATGTAGGACTCCCCCTCGTCGTCGACGACGATCACGTCGCCGCCGTCGCGATAGCGTCCGGTGCGCTCGCCCGGGTTGAACGAACCGAAGCCGCCTGCGGGGTGGACGTAGAACCAGTCGTGCCCGTAGTCGTGGGCCTGCAGGTCCTCGAGGATGCCGATGGCTTCGAGCGCCTCGGGCTTGTGCTCCTCGGTGAACGACGACTGGTCGACGACGCGCGCGCCGCCGGGCGCGACGAGGCTGCCTCCCACACCGCCGACGACGCCGATCCGAACCTGGGCGGGAAGCTCCTCGACGAGCGCTTCGACGTTCGGCCGCACGAGTCCGACCATCTCGCCGCGCGCCGGAACCGCGATGACGACGACGTCGACGCCGACGAGCTGTGCCACCAGATCGGGCACGTCCAGCAGCGTCCCCTCGACGTAGTACGCGCCCTGGTGACGGTCGCTCGGGATCCGGCGGGCCACGGCGAGCACGGTGTGCCCCCGCGCAGTGGCCTCGGCGACGATGTGGCGGCCGGCATAGCCCGACCCTCCGATGACGGCGATGCGTGCCATGTGGTGTCAGTTCCTTTCGGCCCGGAGTGCGGCGATCTGATACAGGGCGACCGATGCGGCGATGCCGGCGTTGAGCGACTCGGTCGAGGCAGAGATCGGGATCGACACGACCTGGTCGCACGTCTCGGTCACCAGGCGCGACAGCCCCTTGCCCTCGGATCCGACGACGACCACGACGGGACGATCGGCGAGCTCCAGCGCCGGCAGCGACACGTCGCCATCGCCGTCCAGGCCGAGCACGAACAGACCCTGCTTCTTGAATTCCTTCAGTGTCGTGGTGAGGTTGGGCGCAAGGGCGACCGGCACGCGGGCGGCTGCGCCGGCACTCGTCTTCCACGCCGCCGAGGTGACTCCCGCCGATCGGCGCTGCGGCACGATGACGCCCTGACCGCCGAACGCGGCCGTCGAGCGGATGATCGCGCCGAGGTTGCGCGGGTCGGTGACGCCGTCGAGCGCGACCAGCAGCGGCGTCTCCCCCGTCTCGATGATGTCCTCGAGCAGATCCTGCGGGTGCGCGTACTCGTACGGCGGGACCTTGAGCGCGACGCCCTGGTGCACTCCGTCGAAGCCGGCCATGCGGTCGAGCTCCGGGCGGGTGACCTCCAGCACGGGGATCTCACGATGGGTCGCGATCGACAGCATCTCCTTGACGCGGTCATCCATCTCGACGCGCTGCGCGACGTAGAGCGCGACGGCCGGGATCCGCGCACGCAGCGCCTCGAGCACGCTGTTGCGCCCCGTCACCGTCTCGGTGTCGTCGGAGGCCTTGCCTTTGCCCGAACGGCCGGAGTTCGACCCCGACGGGCGGCCACCCGGGCGGCCCTTGCCGCCCGCGGCCGCGTAGCGCTCCTGCGCGGCCTTGCGCTTGCCGGCGACGTGCCAGGCGCGATCCTCGGCCTTGGGCGTCGGCCCCTTGCCCTCGAGCGACTTGCGGCCCTGTCCGCCGCTGCCCTTGGTGGGGCCCTTCTTCTTGCCCCGGCTCGCGCCCGGGCGCCCTGGCTTGCTCATTCGATGCTCCAATGCGTTCCGTCGGCGCCGTCCTCGAGCGTGATGCCCGCCGCGGCGATCGCGTCGCGGATCCGGTCGGCGGCAGCCCAGTCCTTCGCGGCGCGGGCGGCTGCGCGCTGGTCGATCATGACCGACACCAGCGCGTCGAGCGCGACGGCGTCGGCACCCGACCCGCCGCCCCGCCAGGCGGGGTCGAGCGGGTCGATGCCCAGTATTCCGGACATCACGGCGACGTCGGCGAAGGCCGCGAGCGCCCGCTCGCGATCGCCGGCATCCAGTGCCGTGTTGCCCTCGCGCACGGTCTCGTGCAGCACGGCGAGGGCCTGAGGCACGCCGAGGTCGTCGTCGAGCGCCGCAGCGAAGCGTTCGGGCACACCGCGGTCGACCCGCAGGTCGTCACTGACATCGCGCAGCATCCGCAGCGCCCGCTCCTGGAAGGAGCGGATGCGGTCGAGCGCCGCCTCGGCCTCGTCGAAGCTCGACGCGGTGATGTCGAGGCTCGAGCGGTAGTGGGCTGCTGCGAGCGCGTAGCGGACGACCAGCGGGTCGCGCTCGCGCAGCAGATCGTCGGCGAGCACGAAGTTGTCCAGAGACTTGGACATCTTCTGGTCGCCGACGGTGACCAGTCCGTTGTGGACCCAATACCGGGCGAAGCCGTCGCCTGCCGCGGTCGACTGGGCGAGCTCGTTCTCGTGGTGGGGGAAGCGCAGGTCCAGCCCGCCACCGTGGATGTCGAACTGCGCGCCCAGGTAGCGGCGCGACATCGCCGAGCACTCGATGTGCCACCCGGGCCGACCGGGTCCCCACGGCGAGTCCCACCGGGCAGACTCGGGCTCGTCCGGCTTGGAGCCCTTCCACAACGCGAAGTCCCGCGGATCACGCTTGCCCCGCGGATCGGCGTCGGCGGCAGGCTCCATGGCATCGAGGGACTGACGTGTCAGTTCGCCGTAGGCCGGCCATGACCGCACGTCGAAGTACACGTCGCCCGCGGCATCCGAACCGGCGTCCGCCGCATAGGCGTGCCCGGCGGCGACGAGGCGCTCGATGAGCTGGACCATCTGCGGTATCGACGCCGTCGCCCGCGGCTCGTAGGTGGGCGGGAGGATGCCGATCGCACTGTACGCCCGGGTGAATGCGAGCTCCATCCGATAGGCGAGCGCCCACCACGGCTCGTGGTCGGTGGCGTTGGCGAGCACCTTGTCGTCGATGTCGGTGACGTTGCGCACGAACGTGACCCGGCCGAACCTGTGGGCGAGCCAGCGGCGCAGGATGTCGAAGCTCAGCGCTCCACGCAGGTGGCCGATGTGGGGGCCCGACTGCACCGTCGGCCCGCAGACGTAGATCGTGACGTGGGACGGATCCGCGGGGATGAACGGTCGCAGCGCCTGCTCGCGCGTGTCGTAGATGCTCACCGTCACCGCACCAGCCTACCGGCGGCCCTAGGCTCGTGACGTGCTGTCCGTGTTCGCCGTCGTCGCCGCGGCGGTGCTGTTCGGCACCACCGGCACCGCCCAGGCCCTCGGCCCCGACGGCACCACGCCGCTGTCGGTCGGTGTCGCGCGCTTGGTCATCGGCGGCACCGCACTGGCCGCGATCGGCTTCGCCCTCGCTCGGCGCCGCACTGCGCACACGCCCAATCCGAAGCTCACCGGCCGCGCGGTCGGACTGATGGCGCTCACGGGCATCTGCCTGGCCGCGTACCAGCCTCTGTTCTTCCTCGGCACCGAGCGCAACGGCGTCGCCGTCGGCACCGTGATCGCCCTCGGCTCGGCCCCGGTGCTCGCCGGTCTGCTCGAGTGGGCGCTCACGCGACGTCTGCCGACAGCGGGGTGGATCGCGGCCACCGTCCTCGCGACCGCCGGCGTCGTGCTGCTGAGCGCCGGCGGCGGTCTCGACGGAGGGGCCGACCCGCTGGGTCTGGTCGGTTCGATCGGCGCAGGCGCATCGTTCGCGGTGTTCGCCAACGCACAACGTCGACTGATGGATGCCGGGTGGGACCCGTTCACCGTGGCCGGGGCGATGGGTGCCGGCTCGGGTGCGATCGGGCTCATCGCCCTGCCGTTCGTCGACCTCGCCTGGATGGCCGAGCCGCGCGGACTCGCGATGGCGCTCTGGCTGGGCCTGGCGACCATCGCCCTGGCCTACACGCTGTTCACCTGGGGTCTCGAGCGGCTCACCGCCGCCACGGCGGCGACGCTGACGCTGGCCGAACCCCTGACAGCGAGCATCCTGGGCATCTTCGTCCTGGGCGAACAGCTCAGCGCCTCCGCGACGGCGGGTCTCGCGGTGCTCGCGGCCGGTCTCGTCCTGCTCGCGTGGACCGCGCGGGCACCCCGCAACCCCGACCCGGTGCCGCTCGAGGGCTGACGGTCCGAGCCATCCGGCGTCGTGGCGATCTCCCGCGCTGCGGCGATGCTAGGCGGGCAGAACGAGCGCGACCGCGAACGCCGCAACGCCCTCGCCCGCGCCGGTGAAGCCCAGCCCATCGGTGGTCGTCGCCGCGAGCGAGACGGATGCTCCGCCGAGAGCGGTCGACAGCACCGCCTCGGCCTCGGCGCGCCGGGCTGCGAAGCGGGGCCGGTTGGCCTGGAACTGGACCGAGACGTTCCCGATGCGCCACCCGGCCTCGCCGAGGAGCGCATGCGTGCGCGCGAGGAAGACATCGGCGTGCGCACCGGCGTACTCCGGATGGTCGGTGCCGAAGTGGGTTCCGATGTCGCCCAGACCCGCCGCCGACAGCAGGGCGTCGACGATCGCATGTGCGACGGCGTCTCCGTCGGAGTGGCCCGACAGCGCCGGCTCGCCCGGCCATTCGAGGCCGGCCAGCCACAGCGCGCCGTCGCCGCCGAACGCATGCACGTCCGTGCCGACACCCACCCGCGGCACGGCCGGCGCACGGTCGAGTCCCACGTCCACGGCGGGAAGCGGATGCCCCGCCACGATGCGTCGCGCACGGTCGAGATCGGCGGGCGTGGTGATCTTGAAAGAGAGCGGGTCGCCGGCGACGACGGCGACGGTATGGCCGGCGGCGCCGACGAGTGCCGCGTCGTCGGTGAAGTCCTCCCGGGCCTGCGCGTACGCCGGCTCGAGGATGTCGCGCAGGAATCCCTGCGGAGTCTGCGCGGCCGACAGCCGGCTGCGGTCGAGCGCCGCGACCACCTCGCCCTGCTCGACGCGCTTGATCGTGTCGATCACAGGAACGACGGGAAGCGCCGCACCCGCGCTGCGCGCGGACTCGATGACCCGCGAGAACACCTCGGAGGGGGTCAGGGCGCGCGCCGCGTCGTGGACCAGGACCACCTCGACATCGCCCCATAGAGCCCGGATGCCGGCAGCCACTGACTGCTGACGCGTGTCCCCGCCCGCGACGACCGTCACCAGATCACGGCGGTCGTCGGCTGCTTCGAGGGCGTCGGTCAGGGCATCGCCCTCGCGCCCCGCCGGCGCGACCACGATCACCTGAGCCACAGGCGCCTCGAAGACGCGCGCCAGAGCGTGACGCAGGATGGTGTGCTCGTCGAGCCCGACGAACGCCTTGGGCGTTCCGGCGCCCAGGCGTGTACCACCACCCGCGGCGACCACGATGATCGCGACGTCGGGAACGGGTGCGATGCTCACCCGTCCACGCTATCGGTTGCGAGGTTTCGATCCGCGCGGCCGAACGGTGCTCACTCAGATGTCCGCGTGTCGACGCCGCAGCGCGGCATCGCCCACCCCGGGGTCAAGAAGCCAGGACCTCGTCGAGGATCACGCCGGCCTTCTCTTCATCGGTCTTCTCGGCGAGCGCGAGCTCGGAGATGAGGATCTGCTTGGCCTTGGCCAGCATGCGCTTCTCACCGGCCGACAGGCCGCGATCCTGATCGCGGCGCCACAGGTCGCGCACGACCTCGCTGACCTTGATCACGTCACCCGAGGCGAGCTTCTCGAGGTTCGCCTTGTAACGGCGCGACCAGTTGGTCGGTTCCTCGGTGAACGGTGCACGCAGCACCTCGAAGACCTTGTCGAGACCGTCCTTGCCGATCACGTCGCGGACGCCGACAAGATCGACGTTCTCAGCCGGGACCTCGATGATGAGGTCTCCCTGGGTGACGTTGAGCTTGAGATACTTCTTCGTCTCGCCCTTGATGATCCGGTCTTTGACCTCGATGATCGTCGCCGCTCCGTGGTGCGGATAGACAACCGTCTCGCCAACCTCAAAAAGCATGGAGTTATGTCCTTTCGGCAACCTCCAGGATACCACAGGCGACATACGCTAAGGTTCGCCACCCACCCCTCCGCGCCCGCCGGCTCTCGACCCGCCCCCTCCCCACGGCGGACGGGGTGACCCCCTAGAATGCAAGGGATGCCATCGTCCGTCCTGGGAGGATCCGTGAAGTCCCGCCGCCTCATCGCGTCCGTCGTCGTCGGCGCTGCCCTCGTGCTGGGCACGTCCGGCTGCGCCCTGGTCTCCACTCAGGCGACGACGATCCCCTACTCCCCCGCCGACGGCGTGAACGTGCCCGACCGCAGCGGCCCGCTCCAGGTGCGCAACGCCCTGATCGTCGCGAACGACGAGGGCACCGAGGGCAACTTCCTCGCCGCGATCGTCAATGCCACCGATGACGCCGAGACGCTGAACATCTCGTTCGGCGAGGGCGTCGCCGCCGCCACGGTTCGCGTTCCGGCCCGCACTGTGGTCAGCCTCGGCATCGACGGAGAGGAGCCGATCTTCGTCGAGGGCCTCGACAGCAAGCCGGGCTCCGACCTTCCGACGTCGTTCCAGTCGGGCGACGGCGAAACCGTGCTGGCCGACGTGCCGGTGCTCGACGGAACCCTGGACTACCTCACCGAGTACGTGCCGTAGGCCGAGCCCACCGTTTCGTGGGCTCAGCCCTCGAAACGGTAGCCGAGACCGCGCACCGTGACGAGCATCTCCGGCTCCTTCGGGTGCTCCTCGATCCGCGAGCGGATCCGCTTGATGTGCACGTCGAGCGTCTTGGTGTCGCCGAAGTAGTCGCTGCCCCACACCCGGTCGATGAGTTGACCGCGCGTCAGCACCCTCCCCGTGTTGCGCATGAGCACCTCGAGCAGCTCGAATTCCTTGAGCGGCATGCTGATCTCTCTGCCCGCGACCGTGACGGTGTGCCGATCGATGTCGAGCACGACACGACCGCCCTCGAGCACATGCTCCTCGAGGTCGGCTCCCGGCTGGTCGAAACGGCGCAGCACCGCGCGCATCCGCGCGAGCAGCTCGCGCGACGAGTAGGGCTTGGTGACGTAGTCGTCGGCGCCGAGTTCGAGACCCACCACGATGTCCACCTCGGAGTCCTTCGCGGTGAGCATGATGATCGGGACGGCCGACGTGGTGCGCAGCTGGCGGCACACCTCGGTGCCGGGCATGCCGGGCAGCATCAGGTCGAGCAGCACGATGTCGGCACCGCGCTCACGGAACGCGGTCAGTGCCGTCGGTCCGTCTTCGGCGATCTCGACCTCGTACGCCTCGCGACGCAGCAGGTAGGCGAGCGGCTCGGCGAGGTCGGGCTCGTCCTCGACGATGAGTACGCGGGTCATGCGGTCACTCCGTTCTCGGGCGTCGCGGCGGGGGCCGCCGGCGCTGCCGCGGCTGCTGCGGCCTTCTTCTTGCGTCGCTTGGGCTTCTTGGGGACGTCGTCGGGAGGAGCGATCGCGGGCAGTCGGATCGTGAACGTCGACCCCTTGCCCGGGCGCGACCACAACGTCACTTCGCCGCCATGGCGCTGCACGGCGTGCTTGACGATCGACAGTCCGAGACCGGTGCCGCCGGTGCGGCGCGAGCGCGCCTGATCGGCGCGGTAGAAACGTTCGAAGATACGCTCCTGGTCACCCTCGGGAATACCGATGCCGCGGTCGGTCACGGCGATCTCGACGACGCCCTCGCTGAGCTTGACGCCGACACCGACGTTCGAGCCCTCCGGAGAGTAGGCGATCGCGTTCGCGAGCAGGTTGCCGATCGCCTCGCCGAGCACCTGGGCGTCGCCGCGCACGTAAAGGCCCCGCTTGCCGCCGCGCACCATGGTCACGCCCGCCGAGTCGGCCTGGATCGCATGGGCGTCGACCGCCGAGGCGACGATCTCGTCGACGGCGACGTCACGCTCGTCGGTCAGTTCGTCGGCGGCCTGCAGCCGGGACAGGTTCATGATGCGCGATGTCAGCAGGGCGAGCCGGGATGCCTCTGCCGTCAGACGCGAGGAGAAGATGCGCACCTGCTCGGGGTCGTCTGCGGCCGACTCGATGGCCTCGGCGAGGAGTGTCACCGCCCCGACGGGTGTCTTCAGCTCGTGGCTCGTGTTCGCGACGAAGTCGCGGCGCATCTGCTCGACCCGCTCGCGCTCGGTGATGTCGCGCAGCACGACGAGCGTCAGCCGCGGTGAGATGCGTGTCGCGCGCACCGCCACGAGACGCGGTTCGGCGGGCGACGCACCGCGGCGCAGCCGCAGCGTATCGGTCACACCCGCCCCGGTGGTCCGCACCGTGCGCACGATCGCGCGCAGTTCATCCGCGGGGAGGACCTCACCCTCGACGAGATGGAACGGGGTGGCGGCGGCGGACGCAGCCAGCACCGTGGACGAGGTGTCGACCACCACCGCCGCGTCGTCCATGCCGTGGAGGACCTCCCGCACACCGGCGGGCACCACGACGGATGTCTGCTCGCTCGCGCGCTCGCGTGCACGCACAGCGAGGAAGATCACCGCGGTGATCGATCCGGCGATGACGGCGCCGGCCAGCATCCCGAGCAGGGCGGCCTGCGTCGTGTCCATGGCGACCAGCGTACGTGGCGCTGATCGCTGTATCCGTGCGGATCGGGAGGCGCACCGAACCCGGATCGGTACTATTCACCCTCGGGGCACCGTTCGTTAACCTTGGCTGACGACAATCGCGAAGGCGTGCGGGGAGTTCCCGCTGAACCCGGAAAGGTGTCGGAATGCGCGAAGTCTTCCACCAGTCGCTCGAGGACGTCCAGGCGCGCCTGGTCGAGATCGCAGAACTGGTCACAGTTGCAATCGACAAGGCCACGCGCGCGTTCGGAACCAGCGACGTCGCACTGGCCGAAGAGGTCATCGAGGCCGATATCGTCATCGACGACAAGGCGATCGCGCTCGACGAGCTGGCGATCGAGATCCTCGCCCGTCAGCAGCCGGTCGCCCGCGACCTGCGCATCGTCGTCAGCGCCCTGCGCATGAGCGCGTCGCTGGAGCGCATGGGCGACATCGCCGAGCACATCGCCCAGCTCACCCGCATGCGCTTCCCCGAGCGCGCGATCCCGAAGGGCCTGAAGTCCACGTTCACCAAGATGGGCGAACTCGACGTGGAGGTGGCACGCAAGCTCACCGAGCTGCTGCGCACGCAGGACCTCGCGCTGTCCGATGAGATCCGCAACACCGACGACGCCCTCGACGACCTGCACGTCAGCGTGTTCGAGAAGGTGCTCAGCGACAGCTGGCAGGGCGAAGCATCCGCCACCGTCGACGCGACCCTCGCGAGCCGCTACCACGAGCGCTTCGCCGACCACGCCGTCTCTGTGGCCAAGAAGGTCTCGTACCTCGCCACCGGCGACTGGACGACCGAGACCGACGCGATCTCCGTCGTCACCGAGGCCTGAGCCCCCGCGTCGACACGAGAACGGCCCCCGCGATCGCGGGGGCCGTTCTCGTGTCGGTGGAGGGCGTCAGCCCTTGCCCTGCGCCGCGACGGCGGCGGCACCGGCGGCGGCGGCCTCGGGGTCGAGGTACTGTCCCGGACCGAGCGGCATCATGTCCTCGCCGAGCTTGTAGGCCAGCGGGATCCCGGTAGGGATGTTGAGCTCGGCGATCTCGGCGTCGCTGATGCCCTCGAGATGCTTGACGAGGCCGCGCAGCGAGTTTCCGTGCGCGGTGACGAGCACGGTCTTGCCGGTGCGCAGGTCGGGGATGATGTCGCTCTCCCAGTAGGGGAGCATCCGGTCGATGACCAGCTTCAACGACTCGGTGCGTGGCACGTCGCCGTCGATGTCGGCGTAGCGCGGGTCGCCCACCTGGCTGTACTGGTCGTCGTCGGCGAGGTCGGGCGGCGGCACGTCGAACGAGCGGCGCCACAGCATGAACTGCTCCTCGCCGAACTCCTCGAGCGTCTGCGCCTTGTCCTTGCCCTGCAGCGCGCCGTAGTGGCGCTCGTTCAGGCGCCACGAGCGGCGCACCGGAATCCAGAGGCGGTCGGCGGCGTCGAGGGCGATGTCGGCAGTCTGGATCGCGCGGCTCAGCACCGACGTGTGCAGGATGTCGGGCAGCAGGCCGGCCTCGGCCATCAGGGCGCCGCCGCGCGCGGCCTCGCCCTTGCCCTGCTCGGTCAGTCGGACGTCGACCCATCCGGTGAACTGATTGGACTTGTTCCATTCGCTCTGACCGTGACGGAGCAGGATCAGGGTGTAGGGAGCGCTCATGGCGCCATGATACCGAGCCCGCACTGGCATCATGAGGTCATGCCGCCCGGCCCCTCCCCCATCGGACAGGCCACACGTGGGACGACCGGCACGAACCGCCTGCGCCGCGTGGACCGGTGGATCGCGCGGCATCCGGCGCTGCGTCGCGCCGCCGATGCGTATGTGGTCGATCTCGGATTCGGCGCGAGCGCGGTGACGACACTCGAACTCGAGGAGCGGCTGCACCGCGCGCGGGCCGACGTCGACGTCCTCGGCCTCGAGATCGATCCGGACCGGGTCTCGCGAGCGCGCGCCCAGCTGCGCTCCGTCCGCGCCGGGCGCACGCCGTTCCGCGCCGACGCGCGCACGGCATTCGGTCTGGGCGGATTCGAGGTGCCGACACCCGACGATCGCCGCCCGGCGGTGATCCGCGCGATGAACGTGCTGCGTCAATACGACGAGACCGAGGTCGCGTCGGCTTGGTCGTGCATGGCTGCCCGCCTCGCACCCGGCGGCATCCTCGTCGAGGGCACGTGCGACGAGATCGGCCGCGTCGCGACCTGGGTCGAGGTGGGGCCGGATGCCGCACCGCGAGCGCTCACGGTGTCGTTGCGTCTCGCCGAGCTCGACGAGCCCTCGATCGCAGCCGAGCGGCTGCCGAAGGCGCTGATACACCGCAACGTGCCGGGTGAGCGGGTACACGATCTATTCTCTTCGCTCGACCGCGAGTGGGCCCGAGCCGCGGGGATGGCGGCTTTCGGTCCCGCGCAGCGCTGGCGCGCCGCACTCGAGGCCCTCGCCGGGGCCGGGGTGCCCGTGACGGCGCGATCGCGGTGGCGTCTGGGCGAGCTCACCGTTCCGTGGAGCGCTGTCGCGCCACGCTGATCAGATCCGCGGTACCGCCGCGCGTGCGTCGGCGGCGGGCATCCCGGTGGCCGTCAGCAGGTCCACGACGAGCGGCCTCATGGAGGCGACGAGGTTCTGCTCGCCGAGGCTCGCACCCGGCTGCATCGTGCGCGGGTCGAGGTGGGCGGCCACGGCCGCGAGCTGCGCGCGCGCGGCCGGTTCGAGCGAGATGTCGTCCATGCTGTCGCCGACGAGCTCGGCGCCGCGCATCAACTCGGCCAGCACATCGGCCGGCACCGGTCGGGCGGCGCCGTCGTCCGTGAGGTACTGGGCGCGGCGGGCCACGACCCGAAGGTTGCGCGTGGCGAAGTCCATCGCCTGACGCATCCGCTCATGGCGCTCGATCTCGGTGCGTCGACGCTGGAGGAACGGGGAGATGCGCGCGACGGCGAGCCCGGTGTCGAGCGATTCGCGCCAGGCCTCGAGCAGGGGCTGGATGGCTCGCGCCTTCTCGAGGGCCCGCGCCGCGCGCACGCGGTCGCCGCGTCGCAGCGCCTGCACGATCGCGGCCGCCGCCGACTGGGTCGCTGCGAACACGGCGCGTCCGTCGCGGCGCGCCGCCCGCAGCGGATCGCGCGGGATCAGCGCGGTGACCAGCAGTGCGGCCACGCCGCCGACGACCCCATCGACCAGCCGCAGGAACGGGGCGCCGGCGGGGATCACCATCACGATGAGCGACTGGATCGCGGCGGCGATCGCGAAGCCGGCCTGCGCAGAGAGGAAGCGCGCGACAACCAGAGTGATCGCGAGACCGAGCCCCAACTGCCACCAGCCACTTCCGGCGACGAGCAGCAGCAGTTCCGCCACCACGATGCCCAGCAGCATTCCGAGCACGGTCTCGAGCACGCGCCGCGGGCGGGCGTCGCGCACGAGTCCGAGGCTCGAGACCGTGACGGTGGCGGCCAGCAGCGGTGCGGGGTGGCCGAGCACGTACACCGCGAACGCATAGGCGCCCGTGGCCGCGACGACGATCTGCACGATCGCGTTCGTCGAGTCGCGCAAGCGCACCAGCGACGGCCGCGGGTCGATCCGTGCGCGCCACCCGGTTCGCACCACCGAGGTGGTGGTCGGCGCGTCGTCCATGCTCAGGTCGCCCGCGGGCGGCGCGAGAGTCGCGACATGCGCGGCACACCCGCGGTGGCACCTGCTTCGGGCGGGACGATGACCTCCTGCGCTGCGGCGACCGGTCCGGCCTCGGTCGCGACGGTCACCTCACCCTCGACAGGCGCGCCGCGCCGCACCAGTGCGAGCGCGATCGGCCCGTCCTCGTAGTGAAGGGCAGTCGACGTCACCGACCCGACCACGGTCTCGCCGGCGCGCACCTCGGCACCGCGGACGGGCAGCACGCTCTCGCTGCCGTCGAGATGCAGCGCGATCAGCCGTCGTGGCGGATGACCGAGGTTGTGCACCTTCGCGACGGTCTCCTGGCCGCGATAGCAGCCCTTGCTCAGGTGCACGGCGGTGCGCAGCCAGTCGGCCTCGTGTGGGATCGCGCGGTCATCGACCTCGGTCGACCACCGCGGCCGCCATGCGGCCACACGCAGGGCGTCGGCGGCATCCACCCCCGCGAGGGCGAGACCCGATGCCTGCGCGGCGACAAGGCGATCGAGTTCGACGAGCTCGACGACGGCTTCAGCCCACGCACGGTCCGAGCCGGGGTGCCCCTCGATGGGGCCGTATGCGTGGCCTCCTGCGGTGACGGACGGCCACGGATCGACCCACAGCGGCGCCGCGGCGCCGACGACGGCGAGCGCATCGGGCGTGCCGCCCACGACCACGAGATCGTCGCGCACGGCGACGTCGACCCGCAGCCGGAAGCGCATCTTCGTGAGCCAGCCTGCGAGCGGCTCGACATCGTCGCGGTCGACGATCAGCCACGTCGTCGTCCCGTCGTCGACGACGGAGGCCGCATGTTCGATGCGACCCTGGGGGTCCAGGACCAGAAGCTCGGTGCCGACGTCGGGCGGCAGCGCGGCCAGCGCCTGCGAGGTGAGCGAGTCGAGCCACGACAGGCGGTCGTCGCCGGTGACGGTCACGACACCGCGGTCACCGAGCACGGCGATCGCCGTGCCCGCGGCGAGCGCGCGCTGCTCGACGAGCGGGTTGCCGGCATGGCGCAGCACCCCGTCCTCGATCACCGCGCCGTCGATGCCGACGAGCGACCGCGCGCTCACTCGGCCCTCGCCAGTCGGGCCGAGGCGTGCGAGCCGAGCTCGCTCCCGAGCGCCGCGATGTCCCACGCCCACAGCAGGTGACCGTCGACGAGTCCATACATGCGCGTCGCAGCGGTGTAGGGCTTCGCGCCGGCGGTGCGCACGACGGCGTCGGTGGCGATGTCGATCCGAGGACCCCGGATCTGACCGAGGTACAGCTCGCTCACGCCGTCGGCATGGACGATCGACACCTCGATGTCGAATCCGCCCTCGGCGTTGCGCATCTCCTCGACGTCGTCGGCGGTGCGCGCAGATCCGTCGACGGCCGCGGGCAGCAGTCCCGGACCGGCGTCGGCATCGCCGGCGGGCCGCGAGAGCCGCCAGTAGCCGACTTCCGAGACGAGCCGGGCACCCGGCCCCTCGGTGCCGTTGAGCCAGGCATCCGCCGAGTAATTGAGATACCCGCCGCCGTCGTGACTGAAGCTCACGCGGTGGGTGAACTCACCGGCGAAGACGCGGTCGGGTGTCTCGTAGTCGATGACCCCGGTGCCCTCCCACACGCCGACGAGCCACGAGAGGGGCGCGAGATCGGCGGGGAGGTCGGTCGGCAGATCGAACACGACGCCGCCTGTCAGCGCTGGCCGCGGTACAGGTTCCAGACCACGACGCCGGAGACGAACAGGATCGCCAGGAACGCGAGTCCGAGCAGGCCCACGAAGAACAGTTCGAGTGCGACGAGTTCCATGGAGACCACTCTAGCCGGGAACCACCGCGGCGAGCCCGTATCCGAGGCTGATGACGCCCATCACGAACAGCGCACCGAGGACGCTGGCGGCCATGCGACCGATGAAACCCTGCGATCTGCCGTACGCGAGCTGGATCGCCAGGGCGAGCACGAGGCATCCGCCCAGTGCCACCGAGAGCCACGCCGGACGGGCATCGGGCTGCACGAACAGGCCGACGGCGACGCCCGCCAGCGCGGCGACCACCCACACGGCCACGACACCGCCCGCGGTGCGTCGGGGTGCCAGTTCGGGGGTCGCCATGCCTCCATCATCCCCCAACCGCGGTCACCGCGCACGACGACCCGCATTGCGGCACGCCCTACACTTATGGGCACGGCGCGCCGCACCCGCGCCGGGAGGGCCCTGTTTTGGCACAGCTTCTCGTATTGAGCTCCGCGCAAGGAGGCGGTCCCGCCCTGCCTGCTCTGGAGCTGCTGAGCCACCGCGTACGGCAGATCCCCGCCGAGCCGGCCCAGTTGGTGAACGCGCCCAGCGCCGAGGTCATCTTCGTGGATGCCCGCGTCGACCTGGTGGGCGCGAAGTCGTTGTGCAAGATCCTGAACACCACCGGACTCGACGCGCCGCTGATCCTCATCGTCACCGAGGGCGGTCTGACGGCCGTCTCGACCGATTGGGGGATCGACGACGTCATCCTGGTCAGCGCGGGGCCGGCCGAGGTGGACGCACGCGTGCGGCTCGCGATCGGCCGGATGGCCAAGGAGCAGGTCTCCACCCGCATCCAGACCTCGGGCATCACGATCGACGAGTCGTCGTACTCGGCCAAGGTGCACGGCAAGCCGCTCGACCTGACGTACAAGGAGTTCCAGCTCCTGCACTTCTTCGCCACCCACCCCTCGCGCGTGTTCACGCGCGAGCAGCTGCTCAGCGAAGTGTGGGGATACGACTACTTCGGCGGCACGCGCACCGTCGACGTGCATGTGCGGCGGCTGCGGGCGAAGCTCGGCGACCTCGAGCAGCTGATCGGCACCGTGCGCAACGTCGGGTACCGCTTCAACGTGTACGACGACGATCAGCTGCCGGCGCCCAAGGAGCGCACCGACGCCTGAGACGTCGAGTTCACGCGCGCGTCACCTCATCCTGCAATGATGTGGGGATGATCGAACAGGACGTGCTCGATGCTGGCCTCGGCGACGCCGACGACGACGACTTCGACATGCAGGAGACGGTCGACTCGGAGTTGCCCGAGCACCGGTACCTGGACCGCGAGCTGAGCTGGCTCGCCTTCAACCAGCGCGTGCTCGAGCTCGCGGAGGACCCGCACCTGCCGGCACTGGAGCGTGCGAACTTCCTGGCGATCTTCGCGAGCAACCTCGACGAGTTCTTCATGGTGCGCGTCGCCGGTCTCAAGCGCCGCATCGTCACGGGTCTGGCCGTGCCGACCAACGTCGGCCGCTCCCCCGCCGAGGTGCTCGCCGACATCTCGGCGGAAGCCCACAGACTGCAGCTGCGTCACGCCGAGACGTGGACCGCCATGGTGCAGCCCCAGCTGGCCGAGGCGGGCATCCACGTGGTCGATTACGACGTGCTCAGCGAAGCGGACCGCGACGCGCTCTACGAGTACTTCCAGACGCAGGTGTTCCCGGTGCTCATGCCGCTCGCGGTCGATCCCGCACACCCGTTCCCCTACATCTCGGGCCTGTCGCTCAACCTCGCGATCCGCATCCGCAACGCCCGCACGGGCCGACAGGAGTTCGCGCGACTCAAGGTCCCACCGATGCTCCCCCGCTTCGTCGAAGTCCCCTCCGACGGCGAGTCCGTTCGGTACCTCCCCCTCGAAGACCTCATCTCCAACCACCTCGACGACCTTTTCCCGGGCATGGAGGTGCTCGACCACCACGCCTTCCGCCTCACCCGAAACGAAGACGTCGTCATCGAAGAGGACGAGACCGAGAACCTCATCCAGGCGCTCGAGGCCGAGCTGCTGCGCCGGCGGTTCGGTCCGCCCATCCGCCTCGAGATCACCGAGGACATGGACGAGGTCACCATGTCGCTGCTCGTGAAGGAACTCGACATCACCGAGCAGGAGGTCTACCGACTGCCCGGCACCCTCGATCTGCGCGGACTCTTCGACCTCGCGCGCATCGACCGCCCCGATCTGCACTACAAACCGCACCTGCCGACGACGGCCACCGCCTTCCAGCCGGGCGACAACAACGAGCGACCCGACATCTTCGCGTCGATCCGCAAGGCCGACGTCCTGGTGCACCATCCCTACGAGTCCTTCGCGACGAGCGTGCAGGCGTTCCTCGAGCAGGCTGCGAAGGACCCGCACGTGCTCGCCATCAAGCAGACGCTGTACCGCACATCCGGCGACAGCCCGATCGTGCAGGCGCTGATCGATGCCGCCGAGGCCGGCAAGCAGGTGCTCGCGCTCGTCGAGGTGAAGGCGCGGTTCGACGAGGCGAACAACATCGTGTGGGCGCGCAAGCTCGAGAAGGCGGGCGTGCACGTGGTGTACGGCCTGGTCGGCCTCAAGACCCACTGCAAGCTGGTCAACGTGATCCGCGAGGAGAACGGCGTGCTGCGCAGCTACAGCCACATCGGCACCGGCAACTACAACCCCAAGACGAGCCGCATCTACGAGGACTTCGGCCTGTTCACCGTCGACGATCAGGTCGGCCGCGACCTCACCCGTCTGTTCAACGAGCTCAGCGGCTACGCGATCGAGAAGAAGTTCAAGCGCCTCCTCGTCGCCCCGCTGCACCTGCGCAAGGGGCTGCTGCGGCTGATCGACAAGGAGCGCCGCAACGCCGAGAACGGCAAGCCTGCGCGCATCCGCATCAAGGTCAACTCCATCGTCGACGAGCAGATCATCGATGCGCTCTACCGCGCCAGCCAATCGGGTGTGCAGGTCGAGGTGTGGGTGCGAGGCATCTGCTCCCTCAAGCCCGGTGTCGAGGGGATGAGCGAGAACATCACCGTCCGCAGCATCCTGGGCCGCTACCTCGAACATTCGCGCATCTTCTCGTTCCACAACGACGGCGATCCGCAGGTCTACATCGGCAGCGCCGACATGATGCACCGCAACCTCGACCGCCGTGTCGAGGCGCTGGTGCGCGTGACCGCACCGAACCATCTCAAGGAGATGGAGAGCCTGTTCGACCAGGCGATGAGCGACGGCACCAGTTCGTGGCACCTCGGCCCCGACGGGCTGTGGGAGCGCCACATGGTCGACGCCGAGGGCCGGCCGCTCATCGACCTTCAGGACAAGCGGATGTCGACCGTCCAGCGGCGGCGCCGCGCCCGGGCGGTGCGATGAGCGAAACGGCCGTCTACGCGGCCGGCGGCGTGCTCTGGCGTCTCGTCGAGGGCAAGCTGCACGTGCTGCTCATCCACCGCACCCGCTACCGCGATGTCACGCTGCCCAAGGGCAAGGTCGATCCCGGCGAGACCCTCGCCGAAACGGCCGTGCGCGAGATCTACGAAGAGACCGGCATCCGGGTGGCCCTCGGCGTGCCGGTCGGCGTCTCGCGCTACACACTGCCCAGCAAGCGCACGAAGATCGTTCACTACTGGGCCACCGAGGCCACCGAGGAGGCGATCCGGGCGTCGGCCTTCGTGCCCAACGGCGAGATCGCCGCGATCGAGTGGGTGCCCGTCGCCAAGGCGGTCAAGCGCCTCAGCTACCCCGTCGACGTCGAGATCCTCGAGCACTTCCTGCGACTGGTCGACGAGGGCGTGCTGCGCACGTTCCCGATCATCGCGCTCCGGCACGCGAAGGCGGTCGACCGCGAGCAGTGGAACAGCGCCGACACCGAGCGCCCCCTCACCGCGCGCGGCAAGAGGCAGGCGAAGGCGCTCGTCGGTCCGCTCGTCGCGTTCGGCACGCGGCGCATCGTCTCCAGCCCGGCGGCGCGGTGCGTCAAGACGGTCGCGCCCCTCGCCAAGGCGCTCGATCGCAAAGTCACGCGTTCGACGCTCATCTCACAGGACGCCTGGGAAGAGGGCGCGTCCGATGCGCGCACGGTGATCGGTCAGCGCGTTCGCTCCGGCAAGGCCGCTGTGCTGTGCAGCCACGGTCCGGTGCTGCCCGAGATCCTGACGGAACTCGCGCTGGCCACGGGCACGCTGCGCGGCTCCTACCTCGGCAGCGCGTCGGCGCTCGAGACCGCGGAGTTCTCTGTGGCGCATCTGTCGGCCGACAACCCGGGCTCGGGGATCGTCGCGATCGAGACGCACGCGACCAAGCTCTGAGAGCGATCCCAACCCGCGCCTTCCGTTCACCTCCCGTTCACTATTCGAGCGCAGTCTCTTAAGAGTCGCTGTCTACGTTCAGTGCGAACCCCGCACCGGGTTCCTTGTCCATGACAACCCGAAGGACTCACACAGTGAAGATCTCCCGTATCGCCCAGGCCGGCGCGCTCGCCGCCGTCGCAGCCCTCACGCTCGCCGCCTGCTCCGCTCCGAACGAGGGCGGCGGCACGACCGACGAGCCCGTCGACTCGTCGCTGTCCGGCACGCTCGACGCGACCGGCGCGTCGTCGCAGGCCGCAGGCCAGGAGGCCTGGGTCGCCGGCTTCCAGAGCGCCAACCCCGACGTCACGATCAACTACGAGCCCACCGGCTCGGGCACCGGCCGCGAGAACTTCATCGCCGGCGCCAGCAACTTCATCGGCTCGGACCGCGCGTTCAACGAGGAGGAGCTCGCGGGCTCCTTCGGCGCGTGCGCCGAGGACGGCGCCGCCGGCATCGTCCAGCTGCCGCTGTACATCTCGCCGATCGCGGTCGCCTTCAATCTCGAGGGCATCGACTCGCTGAACATGTCCGCCGACACGATCGCGGGCATCTTCGCCGAGGAGATCACCAACTGGAACGACGAGGCGATCGCGGCGGACAACCCCGACGTCGAGCTTCCCGACCTCGCCATCTCGCCGGTGCACCGCGCCGATGACTCGGGCACCACCGACACGTTCACGCTGTACCTCGCCGAGGCCGCTCCCGACGTGTGGTCGTTCGAGCCCGACGGCGTGTGGCCGCTCCAGAGCGGCGAGTCGGCCCAGGGCACCTCGGGTGTCGTCGACGCGACCCGCAACGGCAACGGCACGATCGTCTACGCCGACGCCTCCCAGGTCGAGGGTCTGGGCACCGTGTCGGTCAAGGTCGGCGAGGAGTTCGTCCCCTACTCGGCCGAGGCCGCAGCGATGATCATCGACTCGTCGCCGTTCCTGTACGACCCCGCGTCGGGTGACCTGTCGCTCGAGGTCGACTACACGACCACCGAGGCGGGCGTGTACCCGATCGCGCTGGTGAGCTACCTCATCGCGTGCAAGGAGTACGAAGACGCGAACACCGCCGAGCTCGTGTCGGCCTACTTCACCTACATGGCCAGCCCCGAGGGTCAGGATGCCTCGGCGGCGAACGCCGGATCCGCACCGATCTCGGACAGCCTGCGCACCCAGGTGGACGAGGCGATCGCGCTCATCGGCTGAAACTGAACACTGACTGACTCGCCCTGCCCGGCGCTTCCATCGCATCGGGCAGGGCGGGTTCAGCGAAGAGGCCGGCCACGCCGGAATCTTCGCTGAGCCGAACGGTCTCACACGAAGGGCATACGGATGGCGACCACGAGCACCGAACCCGATCGGGGCACCCTCCCGGTCGGGGAAGACAAGCCGAAGAAGCTGAAGGGGCACCGCCGAGCAGGCGATGTCGGGTTCTCGGGCACCGCGCTCGGTGCCGGCATCACCATCCTCGTGATCCTCGTCGCCGTTTCGGTGTTCCTCTTCGCAGAGAGCCTCCCCGCGTTCACGGGCGATCCCGCCGAGAATCCGATTCTGGGCGGCACGTCCTTCGTCGAGTACGTGTGGCCGTTGATCTTCGGCACGATCTGGTCGTCGATCCTCGCACTCATCATGGCCACGCCACTGGCGGTCGGCATCGCCATCTTCATCTCGCACTATGCACCGCGGCGCGCCGCCGCGGTGCTCGGCTACATCATCGACCTGCTGGCGGCCGTACCCTCGGTGGTCTTCGGACTGTGGGGCGGCATCGTGCTCGCGGGAATGGTGCAGCCGTTCTACGTCTGGCTCAATGAGAACCTCGGCTGGATCCCGCTGTTCGGCGGGCAGGTGTCGGCCACCGGCCGCACGATCCTCACCGCCGCCATCGTGCTCGCGGTGATGATCCTGCCCATCATGACCGCCATCTCTCGCGAGGTCTTCCTGCAGACGCCGGTGCTGCACGAGGAGGCAGCCCTCGCCCTCGGCGCGACGCGCTGGGAGATGATCAAGATGGCCGTGTTCCCCTTCGCCCGAGGCGGCATGGTGTCGGCGGCGATGCTCGGTCTGGGCCGCGCGCTCGGCGAGACCATGGCCGTGACGATGGTGCTGTCGGTCTCGGGAGCGGTCACCTTCGAGCTGCTCACCGCGACCAACCCGACCACGATCCCCGCGAACATCGCGCTGCGCTTCCCCGAGGCGTACGGCGACGGCGTCAGCGTGCTGATCGCCACCGGTCTGGTGCTGTTCGTCCTCACCTTCGGGGTGAATGCCCTCGCCCGCTGGATCGTCTCGCGACGCGCCGAGTTCTCTGGAGCCAACTGACATGTCCTCCTCAACGCTCACCGCCGCCCCGCCGTCGGCCTCGCTGACGGCAGGCCGTCTGCCCAAGTGGGCCCCGTGGGTGATCCTGATCGGCGCGTTCGTCGTCGTCGCGATCATCTTCGGCGTGCTCAACCTCGGGCAGCCGCTCGAGAACTTCAACATCGCCGCCACCGTGTTCCTCGGCGCCCTCGCGTACGCCGCGATCATCTACGTCGTCTCACGCATCGTCGAGGGCCCTCGCAAAGGCACCGACCGATTCGTCACCGCGATCGTGTCCGCGGCGTTCGTCCTGGCGCTGCTGCCACTCATCTCGCTGCTGTGGACCGTGCTGGTCAACGGCATCGCCCGCTTCGACATCGAGTTCTTCACGTACACGATGCGCAACGTCGTCGGCGAGGGCGGCGGCGCCTATCACGCCATCGTCGGCACGCTCATGATCACGCTCGCCGCGACGATCATCTCGGTGCCGATCGGCCTCATGACCTCGATCTACCTCGTCGAGTACGGCGCCGGCAAGGCTCTCGCGCGCTCGATCACGTTCTTCGTCGACGTCATGACCGGCATCCCCTCGATCGTCGCGGGTCTGTTCGCCTACGCGCTGTTCGTCGTCTTCTTCGGGCCGGGCATCTCGATGGGAATCATGGGCGCCGTGGCGTTGAGCGTGCTGATGATCCCGGTCGTCGTCCGCTCGTCGGAGGAGATGCTGCGCCTGGTTCCGAACGAGCTGCGCGAGGCTTCGTACGCACTCGGTGTGCCGAAGTGGCTCACGATCGTCAAGGTCGTGCTGCCCACCGCCATCGCGGGGATCACCACCGGCGTCATGCTGGCCGTCGCCCGTGTCATCGGCGAGACCGCACCCCTGCTGCTGACGGCGGGCTTCACCGCCAGCCTGAACTGGAACCTGTTCAACGGCAACATGATGACCCTGCCGGTCTTCGTCTACAACCAGTACGCGAGCCAGGGCACGAGCCCCGAAGAGTCGCTCGCACGCGCGTGGGCCGGCGCCCTCGTGCTCATCCTCATCGTCATGGTGCTGAACCTCGGCGCGCGCGCCGTCGCGAAGTACTTCGCCCCCAAGACCGGTCGCTGACCCGACAGCCAGAAGAAAGAACAACGTGTCCAAGAGCATCGAAGTCAACAACCTCAACGTCTACTACGGCGACTTCCTCGCCGTGGAGGGGGTCTCGCTCGACATCGCACCTCGGTCGGTGACGGCGTTCATCGGTCCGTCCGGCTGCGGCAAGTCGACCTTCCTTCGCACCTTGAACCGCATGCACGAGGTGATTCCCGGGGCCCGCGTCGAGGGCGAAGTGCTGCTCGACGGCGACGACCTCTACGGGGCCGGCGTCGACCCCGTGCTGGTGCGGCGTCAGGTCGGCATGGTGTTCCAGCGCCCCAACCCGTTCCCGACGATGTCGATTCGCGACAACGTGCTGGCGGGGGTCAAGCTCAACAACAAGCGCATCTCGAAGTCCGACGCCGACGCGCTCGTGGAGAACTCGCTCAAGGGTGCGAATCTGTGGAACGAGGTCAAAGACCGCCTCGACAAGCCCGGCTCGGGCCTGTCGGGCGGCCAGCAGCAGCGTCTGTGCATCGCCCGCGCGATCGCCGTCTCGCCCGACGTCATCCTCATGGACGAGCCCTGCTCGGCACTCGACCCGATCTCGACCTACGCGATCGAGGAACTGATCGGCGAACTGAAGAACGACTACACCGTCGTCATCGTGACGCACAACATGCAGCAGGCCTCGCGCGTGAGCGACAAGACCGCGTTCTTCAACATCGCGGGCACCGGCAAGCCCGGAAAGCTCATCGAGTACGACGACACCACCGCGATCTTCACGACGCCGTCGGTGCAGGCGACCGAGGACTACGTCTCGGGCCGATTCGGCTGAGCCGGGTCGATCCGTTCAGTCGCGCGGGCTGAGGAGGTACTCGTTGATCGAGGCCGTCAGCTCCGCGTCGATGTCATAGGTCACCGCGTCGACCGCCCGTATGGGCGCGGCCAGTCGAATGCTGGAGAGCAGCCATCCGGCGTCCGCCTCAGCGAGGCGCGACACGGGCATCGTCTCGTAGCCGGTCTCGTGCCCGAGAGCTTCGAGGCGCTCGAAGAGGCTGAGCTGGGTCGTGCCGTGCAGGATGCCGCCGGTCGGCGCCGGCGTGAGGAAGCGTCCGCCCACGCGCAGCACCAGCGACGCCGTCGGCGCCTCGAGCACGAAGCCGTCGGCCGATACGAACAGCGCGTCATCGGCACCCCTGCGCCGAGCCTCGCGGATCGCCGCCATGTTGACGGCGTACGAGAGCGTCTTGGCGCCGAGCAGCAGCCACGGCGCGCGCGAGGGCACGTCCATCGCATAGCCGCGATCGAGGGTCGCCAGGCTCACCCCGTCGCGTCGCGCCCTGCTGTTGTCGGGCGCTTCGGCCGCCGTCGCCCATGCCGTCGGCGCGGGCCCGTGCTCGACACCTCGGCTGAGGATGAGTTTGACGACCCCCTCCCCCGCGGGCGGGCAGCGCAGGGCGACTTCGTCGACAGCCTCACGCCACTGGCGGAGGTTCGGGACGGGCAGATCGCACAACGCGGCCGAGTGCGCGAGGCGCTCGAGGTGCGCGCCGACCTCCTGCGGGTGACGGTCGACCACGCCGATGGATTCGAAGATCCCGTCACCGCGCTGCGTGCTCAACTCGCCGACGCTCAGCGCCGGCTCGGACGGGTCGATCGGTGTGAAGGTATCGCGATATCCGCCGCGCTCATCGTCGGCGGCGACGGGGTCGATCACGAGGGCGAAGCGCCAGGTCATGGTCTGAGCCTAGGCGGTGGGAATGCGCACCGTCGCGCCGCCGTTACACTGGAACGGCCGGGCCGCAGTAACCCCGGGCTCCATCTTCTGCCGCTGCGAGCGGCCTCGCGCCGAGAGGCGTTCTGCGGCCCGGCACTTCACACGGCACGGGTCACGGCCGCGCAGCGAGTTACGTGAGCGCTTCTCGCCGCCACAGGCCCGCGCAGGCCGCGAGATCGGCCGCGTAGTCCGACAGCCGCAACGCGCGCGTGGTGAGCGCGGACGAGCGCTCCGGCTCGGTCGGTTCGTAGTCGTCGGCAAGATGCGTGGCGCCGGACGCCTGCACTCGGCAGAATGCCGCCGCTCGGTCCAGCGCCACGGCGAAGTCGCCCTCGAACAGACCGCGCAGGATCGTGTCCACGAGCTGCACGAGCTCGTCCGGACCCGCAGGGTTCGGTGCGCCCGCCACCACATCGTCCGACGAGGCCAGCTCGACGCGACCGCGGTCGTAGAGCAGAGCCGCGGTGCGAGGGTCGTCGTGGATCATGAGCTGCACGAGGTACAGGCGCCACATCGCGCCGGGCAGCGAACGTGCCGGCGACCGCGACCACAGCTCGGCGATGTCGTCGATGCCGTGGCTGTCGGTGAACGCGACCAGGCGGTCGACGACGGCGCCGTCGGGATCGGCGCGCACACGCGACAGCAGGGCCTGCGCCGTCGAGTGCGCGACACGCGACACTTCGGCGGGGTCCTCGGTCGCGAACCGGCGGTCGAACAGTTCGGCAGGCCGACGCACCGGCTTGTGGAACTCTCGGGGGCTGTCGCTCACCCGGTCCAGGCTACCCGGCCCATCGGGGCGTGCGGCCGTCCACGGTGCGCACATGCCGTGCCCTCACGCCTGGTCGATGCGCACCATGTTGCCGGCGGGGTCGCGGAACGCGCAGTCGCGCGCTCCCCAGGGCTGATCGATGGGCTCCTGGAGCACTTCCGCACCCGATGCGCGCAGCCGCTCGAAGGTGGCATCCAGATCGTCGCTGCGGAACACGAACGGACCGGGGAGCACACCCTTGGCGAGCAGACGGTGCAGCGTCTCGCTGTCTTCGGGCGATCGTCCGGCGCCCGGTGCCGACAGCACGATCTCGAGGTCCGGCTGACCGGGGAAGCCGAGCGTCACCCACCGGAAGCCCTCGTTGGCGACGTCGCCGCGCGATTCCAGTCCGAGTCCGTCGCGATAGAAGGCGACGGCCGCGTCGACGTCGTCAACCGTGATGGGGCAGTAGCGCAGGGCGATCTTCGTCATGTGCGACACGCTACGCTCGTGCGGACACCGCGTCTTCTCCGATCCTGCTCGGAACCGGAGGCGCGTAGCGGGTCGGCCGGGTGAGCACCTTCGCGATGCACGGCGGCATCGCCTCCGCAGCCGAGTGCGGGCGGAGGCGGTACGCGCTCGGGCTCTCGCCGACGAGCCGGCGAAAGGCCGAACTGAACGAGCCGAGCGACGTCGCTCCGACGGCAGTGCAGGCATCCGTCACCGTCGATCCGGCGCGCAGGAGTGCCATGGCCCGCTCGACGCGCCGGGTCACGAGGTACGCGTAGGGGGTCTCGCCGTACGCGACCTTGAACTCGCGCGAGAAGTGCGCGGGCGACATGAGGGCCCGAGCGGCCATCGTGGGCACGTCGAGGGGTTCGGCGTAGTCGCGGTCCATCAGATCGCGCGCTCGTCGCAGGTGGGCGAGCGTCTGGGGCGACTGCGGCGATGGGGACACGTGAACACGGTAGCGGCGCATCAGGTCGCAGATGTCAAGCCCTGCGGTCGACGTCGATGCCGGAGGTATCGTCGGCCACGTGACCGACCTGTGCATGTCCGGCGAGATCTCGACCGGCCAGGTGCTCGCGGGGCGCTACCGCCTCGACGAGCGCATCGGCGCGGGCGGAATGGCCGAGGTGTTCCGCGCGCAGGATGCGGCGCTGCAGCGCACCGTCGCGATCAAGGTGCTGCGCGCCACCGTCGACGGACTCGGCACGGTCGAGCGTGCACGCTCCGAGACGACGCTGCTGGCCGCGCTGAACCACCACGGCCTCGTGACACTCCACGACGCGTACGTCGCCGCCGACGAGCCGAGCTATCTCGTGATGGAGTTCGTCGACGGCATCACGCTGCGCGTGCTGATGGACCGCGGACCGCTCGGCTCGGCCGAAGCCGCCGCCATCGCACGTGACGTCGCCGAAGCCCTCCACGTCGCCCACACTGCGGGGGTCGTGCACCGCGACATCAAGCCCGCCAATATCCTGCTGACGCCCTCGCCGCTGCCCCACGAACGTTGGCGACCCAAGGTGGCCGATTTCGGCATCGCGCATCTGCTCGACTCCACCCGCGCGACCAGCCCGGGGATCGGCCTGGGCACGGCGGCCTACGTCGCCCCCGAGCAGGCCCAGGGCGCGACCCCCGCACCGGCCGCGGATGTCTACGCGCTGGGCATCGTGCTGATCGAGGCCCTGTCGGGAACACGACCGTTCGCCGAGGCGGAGGGCATCGGCACCGTCATCGCCCGTATGTCGCGACCGCCCGAGATCCCGGACACCCTCGATCCGCGTTGGCAGGACGTGCTCCGCCGCATGACCGCGATCGCACCCGAGGCCCGTCCCACGGCACTCGAGGTGGCGGTCGCGGCGGCGGGCCTGGCCTCCGCGTCCGCGCCCGAGGCGGCTCCGACGGCGATCACGGCCATCGCGCCGGCTGCCGCGCACAACGCCACCGAGTCCACGGCCGTGCTGCCGCCGATGCCGCCGCTGCCCGCACCTGGTACGAGCGCGGGCGCGCCGCGGCATCGCCGCCGCGCACCGCGGCGCCGCCGCGCGCTGTGGGCCGGCGCGGGTGCGGCCGTCGCGGCCTCGGGCGCCGCGATCCTCATCGCGCTCGGAATCGGGGCGGGCGATGCGCCCTCGTCGCTACCGACCGAACGGGTCGTCGAGCAGACGACCGTCCCGGCGGAGCCCACCCCGTCGCCGAATTCGACGACGACAGCCGACTCGGACCCCGGCCCTCAACCCGCGGCGGTCGTCGGCGCCGGCAACAGCGGCAGCGGCTCCGCCGACTCGGAACCGGGAAACGGCAACGGCGGCGGAAGCGACAACTCGGGCCCCGGCAACAACAACAGCGGCGGGAACGGGAACGGCAAGGGCAACGGGAACGGGAACGGGAACGGGAACGGGAGCGGGAGCGGGAACGGGAACGGCTGAGCCGCTCACGCCGCCGTGGGGATCACAACGATCGGATCGCTCGTAGGGGCCCCCGTCGGCGAGCCGCCCGCCGGCTCGACGGTGACCGCGATCACATCACCGGGCTCGACGGGCCCGTCCAGCAGCGCGGTCGTGGAGTCGCCGGTCGCGGCTTCGAAGAGCCCGGCGGACACCGGAGCATCTGCTCGCACGAACCAGATCTCGTAGGTCTCGCCCTCGTCCACAGCGGGCAGCGCGCTGGTGGTGATCACGGCTTTGCCGAGCGACTCGGACCAGTACGCGGTGACCGTGCCGCCATCGGCGAGTTCGCCGGTCGACTCCTGCGCATCGGGGGCGGCTTCGATCTCGGAGAGCGCGACGACCGCGGCGGGCCGGTTCACGTAGTCGTTGATCGCCACCGCGCCGTAGCCGAGCGCGACGAGCAGGACGAGGGATGCCGCCAGCGCGAGCAGCCCGCGCGTCCAGTTCCGCCGCTCCACCGTCTGGATCGTGTTGGTCGTCGGGGCCGGCTCGACGTACTCGGGCCGGGAAGGCGGCTGCTCCTCGGGAGCGGCGTCGGCGGCGGCATCCGCGGCGATCTTCGCGAGCAGGGTCGACCGCAGTGTCAGCGGCGAGGGCACCTCGGCGATGCCGTCGGCCAGCGACGCGGCCGTGGCGGCATCCCTCGTGACGTGGTGCTCCCACTCGGGATGCTCGGCGCGAGCCGCCTCGAAGGCGGCGAGGTCCTCGGGCGACAGCGCGTGCAGCGCGTACCCTGCCGAGAGCTCTGCGAACTGCTCTTCGTTCATGCCGTCACCCCCATCTGCGTGCGAAGTCGGGAAAGTCCATCCCGCATCCTCGTCTTGATCGTCCCCAGCGGCGCTCCCACCAGCGCCGCGATCTCGCTCTGACTGTAACCGCCGTAGTAGGCCAGCGTGAGGGCTTCGCGCTGCGGGTCGGGCAGGGTCGCCAGTGCCGTCGCCACCCGCTCACCCTCGATGCGCAACTCCACCTGCTCGGCGACGCCGTCGGGGCCGGCGCCGAGCTCGCGGACCCCGGCCCTCACGTCACGATCGGTGCTCGCTTGCGAGGCGCGCACACGGTCGACCGCCCGGCGATGCGCGATCGTGAGGATCCAGGATCTGCCTTGCCCTCTGTTCGGAGCGAACCGCGAAGCGGATTGCCACACTTCGAGGAAGACCTCCTGCAGCACCTCTTCACTCTGCGACCGATCGACGAGCACCCGCAGGATCAGACCGAAGACGCGTGCCGACAGCATGTCGTAGACGCGCGCGAAAGCCGTCTGGTCGCCGTCGGCGACGCGGCGCAGCAATTCACCCACGCGGTCGACGGAAGGCGCGCCGTCATCGGGCACGTCCACACCGTCGATGACCATTCCCCCATCATTCCCTACTCGCGCGCGCGATCCGCTGCGCGATCCAATCCGATCGCGCCGCACCTCCGAATCCCCCATGACTCCGCACACGGCGGACCCACACGAGGAGGACTCATGTCACGCATCACACGCAAGCGGCTCTCTGTCGGCGCTCTGGCTCTGGCGGCGGTCTTCACGCTCTCGGCCTGTTCGATGGGCGCCACCGGCTCCGCCGAGGCCGAGCCCGAAGAGACGATGGCCCCCGCCGAGACCGAGGAGCCCATGGAGATGGACCCGATGGCCGGCCTGGTCGGCCCCGGCTGCGAGGAGTACGCCGCGGCGGTCCCCGACGGCGCCGGCTCGATCGAGGGCATGTCCGCCGACCCGGTCGCAGTCGCCGCATCCAACAACCCGCTGCTCACCACGCTCGTCTCGGCCGTGAGCGGCGAACTCAATCCCGACGTCGACCTCGTCGACACGCTCAACGGCGGCGAGTTCACCGTGTTCGCGCCGACGGACGACGCGTTCGCCGCGGTCGATCCCGCCGTCATCGACTCACTCAAGACAGACAGCGAGACGCTGACCGCGATCCTCACGTACCACGTGATCCCGGGTCAGATCTCGCCCGACGACATCGCGGGCACCCACACCACCGTGCAGGGCGCCGACCTCGAGGTCACGGGTTCGGGCGAGATGTGGATGGTCAACGAGGCCGGCATTGTCTGCGGCGGCGTCCAGACCGCCAACGCCACGGTCTACCTCATCGACGGTGTGCTGCTGCCTCCGGCGGAGTGACAGACGGGTCCGGCCGAACGGGGGTCTCGGCC
>NZ_BAAAYU010000005.1:1610074-1832796 GCF_039536545.1 Microbacterium awajiense | reverse complement strand
ACGGCCGTTGTCGGTACGGGTACGCTGAGAGGTCGCGGGCCTCTAGCTCAGTCGGTAGAGCATCGGACTTTTAATCCGCGGGTCGTGGGTTCGAGCCCCACGGGGCCCACCGTCGATCGTCGCCTCTGCACGCCGACCCACCCCGGATCGTGCAGGTGCGGCGACTCGCAGCGGTGCCGGCTCGGCCGCGATCAGTCGACGGGCTCGCACACGACGACCGGGATCACGCGGTCGGTGCACTCCTGGTAGTGCGCGTAGTTCGGATACACCTCGACTGCGCGCTCCCACAGCGCCGCGCGCTCGTCGCCGGTCGCCGTGCGCGCGCGATAGCGGCGGGTTCCCGCGGCGCCGGTGATGCGGACGCCCGGGTTCGCGCGGAGGTTCAGATACCAGGCGGGATGGTGGTCGCCACCGCCGAGCGAGGCCACCAGCACGATGCGACCCTCCTCCTGGATCGGCGCCGTGAGCAGAGCAGTGCGCTCGCGCCGGGTCCGCCGCCCGGTCGTGTGCAGTTCGACGGCCTCCATACCGAGGACGAAGCGGCCGATGCGCCCGCCCGACAGGCGCAGTGCCGCACCGTGCGCCCAGCCCAGGAGCCGGACCATCCACTCGGGGTACGCCGCCTTCGCCATACCCTCACCCTACGTCGGTGTGATCCGCCGGGTCACGGCACGATGATGCGGCGGTCGTCCCAGTCGACGGACCAGCCGAGTTCGCTGAACATGCCCGACAGCACGATGGCGGTGAATCCCCAGATCACGCGGCCCTCGACCTCGAACGCCGGCGAACGATACAGCGCGCCGCCGAACCGATGCTCGGTGGCTCCGCGGTGTGCGGGGTCGAGGAGATCTGCGACGGGGACCCGGAACACGTCGACCGACTCGGCGTGATCGACGGCGGCCACCTCGCTCGGTCGGGTCCACCACGCGGGCACGGGTGTCACGAGATGGTTGCTCACCGGAACGGGCAGCGGCTCCAGCGTGCCGAGCGGCTCGATGCCGGCGGGGTCGACCCCCGTCTCCTCCCGGGCCTCGCGCAGGGCCGCGGCGACGATGTCGTCATCGGATTCTTCGACGCGGCCGCCCGGGAACGCGATCTGCCCGGGATGGCTGCCGAGGGTCGCCGCGCGGCGCAGCAGCAGCACGTCGAGGTCGGCACTGACCGCTCCGTGCGCACGGGCCGGGATGTCGTCGAGCTCGCCGAACAGGACCAGCACAGCGGCCGGACGGCCCGCCGTGGCATCCGGGAACGCGCGACGCATCGCGGTGTTCCAGGTCATCCCGCGAGCGCACAGGTCCTCGAGGTCGGCGCGCGCCGACCGCAGCGGCGCCGTCACAGCCCCGTCACCACGAAGTACGACGCCGAGAGGGCCAGCAGAGCGGATGCCACCATTCCCGCCATCGCCGGGATGCGCCCCACGCCGACGCGGCGATAGCGCAGGTAGCCGAAGACGCTCACCACGAAAGCCGCGAGCGCGATCAGCAGACCAACCCGCCAGCTGAGCAGCCCCCCGATCGCCGCGAGACCGGTGATCACGAGGCCGGTGACGGCGACCGGATTGCGCGGGATCTCGGGCCGGTCGGGGGCCTCGCTCATCGCGCCGACTCGGTCAGCACGGCGCCGGCGTGAGCGAGTTCGGCCAGGGCGGCATCGCTCGACTCGGCCGCGACGCCGGCGATCAGGTCGGTCAGCACACGCACGCGGCGGCCGTGGGCCAGGGCGTCGAGGGCGGAGGCCCGCACGCAGTAGTCGGTCGCGATGCCGGTGACGTCGATCTCGAGCACCCCGTGCTGCTCGAGCAGCTCGGAGACCGTGCGCCCCTCGTCGTCCACGCCCTCGAACAGCGAGTATGCGGGCTCGCCCTGCCCCTTCTTGACGTGGTGCGTCACGGCCGCCGTGTCGAGTCCGGCGTCGTACTCGGCGCCCTGAGTGCCGCCGACGCAGTGCACGGGCCAACTGTCGATGAAGTCGGGCTCGCCGTCGGCGAAGTGTCCGCCGTTGTCATTGTCGCCGTCGTGCCAGTCGCGCGACGCGACGATGAGGGCGTACTCGTCCGCATGATCGGCGAGGTACTGAGAGATCGCCGCGGCCACGGCGTCGCCGCCCTCGACGCCGAGCGCTCCCCCCTCGGTGAAATCGTTCTGGACATCGACGATGAACAGCGCCTTGGTCATTCTTCGAGCGTACGACGATACTCGTCGCGCGTCAGCGCGTGCCCGTCCTCGGCGACCAGCGCGGGATCGGTGGATGCCGGCAGCTCGGCGGCGTCCGTCGCGTCGGCAACGGTGGCCTCGCCACCGGTCGCCGCCGACTGCGGGTCGCGGCGCCACAGCTTCGACGGCCACCAGATCGCTCGGCCGATGTCGTACGACAGGGCGGGCACGAGCAGCGAGCGCACCACGAAGGTGTCCAGCAGCACGCCGAACGCGACGATGAACGCGATCTGCGCGAGGAACAGGATCGGAATCACACCCAGCGCCGCGAAGGTCGCGGCCAGCACCAGACCCGCTGACGTGATCACCCCGCCCGTCGCGACGAGGCCGCGCAGGATGCCCGAGCGCGTGCCGTGCACCAGCGACTCCTCGCGCACGCGCGACATCAGGAAGATGTTGTAGTCGACGCCGAGAGCGACGAGGAACACGAAACCGTACAGCGGCACGGCAGGATCCCCTCCGGGGAAGTCGAACACGGTGTTGAACACGATCGCGCTCACACCCAGGGCGGTGCCGAACGAGAGGATCACGGTGCCGATGAGGATCACGGGCGCGAGGATCGACCGCAGCAGCAGCATGAGGATGGCGAAGATCACCACCAGGATCACCGGGATGATCAGCGTGCGGTCGCGGATCGACGTGTCGTTCGTGTCGATGTCGGTCGCCGTCTCGCCGCCGACGAGCACCGCGCCATCGCCGATCTCATCGTCGAAGGCCACGCGCAGATCGCGCACCGTATCCTCGGCGGCCATGGAGTCGGCGGCATCGGTCAGCGTGCCGATGAGCAGTACGTCGCCGTCCGACACCGTCGGCTCGGGGGCGGGTGTGCCGGGGGGACCCACGGCGGCGTACACGACCTCGCCGTCTTCGACGCCCACTCCCGCCTGGCCGGTCGGCGAGTCCTCGGATGCCGCCGACACCGACTCGACGCCGTCGCTCGCCTCGAGCACCTCGACGGCGCTCGCGGCATCGGACTCGTCGACGATGACGTAGACGGGGCTGCCCGATCCCGCGGGGAAGTGCTCGGCGAGCACGGCCTGCCCGTCGCGCGCCTGCGACTCCCCCAGCACGAGGTCGCTGGTGGCGACGCCGTCGGCCTTGAGCTGGGTCACCCCGAACGCGCCGGCGATCAGCACGACGGTGCAGACGATCCAGACGGCGCGTGCGTGGCGCGCGACGAACCGGGCCAGGCGGGGCCACAGACCGCGGACCGGCTGCGTGAGGTCGTCGGGGATGGTCGCCACCGGCTCTTTCGGGACGAACGGCCAGAACGCGGCCCGCCCGACGAGCGCGAGCAGCGCCGGCAGGAACGTGAGCGCCGACAGCAGCGAGAATGCGATGCCGATCGACGCGATCGGCCCGAGCGCACGATTGGTCGCGAGGTCGCTGAGCAGCAGACAGAGCAGACCCGCGATCACGGTGCCGCCCGAGGCGAGGATCGGCTCGAACGATCCGCGCCATGCCGTGAGCGTGGCATCCCACCGCTGCCGGCCTTCGGCGACCGCCTCACGGAAGCGTGCGACGTACAGCAGCGCATAGTCGGTGGCTGCGCCGATCACGAGGATGAACAGGATGCCCTGCACCTGACCGTTGAGCACGAAGATCCCGGCGTACGCCAGCCACCACACGGTCAGCAGCGCGACGCACAGCGCGAACACGCTCGTCATCAGCACGAGGACCGGCAGCAGCGGCGAACGGTAGACCACGACGAGGATGAGGAAGACCGCGATGAGCGCGACGGCGAGCAGCAGGCCGTCGATGCCGAGGAAGCCCTCGACGAGATCGGCGGTGAATCCTGCGGGACCGGTCACCCACCCCTCCAGCGGAGCGGCGAGATCCTCGTCGGCCATCAGCCGGATCTCGCTGACGACCTCATCGATGTCGGCTCCCGAATCGATCGGCACGAACACCTGCACGGCTTCGCCGTCTTCGGATGGGATCGGCGGTGAGACATCACCCTGGATGCCGTCCAGCTGTCCGATCTCATCGACGAGTGCGCTGATCTCGGCGAGCTGGTCCTCGGTCAGCTCACCGTCACCGGTGACCACGAGCACGGCCGGAAGGGTCTCGTCGCCCAGGAAGCCGGGCAGCTGCTCGTTGACCTGCGTGGCATCGGCGCTGGACGGCAGGAAGCTCGACCGGTCGTTCGACGAGACCTCCTCGACCTTGCCGAAGTAGGGGCCGCCGATGGAACCCCCCACGAGCCACACGAGCACGAGAAGAACCGGGATGCCGACGCGAAGCCAGCGGGTCGGTTGAGTCGAACGCATATTGCTAGCTTATCTAGCTACTTTGGGGTTTGCGCAACCCCTAGGCTGGTGCGGGTGATCTCTGCGGTGATCGCCCTGGCGGGCGCACTCGTCTACGGCGCAGCCGACTTCCTCGGCGGACTGGCCGCGCGCCGCCTTCGGTCGATCGCGGTCACTGCCGCCGCTGCGGTGTCGGGGCTGGTCCTGCTCGGACTCGCCCTGCCGCTCGTGGGCGGGCAGTGGACGCCGCGCGATGTCGGTTGGGGCGTGGTCGCCGGCGTCTTCGGCTTCGTCGCCATTCTTCTGCTCTACGCATGCCTGGCGATCGGCCCGATGAGCATCCTGTCACCGCTCACGGCCATCGTCTCGGCCATCGCCCCCATGCTGTGGGGACTGCTGGTGAACCAGGAGGAGCTCACGGCGATCGGGTACGTCGGACTGGCGGTCGCGCTCGTCGCCGTCGTGCTCGTCGGCTTCATCCCCGGCGCGAAGGTCGTCCGCCCGAACGTCAGGGGCCTGGTGATGGCGGTCGGCGCGGGTCTCGCCATCGGCGGGTTCCTCATCGCGATCGATCGCACCAGCGACGACAGCGGCCTCATGCCGCTGGTGATGACGCGTGCCACCAACACGGCGCTGGCGCTGATCATCGTCGGCGCCCTGATGCTGCGCACCGTGCGGCGCGGACAGCCGGCTCTCACCGCACTCCAGCCCCAGGGCGCCCGACTCGGCGCCACTCCCACCGGACACGCCGACCTCGAGCACGCCGCACCGGCCGACGCCGCGGTGCCGACGGGCCCGCCGTCGACAGTGCGGGCGGCATGGTGGCTCGCGATCGGCTGCGGCATCCTCGATGCCGGCGCCAACACGATGATGCTTCTCGCGCTGCGGCTCGGCGACCTGTCGATCGTGTCGGCGCTCACGGCCCTGTACCCCGCGGGCACCATCGTGCTCGCGGCGATCGTGCTGCGCGAACGTGTGGCGTCCGTGCAGTGGATCGGCCTGGCCCTCGCGCTGGTCGCGGGCGGGATGCTCGCACTGGCCTGATCGGAAGCGGCCACACCCTCGCCGAGGAGCGCGGGCCCACCCCCGGGGACCTCCGGGGGCCTGCCCCCGTGAAGAGGCTCGACGGTGCCGGTACCGTATCGCGCATGACCCTCGCCACCGCCGTCCGCACCCGCTCGCGCGTGGGCTGGACCTTCGTCACGCTGCTCGCGCTGAGCATCGTCGCCTTCGGCGCGATCCCCTACTTCACCGGTTCGCTCGACGAGCTCGCCGCGCAGGACGTCGGCCTCGCCGCCGACTATGCCGTCAAGCCGCTGCCCGTGCAGGTCGCGCTGTACACGCACATCGCCGCCGCCGCACTCGCGCTGGCGCTGGGCCCGTTCCAGTTCTGGCGCGGGCTGCGCGACCGGATGCCGCGCGTGCATCGCATCACCGGCCGCACCTACCTCATCGCGGTCGCGATCGGCGGGATCGCGGGCCTGGCGATCGCGCCGTTCAGCCCGGCCGGCTGGGTCGGGCTGTTCGGGTTCGGCGCCCTCGGCGTGCTGTGGCTGATCACAGGTTGGCGCGCCTATCGCAGCATCCGTCGTCGCGACATCGCGTCGCACCAGGCGTGGATGATCCGCAACTACGCACTCACCTTCGCGGCCGTCACCCTGCGCATCTGGCTGCCCCTCATGCTGCTGACACCGCTGTGGCTCGGGATGCCGTGGGAGTTCGACTCGGCCTTCGCCAACGCGTACGCGGCGGTGCCGTTCCTCGCCTGGCTGCCCAACCTGCTCGTGGCCGAATGGCTCATCCGCCGCCGCGGACTGCCCTCGTACCGCCTGCCCGCGTGACCCGTTGCGGCCGCGCCGCCGACGTTCCACACTGGGGTCGACGCTCGACGGCGAGGAGGACGCGATGGACACGCACTGGTCGGGAAGCGGGACCGCCGACGATCCCTGGCAGCTGAAGACGGCGCCGCTGTCGTCGCAGTTCTCGATCCACCGCGACGACGAGGCCGATCCGCCGCTGCTGGTCTGCCAGGTCGGCAGCACGCGGCTCACCTACCTCGCTCGCGCGGTAGATGACCTCCACGCCATGCTGGTCACGCACGGCGACTGGATGCCGCTGGGCGCCGCCGATGAGAAGAAGGAGCCCGCCGAAGGCACGGTCGAAGCGTGGGGCCGGTCGCCCGACAACCCTGTCGGCGGCTGGTACGGCCAGCGCAAGGGCTACCGTGGCCGGTTCGGGATGTATGTGCCGCCGCTTCTGGAGGCATTGGGCCTCGTGGAGTTGGAGCACAATGCGCGAAACAACCGCGTGCGCGCCCTCCCCCGAGATTGACGTGTGCTGTGGTCAGCGCGAGAGCGCCAGCAGCACCCACGACGCGATCGCGCATGCGAGGCCGAAGGCGACCAGTCCGGTGCCGAGCAGTGTCAGGGGGCGCACCGCGGGCGAGCGCGGGTCCAGGCGCATCCGATCCGTCCAGCCGTGACGGTAGTAGATGTCGGCCATGTCCTTGCCGGCCAGCTTTCCGTCCTGTTCGGCGGTGAGGGGCGCCTGACCGATGGCTCCGTCGGCGTCGAACCAGCGCACGAAGCGACCGTTCGGACCGTCCTCGACGACCGCGCGGGCGGGAAGCCAGGTTCCGTCGGCCAGCCGCGCGATGAGGGCGACGAGCAGCACGCTCAGTCCCAATCCGACGCCGACCCACGAGAAGATCTCGAGCAGGGCGTTCATCGCCGCATCCATGCAGCCTCCCCGCAGGAAACAGGTCACGGGCTGGGCCGGAGGCGGCCTTCGTTCCGTCTGAGCCACCTAAGGGAATCGAACCCTTGACCTATTCATTACGAGTGAATCGCTCTGCCGACTGAGCTAAGGTGGCGCGGCGACCCCGCCGAGATCGCCGTCGTCCATCCTAACGGACGGCGCGCGCGCTTCGATCCACGGCCGATCCGCTCAGCCGCCTGATGAGCGGCACGCTCACCTCGACCGCCCGCTCGATCCGGTCGCGCAGCGCGGCGCCGGCGACCCGGCCACCGGAGAACTCGGCTTCGCAGGCGTAGACCCCCAGTGGCAGGGTGACCGCCTGGAAGAACGCGAACAACGGTCGCAGATGATGCTCGACCACGAGAGCATGCCGATCGCTGCCTCCCGTCGCGGACACGATGACCGGTGTCCCGGCGAGCGCGTGCTGATCGACGAGATCGAACAGATGCTTGAAGAGGCCCGAGACCGCCGCCCGATAGACGGGGCTGGCGACCACCAGCACGTCGGCCCGCTCGATGCGTTCGAGCTCCGCTTCGACCGTCGGCGGCAACTCGTCGCGACGCACCGCGCCCGCGAGGGCCGGCCCGATCTCGTTCAGCGACACCGTGTGCGCCGTGATCTCGAGTCGGTTGCCGAGGGCGGCGACGATCTCATCCAGGAGAGCGCGGGTCTTCGACGGCGCACTGACGCTGCCCGATACGGCCACCACGTTCAGCCGCGCGGTCGACGAGACAGGTTCCGGCGGTCGCACGGACAGGATCGCCTGCGTCACGGGTTCACCAGGGACTCCGCGCGAGGCGCGGCGGCGAGCGGGTCGCGGGCATCGCTGAACGGGGACGGCGACGTGCCGTCGGCGGCGGACGCACCGTCGGCGAACGCCCCGCGGTACCGCGCCGCCGGATGCTCGTCGGGTACGAGCCCCGTGGGAGCGTCCAGCAGGTGGGCACGCAGGGTGCCGTCGCTCTCGGCGGGATAGTCCTGCCACACCCGACCACGACGCTGCAGCTCGGGGACGACGTGGTCGACGAAGTCCTCGAACGTGCCGGGCGTGATCGCGTAGGCGAGGTTGAAGCCGTCGAGGCCACCGACTTCGATCCAGCGCTCCAGCTCGTCGGCCACGGTCTCGGCACCGCCGACGACGACCTTGCCGAGACCGCCGATCGCGAGATACCCGGCGACGTCGCGAGGGGTCCATCGACGCGTCGGATCGGCCGTGGTGAACATCGCGAGCACGCTGCGCAACGAGTCGTTGTCGACGTACTCGAGCGGCACGTCGGGGTCGAGGGTCGAGAAGTCGATGCCGGTCCAGCCGCCCGCGAGCGCGAGCCCGCCCTCGAGGCTGGCGTGCGCGGCCAGCTCGTCGTAGGTCGCCTGCGCCTCCTCGTCCGTCGCACCGGTGATCACGGTGAGCAGCGTGAGGATCTTGACCGAGTCGCGCCGGCGCCCCTGCGCCTCGGCGCGATCGCGGATGTCGTCGGTGATCCCCCGGGCCTGTTCGGGACTCGTCGCGATGATGAAGAGCGCTTCGCCGTGCTTGGAGGCGAAGTCCCGGCCACGTGACGACGCGCCCGCCTGGTAGATGACCGGCGTGCGCTGCGGAGACGGTTCGGTCAGGTGGATTCCCGGCACCTCGTAGAACTCGCCGCTGTGGCCGATGGGGTGGACTTTCGCGGGATCGGTGTAGACGCCCCGTTCGGGGTCCTTGACGACGGCACCGTCCTCCCACGAGCCCTCCCACAGCTTGTAGACGACGTCGAGGAACTCGTCGGCGAGGTCGTAGCGTCGATCGTGGTCGACCTGCCGGCGGAGCCCGAGGTTGCGGGCCGCGCTGTCGAGATACGACGTCACTACGTTGATGCCGATCCGCCCGCCCGTCAGGTGGTCGAGAGTCGAGAATCGACGCGCGAGCAGGTACGGCTGCTCGTACGTCACGGCGACCGTGACGCCGAACCCGAGCCGCTCCGTGACGGCGGCCATCGCGGGCACCTGCAGGAGCGGATCGTTCACCGGCACCTGGTCGGCGTCGAGGAAGGACGCCGCCGCGGTCCCGCGATACACGTCGTAGAGGCCGACGACGTCCGCGATGAAGACGGCGTCGAATCGGCCTCGCTCGAGTGTGCGGGCGAGGTCGGTCCAGTACTCGAGGGTGTTGTAGCGGTCGGCACGGTTGTCCGGATGCCGCCACAGGCCCGGATTCTGATGCGTGACGCAGGTCATGTCGAAGGCGTTGAGGATGATGCGCGAAGTCATGCCGACGAGTGTGCGGGCGGAGTCCGGGCCTGTCGAGCGTCGGTGTCGCCCTGTGACGTCAGGTTCCGTCGTGTTGCCGCGCGTGTCTTCGCATGACGCCCGCGAACCGCGGACGCACGGTCAGCAGACCAGGCCGTCGGTGGGCACGACGCCGTCGATGAGGTAGTCCTCGATCGCGGTGTCGACGCACGCGTTGCCCTTGTTGAAGCCCGTGTGGCCTTCGCCTTCGCGCGTGACGAGCACGCCGCTCGACAGCTGATCGGCCAGCGAGACCGCCCACTCGTACGGCGTCGCGGGGTCGTTCGTCGTTCCGATGACCACGATGGGTGCCGCGCCGTCGGCGGTGAGCACGCCACGGGTGCCCGTGGGCGGGAACGGCCAGGCCGCGCACGTATCCGGCCCGACGGAGTATGGCGCGAAGGTCGGCGCCTCGACCGCGAGTCGGGCTTCGGCGGCCGCCTCGTCCTCAGGGGTCGTGTCGTCGGGATAATCCATGCAGTTGTACGCGATGAACGCCTCGGTGCTGTTGTCGGTGTAGGCACCGTCGAGGCGTCCGTAGTACGAATCGGCGAGCAGGAAGGCGAGCTCGGGGTTGCCCTGCAGCACGTCTTCGATCGCGATGGTGAGGTACTGCCACGTGTCCTCGGAGTACAGCGCCAGCAGCGTCGCGGTGACCATGGCGTCGGCCCCGAGCATCCGCCCGTCCGACGCGCGAAGAGGCGTGCTGTCGAGCCGCGCATACAGCGCACCGAGGTCTGCCGCCGCTTCGTCGACACTGCCCCGGAAGGGACAGTCGCTGGTCTGCAGGCAGTCCGCCAGGTACGCCCGCAGTGCCGACTCGAATCCGGAGAGCTGGATCTCGCCGACCTCGATGCTCGGGATCGAGGGATCGATCGCGCCGTCGAGGACGAGCCGGCCCACCCGATCGGGGTACAACTCGGCGTAGGTGGCGCCGAGGAATGTGCCGTACGAGTAGCCGAGGTAGTGCAGTTCGCTGTCGCCGAGCACCGCCCGGATCAGGTCCATGTCGCGCGCGGAGTCGACCGTGGTGACGTGCGCGAGGATCCCGTCGCTGTTCGCCTCGCACGCCGCCGCGAAGCCGGCGTTGCGCGCATCGAGTTCGGCCTCCCAGGCGTCTGATCCGCGCGTGTTCACGGGGATGTCGTACAGATAGGCGTCCATTCCGGCGGCGTCGTAGCACCGCACCGCGGATGAGGCTCCCACGCCGCGCGTGTCGAAGCCGACGATGTCGTACGCCTCCTCGAGGGCGGGCGTCACGGCCGCGCTCATCGACGTGCGGATGTAGTCGACGGCGCTGGCGCCGGGACCGCCGGGGTTGAACAGCAGCGAGCCGATCGCCTCGCCCGAGAGCGCTCGCTGACGCGCCAGTGCGAGCTCGATCTCGCCGAGCGCGGGGTCGTCCCAGTCCAGCGGCGCCGTGATCGTGGCGCACTCGAGGTCACCGCACGGCGACCAGACGACGGTCTGGCTGTAGAACGGCAGCAGCTCGGTGGGAATCCCGCTCACGTCCGGAGCCGCGCTCTCGGTCGAGAGGGGCCGGTCTTCCGGGATCAGCGTGTACAGGCAGCCGCTGAGGGCGATCGACGCCACCGCGACGGATGCCACGACGGCGAGCAGGCGCCGCATACGGCGGGCGGGGGTGCGGGTCACGGGGTCCTTCCGGTGGCGACGGTGATGAGCAGGCTCTCGAGCGCCAGCGCCGGCGCCACGTTCTGCTCGAGGTTCTGACGGGTCGCGGCGAGCCGGTCGACGACGTCGAGGGTGCGCGCGGGCGGCCAGGCCCGTGCGAGCGCGCGCAGATCGTCTTCGAGCTCACGGTTGATGAGGTCGCCCTCCCGCTCGTACTGCAGCATCAGCACATCCCGGAACATCGATTGAAGGTCGGTGAGCACGCGGTCGATGCCGTCACGCAGGCTTCGGGTCGCTCGCCGCTTCTGGTCGTCCTCGAGCGCTGAGATCTGCGAGCGCACTGCCGGCGGGATCGCCGCGCCGTCCGCGATACCCAGCGTGCGCAGCAGGCTCGATCGCTCGGATTCGTCGCGTTCGGCGGTGAGCGCTTTCGCGTCCTCGCTCGCGACCTGCACGATGCGGCCGGCGACGTCGACGGCGTCGCCGACGCCACGCACCCCGAGCACCGCACGCAGCGTCTCGTCGCGGCGCTCACGCGCGGCGGCATCCGTGGCCAGACGCTGTGCCATGCCGATGTGCCGCTGCGCGTGGCGCGCCGACTGCTCGGCGACCGCGGGGGCGGCGCCGGTGCGCGCGGCGACGAGGGCGGCGACCGCGGCGACGTCGGGCTCACGCAGACGCAGCGTGCGCACACGTGAACGGATCGTCGGGAGCAGATCGGCGTCGCTCGGGGCGCACAGTACCCACACGGTGCGCTCGGGGGGCTCCTCGAGCGCCTTGAGCAGCACGTTCGAGGTGCGCTCCGTCATGCGGTCCGCATCTTCGACCACGATGACGCGGTAGCGACCGATCGACGGCGCGAAGTACGCGCGCTCGACCAGGCGCCGGGCCTCGTCGATGCGGATGATCACCTGTTCGGTCCGCAGCGCCGTGAGGTCGGGATGCGTGCCGGCGAGCACCTGCTTCATCGCTGCGGCGTCGCCCGGCTCGGCGATCAGCGCGGCAGCGAAGGCGTACGCGAGCGTCGAGCGTCCTGACCCGGGCGGACCCGTGATCAGCCACGCGTGCGAAAGCGCATCGGGGTGGGTGGCCGCGTTCCGCAGTGCCGTCACCGCGGCGTCCTGACCCCAGACATCGGTCCAGGGCAGCTCTGCGACCGGCGCGACCGCTTCCATGCCGACCAGCCTAATCTCCGCGTCCGACCTCACCGGCCGGTCAGATCAGGGCCTCGACGCGGGCGCGGATGTCGGCGGCGAGAACCGACGCGTCCTGCGCGGCGTCGAGCACGAGAAAGCGGCCCGGGTCCGCTTCGGCCAGCGCGAGGAAGGCGGTCCGCACGCGCTCGTGGAACGCGGATGCCTCGGACTCGAGCCGGTCGAACGGCTTGTCGGCCGCATCGAGCCGGCGGCGCGCGGCAGCGGGGTCGAGGTCGAGCAGCACGGTGAGGTGCGGCAGCAGGCCCGCCGTCGCCCACAGCGAGAGGTCGCGCACCTCCCCCGCACCCAGGACGCGACCCGCACCCTGATACGCCACCGAGGAGTCGAGGTACCTGTCCTGGATGACGACGTCACCGCGCTCCAGCGCCGGCCGCACGACGGTGTCGACATGCTGGGCGCGGTCGGCCGCATACAGCAGTGCCTCAGCGCGGGCCGAGACCTCGCCGCGGTGGTGCAGCACGATGTCGCGCACCAGGACACCCACCTCGGTACCGCCCGGCTCGCGCGTGCGGACGACGGTGCGGCCCTGCTCACGCAGCCACGCGTCGAGCAGTCCCGCCTGAGTCGTCTTGCCCGTGCCGTCGCCGCCCTCGAAGGTGACGAACAGTCCCGTCGGCGCGTCCTCGCTCACTTCTTCTTGGCGGGGGTGCGGCGCGTGGTGGTCGAGCGCGACCGCGTCGAGCGCTTGGGGGCCGGACCCTTGGCACGCTTGTCGGCGAGCAGCTGCACGGCCCGCTCGAAGGTCATCTCGTCGGCGGTCTCGCCCCGCGGGATCGTCGCGTTGATCTCGCCATCGGTCACATACGGACCGAACCGGCCGTCGCGCACCTTGATCGGCTTGCCGCTGACCGGGTCGGCGTCGAACTCCTTGAGCGCACTCGACGCACCGCGCGCCCCGTACTTGGGCTGGGCGTAGATCGCCAGCGCCTCATCGAGCGTGATGTCGAAGATCTGCTCCTCGGCGGTCAGCGAACGCGAGTCGGTGCCCTTCTTGAGATAGGGCCCGTAGCGGCCGTTCTGCGCCGTGATCTCCTCGCCCGACTCGGGGTCCGCTCCGACCACGCGCGGCAGGTTGAGCAGCTTCAGCGCCGTCTGCAGGTCGATCGTCTCGGGCGACATGCTCTTGAACAGCGAGGCGCGGCGCGGCTTGGGAGCCGTCGTCTTCGTACCCGCCTTCTTCTTCGGCTCGGCGACCTCACCGGTGGCGGGGTCGACCTCATCGGGGTCGACCGGGTCCTCCTCCTCGAGGTACGGACCGAAGCGGCCGTCCTTGACGACGACGAGCTTGCCGGTGTCGGGGTTCTCGCCGAGGACGCGATTGCCGGCGACCGGGGCGTCGATGAGCTCTTGCGCCTTCTCGGGCGTCAACTCGTCGGGCGCGAGGTCCTCGGGGATGTTGATGCGGCGGGGAGCGGCGTCGGGATCGGCCGGGTCGACGACCTCGAGGTACGGGCCGTACTTCCCGTACCGCAGGGTGGCAGTGTCGGTGATCGCCGTCGCGTTGATCTCCCGCGCGTCGATCTCGCCCAGGTTGTCGACGATGCGACGCAGACCCGGCTGGGTGTCGGAGCCGAAGTAGAAGTCGTGCAGCCACTCGACACGACCCTGCTCGCCGCGAGCGATCGCGTCGAGGTCGTCTTCCAGGGTCGCGGTGAAGTCGTAGTCGACCAGATCGGCGAAGTGGTTCTCGAGCAGTCGCACCAGGCTGAAGGCGAGCCAGGTGGGAACCAGCTGGCTTCCGCGCTTGAGGGCGTAGCCGCGGTCGAGGATGAGGTCGATGATGCTCGCGAAGGTCGATGGACGACCGATGCCCTTCTCTTCGAGCTCCTTGACCAGGCTCGCCTCGGTGAAGCGCGGTTTGGGTCGCGTCGCGTGGCCCTTCGGCTCGACATCGCGCAGGCGCAGCACGTCTCCGACGGCCATGACCGGCAGCGCTTGGTCGCCGGCCTTGTCGGCGTCGCCGCGCTTCTCGTGGCGGCCCTCCTCGTACACCTCGCGGTAGCCCTTGAAGGTGTACACCGTACCCGAGGCGGTGAATTCCGCCGAGCGACCGCCGGCATCCACCTTCAGGGTCACCGTGGTCGTCTCGTACTTCGCATCCGACATCTGGCTCGCGAGCGTCCGCGTCCAGATCATCTCGTACATGCGCAGCTCGTCGCGGTCGAGCTCGGTCACCTCGCGCGGACGACGGAACACGTCGCCCGACGGGCGGATGGCCTCATGCGCCTCCTGAGCGTTCTTGCTCTTGTTGGCGTACGTCCGCGGATTGGCGGGCACCGCCTTGTCGCCGAACAGCTCGACGGCCTGCGCCCGTGCCGCCTCGACGGCCTGGCGCGAGAGCGCGGTCGAGTCGGTGCGCATATAGGTGATGTACCCCTTCTCGTACAGCCGCTGCGCAACGCCCATGGCGTGCTTGGCCGTCATCGAGAGCTTCAGGCCCGCCTCCTGCTGCAGCGTCGACGTGGTGAACGGCGGCTTGGGGCTGCGGGTTCCCGGCTTGGCCGTGAGGTCGATGACCGATGCCTCGGCCGCGGCTTCGACCGCCTCGGCCAGCTCGCGCGCCTGCTGCTCCGTCAGGACGAGCGCGGCCTTCTTGAGCGCACCGGTGTCGTCGAAGTCGCTGCCGGACGCCAGGCGGGCACCGTCGACGCGCGCCAGACCGGCCGTGAAGTCGGCGGCATCCTTGATCGCGACGACGTCGACGTCCCAGTACTCGGCCGAACGGAACGCCATGCGCTCGCGCTCGCGCTCGACGAGCAGACGGATGGCCGGCGACTGCACGCGGCCGGCGGACGTGCCCTGCACGACCTTCCGGCGGGCGACGTCCGAGACGTCCCATCCGTAGAGGCGATCGAGCACACGTCGGGTCTCCTGCGCGTCGACGAGGGCGACGTCCAGCTCGCGCGTGTCGTCGACGGCGGCGCGGATGGCGTCCTTGGTGATCTCGTGGAAGACCATGCGCCGCACCGGCACCTTGGGCTTGAGCACCTGGAGCAGGTGCCACGCGATCGCTTCGCCCTCGCGGTCTTCATCGGTGGCGAGGAGGAGCTCGTCGGCGTTCTTGAGAGCGCGCTTGAGATCGGCGACGGTCTTGCGCCCGCGTTCGGACTCGACGTAGAGCGGATCGAAGCCGTTGTCGATGTCGATGGAGTACTTGCCGTACGCCTGCTTCTTGTCAGCGGGAATGTCCTTCTTGCCCGCCAGGTCGCGGATGTGACCGACCGAGCTGAGCACCTCGTAATCGTCGCCCAGGTACCCCTGGATCGACTTCATCTTCGTCGGAGACTCGACGATGACGAGCTTCTTGCCTTGTGCCAACGGGGGCGTCCTTTCCATCGACGCACACCATACACGGGGTTGCGAGGGTCGTCGCTGAGAGCGCATCACGGCGTCGACGGCGGACCGGCCTTCGCCGCAGCCCGCGCGACGACGCCGAAGGCGAGGGTCTCGACGACCACGGTGACCTCGAGACCCACCCCGTCGCAGGCGGCGAGCGCGACGCCCCACGCCGCCGCGAGGTCGTCGGCGCGCTCGCACGGGTCACCCGCGGCGGCGCCGGACGCCGCATCCGCCGCTGCGAGCGCCGCGGCGTCCGCGGCCGCCGCGAGCCTCTGCCCCTGCACCGCCGCGGCGCCGACGCCCAGCGCCGCGATCGTCACCGCGACCGATGCCGCCGTCACCCCGACGGTCAGCACCGAGCCGGCCATCTCACAGCCCGCCGTCGAGAGCGCAGGCCGTGGCGGAGGTGCGCGGCAGAAGCGCGAAGCCCGTCGACGCCGACGCCCGCACGCACACGAGCTCATCGCGGTGCTCGACGGTGACGGATGCCCCCTCGATCGCCGCCGCCACCGCGGCGTCCGCCCGCGCAGGCGGCTCGCCGCGCGCGATCAGCCGTGCCGCGTCGGCGGCGGCGTCCTGCAGAAGCACGGCGCGTGCGGCGGCTCCGAGCGCGCCGACGCCGAGCGCCATCGTCAGCGCCGCGACAGGCAGGGCGATCACGAGCTCGGCCGTGACGGATCCGCCGTCACCGTCACCGATGCGCACCCCGCGGCGGACGATGCGCATCACGCGACGGTGAGCGCGCGCCGCACCAGATCGGTGAGGATGCCGCGCACCTCGTCGCTGCGCATGATGACAACGAGCAGGCCCGCGAAGGCGACGGCCGCCATCGTGGCGACGGCGTACTCGGCGGTGGCGGCTCCGCTCTCGTCGGGGAACAGGCGTGCGGCACGGCGGCGGGTGAGGTGCGGGAAGGACATGGGGTTCTCCTGATCTCTCGATGGGTGGGACACGTCAGAGGGTGAAGGTCGTCGTGGTCAGAACACTGAGCAGCATCGGCGCGACGCCGAGCAGCAGGAACGCCGGGAGGGTGCACACCCCGAGCGGAAGCAGCAGCTTCGATGCGAGCTGAGCGGCGCGCATCCGGCCGGCGGTGCGCACGTCGTGGCGCGCGAGGGCAGCGGTGGCGCGCAGCAGCTCGACGGCGGGGACTCCCGCCCGCCGCGACAGCTCGAGCACGGGTGCGTCGGCGCCCGGTGCGCTGCCGGTCGCCTCGACGACCAGCGTGCGAGCGCGATCGATCGACACGCCGCCGGACAGCGCGATGGCGAGCAGATCGTCCTGAAGACCCGGGATGCCCGCGCCCTCGCCCGCCCGCCGGACCAGCCGCGCCGACCATCGTCTGCCGACCACTGTCAAGACGGCCCCAGCCGCCAGACACGCCCACCCGGCAGGACCGGTCAGCAGCACACCGACGGTGTCGAAGCCGAGGGCGACGCCGAGCGCGAGGCCGACCGCGGGCAGCCAGCCCATGAGCCGTGCGGTCGCCGCCGGCTCGGCCAACGCGACCCTCACCTCGTCGCCGGCGCGGCGCGCGTCGTCGGCGGCGGCAGCGATCGCGCGAAGACTCGGCGCGAGCGGGGCGCCGACGACGACGGCGACCTGCCACGCCGCCGCCAGCGCCCGCCACGATGGGTCGTCACCCGACCCCAGCTCGGCGACGGCCCGCGCGACGGGTTCGCCGCCTGCGACGGCGTCGACCACGCGACGTGCGGCCGGATCGCCGGCGTACGCCAAGTGCTCCCAGGCGCGCGGAGGCGCGACTCCGGCCTCGAGCAGCACGGCGAGTCGCAGCAGCGTGCCGGCGGGTGCCGTCGAGGGGGTCGGGCGCATGCGCGTCAGAGGCACGGCATCACCACGAGACGTCTTCGACCGAGAGGCGGCCGTCGGCGCCGACGACCGGTCGGCCCACCTCCGCGAGCCGTCGGACGCCGTCGCCGCCGCGCTCGAGGTGGAGGATGAGCCCGATCGCGCTCGCGACCTGACGGGCGAGGGCGGTGTCGCCGAGGCCGGCGAGCGCGCCGAGCGCCTCGAGCCGGGCGGGTACGTCTGCGAGCCCGTTGGCGTGCACGGTGCCCGCGCCGCCGTCGTGCCCGGTGTTCAGCGCCGACAGGAGTTCCCGAACCTCGTCACCGCGGCATTCTCCGATCACGAGCCGGTCGGGACGCATGCGCAGCGCTTCGCGGACGAGGCGGGCCAGCCCCACCGCGCCGGCGCCTTCGAGATTGGGCTGGCGTGCCTCGAGTCGCACATGGTGGGGGTGCGAGATCGACAGTTCGGCGACGTCCTCGATCGTCACGATGCGCTCCGAGACGGCGGCGCAGCCGAGCAGGGCCGACAGCAGGGTCGTCTTGCCCGACCCCGCCGCACCGGTGACGAGGATGTTCTCGCGACGGGCGACGACATCGCGCAGCATCCGTTCCGCCGCCTGGTCGAACACACCGAGCGACCGCAGCGCGGCGAGGTCGGGCCCGTCGAGCCGCGGCACGCGGATCGAGATGACGGTGCCTTCGGCCGCGATCGGCGGAAGCACCGCGTGCACGCGGACTCCCCCCTCCAGCCTCACATCCATGCACGGCGTGCTGTCGTCGATGTGGCGACCACCGGCCGCGATGAGCGCGACCGCGAGTTCGCGCACTTCCTGTTCGTCCGCGTGCCATGTCGGCACCCGCACCGCACCATCGCCGCGATCGACGAACATGCCGGCGCCGCCGTTGACGAAGACGTCGGTCACCCCGGGGGCATCGAGGAACGCCGCCAGGGGCGCGAGCGCCGGATGCCGGTGCACCGGTCGTCGGGACGGGAACGAGGAGGCGTCGGATGCGCCCGGACGCAGCGAAGGGGGAACGTCGGCGATGAGCGGTGTCGCCGACTCCGCCGGCCACCCGGCGTCGTCGGGCGGCGCGGTCTGCGTGCGGCGCCGGACGACGAAGGGGGCTGACATGGGTCCGACGCTAGGCAGTGCCAGTCGCAGGAATCGGCTCCATCACCGCATCCGTGGACGACGGTCGGCGCTCGCGCGCCTGTGGAGGAGAGGGTGAGGCAGGCACCCCGCGAAAAAAGGGGCGGCATCCCATGGGGGGAATGGGATGCCGCCACGAGCGGCACCACGGTTCGGGGGGTGATTCGGGTGCCGCAATGCCAGAATCGATGTTCGGCCGGTGAAGAGCATACGCAACGTTGCGCAACCTTCCAAACAATCTGCGGCGACTTCGGGAAGATATATCGGTTCCCGTCCAACAACCGAGTACCCACTATCGGAGGTAGTGGTCGCTCGGACGCCGTGGGTAGGGTGCCGTGCAGACTCGCCGTCATCGGCATTCGACCGTGCAAAGGAGCGCTTCGTCATGAGCAGCCAGATCGACCACCTCCTCAATGAGGACCGCCGCTTCGCCCCCTCACCCGAGTTCGCGGCGTCGGCGATCGCCGACGCCGACCTCTACGCGCGCGCCGCCGAGGATCGACTCGGGTTCTGGGCCGACCACGCCCGCGACCTGCACTGGCACACGCCGTTCACCGAGGTGCTGGACTGGTCGAATCCCCCCTTCGCGAAGTGGTTCGACGACGGCGAGCTCAACGTCGCCTACAACTGCCTCGACCGTCACGTCGAGGCCGGCAACGGCGACCGCGCGGCGCTGCTGTGGGAGGGCGAGCCCGGCGACGAGCGCCGTGTGACCTATGCGGAGCTGACCGACGAGGTCAAGCGCGTCGCGAACGTGCTCGAGGGTCTGGGCGTGGTCGCGGGCGACCGCGTGGCGATCTACATGCCGATGATCCCCGAGGCCATCGCGGCGATGCTGGCCGTGGTGCGCATCGGGGCGATCCACTCCGTCGTGTTCGGCGGGTTCTCGGCCGACAGTCTGCGAGCGCGCATCGACGATGCCGGCGCGAAGGTCGTCATCACCGCCGACGGCGGATATCGCAAGGGCAAGGTGTCTGCGCTCAAGCCCGCGGTCGACCAGGCGCTGTCCGACCGCGGCGCGGGCGTGCAGGAGACGGTCGAGCACGTCCTGGTGGTGCGCCGCGGCGAGAACGAGGTCGACTGGACCGACGGACGCGACATCTGGTGGCACGACGCCGTGCCCGCGGCTTCCGCCGATCACGACGCGCCGGCACTGCCCGCCGAACACCCGCTGTTCATCCTGTACACCTCGGGCACGACCGGAAAGCCCAAGGGCATCCTGCACACCTCGGCGGGTTACCTGACCCAGGCGGCGTTCACCAACCGCGTCGTCCACGACATCCACCCCGAATCCGATGTGTACTGGTGCACCGCCGACGTGGGCTGGATCACCGGTCACACGTACGTCACCTACGGTCCGCTCGCCAATGGGGCCACCCAGGTCATCTACGAAGGCACGCCGGATGCCCCGCATCCGGGCCGCTGGTGGGAGATCGTGGAGAAGTACGGTGTGACCGTGCTGTACACAGCGCCGACGGCCATCCGCTCGTTCATGAAGATCGGACGCGCCGTGCCCCAGTCGTTCGACCTGTCGAGCCTGCGGGTGCTCGGCTCGGTGGGCGAGCCCATCAACCCCGAGGCGTGGATGTGGTACCGCGAGATCATCGGCGCGGACTCCGCCCCGATCGTCGACACGTGGTGGCAGACCGAGACCGGCGCGATCATGGTGTCGGCGTTGCCGGGCGTGACCGAGACGAAGCCCGGCAGTGCGCAGGCGCCGATCCCCGGCATCAGCATCGACGTCGTCGATGAGCAGGGCCGGCACGTCGGCAACGGCAACGGCGGACTGCTGGTGGTCACCGAACCGTGGCCGAGCATGCTGCGCGGCATATGGGGCGACCCGGAGCGGTTCGTCGAGACGTACTGGGAGAAGTTCCGCGACCAGGGGTTCTACTTCGCCGGCGACGGGGCGCGACTCGACGACGACGGCGACGTGTGGCTGCTCGGTCGTGTCGATGACGTGATGAACGTGTCGGGACACCGCCTGTCGACGGCCGAGATCGAGTCGTCGCTCGTCGCCCACGAGGCGACCGCCGAAGCGGCGGTCGTCGGAGCGAGCGACGAGACGACGGGACAGGCGGTCGTCGCGTTCGTCATCCTCAAGGAGAGCTACCTCGCCGCGCACGCGCCCGAGGGCCTGGCCCAGCAGCTGCGCCTGTGGGTGGGCGAGCAGATCGGCCCGATCGCCCGTCCGCGCGACATCTACATCGTCAGCGAACTGCCCAAGACGCGCTCGGGCAAGATCATGCGGCGCCTGCTGCGTGACGTCGCCGAGGGCCGCGAGGTGGGTGACACGACGACACTCGCCGACACGGCGGTGATGAGCGTGATCTCGGCCCAGGTGAAGTAGGGAGCGGTCCTCGTCAGACCAGGCTGAAGACGACCTCGACCTCGACGGGGGCATCCAGTGGCAGGACTGCGACGCCGACGGCCGAGCGTGCATGGCGACCGGCCTCGCCGAAGATCTCGCCGAGCACCTCGCTGGCACCGTTGACGACGCCGGGCTGGCCGGTGAAGTCGGGCACCGATGCGACGAAACCGGTGACCTTCACGACGCGGACGAGCCGGTCGACGCCGCCGGCGGCGGCCGCGGCCGCAGCGAGCGCGTTGAGCGCGCAGACCCGGGCGAGTCCGTGGGCGTCGGCGGCCGCGACGAGGTCCGGTCCGTCACCCACCTTTCCGGTTGCCGGCAGCTCCCCCGACACCATCGGCAGCTGACCCGCGGTGTAGACGAGATCGCCATGGACGATCGCGGGGACATACGCCGCGACCGGCGGGACGACGGCGGGCAGATCGATGCCGAGCTCCGCCAGGCGCTGGGAGACGCTCATGGGGTCACTCTCCGTCGAACTGGCGCGCCGCCTGGGCTGCCGCATCCAGTCCCGCATTGTCTGCCCCGGCACCGGTCGGGCGCTTGAGGTAGGCGACCAGGCCGCCCTCGGGCCCGGGCACCACCTGCACGAGTTCCCAGCCCTGCTTGCCCCAGTTGTTGAGGATCGCAGCGGTGTTGTGGATCAGCAGGGGCGTGGTCAGGTACTCCCACGTCGTCATCGGTGTCTCCTCGCAGGGGCGCGCGTCAAGGGATCGCCCAGGGTTCTGGCCTACGATCAAGCCTATGCCTGATAAGAATCGGACGGCCAGCGGCGTGCTCGGCGGACTCGCCGGATTGGTCGGCCTCAGCGCCGTCGCGGGAGTCCTCGTCACTGCGACAGTGACCCCCGCGATCGCGGTGTCGGGCGCAGCGGCATCCAGCGCCATCACGATGTTCGACAATCTGCCGAGCGTCCTGGACATCGATCGTCTGATGCTGCCGACGACGCTGTACGCCAAGAAGCCCGACTCCGATGACTATGTCGAGCTGACGCAGTTCTACGACCAGAACCGGTCGCCGGTCGAGTTCGACGAGATCACCCCCGTCATGTACGACGCGATCCTCTCCAGTGAGGACCCGCGCTACTACCAGCACGGCGGCGTCGACCTCATCGGAACGACCCGCGCCGTCCTGTCGAACCTGCGCGGCGGCGGGGAGACCCAGGGCGGATCCTCGATCAGCCAGCAGTACGTGAAGAACATCCTCGTCCAGCGCTGCGAAGCCGACGCCCAGACCGAGGAAGAGAAGTACGAGTGCTGGACGGCTGCGACGACCGCGGCGGGCGACGAAGGCATCCAGCGCAAGCTGCAGGAGATGCGGTACGCGATCGCGCTCGAGCAGAAGTACTCGAAGAACGAGATCCTGCTCGGCTACCTCAACATCGCCAACTTCGGCGGCACCACCTACGGCATCGACGCCGCAGCCCGGCGGTATTTCGGGGTCTCGGCGGCGGATCTGTCGCTCGCACAGGCCGCCACGCTCGCCGGCATCGTGCAGAACCCGAACACCTACCGCATCGACATGAAGGCCGGCTCGATCACCAACGCTGATGGCGTGGGCCTCAACGGCGAGCCCGACGGCGAGGTGGATGCCGCCGCCGGACAGCTCGCGGCGCTCGACAACCTGCTGGCCGACGGCACGATCGACCAGGAGCAGTACCTCGCCGCCGCCGACGGCTACACCCTCACGAAGGGTCGCCAGCTGTATGTGCTGAGCCGCATGCTCGATGACGGCAAGATCACACGCGATCAGTACGTCGAGGCCGTGATCGCTCCGATCACACCGAAGATCACCTCGCCGAAGACCGGATGCTCGGCGGCGACGGGCGCGGAGTACTACTGCCAGTACGTGCGTGCCGTCATCGAGAACGATCCCGCTTTCGGCGCCACGATCGACGAGCGCACGGAGCTGCTGCGTCGGGGCGGTCTGAACGTCTACACCACGCTCGACTGGAGCCTGCAGAAGTCGGCGACCGAGACCATGTCGCGGTATGCGCCGAGCTCGATCGCGGACATGAACTTCGGGTCCACCTCGGTCAGCGTCGAGGCCGACACCGGTCGCGTGCTCGCGATCGCGCAGAACACCAAGTTCCGCGACGGCGACAACGGGGGCGATCCGAACTACTCGAGCATCGTCTACGCCGGTGATCTGACGCACGGCGGGTCGATCGGCTTCCCCGCAGGGTCGACCTTCAAGCTCTTCACCCTGCTCGGCTGGCTCGAGGAGGGGCACTCCGTGAACGAGGTGGTCAACGCCGCGGTGCGCCCGCCGATGAGCATGACCAACACGTGCGCAGGCAACTGGGTCAACAACTCCAGCCCGCTGTGGAAGCCGAACAACTTCGGCGAGGTGCCCGGCTACGCCGGAACACCGATGCAGTTCACGGCGCAGTCGCTGAACTCCGGGTTCGTCTTCATGGCCGCCGAGCTCGATCTCTGCGAGATCCAGAAGATCGCCACCAAGATGGGTGTGACCCTCGGCAACGGCGAGGAAGTGCCGATGGTCAACGCCAACGAGGTCATCGGCTCCGACGCGATCTCACCGCTGGCGATCGCGGGTGCCTACGGCACGGTCGCGAACAACGGCATCTACTGCGAGCCCAAGGTCATCGACAAGGTCGTGGACCCGGACGGCAACGAGCTGGCGCTGCCCGAGCGGTCGTGCGAGCAGGTGCTCGACCCGGCCGTGGCGGCGACGGCGGCGTATGCACTGCAGGGTGTGATGCAGAACGGCGGCACCGGCTCGACCGCGAACCCGCGCGACGGCGTGCCGCTCATCGGCAAGACGGGAACCCACGAGGAGTCGCAGACCTGGGTCGTCGAATCCTCGACGAAGGTCGCCACGGCGGTGTGGGTCGGCAACTCGATCGGTGAGCGCGATGTGTTCAAGACGTGGGCGAACGGCACCCAGGTCGCCTACCTGCGCTACTCGATCGCACGCGAGATCCAGGGCGCAGCCAACGCGCTCTACGGCGGGTCCGCCTTCCCGTCACCCGACAGCAACCTCACCCGTCAGGTGCTCATCGAGATGCCCAACGTGGTGGGCATGACCGTCGAGGAAGCGACCAGCACGCTGCAGAACGCCGGCTTCCAGGTGATCGTCGGCAGCGCGGTGGACTCGGATGTCGCCAAGGGCGTGGTCGCCGACCAGGATCCGCCCGGCGGTCTGGTCAACGGCGGCACCGTCGTCACCATCTTCCCGAGCAACGGCGCGGGTATCACGGTGCCCGACGTGGCCGGCAGGAACCTGGATCGCGCGATCTCCGATCTCAGGCGCGCAGGGTTCGGCAACGTGCAGGCCGGAACCTGTACGCAATCCGATGACGCCGGCAACAACCCGCAGGCGACCGGCACCAGCCCGGCTGCCGGTTCGACCACCAACCGCAACACCGCGATCGTCGTCGACTACGTCGCCCGCGACTGCGGCGGAGACGACGACGAGGACGAGGGCGACAACCCCGGCAACGGTGGCGGCAACGGGTGACCCGCCCGTCGACAGCGAATCCGACCGCCCTCACCGCGCTCGCCGCGGTGGGGGCGGTCGCCGCAGGCGCGGCCGTCTGGGGCATCGGCATCGAGCGCCACCTGTACACGGTGCGCCGCCATGAGCTGCCGATCCTGCCGACGGGATCGACGCCGGTCCGGATCCTCCACCTCTCGGACGCCCACATGGCACCGTGGCAGCGCCACCGTCAGCGGTGGATCGCCGGCCTCGCCGAGCTCGAACCCGACCTGATCGTGAACACCGGCGACAACCTCGGGCACGTGGACGGGCTGCGCGGCCTGCGCTCCGCGCTCGATCCCTTCCGGGGCATCCCCGGTTTCTTCGTGCACGGTTCGAACGACCACGCGGCGCCGAGTCCGCGCAATCCCCTGCGCTACTTCGCCGGCCCGTCGAAGACGACGCGGTCCGTGGAGCCGCTGGACACGCCGGCGCTGGACGGATACCTCACCGAGACACTCGGGTGGGTCGACCTCAACAACGCCGCCGGCTCGCTGTCGGCGGCCGGCCGTCGCATCGACGCGTTCGGCGTGAGCGACGCCCACCGTGGGTGGGACCGGCTCGACGTGCTGCCCGACCTCGTCGCGGGCCTCCGCGACGAGGAGGACGTGCCCCTGCTGGGCGTCACCCATGCACCGTACCGTCGCGTGCTCGACGTCTTCTGCGACCTCGGCGCCGACGCGATCTTCGCAGGCCACACCCACGGCGGCCAGGTGCGCATCCCGGGTTCCCCTGCCGCGCTCGTCGCGAACTGCGACATCCCGCTGGACCAGGCGCGAGGGCTGTCGACGTGGTCGCACGGCGGCCGGACGATTCCGCTCAATGTGAGCGCGGGGCTCGGCCACTCCATCTACGCACCGGTGAGATTCGGTTGCCGTCCCGAGGCATCCCTGCTCGAACTGACCGCTCGCGCATGATCGCCGCGGTTCGGAGCACGGGCACCCATCGGGTAGACTCGGAGGGTTGCCACGGGGTGTGGCGCAGCTTGGTAGCGCGCTTCGTTCGGGACGAAGAGGCCGCAGGTTCAAATCCTGTCACCCCGACCATGACATCGAGACGAGGAGCATGATGCCCACTCGCCTGATCGCCTTCGATCTCGACGACACGCTCGCGCCGTCGAAGCAGCCCCTGCCCTCGCGCATCGCCGATCTGCTGGTGGCCCTGGCGGAGCGCGTCGACGTCGCTGTGATCTCGGGCGGCCAACTGGCGCAGTTCCGCGCCCAGGTCGTCGAGCAGCTGCCGGATGCCCCGCACGAGACGCTCGCCCGCATCCACCTTCTGCCCACGTGCGGCACGCAGTACTACCGACTGGTGGCCGGTGAGGTCGAGACCGTCTACGCGATGTCGCTCGACGCCGACCAGAAGCGACGCGCGATGACCGCGCTCGAGACCGAGGCCCGACGACTGGGGTACTGGGAACCCGAGCCGTGGGGTGACATCCTCGAGGACCGGGGGTCGCAGATCACGTTCTCGGCGCTCGGTCAGCAGGCTCCGCTCGAGGCGAAATCCGTGTGGGACCCCGACGGCGCGAAGAAGTCCGCGCTGCGCGCCGCGGTGGCAGCGCTCGTGCCCGATCTCGAGGTGCGCTCGGGCGGGTCGACCTCTGTGGACATCACCCACCACGGCATCGACAAGGCCTACGGCATGAACCGACTGGCCGAGCAGACGGGAATCCCGCTCGAGGACATGCTGTTCGTCGGCGACCGCTTGGATCCCGACGGCAACGACTACCCCGTGCTCGCCATGGGCGTGCGTTGCCAGTCGGTGGAGGGCTGGGAGGACACCGCGGCGTTCCTCGAGTCGCTGCTGCCGACCCTCTGAGTCGACGAACCTGCTCGCAGCGCGGTTGGCGGGGCGCCCGACGACGCGGACGCCCCGGCCGTACGTCAGTACGTGAGCACCTGACGCCCGTCGTTGACGAGATCGCGGATGCTCGCCTCGCCGCCATTGCTGGCGACCAGGGGCCAGCCTGCACGCTCGATGTCGTCGCGCACCTTGTGGCTGATCGCGCAGAACTTGCACGCACCGATCACGGTCGGCCGGATGCCGTCGATCAGCCCGTTCATCGGATTGCCCGGATCGCTGACGGCGGCGAGCGCCTCGACTCCTGATCCGTCGAAGAGGACGACGACGTCGTCCCCGGCATTGGCGAACTCCGCCGCGGTCTTCAGTCCGCGGTAGATGCGCGCGGTGTCTCCGGACGCCGGCTCGTAGATGACCACGGCGATCTTGTTCTGCTCTGACATTTCACTCCTTTTGACATACCGGTCGGTATACGTGTCCATAGTACATACCGGTCGGTATAGTGGTCGCATGAGGACGACGATCGACGCGGACGGCTCCCCGCGCGGATCGGCGCGCGAGCGGCTGCTGGCGGCTGCGAGCGACCTGTTCTACGCCGAGGGCATCAACGTCACCGGCGTCGACCGCGTGGCGTCGACGGCAGGCGTGACGAAGGCGACGCTCTACTACAACTTCGGAAGCAAGGAAGAACTCGTCGCCGCCTGTCTGCGGCGTCAGCTCGACGCGTGGATCGCCACGACCTCCGCGATGGATCATGCCGACGCCGCCCCCGCGATCCGCGTGGGACGGCTGTTCGACGCGCTCGAGACCGACGCGCTGAACCCGGAGTACCACGGGTGCCCCTTCACCAACGCCGCCGTCGAGATGCGTGAGAGCGCTGCCGTCATGGCCGTCGTGCACGAGTATCGCGATCGGCTCGGTGCGCTGGTGCGCGCGATGCTCGGAGCCGGGCGGACGGATGCTGCAGACGCCGTCGTCTACCTGTACGACGGCGCGATCGCCGCCGTCAAGACCACCGGCGACCGCTCGCACATCCGACGCGCGCGCGACGCGGCGTTGCGCACGCTCGCGTGATGTGAGCCCTGCTCACCACCCCGATCCCGAAGAGGACGCGCCGTCGCCGGCTACGTCGCCTTCTGCGCAGGGGTGCGCGTGGTCGACGGACGCGTGGCGGAGCGCGGGCGACGTCCGCTCGGCGTGGCGATCGGTGCGAGCCTGGTCAGCTGTGTGACGTGCTTCGGCGTCAGCTCGGAGAGCTCGGACACGCCCAGCAGCTTCATGGTGCGTTCGATCTCAGCGCGCAGGATGTCGATCGCGCGATCGACGCCCTGACGACCGCCCGCCATCAGCCCGTACAGGTAGGCACGCCCGACCAGCGCGAACTTCGCGCCGAGGGCGACCGACGCCACGATGTCGGCGCCGTTCATGATGCCGGTGTCGACCATCACGGTCGCGTCCTTGCCGACCTCGCGCACGACCTGCGGCAGCAGGTGGAACGGCACAGGGGCACGGTCGAGCTGGCGCCCGCCGTGGTTGGAGAGGATGATCCCGTCGACGCCGCGCTCGATGAGGGCGACCGAGTCTTCGACGTTCTGCACGCCCTTGACCACGAGCTTGCCCGGCCACATCTCGCGGATGACCTCGAGATCGTCGTACGAGATCGTGGGATCCATCGCGGCGTCCAGGAGCTCGCCGACGGTGCCGCCGGTCGACGACAGCGACGCGAACTCGAGCTTCGGCGTGGTGAGGAAGTCGAACCACCACCACGGCCGCGGAATGGCGTTGAGGATCGTGCCGATGCTCAGCTGCGGCGGGATCGAGAAGCCGTTGCGCTTGTCGCGCAGTCGCGCTCCGGCCACCGGAGTGTCGACGGTGAACATGAGGGTGTCGAAGCCGGCGGCGGCGGCGCGCTCGACCAGACCGTACGAGATCTCGCGCTGGCGCATGACATAGAGCTGGAACCAGTTGCGCCCCTGCGGGTTCGCCGCCTTGACGTCCTCGATCGATGTCGTGCCGAGTGTCGACAGGGTGAACGGAATACCCGCGGCGCCGGCGGCCGAGGCCCCGGCGATCTCACCCTCGGTCTGCATGAGGCGCGTGAAGCCCGTCGGCGCGATGCCGAAGGGCAGCGCGCTCGGACCGCCGAGGATCTCGACCGACATGTCGACCGAGGGCGCCGGACGCAGGATGCCCGGGTGGAACTCGACGTCTTCGAAGGCCTGCCGGGCACGCGCGAGCGAGAGCTCGCCTTCGGCGGCCCCGTCGGTGTAGTCGAAGGCGGCCTTGGGTGTGCGGCGGTGGGCGATGGCACGCAGGTCGGCGATCGTCAGCGCACCGCTGAGGCGCCGCGTGCGACCGTCGAACTCGGGCTTTTTGAACTGCATGAGTTCGAGCAGTTCAGCGGGATTCGGGAGCTGACGCTGCACCATGGTGTCTCCTTCGTCAGGCGTCGCGGACGAGCGCCGCGCGCGCGTAGTAGCCGGTGATGTGGTCATGGACGAGGGTCGCCGCGCGCTGCGGCTCACCTCGGTCGAGAGCGTCGAGGATCGCACCGTGCTCGGCGCGCAGACGGTCGGCGGTGGCATCCCAGTCGTCGATGCGCGTGGCACCCGCGTTGACGTACGACTCGATCGCCGAGCGCAGCCCCGCCATCATCGCGGCGATCACGGCGTTGCCGGATGCCTCGGCGAGGGCGAGGTGGAACTGCGCGTCGAGGGCGAGGAACTCCGCCGGAGTGAGGTCGTCGGCCGCCATCGCCTCGAGCAGCAGGCGCGCCGCGCCGAGGTCGGGATCCGGTTCGGCGCCGAGCGCATGCGCCACCGCCGCCTCGAGCACGAGCCTGGTGCGCACGACGTCGTCGAGCGGGAACCCCTGTGCGGCGACCTGCAGACGCAGCAGCGCCGCCATGCCGCCCTGCGGGGTCGCGATGATGATCGCGCCCGAGGTCGGTCCCGAGCCGGTGCCGGTGCGGATGAGGCCCATCACCTCGAGCACCCGCAGCGCCTCGCGCACGCTGGATCGGCCGACCCCCAGGTTGGCAGCCAACTCGCGCTCGGGCGGCAGACGGTCGCCCGGCGCGAGGGCACCGTCGAGCAGATCGGTCTCGATCTTCTCGAGCACGGTCCGCCACGCGCGCACGGCTTCGGCCACGGGAGCTCCCCCTCTATGGTCTGACCACAGTAGCGTCTGTGGTCTGACCACGCAATCCGCCGAGTGCCCCGTACGCTGGGCCCATGGATCCGCTCGTCATCGTCCTCATCGTCGCGGGCGCCGCCAGCGCATTCTGCTGGATCGCGTCATTGCTCACGAACGACACGTCGTGGGTCGACAGACTGTGGTCGATCGTGCCGGTCGTCTACGTGTGGATCTTCGCGATCGCCGCGATCATCGACGGCCGTGACGCCTCGCGACTGGTCGTCATGGCGGTGCTGGTCACCGCGTGGGGCGCGCGATTGACCTTCAACTTCGCCCGCAAGGGCGGGTACACGGGCATGGAGGACTACCGCTGGGCCATCCTGCGCGGCCGCATGTCACCGGCGATGTTCCAGGTCTTCAACCTGCTGTTCATCGTGGTCTATCAGATGGCGCTGCTCGTGCTCATCACCTTGCCCGCGCAGATCGCGTGGCAGCATCCTGCCCCCTTCACCGTCTGGGACGCCGCGTTCGCCGTGCTCTTCGCCGCACTGCTGGCGGGTGAGTTCCTCGCCGACCAGCAGCAGTGGGAGTTCCACCGCCGCAAGCGTGAGGCCGGGGGCGTGCTCGAACCCGGCTTCCTGACCACGGGGCTGTTCGCATACAGCCGCCATCCCAACTTCTTCTTCGAGCAGGCGCAGTGGTGGGTGTTCTACGCCCTGGGTGCGTCCGCCGCCGTCGCCTCGGGTCTCGGGTTGTGGGGTGGGGCGTTGAACTGGACGATCCTCGGTGCCGCCCTGCTGACGCTGCTGTTCATCGGCTCGACGATCTTCACCGAGTCGATCTCAGCGGCCAAGTACCCGGCGTACGCCGACTACCAGCGCACCACGTCGATGCTGATCCCGCTGCCGCGTCGCCGGTCACGCGCCGAGCGCACCGCCTGAGCATCAGACCGTCGCGTAGCCCTGCGGGTTCTGCGACTGCCACCGCCACGCGTCGCGGCACGCGTCGTCGATCGTGAGTTCGGCGCGCCAGCCCAGCCCTTGCTCGGCCTTCGACGGGTCGCAATAGCTCGCTGCGATGTCGCCGGGCCGCCGCGGCAGGACGACCGCAGGAAGGTCACGGCCGCACGCGCGCTCGAACGCGGCGATGAGCTCACGCACGCTCACCGGGATGCCGGTTCCGAGGTTGTAGACGTCGTAGCCCGCACGTGCGTGCTCGAGCGCGGCGACGTGCCCCGAGGCGAGGTCGGCCACGTGGATGTAGTCGCGCTGGCCGGTGCCGTCAGGGGTGTCGTAGTCGTCGCCGAAGATGCCGATCCGCTCCAGGGCGCCGACCGCGACCCGCGCGACGTACGGCATGAGGTTGTTGGGCACCCCGTTGGGGTCCTCGCCGATCGACCCGCTCGGGTGCGCCCCGACGGGGTTGAAGTACCGCAGGCTCACCGCCCTGAGTTGAGGATCGGCGGCTGCGGCATCCTGCAGGATCTCCTCGATGATGCGCTTGGTCTTGCCGTAGGGGTTGGCGAGGTCGATGCCGGTCGGCGATGCCTCGGTCATCGGCAGGACCTCGGGATCGCCGTACACGGTGGCCGAGCTCGAGAACACGATCGTGCGGATGTCGAGGCGCGCCATCGCACGCAGGACCGCGAGCGCCGAGCCGACGTTGACGTCGTAGTACCGCACGGGCTCCGCGACCGACTCCCCCACGGCCTTGAGTCCGGCGAAGTGGATGACGGCGTCGACGGGACCGTGTGCGGCGGCGAACGCGACCAGGGCCTCCTCGTCACGGCAGTCGGCGACCAGCAGCGGCACCGAGGCGCCGGTGATGCGCTCGACTCGGGCGATCGCCTCAGCGCTCGAGTTCGACAGATCGTCGACGACGAGCACGTCGTGGCCGGCCTCGATGAGGGCGACCGCGGTGTGGGCGCCGATATAGCCGGCACCGCCGGTCAGCAGGACTCGCATGATCTCAGCCTAGGCGGCGCAGCAGGTCATTCCAGACGCCCGCCCGACTCGCGCAGATAGCACTCCGCGCACATCGACTCGTACGTCACCCGATCGGCGGACAACTCGTCGATCGCGACCTGGTCACCGTCGAAGACGAACCGCCCGCCCGCGAGCCGTGCGTTGAACAGCGCCTTGCGTCCGCAACGGCAGATCGTCTTGAGCTCCTCGAGGCTGTGGGCCAGTTCCAGCAGCCGACGCGATCCGGGAAACGCCCGCGTGCGGAAGTCGGTGCGGATGCCGTAGGCCAGCACCGGGATGCCGTCGAGCACCACGATCCGCAGCAGGTCGTCGACCTGTGCGGGGGTGAGGAACTGCGCCTCGTCGATGAGCAGGCACGCGACGTCGTGCGCACGGGCGGCCGGCGCCTCGACGGGCAGCAGAGATTCGACACCGGCGTGCCGCAGGCGTGAGCGATGGGCGGCGAACAGCGCGCGCACGTCAGCGTCGCGTGGGATGAGGAAGTCGACCTGACGGGTCACTCCCAAGCGGCTCGAGATGCGATCGGCATCCTTGGTGTCGATCTCGGGCTTGGCCAGCAGCACATGCTGGCCGCGCTCCTCGTAGTTGTAGGCAGCCTGCAGCAGCGACGTGGACTTGCCGGAGTTCATCGCGCCGTAGCGGAAGTAGAGCTTGGCCACCCGTCGAGCGTAGCCGCCCCGGCGCCGGGGCGGTGTCAGCGTCCGCCGAAGCCGCCGCCTCCCCCGCCGCCACCTGAGAAGCCTCCACCGGACGAGCCGCCCGACGACGACCAGCTCGTGCTCGACGAACTCGACGACCCGCTCGACCCGCTCGACACCGGCGTCGCGGCGAGGCGGCCGATCGAGCGCGAGGCATCCGACAGCGAACTCGACCTCACCGCATCGAACAGCGAGACACGGGCGACCGCATCGGCGGCGCCCGGATCCGCCGCGCGGATCACATCGACCCAGTCGCGCTCCATGCCGAACAGCACCGCATACGGCAGCAGCCGCTCGTAGAGGTTGACGACGTCGGCCCCCGGAGCATTCGGCGCGTCGCCGTACGGTCGACGGCCAGCCGAGACGAGGTCGGCGGTCTGCGGCGCCTGAGCTGCACGCAGCCGCTCCTCTTCGGCGAGCTCCAGGTACTCGCGGATGCCCTCCAGATACGTGGTGTGGATGCCGCCCGCCAGCGTCAGGGTCGATGCGGGCAGCCGTACCCACGGCACGCCGAGGAACGCGACCGCGGTCGACACGATCGCCGCCGCGTAGATCCAGCCGCCCAGCGCACCGAGGTCGTCGAGCACGGACGGGTACCCGGTGAACGCCGTCATCCCGATGAGCAGCCAGAATCCCGTGAACGGCACCAGGCCCTTCAGGCCGCCGATCCAGCCGGGGCGCTTCGTGCGGTAGCCGCGCTTGACCGTGAACTCGTCGATGCGCCGCACATAGGTCACGGCGCGTGTCGGCGGCTTGCGCGCGAAGGCCCCGAGATCGGCCTTCGCGCCGACTTTCGCCCCGCGGCCGAAGACCGTGTCGACGACGCGGCGATCGTCGTGGTCGAGTCCGGTGGCGTCGACCAGCACGAGGTCGAAGTCGGCGGGTGCCGCACGCTCACCCTCGGCACGCACCTCGATGCGGTCGCGCACGGCGAGATCGACCACGTGAGCGGCCAGCGCACGGGCGGGCACGTCGAGCACACCCGCCGAGAGAGTGGGCGACTCGTCGACGGGCGGGGTGTACTGCACGATCACCGGCGAGCGGTCGGGGTTGCGTCGCAGCACGGCCCGCAGCACGAGGAAGAACACGAACGAGCCGAACCCGGCGAGCAGCGCGAGTCCGGGCAGGATCCACTCCCACCACGGGTAGGGCGGTGGTGGCGGCGGAGCGGGTGCGGCGAACGCGCCCACGTCGAAGCCGATCGCGACGGTCACGTTCTCATGCGCGCCGAGCCCGGTATCGCGCGCGGTGAACGCGACCGCGCCCACCGCGGCATCCGTCGCGCCCCAGGATTCCGCCCACTCCTGCACCGGAAGGGGCCACGCGGCATCCGCCGCCGGCCCCTCGATCGCGCAGAGGTCGGTCGAACCGGCCCGGCCCGTGTAGCAGTAGGCGCTGCCGCGCTTCAGAGCGGATGCCGCATCACCGGCGACGTGCACGGTCGCCGTGACCGCGTCGAAGGGCTGCACGTGGTCCACCCCCACCGTGTCCCAATAGAACTCGTCGGCCTCGGTGTCGGCGTAGCGCAGCACGACGTCGCGCATCGCGTAAGTGATGACGTACGTCTGTGGACCGCGCACGTAGCTGTCGTCACCGGTGAGCACGTAGACGAACTCGCCGTCGCTCTCCGTCCACCACGGGATCGGAGCACCCTCACCGCCGGTCACCGAGATGACGTCCGTGTCGAGGTCGATGCCCGAGTCGTAGAGGGGGATCGCGCGGACGATGCCCTTGTTCTGGTCGAAGTCGGGGAAACGCGCGACGATCGTCTCGGTGGTCAGCAGCCGACTGCGATCGCCCTCACCACGGATGAGCCAGTAGTCGGCGTCGTAGGAGTCGAAGCTGAAGTCGTCGACGCCGGCGACCAGACGATCGGATGCCGCGACGGCAGCGCGCTCCGCCGTCGCCGCCGGTGCGGCGCCGACGAGCAGCATCCCGATGACCGCGACAGCCGCGGCCGCGCGCATGATCCTCCCCCGCATGCGCCCAGAATAGGGCCGCCGGCCGTCAGGCGGTGAGCGCGAGTGTCTCGGCGGTCCCCGAAAGGGACTCCTCTGCCGCGTCGGGACGCGGGTTGAGCGACTCCCCGTAGCTCGGGATCAGCTCGCCCAGCCGCGGTTTCCACTCGTCCATGCGGTCGGGGAAGCAGCGCTGCAGCAGGCCCAGCATGATCGACACGGCCGTCGACGCCCCGGGCGATGCGCCGAGCAGACCCGCGATGGAGCCGTCCGCGCTGGTGACCACCTCGGTGCCGAACTGCAGGATGCCGCCCTTGTCGGGGTCCTTCTTCATGACCTGGGCGCGCTGGCCGGCCTGGATGAGCTCCCAGTCCTCGTCCTTCGCCGTGGGCATGAAGGTACGCAGGCTGTCGACCTTCTTGCCGTGGTCTTTCAGCAGCTCGCCGACGAGGTAGGTGATGAGGCTGGGATTGTCGATGGCGACCTTGAGCATCGGCCAGAGGTTGCCCCAGCGCACCTGGGTGACGATGTCGAAGATCGAACCCCGCTTGAGGAACTTGGGGCTGAACGTCGCGAACGGTCCGAACAGCAGGGATGCCTCACCGTCGACGACCCGGGTGTCGAGGTGCGGCACCGACATCGGCGGTGCGCCGACCGATGCCTGCGAGTACACCTTGGCCTTGTGCTGAGCGACGAGGGCGGGGTCGGTCGTCTTGAGGAACTGCCCGCCGATCGGGAAGACGCCGTAGCCGGAGATCTCGGGGATGCCCGAGCTCTGGAGCAGCTTCAGCGCCCATCCGCCCGCGCCGACGAACACGAATCGCGAGGTGATCTCACCGGGCGTGCGGCCGACGGAGTTGCGCCACTTGAGCTTCCACTGACCGTCGGCGAGACGCCGGATGCTGCGCACTTCGCGGTTGGTGACGACCTCGACGCCCCGCTCTCGGAGGTTGTCGAACAGCTGTCGGGTGAGCGCGCCGAAGTCGACGTCGGTTCCCGCCGGAACGCGCGTAGCCGCGAACGGCTCGCCCTTGCGGCGCTTCTGCATCAGCAGCGGTGCCCACTGATTGATGACGCGTGAGTCCTCGCTGTACTCGATGCCGGCGAACAGCGGTTCCTTCTTGAGCACCTCATAGCGGCGCTTGAGGTAGGCGACGTCCTTCTCGCCCCGTACGAAGGTCATGTGCGGGGCGGAGTTGATGAACGTCGAGGGCGCATCGAGCACGCCCTGCTCGACCAGCGACGACCAGAACTGGCGGCTCTGCTGGAACTGCTCGTTGATCGCGATCGCCTTGGCGGGATCGAGCGATCCGTCCTTCCCCTCGGGCATGTAGTTCAACTCGCACAGCGCCGCGTGGCCGGTGCCCGCGTTGTTCCAGGCGTTCGAGCTCTCGAGCGCCACGTCGTGAAGTCGTTCGAAGACGACGATGCGCCAATCGGGCTGCAGCTCCTTGAGCAGCGTTCCGAGGGTGGCACTCATGATGCCACCGCCGATGAGGACGACGTCGACGGGTTCTGTCACCCGACCATCCTAGATCGCCGCGGGCGCGGCCTTTCGCGCGGCGACGAGCTCGGCGATCTGCACGGCGTTCAGTGCCGCTCCCTTGCGCAGGTTGTCGTTCGAGATGAACAGCACGAGGCCGCGACCGGCAGGCGCCGACTGGTCGGCACGGATGCGACCGACGTAGCTCGGGTCGCTGCCGGCGGCCTGCAGTGGAGTCGGCACTTCCTCCAGCGCGACGCCCGGCGCCGAAGCCAGCAGTTCACGCGCCTGCTCGGGTGTGATCTCACGGGCGAACTCGGCGTTGATCGACAGCGAGTGCCCGGTGAACACGGGCACGCGCACGCAGGTGCCGGCGACCCGCAGGTCGGGCAGTTCGAGGATCTTGCGGCTCTCGTTGCGGAGCTTCTTCTCCTCGTCGGTCTCGTTGAGCCCGTCGTCGACGAGGTTGCCGGCGAACGGGATGACGTCGAACGCGATCGGCGCGATGTACTTCTCGGGTTGCGGGAAGTCGACGGCGGCGCCGTCGTGCACGAGGTCGATCGCGCCATCCTGAGCGACGACGGCTTCGACCTGGCCGAGCAGCTCCTGCGCTCCGGCGAGGCCGGAGCCCGATACCGCCTGGTAGGTGCTGACGATGAGCCGCTCGAGGCCGGCAGCGGCGTCCAGCACCTTCAGCACCGGCATGGCCGCCATCGTCGTGCAGTTCGGATTCGCGATGATGCCCTTGACGGCCCCATCGATCGCATGCGGGTTGACCTCGCTGACCACCAGGGGCACGTCGGGGTCCATGCGCCACGCGCTCGAGTTGTCGATGACGATCGCGCCGGCCTCGGCGAAGCGGGGCGCGTGCGCGCGGCTGCCGGTGGCGCCGGCCGAGAACAGGGCGATGTCGATGCCCGACGGGTCGGCGGTCGCGACGTCTTCGATGATGACGGTCTCACCGCCGAACTCGACTGCGGTGCCCGCGGAGCGCGCGGTGGCGAACAGGCGCAGTTCGCGGATCGGGAAGGCCCGCTCGGCGAGGATCTCGCGCATGGCGGTGCCCACCTGGCCGGTGGCGCCGACGACGGCGACGGAGAGACCTGAGTCGGAGATGCGGGTCATGACGGATCCTTGCTGCGATGGGCGGGAGAGGCCGATTCTACCGGTGCGGCCGCAGTCCGAGCGTCGGCTGTCGCCGCCGACACCGGGGCCGATCGCTCAGCCGCCCGTGCGCGCGAGGGTCGCGTGCGCACGCTGATAGCGTGACAGCGTGCCGCTGCGCGTCGACCGACCCACATCGTCGATCGGGTCGTTCGCACGGTCGTTCCTCGAGGCATCCGTCGTGCTCACGCTCGTCGCCGGAGTGCTCGTCCTGGTCCGCGTCATCTCGGTCGCACGCGGCGACATCCACATCGCGTACCTGCTGCTCGACGGCGCAGACCTCGTGTCGATCGTCCTGTCGACCCTGCTGGCAGTGGCACCGCTCCTCGTGCTCGGCCTGCTCGTGGCGGGCTGGTTCTGGCTGGGCTGGCGCAGCGCTGCGGCACTGGAAGCCTCTCCCGAAGACCGCGCCGGCCTGTCGACACTGCTCGCACCCGCGCTGGCGGTCGCTGCGCTGGTGGCCCTCGCGATCCCGTTCCTACCGCTCGAGCGGCCCGACTTCGCGGCGCTCACCATGTTCGCCTTCATCCCGGGCCTGGTCGCCCGCCCCCTCTCGCAGATCCGACGAGGCCGTGCGGAGTGGTCGACGAGCGCGTACGTGGCTGTGGGTGCTTTCGTCGCTGCGGTGGTGACCCTTCCTCTGCTGGCCGGGCAGATCATGGTGCAGGGGGCGATCGCACTGGACCTCGACGAGCCGTGGGCGCCGACCGAGGCCATCGTCTTCGACGACGGCGGCACCGAGGTCTCCCACGTGGTGGGGCAGACCGATGAATGGCTCACTCTGCTGACCGATGATCCTCGCGCCATCCGCATGGTGCCGAGCGGCACCGTCGCCGGCAGGGTCGTGTGCATACCCGTCGAATGGGACGAGTACAACGCAACCGTGCTCGGCGGGCTGCACCTCGAGGTGTCGTCGGCGTTGCCGCAGTGCGACGACCAGATCGAAGCCTGGATGCAGCCCTGATCAGCGACCGGTGCCGGCGTAGACCGTGGCGTCGACTTCGCCGTCGAGGCCGTAGGCCGTGTGCACGACGCGCGCCGCCTCGGCGAGGTCGTCGCCGCGGACCACGACCGAGATGCGGATCTCGGACGTCGAGATCATCTCGATGTTGATGCCTGAGACGCTCAGCGCCTCGAAGAGCGTCGCCGACACGCCGGAATGCGTGCGCATGCCCGCCCCCACGACCGAGAGCTTGCCGATCTGATCGTCGTGCACCAGGCTCTCGAAACCGACATCGGCCTGGTCTGCGGCGAGCGCGCGCAATGCGGTGGGCGCGTCCGCCTTGGGAAGGGTGAACGAGATGTCGGTTCGACCCGTCGCCGCGGCGGACACGTTCTGCACGATCATGTCGACGTTCGCTCCGGTGCGGGCGACGAGTTTGAAGATCTCGGCCGCCTTGCCGGGAACGTCGGGGACGCCGATGATCGTGATCTTCGCCTGGCTCTGGTCGGTCGCGACACCCGCGACGATCGGCTCTTCCATGGTCTCTCCCTCTTCGGCATCGGGGACCTGCATCCCCTCACCCAGCACGTAGGTGCCCTCGGCCGACGAGAACGTCGAGCGGGCGTGGATGAGCACGCCGTGGCGGCGTGCGTACTCGACGGCGCGGATGTAGAGCACCTTCGCACCGTTGGCGGCCATCTCGAGCATCTCTTCGCTCGAGACCCGGTCGAGCTTGCGGGCCTTCGGCACGACGCGCGGGTCGGCGGTGAAGATGCCGTCGACGTCGCTGTAGATCTCGCACACGTCTGCGTGCAGGGCCGCAGCGAGCGCCACGGCTGTCGTGTCGGAGCCACCGCGGCCGAGCGTCGTGATGTCGCGCGTGTCGCGATTGAAGCCCTGGAAGCCCGCGACGATGACGATCGCCCCCTCGTCCAGCGCCTCGCGCAGACGCACGGGAGTGACGTCGACGATGCGGGCGGCGCCATGCGTGGCATCCGTGATCATCCCCGCCTGGCTGCCGGTGAACGACCGGGCCTCGAAGCCCATCGAGTGGATGGCCATCGCCAGCAGCGCCATCGCGATCCGCTCGCCGCTGGACAGCAGCATGTCGAGCTCGCGGGGAGCGGGGATCGGCGCCACCTGTCCGGCGAGGTCGAGCAGTTCGTCGGTCGTGTCGCCCATTGCGCTCACGGCGACGACGACGTCGTGCCCCTGCCGACGGGTGTCGACGATCCGCTTCGCGACGCGCTTGATGCTCTCGGCGTCGGCGACGGAGGACCCGCCGTACTTCTGGACGATCAGCGCCACGTGGAACTCCCGGTGATGCCGTCGCGCGGCATGTGTGGTGTGTCGGGGCGCGCGGATGCCGCGCCCGAAGGTCAATACTACGGATGCCGCCGCGGTGTCCCCACGGGACGGGCATCCGGATGGCGCGAAGCTAGGATCGAGCGCGCGAGACCGCCATCCAGAAAGCGAGCACCACCATGTCCGGACGGCTCCGGTGACCCGGCCGCGCCGCCGCCTCCTCTCTTCGCTGAGCGGGCTGGTCCACAGCGGCGACTCCACCGGGGCCGAGACCACGACCCTTCCCGTCATCGACGACACGATCGCGGTCGAGGTTCTCGACCTGGCCGTGCGCATCGGCGAGTCGATGCTCGTGGCCGGCGCGTCGGCGAGCGAGGTGACGACGACGATCGTCCGGGTCGCGGCCGCCTACGGTCTCGAGCCGGTGCAGGTCGACGTCACCTACAACTCCATCACCGCCGCCTACCACCGAAGCGGCGCGCCGCGACCGATCACGCTGCTTCGGGTGGTCGCCGGCGCAGCGCCGGACCACGAGAAGCTGCAGAAGCTTCAGGCGCTCGTCATCCGCATCACGGGCGGGCTCGCGCTGGAGGATGCCGCGACCCACTACCGCCGCGTGCGTCGCACTCCGTTCCGCTACCGCCCCATGGTCGTCGTCGCAGCGCAGGCCCTGCTGGCCGTCGGCGTCGCCGTGATGTTCGGCAGCAGCTGGCTGGTGTACGTCCTCGCGTTCATCGCCGCCGCACTCGCGGCGCTCACCCAGCTCGGTCTGTCGCGCCTGCAGGTGCCGTTCTTCTTCAGCCAGATCGCAGGGGCGTTCGTGCTCACGCTCGTCGCCGCGCTCTCCCCTCTTCTCGCCCACACCGGATTGCCCGGCGCCGCGGGACTGCGGCCGGCGGTCATCGTCGCGTCGGGCATCGTGCTGATGCTCGCCGGTCTCACGGTCGTCGGTGCCGCGCAGGACGCGATCGACGGGTTCGCACTCACCGCCAGCGGACGCATCCTCGAGCTCATGACGCAGACGCTCGGCGTCGTCCTCGGCATCCTCATCGGGCTCGAGGTGGCCCGGGTCATCGGGATGGGGATGGAGCCGCCCGACGACGCCGTGCCCCTCGGTCCCGTGGCCCTCCAGTTCATCGGCGCCGCCGTCATCGCCGTGGCTGTCGCCGTCTACAACGGCGCGGGCCTGCGGATCATCGTCGTCAGCGCCGTGCTGAGCCTCGTGGCGTGGCTCGGGTACTTCCTCGCCACGTCGGTGGGCTTCGTCCCGGCCGCGGCCAGCGGGCTCGGCGCATTCGTCGGCAGCTTCGCCGGCGTGCTGCTCGCGTACCGCCTGCACGTACCCTCGGTGGCGATCACGACGGCCGCGATCCTTCCGATGGTCCCTGGCGCGGCAGTGTTCCGCGGACTGCTGTCGGTCGTCGAGGCCGGCGACAGCGCGACCCAGCTGCTGATCGGATTCGGCACATTGGTCGGCGCCGCGATCGTCGGTGTGAGCCTCGCCGTCGGAGCCTCGCTCGGCATCTACCTGGGTCAGCCCGTGCGCGCGTCGCTCGGCAGCGTCGCACGGTCTCGCGCGCGCCTGCGCCGCTGACGTCGCACCGGTCGCCGCCGCGTCGCACCGACCTCGGTACGGGCGATAGTGTGCCGCCATGGATGCAGCGCAGTCGTGGACCGACTTCAACGTGGCGATGGTCGGCGCGACTGCGGCCCTCGCCGGGTTGGTCATCGTCGCGGCGAGCGTCAACATCGCCGACATCGTCAAGGCGCCGGCGCTGGTCGCACGGCTCGCCGCGGCGATCGCGGGTCTGGTCCTCGCACTCGTGGGGTCGGCGACCGGCCTCATGCCCGCACTGCCGGATGCCGCCTACGGCGGCGTGATGATCGCTGCGGCGGTCGCGGTCGGCCTCTTCGCGGTGCAGGCCTCGCGACGGATCTTCGAGAACAGGGATCCCGCGAACCGGCTGCGCGTCCTCAAGGCGGTCACGGGCTTCATCGCTCCTCTCGCCTACCTCGTCGGCGGGGTTCTGCTGACCGCCGGGGTCGCCGGCGGCACCACGTGGTTCGCAGCCGGATCGATCATCGCGATCATGGCCGCTCTCGCGGTCTCGTGGGTCGTGCTCGTCGAGGTGCTGCGCTGACGGCGCTCAGACCTTCCTGCGGCCCTCGAAGGCCCTCCCGAGCGTCACTTCGTCGGCGTACTCGAGATCGCCGCCGACCGGCAGGCCCGACGCCAGCCGCGTCACCGCGATCTCGAGGGTCTGCAGCAGGCGAGACAGGTACGTCGCGGTGGCCTCGCCCTCGAGGTTCGGGTTGGTCGCCAGGATCACCTCCTGCACGGTTCCATCCGCAAGCCGCTGCATCAGCTGCGTGATCCGCAGGTCGTCGGGGCCGATGCCGGCGATCGGATTGATCGCTCCGCCGAGCACGTGGTACAGCCCGCGGAACTCGCGCGTGCGCTCGATCGCGGCGACGTCCTTGGCGTCCTCGACGACGCAGATGAGCGTCTCATTGCGACGCGGGTCGCGGCAGATCGAACAGCGCTCCTGCTCGGAGACGTTTCCGCACACCTCGCAGAAGCGCACCTTCTCGCGCACCTCGGTCAGCAGCTGTGCGAGGTGCGACACGTCGAAGTTCGGGGACTGCAGGATGTGGAACGCGATGCGCTGGGCGGACTTGGGCCCGATACCGGGCAGCCGGCCGAACTCGTCGATCAGATCCTGGACGATGCCGTCGTACATGGTCTAGCTGAACCTCGTCGGCGGTTCGTAGGGCTCTTCGCGCACGAAGGTCGCGCCGAGCACCTGTCGCACGACGGCCTCGCCGTAGCGTTGCGCTCCGCCCGGTCGCGACGTCGGGCGGGGTGGCGCAACAGCCGACGGTACGTCATCGTCGGCGACCGAAAGCGGCCCGTCGCCGGAGTCGGCGGATTCGTCGACGTCGGACTCGGCAACCTCGTCGGCCGGCAGAACCTCGCCTTCGCGCGGGGGCGCGATCGTTGCGACCGGCGCGCGTGCGGCGTCTTCCGGATCGTCGTCGACCGCGAGCGCCGCAGGCGGCGCGGGGTCGCCGTCGGCGGGGATGGCGGCCACGGCCCACTCCGTCACCGGCGCGGACGAGGAGGGCGAGGTCGCGCGCGCCGGAGCGCTCGGCCTCGACGGAGCGGCGGCCTGGGCGGCGGGTTCCGTCGGCGGTGACGAAGGCCTCGCCGGCGCGGACGGGGCACCCCCGTCGGACACGGGGTCATGACGGGCGAGGTACTTCACGCGCACGCCGAGCTCGCCGAGGATCGCCTGGCGCAGGTCTTCACTGGGGCCCGCCCCGGCGCTGCGCTGCTTGAACTTCGCCATGTCGGAGGCGCTGCGGAACGAGAGGGTGAGCACATCGTCGGCGTAGTCCGCGACCTCGGCAGCGGACACGACGAGCCACGAGGAGCGGCCGATGCCCTCGAGGCGCGCCATGACCGCGGGCCACGCCGCGCGCATGCGCGTCAGGGTGATCGGTCCGCTCGGCGGCGGAGCGGCGGCCGGTTTCTCGACGGGCTCAGGGTCGTCGGGCGACGGTGCGGTCGCGGACGCCGCCGTGTCGGGCGACGGCGTCGCCGCAGACGCCGGCGCCTTCGGAGAGGCCGCGGGCTGCGCGGCGGCCTGTGCGCTGGGAACCTGTGCGGCCGGCCCGGACGACACCGGTGCCGCGGCGACGGCATCCGTCGTCTGGGCGAGGACGCGCGCGACCATGAGCTCGAGCTGCAACCGCGGCGATGTGGCTCCGGTCATCTCGTCGAGAGCGGCAACGACGATGTCGGCGGTGCGTGACAGGCGCGCCGCACCGAAGGCATCCGCCTGGCCCTGCATGCGAGTGAGATCTTCGGCCGACACACCCCTGAGCACCGCGGCTGCCCCCGGTCCCGTCGCGGCGATGACGATGAGGTCGCGCAGGCGCTCGAGCAGGTCGTCGACGAAGCGTCGCGGATCCTGACCGGTCTGCACCACGCGGTCGACGGCCTCGAACGCGGCGGCGGCATCGAGCGCGCCCAGAGCGTCGACGACCTCGTCGAGCAGCTCGGCATGCGTGTACCCGAGCAGCGCGACCGCGCGCTCATAGGCGACGGTGCGGTCTTCGGACCCGGCGATGAGCTGGTCGAGCAGGGAAAGCGTGTCGCGCGGCGACCCGCCGCCGGCACGCACGACGAGCGGAAGCACTCCCGGCGCGACCGTCACCCCTTCGGTCGCGCACAGCGACTCGACGTACTCGAGCATCGCCGCCGGCGGAACGAGCCGGAACGGGTAGTGGTGCGTGCGCGAGCGGATCGTGCCGATGACCTTCTCGGGCTCGGTCGTCGCGAAGATGAACTTCACGTGGTCGGGCGGCTCTTCGACGAGCTTCAACAGCGCGTTGAACCCCTGCGGGGTCACCATGTGGGCCTCGTCGAGGATGAAGATCTTGTAGCGGTCGCGTGCGGGCGCGAACACCGCGCGCTCACGCAGGTCGCGGGCGTCGTCGACGCCGTTGTGCGACGCGGCGTCGATCTCGACCACGTCGAGGGATCCTCCGCCGCCGCGGCCCAGCTCGACGCAGCTCTCGCACTCGCCGCACGGGGTGTCCGTCGGACCCTGTGCGCAGTTCAGGCAGCGCGCGAGGATGCGCGCCGACGTGGTCTTGCCACAGCCGCGCGGACCCGAGAACAGGTACGCGTGGCCGATGCGGTCGCCCCGCAACGCCGTCATGAGCGGCTCGGTCACCTGGGACTGCCCGATCATCTCGCCGAACGCCTCGGGGCGGTAGCGGCGGTACAGGGCGGTGGTCACAGCCCTACCCTACGGCGTGGGCCCGACATGACGGCCCGGCCGCTCACACGTCGGCGCCGTGCTCGAGATCGGCCTGCTCGCCGGTGACGGCGATCGCCGTCGTGACGGTGGGTACGGACGCCGACAGCAGCGTGCCGTCCTCGCGGCGCTGGTCGGTGAACTTGCGCAGCGTCGGCGCTCCGGCGCGCACCGGTCCCTGATGCGCCAGGGGCACGACGACCTCCGAGCCCGGCTCGACCGTGTACGTCTCGCCTCGCACCTGGAACGCGAGCGGCTCACCCTCGCCGGCCTTGAGGCGGAACTCGTCCGCCGTGACGCTGATGTCCAGACGCATGCCGTGCCAGTGCAGCACGTACGACAGCTTCGTCCAGTCGGCCGGCATCCGCGGGTCGAAGGTGAGATCGCCGAAGTGATCGCGCATGCCGCCGAATCCACTGACCAGCGCCGTCCATACTCCTCCGGCCGAGGCGACATGCACCCCGTCAGCCGCGTTGTGGTGCAGATCCGCGAGATCGACGAAGAGCGCCTCGCGGAAGTACTCCAGCGCGAGGTCCTGGTAGCCCACCTCGGCCGCGAGGATCGACTGCACGACGGCGGACAGCGTCGAGTCGCCCGTGGTGAGGGCGTCGTAGTACTCGAAGTCGGCGAGCTTGTCCTCGTCGGTGAAGTGGTTCCCCTGCAGGAAGAGGGCGAGCACCACGTCGGCCTGCTTGAGAACCTGGTACCGGTAGATCACGAGCGGGTGGTAGTGCAGCAGCAGCGGCCGGCGGTCGTCGGGCGTGTTCTCGAGGTCCCAGATCTCACGCTCGAGGAACACCTCGTCCTGCGGGTGGATGCCCAGGGCCGGCGAGAACGGGATGTGCATGGCCTCGGCGGCGTGGTCCCACGCCTCCCACTCACCGGGTTCGAGGTTCAGCCGCTCCACCATCGCACGGAAGGCATCGGGGGCGTCCTCGGCCATCTCACGCACGTTGCGGGCCGCGAAGCGCAGGTTGAAGCGGGCCATGACGTTCGTGAACAGATTGTCGTTGACGACGGTGGTGTACTCGTCGGGTCCGGTGACGCCATGGATGTGGAAGGTGTCGTCGCCGTGATGGCCGCCGTTCTGCGAACGCCAGAACCCCAACGTGGTCCACAGCCGCGCCGTCTCGACCGCGATGTCGATGCCCTCGCGGTGGAGGAACTCGACGTCTCCGGTCGCGCGCACGTACTTCGCCAGCGCGAAGCACACGTCGGCGTTGATGTGGTACTGCGCGGTGCCTGCCGCGTAGTACGCCGAGGCCTCCTCGCCGTTGATCGTGCGCCAGGGGAAGAGCACGCCCGCCTCATTGAGCTGGAAGGCCCGACGCCGCGCCGCCGGCAGCATGAGGTACCGCATCCGCAGCGCGTTGCGCGCCCACAGCGGGGTCGTGTACGCGAGGAACGGGAGCACGTAGATCTCGGTGTCCCAGAAGTAGTGGCCGCTGTAGCCCGACCCCGTGAGACCCTTCGCGGGCACTCCCTGGCCATCGGCGCGTGCGGCGGCCTGGGCGAGCTGGAAGAGGCACCATCGGGTGGCCTGCTGCAGGTCGTCCTGACCTTCGATCTGCACATCGGAGCGCTCCCAGAACGCCGCCATCCACTCCCGCTGACGGTCGTAGACGCTCGCGACGCCCTCGCTCAGCGCGCGGTCGACCGACCGGCGGCAGCGGTCGACGAGCTCACGCGCCGGCACACCGCGCGAGGAGTGGTAGCCGACGAGCTTGGTGACGGTCACCGGCACTCCGGCCTTCGCCTGCACGCGGAACACGTTCTTCGCGATGTCGGGCTCGATGAGGGTGCGCGCCGTGTACACGTTCTCGGTGTCGATCAGATGGTCGGCGACGACGGCGACCGTCATGCCCGACTCGGTGACGCGGTACGAGAGCGCCGAGCGAAGCTGATCCTGCCAGTACTCCTGCGGTTGGAGCACCCGCTCGTGGATGCGCTCGGCCTTGCGCGGATCGAAGCCCGCCTTCTTGGGCGCGTTGGGAGTGCCGCCGTACACGTCCTCGCCGTCCTGGCGGTTGATCAGCTGGCAGCTGATCGTGACCGGCGCGTCGGCGTTGAGCACCGTCACCGAGACACGCATGACCGCGAGGTGCTTCTCCTCGAACGACACCAGTCGGTCGAAGTCGACGACGACATCCTTGCCCGAAGGCGTCTGCCACCGGACGTGGCGGCGCAGCACCCCTTCGCGCATGTCCAGCACCCGCTCGTACTCGCGGATGTCGGCCACGTCGAACGAGAGCGGTTCGTCATCGACGTAGACGCGCATGACCTTCGCATCCGGCGCGTTGACGATCGTCTGGCCGACCTCGGCGAATCCGTACGCCTGCTCGGCGTGGCGGATGGGGAAGGTCTCGTGCAGCCCGTTGATGAAGGTGCCCTGCTCGTGCGCGAAGCGACCCTCGGGATGGTTGCCCCGCAGCCCCAGGTAGCCGTTGCCGACGGCGAACAGCGTCTCGCTCACGCCCGCATCGTCCAGCGAGTACGACGTCTCGACCAGTCGCCACGGGTCGACGGGGAAACGATTGCGATCGATCATCGCGCGAACTCCTCCAGGTCCTGCACCACCACGTGCGCGCCTGCCTTTTCCAGCACGTCGGCGCCGACGCCGCGATCGACGCCGACCACGAGCGCGAACCCGCCCGCCACCGCCGAGCGGACGCCGCTGAGTGCGTCCTCCACCGCCGCTGTGCGCGCCGGGTCCACATCCATCATCCGGGCCGCCTCGACGAACACGTCGGGGGCGGGCTTGCTCGCGAGGTGGTCGCGCTCGGCGATGACGCCGTCCATCACCACGGGGAAGCGGTCGCGGATACCGGCGACCTGCAGCACTTCTTCGGCGTTCTTCGAGCTCGAGACGACCGCGATCGGCGTGCCCGCCTCGGCCAATCGGTCCAGCAGCGCGAGCGAACCCGGGTACGGGGCGATGCCGTCGGCGCGCAGCACACGCGAGAACACCTCGTTCTTGCGGTTGCCGATTCCGCAGACCGTGTCCTCGGCGGGATCATCGTCCGGCTCGCCCCACGGCACCTCGACGTCGCGGCTGTGCAGCAGGCTCGCGACGCCGTCATAGCGCTTCTTGCCGTCGAGGTGGTCGAAGTAGTCGCGCTCGGTGTACGCCGGGCTGATGCCCCACGCGGCGAACAGCTCCTCGAACATGGTCCGCCATGCGTGCATGTGCACCTCGGCGGTCGGGGTCAGCACGCCGTCGAGGTCGAACAGTACGGCGTCGTAGGTGGACAGGTCGGGCAGAGCCTTCGCGGCCACGGGAACCTCCCGGCGGGTTGCGTTCGGACGACGGCCGGCGCCCCATCGTGCCGTGAAGCCAGCGTAGTGGCTATGAGCGCGCGACCTGCAGGCTCTGCCGGGCGATCTCGAGCTCTTCGTCGGTGGGCACCACGAGAACGGTCACGGATGAGGCATCCGTCGAGATGATCCGGATGCCGCGCTCTCGTGCCTCGTTGCGTGCGGGGTCGACCTCGACGCCCGCGAACCCGAGGGTGCTCAGCGCTTCGGCACGCACGCGGGGCGCGTTCTCGCCCACTCCGGCCGTGAACGAGATGACGTCGGCGCCGCCGAGCTGCGCGAGGTAGGCGCCGGCGTAGGCGCGCAGTCGATGCACGTAGACCTCGAAGGCGAGCAGCGCTCGCTCCTCACCGCGTTCGATGGCGGCGCGGATGTCGCGCAGGTCGTTCGAGCCGGCGAGCCCCAGCAGGCCGCTGCGCTTGTTGAGCAGGTCGTCCAGTTCGTCGGTCGACATGCCCGCACGGCGCGACAGATGCAGCAGCACGGCCGGGTCGATGTCGCCGGAGCGCGTGCCCATGACCAGGCCCTCGAGCGGAGTGAGCCCCATGGAGGTGTCGATCGACCTGCCGCCGTCGATCGCGGCGACGGACGCGCCGTTGCCGAGGTGGAAGACGATCTGACGCAGCGAGGCGAGGTCGCGGCCGAGGAACGCGGCGGCGGCCTCGCTCACGTACTTGTGACTGGTGCCGTGGAACCCGTAGCGGCGGATGCGGTGGGCCGCCGCGATCTCGGAGTCGATGGCGTAGGTGTAGGCGGCGGGCTCGAGGGTCTGATGGAACGCGGTGTCGAAGACGGCGACATGCGGCACACCGGGGAACGCCTTGCGCGCCGCACGGATGCCGGCGAGGTTGGGCGGGTTGTGCAGCGGCGCCAGCACCGAGAGCTCGTCGATGTTGATCTCGACGAGAGGGGTGATGAGCGTCGGCTCGAAGAAGCGCGCTCCGCCGTGCACGACGCGGTGACCGACGGCGACCGGCGGCGCGTCGTCGAGCGACGGGCCGTGCGCGTCGAACGCCTCGAGCATCGCTGCGAAACCCGCGGTGTGGTCCGGGATCGGCAGCTCGCGCGACGACGTGGCTTCGGTGAAGGTGGGCATCGCGACGCCGGGCTCGGCCGCCGCAGCGAAGACGGTGTGGCTCGAGTGTCCGTTCGCTTCGCCGATGCGCTCGACCAGACCCGAGGCGAGGACGTGCTCGGCGTCCATGTCGATCAGCTGGTACTTGAACGACGACGAGCCGCTGTTGACCACCAGGACGGGGGTCATCGCCGCACCCCCTGCGCCTGGATCGCGGTGATCGCGATCGTGTTCACGATGTCGTCGACCAGGGCGCCGCGCGACAGGTCGTTGATCGGCTTGTTGAGGCCCTGCAGCACCGGCCCGATCGCGACCGCGCCGGCGGAGCGCTGCACCGCCTTGTACGTGTTGTTGCCGGTGTTCAGATCGGGGAAGACGAAGACGGTCGCCCTGCCTGCGACCTGCGAGTCCGGCATCTTCGTCGCGGCGACGGCCGCATCGGCGGCGGCGTCGTACTGGATGGGACCTTCGACGAGCAGCCCGGGAGCGCGCTCGCGCACGAGCGCCGTGGCCGTGCGGACCTTGTCGACGTCCGCGCCGCTGCCCGACTCACCCGTCGAGTACGAGAGCATCGCCACGCGGGGGTCGATACCGAACTGCTCGGCGGTCGTGGCCGATGACACAGCGATGTCGGCCAGCTGCTCGGCGGTCGGATCGGGGATCACCGCGCAGTCGCCGTACACCAGGACGCGGTCGGCGAGTGCCATGAGGAACACGCTCGAGACCACCGACACGCCCGGCTTGGTCTTGATGATCTCGAACGCCGGCCGGATCGTGTGCGCCGTCGTGTGGGCGGCGCCCGACACCATGCCGTCGGCGAGACCGAGGTGCACCATGAGCGTGCCGAAGTACGAGACATCCGTCACCGCATCCGCGGCCTGGGAGTAGGTGACGCCCTTGTGGGCGCGCAGGCGCTCGTACTCGCGCGCGAACTTGTCGACGTGCACCGCGTCGAAGGGCGACAGCACCTGCGCGGCCTGGATGTCGATGCCGAGCTCGATCGCCCTCGAGCGCACCTCGATCTCCTCCCCCAGGATGGTGAGGTCGGCGATGCCCCGCGAGAGCACCGTCGCCGCGGCACGCAGAACACGGTCGTCGTCGCCTTCGGGGAGCACGATTCGCCGCCTCTCCGACCGCGCACGCTCCATGAGCTCGTACTCGAACATGAGCGGCGTGACGACGGTGGGTCGGGCGAGTCCGAGGGATGCCACGAGTTCGTCGAGGTCGACGTTGCGCTCGAAGATCTGCAGCGCCGTGTCGTACCGGCGCTGCGAATCGGCGGCGAGACGACCACGGGTGCCCATGATGCGCAGCGTCGTCTCGTAGGTGCCGAGATCGGTCGCGATGACCGGCAGCGACGAGCCCATTCCGTCGATCAGCAGCCGGATCGGCTCGGGCAGCGGGAACGGTCCGTTCAGCACGATGCCCGCCAATGACGGGAAGGTGCCCGACGAATGGGCGAGCATCGCGGCCAGCAGCACCTCCGTGCGATCGGCGGGCACCACCACGATCGCGCTGTCGATGAGGCGCGGCAGCACGTTCACCATCGACATCCCGGCCACAACGACCCCGAGCACCTCGCGGCCGAGCAGCTCTTCGTCTCCCGTGACGAACTCGGCATCCAGCGAGCGCATGACGTCGCGCATCGCCGGCGAGACGAGGAACCTGTCTTCGGGCAGCGCCCAGACCGGCAGCGGCCTCGACGGGTTCGCGCGCAGCGCCGCGGGCGCCGCATCCGCCACGGTGCGGATCGCCGCGACGGCGTCGTCGAGGCGATCGGGCTCGGTGCGGTTCGCCACGATCGCCAGCAGTCCGGCGCGCGCGTGCGACAGCTCGGTGAGCGTCAGCGCCGCGATCTGCCCGAGCTCGTCGGACGTGCGCGCGTGGCTCTGCCCGAGTTGCTCCCCCTGGCCGGCCCGGCCCGACAGCACCAGCAGCACGGGGGCGCCGAGGTTCGCGGCGATGCGGGCGTTGTATCCCAGTTCGGCCGGGCTGCCGACGTCGGTGAAGTCGCTGCCGAGGATCACGACCGCGTCGCACTGCGCCTCGACCGCCTTGTATCGCTCGACCATGCGCCCCAGGGCCGCCTCGGGGTCGGCGCGCACCTGGTCGTAGGTGGCGCCGATGCACTCGTCGTAATCGAGGTCGACGCCGGCATGGGCCAGCAGCATCTCGAGCACGTAGTCGCGCTCGGCGGTCGACCGCGCGATCGAGCGGAACACCCCGACGCGGGGCGTGGCCCTGCTCAGCGTGTCCAGCACCCCGAGGGCGACGGACGACTTGCCGGAGTGGCCTTCTGCGGACGTGATGTAGATGCTCTGCGCCACGCGCCCAGCCTACGGGCGACCGCACTGCCCTGTCCCGGGACGTCGAAGACCCGCGGGCATGGGAAGACCCTCCGCGAACCCGGCAGAGCCTGGTTACCCTTGCTACGTTTCCGTCCTGGGGGAGTTGGCCTGGATGCCGCCTCGCGGAGGGCTTCCGAGAGTCTACCCCGACTCGAGGTCGCCGGGCGCCCGCGTCACGGGCACGATGCGGATGCCGCCGTCTCCCCGCAGCACCAGCACGCCCGGCGCGTCGACCCGCGCCAGCGAGGCGAGCACCGCCTCGAGGTCGTCGTCGCGCAGTGCAGCGCCGTCCGCCTCGTCCGCGACGGACAACACGCTGACGGCGGCGCCGGTGGCAGACCGGATGCCGCGGCGCAGCGTGTCCGCGCCTGCGGCCGCGACGACGATCACGTGTGCGGTCGTCGACCTCGACGGCTCGGGCCGCGCAAGCGAGCGGTCGTGGCGCCAGACGGCGAAGTGGTAGCCGAAGACCACCGCCGTCGCGCTCAGCAGGCCGAGCGGGGCGCGGATGCGGTCGATGACACCCGCTCCGGTCACCTCGCCCAAGGCGAGCTCGAAGAGCCGGAAGCCGATGAGCAGCACCGTCACGATGGCCACGACCGCACTCGCGCCGAAGATCGTGACGAGATAGACACGCCGGGCGCGGTCGGCGGCGTCGTCGGCGGATGCCGCGCGCGTCGGGCGCCACGCGATCCACCACACCGGCAGGCCCACCACGAGTGCGCTGAGTCCCCCGAGCAGGAGCGTGCGGGGATCGTCGTCGAGGATCCGCGGCGCGAGCGTCGCCAGAAGCGCGTTCACGACGACCCCGAATCCGCTCGCCGCCCCGATGAGCGCGACGCCCGAGACGACCAGGCGCGCGCCGCGGCCGACGATGTCCGGGCGCATCGCCACGACCGCGGAGTGGAAGACCCACACGATGCCTCCGATGAGGGCCACGGCGATGGCGAGATCCAGCGGGGCGAGCACATCGGCGACGGGATCCGCATCGAAGAGCAGTCGCATCCCGACGTACAGCACGGTGCCCACGGCGAAGAGGGTCGAGGCGGCGCTCGCGCCCACGACCACCACGAGCGCGACCTGCGCGAACCCTCCCGACGCCGCACGCCCTCCCTCGCGGTACCAGTGCTGCGACCACACCCCGGCTCCGACCACGGCCCACACCAGCGCCTGCAGCACCGCGACCTGCCAGGGCCTCGTCGACACGAGCACGGGCTCGACGGTCGCGAGCGCCGCCCCGAGCAGCGACGCGAGGGCGCCGATCGCGCCCACCGCCAGGACAGCGAGACCGAACACCCACCCGAGTGTCGCGGGCAGTTCCGCGAGCCGCGTGGGGGCCGTCAGGCGATTGCGGCGCATGGATCGGTGCCAGACCCACACCCCCGACCACACGATGGCCGTGGCGAACGCACCGGGATCCCAGCGGCCGGCCATGCCTTCGGATGCCGTGGTCGCGAGAGCGGTCACGGAGACCACGAGCGATACCGTCGTCATCGCGGCGAGATAGATGGCCCAGACGAGCGATTCGCGCTCGGCGGCATCCGCGAACCGCCGGCGCTGCCACCACCAGAGCAGGCCGGCGAGAGGGACTCCGATGACCGCGAAGGCGAGCGAGAGCGCGAGTCCCGAGTCGTCCGTGGTGAGCACGGCGGCACCCGCAACCGCGCGCTCGACGAGTCCCGCGAGGCCCGTCGCCGCCACGGCGACCATCGCGAACAGAATGCCGTAGACGAGCAGACGCCGCACGACGGTCTGCGCGCGCCCGGTGGCGGCCATCAGCGCGTCCTCGTCTGGTCGCAGACGGTCAGCTCCCAGGGAGCGGTGCGGATGAGCCAACCGCCGTCGTCCCTCACCAGGTCGAAGACGCTCTCGCTCTCGTACTCGTCGGCGCCGAGCGGGCCCGACCCGTAGATCGTGACGATGAGCACCTCCACCGTGGCGGTCTCGCCCCGGTCCGTCGACTCGAGCAGCGTGATCCGCCGGTCCTGCGCGTCCACCGGCACCCGGGAGCAGTCGTCGGCCACCTCGCTGACGAGATAGCCGAGCGCGGCATCGACGTCGCCGTCCGCCACCGCCTGGGAGTAGCGCTGCACCGTCCCTTCGGGAGTGTCTTCGCCGTACTGCGCCGGCTCGCGCTGCACGAACACGGCGACGAGGGCGACCACGACGACGACCGCGACCGCGACGACGAGGAACACGAGGAGGAACCGCGAGCGGCGGGCAGGCGGATCGGGGGCGACATCGCTCATGGTCACATCCTGCACCGACGACGCCGCACAGCACAGGAACGGCGTGCGACCGGCCGTGCGACGGATCGTGCAGGCATCTCCCAGGCCACCTGGCCTGCCTGCGTTGTTACGATCGGGGAGGGGCAAGGGCGCTTCCACCCGACGAAGCCCGCCCGCCCCGCGAGGAGGCCGCACGTGACGGACACCGCGACGACGGATGCCGCGACCGAACCGGCCGGTGAGCTGACGCCCGAGAGCTTCGCCCGCACGACCGAAGCGATCCTGGCCTCGGTGCACGGGGTCATCGACGGCAAGCCGGAGGCGATCAAGAGCGCCCTGGTGTGCCTGCTCGCTGAAGGGCACCTGCTCATCGAGGACGTCCCCGGCGTCGGCAAGACCATGCTCGCCCGCGCGCTGGCGGCCTCCGTGGACGCCACGGTCCGGCGCATCCAGTTCACCCCCGATCTGCTGCCGGGCGACGTCACCGGCGTCAGCGTCTTCAACCCGGTCGAGCGCGAGTTCGAGTTCAAGCGCGGCGCGATCTTCGCGAACATCGTGATCGCCGACGAGATCAACCGCTCCTCACCCAAGACCCAGTCGGCGCTGCTCGAGGCGATGGAGGAGCGACAGGTCACCGTCGACGGTCTCACCCACCGTCTGCCCGACCCGTTCCTCGTCGTCGCCACGCAGAATCCGCTCGAGATGGAGGGCACCTACGCCCTGCCGGAAGCGCAGCGCGACCGCTTCATGATGCGCATCTCGATGGGCTACCCCGATGCGCGCGCCGAAGCGAACATGCTGCGTCAGCGCGAGAAGGTCAATCCCCTCGATGCCGTCACGCCCGTCGTGACCGCGCAACGGGTCCTCGACCTCATCGCCTTCGCGCGCGACGTGCACGTCGCGCCCGCCATCGAGGACTACGCCGTGGCACTCGCCCACGCGACCCGTACGAACGCCGATCTGCGGCTGGGCGCGAGTCCTCGGGCCACGCTGCAATTGGTGCGGGCCGCCAAGGTATGGGCCGCGCTCGAGGGCCGTGGTTTCGTGATCCCCGACGACATCACCCAGCAGCTCGCGCCGGTGCTCGCCCATCGTCTGATCCCGTCGCGCTCGAGCGGCGGCGCGCGCGCACGAAGCACGGCCGACGCGATCACCGCGATCCTCGACCGCATCGCCGCCTCGGTGCGCGTGCCCATCGCCGCGCGCCAGTGAGCCGACCATGAGACGCCTGTGGCCGCTGACCGTCCGCGGCACGGGTGCGCTCGTTCTCGCTGCGGCGTGCTTCATCGCGGCGAGCGAGCTCGGCGTGATCGAACTCATGTACTTCGGGATGCTGTTGGTCGCCGTGGTCGCGACGAGCCTGGCGTCCCTCTACTTCGCCCGGCGCATCGACACCGTTTCGCGCGTACTGCGCCCCGAGGTCGCGACGGTCGGCCGCGAGAGCTCCGTGATCGTGCAGGTGGGCGTGCGCACGGCGGTGCCGACGCCGCCCGGTCGCTGGCACGACACCCTTCCGTCCGCGCTCCGAGGACGGGCCGACGGCGTCTTCCCCGCTCTCGGCTCGGGCCTGCGCGGCGTCGAGCGCCTCGTCGAGCTGCACTACGCCGTGACGGGTACGCAGCGTGGCGTGCACACGATCGGTCCGCTCGCGCTGCGGCAGGTCGATCCCTTCGGCCTCGCCCGGCGCAGCATCTCCTTCGGCGAGCGCTCAGCGGTCACGGTCGCTCCGGCGGTGGTCGACCTGCCGTCTCTCGCCGAGTACGCGGGTGCGACCGGTGGGCTGCTGCAGGCGACCATCCACCAGCTCGGCCAAGGCGCCGACAACCTCGTCGCACGCCCCTACGTGCCCGGCGACTCCCGCCGCCGCATCCACTGGAGGGCCACTGCCCACCGCGACGAGCTCATGGTGCGTCAGGAGGAGCAGGAGTCCACGCCGGAGGCATCCGTGGTGCTCGACCGCGGCGCACTGCGCTACTCGCCCGATGCGATGTCCGCCCCCGGTGTCGACCCCGGCTTCGAGGCGGCCGTGTCGGCCTGCGTGTCGGCGGTCGCCCGACTCGTCGGCGACGGGTACGCCGTCGAGGTGATCGACTCGGACGGCACCGTGCTCGCCGAGCGCATCGATGCCGGTGACACGACCGAGGTCGAGGGCGTCGTCGCGCAGTTCGCGACCGTGACCGCACGCGGCGACGACCATCTCGCACGCGTCGGTCGCCTGTTCGCCGGCGTGATGACCGGCCCGGTCGTGGTGATCACCGGCCGCCTCGACGTGCAGGACGCGACGGCACTGGCCCCCGTCGCGCACCACAGCGCACTGCCGTTGCTGCTGGCGGTCGCGCCGCGCGAGGATGCGCTCGCCCAGCTCGGGGCCTACGGATGGCGCACCGCCCGGATCGGCGCCGACACCGACCTCGCCGCCGCATGGGCGGGCGCCGTCGACCGGGAGAACGCCCATGTCGCCTGATCGGCGCGAGCGCACCGTCGTGCGTGCCGGGTCGCCCGACACCCGCCCGGGCCGCCGCGGCGGCGAAGTGCTGCTCACCGTCGGCGTGCTCATCGCCGTCCTCATCGCACTGCTTCCGCTGATGCGGGTGATGGCGCCGGGCGTCTGGTTGCTCGGCGCGCCGATGCTCGCCGTGCTCGTGCTCGGCGCCGGCTTCGCCGCGCGCAGATTCCGGCTGCCGGCACTGGCGGTCAGCCTCATCGAGATCGCGGTGTGGGTCGTCTTCATGACGGTCGTCTTCCTGCGTGACACCGCGTGGGCCGGGTTCGTCCCCACTCTCGACGCTCTGCGCGCCGTGCCGCGCATCATCGCGACCGCGATGAATGAGATCGCGGTCGGTGTCGCGCCGATGGAGGCGCGCTCCGCGCTCATCTTCCTGATCGTCGGCGCGACGGGGCTGCTCGCCATCGTGATCGATCACGTCGTCATCACGGCACGGATGCCGCTGCTGGCCGCCGTCGCCCTGATACCGGTGTCGCTCATCCCCGCCCTCGTGGTGCCCGCCGCCGTGGACGTGCTCGCGTTCGTGCTCCTGGCGGTGTCGATCCTCTTCCTGCTGCGCGCAGAGACCCGTTCGCGCGAACTGTCGGCGACGCCTGCCGACGACGAGGACTCCGCCGAGCCCGCACGCACCGCCGGGGTTCCCGCGACCGCCGTCGGCATCGCGGCGATCGGTGTCGTCCTCGCACTCGTCGTGACCCCGATGCTCCCCCAGCCGATCGCACGGTCGGGGCCCGCCGGCTTCGGCATCGGTCTCGGGATCGATGCGACTCTTCAGCTCGGCAACGACCTGCGCAGGCCGGGCGAGAGCGTGGTGCTCACCGTGCGCAGCGACGCGCCAAGCCCGCCGTACCTGCGCGCGACGACGCTGTCGACGTTCGACGGAGCGGTGTGGGAACCCGACCGCAAGCGCTCCGTCACCCTCGGCCCGGTGTCGGGTTTCGGTCCGGTTTCTGTCGACGACGACATCCGCATGGTCGAGTACCGCACCACCGTCGAGATCCTGAATCTCTCCTCACCGTGGCTGCCCGTCGCCTACCCCGCCATCGGTGTCGAGGGTCTCGACGGCGAGTGGGCCGCCGTGCCGTTCAACCGCACCGTGATCAGCCGTGCCGGCAGCACGCAGGGACAGACCTACGAGGTCATCACCCACGTTCCGCGGCCCACCCGCGAGCAGGCTCGGGCCGCGGATGCCGGCGGCCCGACGCTCCGTGACGAGACGACGGGACTGCCCGACGACCTGCCCCCGATCATCGCGGAACTCGCGGCCGAGATCACCGCAGGCACGACCACCGATTACGACGCTCTGATCGCGCTGCAGACGTGGTTCCGCTCGCCCGAGTTCCGCTACTCGCTCGATGCCCCCGTCGAGGATGGCTTCGACGGCACCGGGGCCGAGGCCGTCGCGCAGTTCCTCGACCAGCGCGAGGGGTATTGCGTGCACTACGCGTCGGCGTTCGCACTCATGGCGCGCACGCTCGGGATGCCGTCGCGCATCGTCGTCGGCTATCTTCCCGGCACGTCGACGACCGACGTCGTCGACGGCGAGACCGTGCATGAGGTGTCGAGCAGGCAGCTGCACTCGTGGCCCGAGGTCTTCTTCTACGGGATCGGCTGGATCGGCTTCGAGCCGACCAATGGCCTGGGCGCGCCCACGAACTTCACGCCCGCGACGCAGCTCCCAGGCGACATCCCCGACGAGCAGAGCGCAACCCCCGAACCCACAGACAGCCCCAGCCCGACCGCGAGCGTGAACCCCCAGGATGCCGATACGCCTGACGCGGGACCGGTCACCGGACCCGCCGTCATCGGCGCCAATCCGCTGCCGACCGTGACGGTGCTGCTGGGGCTGGCGCTGCTGCTCGCGCTGCCGGCGATCTGGCGCGAGGTGCGCCGCCGGTCGCTGCTGACCGCCGCGCGCGACGGAGATTCGGCGGCGGCATGGACGACGGTGCAAGAGGCGGCGATCGACCTCGGCGTCGCGGTGCCGCCCGGCGAGACCCCGCGCGCTTTCGCCGCGCGACTGGTGGCCGAGCACGATGCGCCCGCAGCGGCGATGGAGACCCTGGCGAGCGCCATCGAACGAGCCAGCTACGCGCCGCCTCGCGTTCGCGACTACTGGCACGGCGACGAGGTGGCGGATGCCGCGGCATCCGCCCGCAACGCGCTGCTGGCCGCCGCTCCGCCGTCACGCCGCGTGCTCGCGCTGCTCGCCCCGCGGTCGCTCGTGGTGAGGCCCGGCAGCGCGTACGCGTCGGCGCGCGTGAGCTGAACCCCGTCGAGCTGCCTGCTGATCGGGCGTCCCCCGACGAACAGGTAGACTGTCCGGCGGCCCTCAGGGGCCCTGGAGGATTCGCCTAGTGGCCTATGGCGCACGCTTGGAAAGCGTGTTGGGTGCAAGCCCTCAGGGGTTCGAATCCCCTATCCTCCGCCGATCGTCCTGAGTCGCGTCATCGTTTACGAGCGATGCGCGGCTCTGGACTTTTCGTGGGCTCGGGTGTTGGTGTTGCCGACGATGGACGGTGACGCCTCGACCGGCTTCACGGAGTCACTGATCGTCTCGCCCGCCTGCAGCGACACCCGGGTAGTAGCTCACGGAGGCTTGCGTCAGCGCCAGGTATCCGTTCTCACGGGTCGTTCAGGGAACGTGGAGGAACCGTCCAGGCCGCCTCGCCAGAGTGGAGGCTTCGTGTGCCTGCGTCCGGCGGCCACGACATCGCCGAGTCGATCGAGACTCCGAACGGAACCCCACACACTTCATGCGCAACGTCTCCACATCGAATCCTGCCCGCCGCACCCGTCGTCTCGAAGCCACCCGCCGAAGCCGGCGACGGGCCATCGCCCTCACCAGCGGCGCCGCCGCGCTGCTGGTCGTGACGGGCGTCAGCGCGACGACGCCGACGTCGCAGGCTCAGGCATCCGGCACCCTCGCAGACTTCGCGCTCGTGTCGTACTCGATGCCCGCACAGCCCGCTGACCACGCCGACGACTCAACCCTGATCTACGTCGAGCTCGAGTCGGCGCTGAGCGACGCGCATGACGCGATCGCCGCAGCGGAGCGGATCGACGACGACATCGACGAGTCCGGCTTGGACATCGGAACCTCTGAGACCACGGTCGACACCACGCAACTCGCAACGGCGGCCGCGCGCCTCGCCGAGGCCGGCACGGTGCCCGCGACCCTCGCGCCGACGCTCACCGAGGACCTCGAAACCCTCACCGCATCCGTGACCGGTGAGGTCGATGCGCTCGTCGAGGCGCTCGACGCGGCTGAGAAGCGCAAGGCCGAAGAGGAACGCAAAGCCGCCGAGGCCGCGCGACAGGCCGAAGAGGCTGCCGCGGCTGCGGCCGCGGCAGCGGCAGCAGCGTCGCAGCCGGCCTCGAGCGCGCCTCAGCCCGTCACGTCGGGCGGCGGGGGCGCCAGCCCCGCCGAGGCACAGTCGATCGCGAGCGGCATGCTCGGTGGCTACGGCTGGGGCCAGGACCAGTTCGGATGCCTCGTGTCCCTGTGGAACAAGGAGTCGGGCTGGAATTACCAGGCCTACAACCCGTCCAGCGGCGCGTTCGGCATCCCGCAGGCTCTTCCCGGCAGCAAGATGGCCTCGGCCGGCGCCGACTGGCAGACCAGCGCCCGCACCCAGATCGCGTGGGGACTCGGCTACATCTCAGCGCGCTACGGATCGCCGTGCGGCGCGTGGTCGCACTCGCAGTCGTACGGCTGGTACTGACACCGGCTGACCGACTTCCCTCGGAACACCCGCACGACGACCGCGACTGTTCGGTGCGACTGCGCTACACATAGCAGGAGCGCTCGCACCGAACAGGCGCGGTCGCGCGCATCGAGACCGAGCGGAGACGAACGATGACACGGACCTGGACTCCTCTGGCGATCACCTACCTGGTCCTCTCGCTCGTCGGCCTGGTGGCGACCGCGGCGCTCAACGTGTGGTCGGTCGTCGTCGCGCGCGACTGGTTCGCCGATCTGTTCGCGGGCGGCCCGGCGGTCGGCTCGATCGGCGTCGATCTGCTCGTGGTCGCCGTGGCCGGCAGCATCCTGATCATCGTCGAAGCGCGCCGAATCGGGATGCGGCACGCCTGGCTGTTCATCGTGCTCTCGGGGGTCACCGCCTTCGCCTTCACGTTCCCTCTCTTCCTCGCGCTGCGCGAGCGGCGCATCGCCGAGAACTCACACCCCACTCCCAGGCTGGCGGGACCAAATGGGCGGTGACGCGCGTTTCACCTGGTGACGTCGCAGCCGGCGGCGTCGAGAGTTGTTCACAGACGACGAGGAGACCACATCATGAGCGGCGAGATCACTCGGACCCCGAACACCGAGACGGCCGTGCTGGCCGGCGGATGCTTCTGGGGCATGCAGGACCTCATTCGCAAGCAGCCGGGCGTGCTCGAGACCCGCGTGGGCTACACGGGCGGAAGCAACGCGAACGCGACGTACGGATACCACCCCGGGCACGCCGAGGCGGTCGAGATCGTCTTCGACCCGACGGCGACGACGTACCGCGACATCCTGGCGTTCTTCTTCCAGATCCACGACCCGAGCACGCTCAACCGCCAGGGCAACGACATCGGGTCGAGCTACCGGTCGGCGATCTTCCCCGTCACCGACGAGCAGGAGCGCGTGGCGCGCGAGACCATCGCCGACGTCGACGCCTCGGGGCTGTGGCCGGCGAAGGCGGTCACCACGATCGAGCCGCTCGGCCCCTTCTGGGAGGCCGAGCCCGAGCACCAGGACTACCTGGTGAAGTACCCGAACGGGTACACCTGCCACTTCCCCCGCGCCGGCTGGGTGCTGCCCACGCGCGGCGCCACGGCTGTCTGATCCTCCACGGGGCGGCGGAACACCCGCCGCCCCGTTACCGTTGCAACCGAGATGCAGCGATTCGGAACCCTTTCGTTCGGCCATTACGGCCCCCTCGGCGGCGGTCTCGAGCTGAGCGCCGCCGACTCCATGCTCCAGGCCATCGACCTCGCACAGGGCATGGACGAGCTCGGCGTGAACGGCGTCGCGTTCCGGGTGCACCATTTCGCGCGTCAGCAGTCGGCTCCCCTGCCGCTGCTGGCGGCGATCGCGGCCCGCACCGAGCGCATCGAGGTGGGCACGGGCGTGATCGACATGAGGTACGAGAATCCGCTGTACCTCGCCGAGGAGGCGGCATCCGTCGACCTCATCTCGGGAGGCCGTCTGGCGCTGGGCGTGAGCCGCGGCTCACCCGAGACCGTCGTCCGTGGCTATGAGGCGTTCGGCTACACGGGATCGCAGGATCCGCGTGGTGCCGACATCGCGCGCGAGCACTTCGCGCTGTTCCTGCGCGCGATCGAGGGTGAGGGCCTCGCCGAGCGCGACCCCACGTCGCCCTTCGGCGGAGGTCACGGGATGCAGCGCATCGAGCCGCACTCCCCAGGGCTCCGCTCACGTGTGTGGTGGGGCGCGGGCAACCGCGACTCCGCGGAATGGGCAGGACGCATCGGGGTCAATCTGATGTCGTCGACGCTCGTGACCGAGGCGAAGAGCGGGATGCCGTTCGACGAGCTCCAGGCCGAGCAGATCGACGTGTTCCGCTCCGCGTGGCGAGAGGCGGGGCACGCCGGCGACGCGCGAGTGTCGGTGAGTCGGTCGATCATCCCGATCACGACCGCGCAGGAGCAGATGTACTTCGGCGGACGCCAGGACGGAGACCAGGTCGGGATCATCGACGGCATCCGCTCGACCTTCGGGAAGACGTACGCGGCCGAACCCGACGTGCTCGTCGAGCAGCTGCGTCAGGATGCCGCGATCGCCAGCGCGGACACCCTGATGATCACGATCCCGAGCCAGCTGGGCGTCGAGTTCAACCTGCGCATCGTCGAGTCCTTCGCTCGGCACGTCGCCCCGTCGCTCGGATGGGAGAGCACGCGGGCCTGATCCGCGATGCCGGTCAGCCGGGGCAGGACTCGTACGCCGCCCGGCTGATGTCGACGTGCAGGCGCGCGTGGCCGGCATACTCGTGTGCCTCGTCGAGCGACCCCGACTCAAGCGTCAGCGTCGCCCAGCCGACGACGCGCTGCGGGTGGCTGGGCAGCGTCGGCATCGTGTTGTTCCCCGGCGACCAGGCGGCGAGCGTGTCGGCGAACACGTCCCACCGCCGCTGCGGGTCGTCCCACGACCCGCCCAGCACGTCGCGTTCGACGCAGTCGTTGAGCGGCGGCTGCGCGAGACCGGGCTCGCCGCCCAGGCCGGGCAGCAGCCCCGCCTCCGTCGCACCCGCGACCGTGCCGTCGCCGTCGCCGTCGCCGTAGTCCGGTCCCCCCGGGCCCTCGATGAGGTTGCGCGCGTCCTCTGCCGAGCGCTGCGCACTCTCGAGGTCGCCGGCCGCCTGCCACGCCGAGACGGCTGCATCGATGGCGTCGAGCCGCTGGGCGACCTCCGCGGGCACATCCGCCCCGTCGCCGGTCGACCCGCCCGGGGCGCAACCGGCCAGGAGCAGGGCCGCCGCGACAGGGGCGACGATCCGCGGCATCCGTCGGCTCGGCATCCCGTCAGCCTATGTCGGCCGCCGAAGCGGTTCGTCGGATGCCTCATCAGCAGCATCCGTCGACACGTCGAAACGGCGCCCCGACGCGATCTGCTCGGCGACGCGGCGCAGCGACAGCAGCAGGGGTTCGACGAGCACCGAACCGAGCACGACGTAGCGGACCGCGTCCTCGGGCGAGCCGAGCGGGACACCCGCCAGCTCGGCAGTCGCCATCCGCTCGACGGCGTCGAGGTACACGTCCATCGTCTCATCGGGCACCGTGAAGCCGGCGCGGTCGAGGTTCTGCAGCGCTCGGGCGACGCCGGCGACGACATCGGCGTCGCACGCCCCCTCGGTCCACCCCATGCGGGCGAGCAGCGCCTCGGCGGCGGCGAGGTCGAGTTCGCCCTCGACATGCGGCAGCACCGCCGCGTGAGCGGCGCCGAGCAGGTCGTGCGGCGACGCGGGCGGGTCGTCGAGGGCGGCGAGGACCGCACGGGCGTCGGCGATGCTCACGCCGGAGTCGAGCAGTGCGCGAATCACCCCGAGTCGCCGCTCGTGGCGCTCGTCGTAGTCGGCTTGCGTCGCCGACGAACGTGCGCCCTCCGGAAGCAGGCCCTCACGCAGGTAGTACTTGATCGACGCGACGGACACGCCCGATCGGTCCGAGAGCTCCGAGATCCGCATGACCCCTCCTTGACTTTCGATAGTAGCGCTATCTAATCTAGATAGCAGCACTATCGAGAGGATGAATCATGAGTGCGGTCATCACGGGTCGTATGACCCACCGCCACGAGGGCGACCTCGTCGTGTTCCACATCGGCATGCAGATCAACCGCTGGTGGCGGCCCGACCTCTGGTTCCCCGCCTTCGCGGCGATGCCCGGCATGCTGCGCGAGCTCAGCGTCGATCCCGACTCGGGTCTGCTCGGCCACCAGCTGCTGTTCGGCAGGGGCGGGCCGTACGTCGTGCAGTTCTGGGACTCGACCGAGAAGCTCTACGCGTACGCGTCGAATCCCGCACAACGGCATCGGCCCGCCTGGGCGAGATTCGACCGAGCAGCGCGGAAGGCACCGGGTGCCGTCGGCATCTGGCACGAGACCTACGTCGTCGCTCGCGCCGAGAGCATGTACGTCTCCACACCGCGTATGGGGCTCGCCGCAGCGACCGATCTCATTCCCGTGCAGAGCCGTCACGATCGCGCACAGGCACGTCTCGAGGACGGTCGCACGCGGGTGTGACGGTCACAGCCCGGTGATCCCGACGCCGAGCCAGTCGGCGAGGTCGCGGATCTCGGCCCCCACCAGCTCGGTCTCGTCGGGCTCGAACGGCAGGAACTCGTGGATGGCGTTGACCTGCAGGGTCTCGCGAGCGCGATCGATCTCGGCATCGAGCATCCCGATGAACCGATCGCCGAGCAGGATCGGGTGCGCGAAGTAGCCGTAGACGCGCTGCGCCTTCGGCTTGAACTGCTCGAGCACATACTCGAAGCCGAACACCTCGACGAGGCGCTGACGGTCGAACAGCAAGGTGTCGTACGGGTTGAGGAACGCGACCCGGCCGCCGGCGTCGTCGTCGAGCGCGGCCAACGCTTCAGGGTCGACGCGCAGCTTGCGGGCGCTGCCTTCAACCACCGCGGGTTCGCCGCTGTCCTTCCCCACCCCCGTCCAGTACCAGTGAGGACGCGCGAGGCCGGCGGCCTGCAGCTTCCGCTCTCCGAGGAGCCGGGCCGCCTCGGCGTCGTCGTACTCGAGCAGATCGGCCGGATAGACGCGCTCGGCCAGATCCCACCGGCGGTGGCGGCCCTCGCGTCCGACGACGGCGACCTCGCCCTGGCGCATCAGGAAGTCGAGCATGATCGGCACCTGGTTCGAACCCGACCAGCCATCGGGAGCGCGGTGCACCTGCGCCGTGTCGGGAATGTCGCCGGTCAGCAGCGGCCCCTCGGCACGCAGCCGCGCGAGCACATCGGCCCGGAAGCGGGCGTTCGCGTCGAGCCACTGCCGGGTCTTCTCGCGTTCGGGCCACCGGCGCATCGCCGGCAGCATGAGCGGCAGCAGACTGATCGGGCGGAAGGCCCCGTCGAACTCGAAGAGAAGGCGGTCGACCTCGACCGCCTTCTGCAGCTGCCCGGGCTCGTACGACCAGCCGATGCGCGACCACGGCACCGTCTGCTCGCACGGCGCGATCGTCGCCGTCGGGTCGATCTTGATGTAGGTCAGCTGCTCGGCGACCTCGACGACGTCGCCGGGCCGGTCGGCATCGAGCAGCTGCGCCCGCACGATCAGCCGCCGAGCCTGGTCGGGAGTGAGCCGGTGGGTCATCCTGCCGAGCGTAACTCCTGCAATTCGGGCCGGACTCCCCCGATTCCGGCCGATTTCGGGGTGTTTGCGGCCGAATTGCAGGAGTTGGGCACGCGGTCGCGGCGGCCGCGCGCGCAGAACTCCACGGATCCGGCCGTCCCAGACGGCGGCAGGGCCCCAGCCCCCGTACGCCGCGCCGGACCCGTGGAGTTCTGCCGGCCGGCTACACCGCGCGGGCCGCGGCGAACCGCCCCTCGGGGTCGAACCGGAGCTTGAGCTCGCGCAGCCGGTCGAGCGAGGCCCCGTACCCCTGCGCCGGGTCGACCCCGCCGCCGTCGATGAAGGTGAGCGCCAAGGCGTCGACCTGCCATGGTGCGAACGACGCGACCGCCGCTTGCACTACGGCCCCCGCGGGGGCCAGCGCCTCAGGCACCGGCGCAAGGGCGACCGCGTGCAGCAGGAACTCGCCGTCCAGTGCTGAGACCGCTCCCCCGCCCTCGGCCGGTCGCGTGGCGGCTCCGCCGAGATGGCGCAGTTCGAGGAAGAACACGCCGGGCAGAGCGGATGCCTCCAGGAAGGCCGCGACCGCCTCGTCCGGCAGCGATCCCAGCATCGCGTGCGCGGTGAGCGCCGGCGTCGGATCGGGCGGATCCATGTGGACGGCGACGAGGCCGGCCGACGGGATGCGGGCGAACGTGTCCATCTCGGGATCGAGTGCGCGCAGCGGCGCGAGCAGGTCCGTCGCCGCGGCATCCGACTCGAGGATCGCGCCGTCGATCACGACGAGGTCGCGTCCGCTGAGGAAGGGCGGCAGATCGGGGATCGGCGGAAAATGCATGACCCGCAGCGTGGTGGTCGCCGACTCCGGCGCCGTGGTCGTCCACGCGGCGTAGGCGGGCACCACCTCGGCGGCACGCGAGGCGTCCCACAGCAGCATGCCGGCGTAGACATCGGCCAGGGGCATCAGATCGATCTCGAGCGAGACGACCACGCCGAACGAGCCCGCGCCGCCGCGGACCGCCCAGAACAGGTCCGGGTTCTCGTCGGCGCTGGCCCGCACGAGCGAGCCGTCGGCGGTGACGACCTGCACGGCGCGCACGCTGTTGACGGCCAGCCCCTTCTCGCGCACGTAGAACGAGAGCCCGCCCGACAGCGCGTAGCCCGCAACCGACACGCCGCCGCTGCTGCCGTGCAGCGCGGTGAGGCCATGAGGGGCGGCGGCGGCGAGCACGTCGTCCCACACCGAGCCGCCGAGCACGCGCGCGCTCCGGGTGCCGACGTCGACGGTGACCCCGCGCAGTCCCACGAGGGAGACGAGCACGCAGTCGGAGAGGTCGGTGTCGGCGAGTGCAGCCGCTCCGTGGCCGGTCGACTGCGGCGCGATCCGCAGGCCGGCGTCGACGGCCGCGCGCACGATCTGCACGACGTCTTCGGCCGATTCCGGGCGGGCGACGGCGGCAGGCCGTTGATCGACGGCGGTGTTCCACGGCATGCGCGCCTGGTCGTACTCGGCGTCGTCGGGCAGCACCACGAGGTCGCCGAGCCGCTCGCGCAGGGTCTGCGCCGGGTCGGTGGTGAGATGGCTGGTCATGGGTGACATCCGTTCTGTGAGCGAGGGAGGGATGAGACCAGGATCGACCCGACCACTCCCCCGACACCATCCCAGGTGAGCGGGCATTTCCGGCATCCCAGAAACCTGGGATACCGCTCGCTGGCCGGCCGGGGCACACTGGAGGCATGGCCACCGCGCTGCAACTGGGGCGTGCGCGCAGCGACATCGACGTGATGTCGCGTGCCGGACTGCCTCTGAACCAGTTCATGGACGAGGCTGCCGCCGCACTCGACGGCGTCGTGCCCGCCGTCGCCGGGTGCCTTTCGACCCTCGACCCGGCGACGGGCATCGTCTCGAGCACACGCAAGCGCGGGGATCTCGACGGTCGCAACGACGGGGACATCACCTGGGCCCACATCGAGTACGGCGAGGACGACCCCACGGCGATGATGAGCATGATCAGCGGCGGGGTCGTCGCCGTCGGTGTGCGGGTCAGCACCGACGGCGCCGTCGACAGGTCGATCCGGCTCGCCGACTTCCTCATGCCCCGCTTCGATTACCACGATGAGGCGCGCGTCGTCTTCTCAGACCGCTCGGGTGCGTGGGGTTCGCTGTGCCTGTTCCGCGGATCGGACGACGAGCCGTTCTCGCAGGCCGAAGTCGACTTCCTGGCAGAGGTCGCGCCGATGGTGACGCGCGGGATCCGGGTCGGGCTGCTCGCCCACCACAGCGCGGGAGACGCCGCCACCGCCGCCGGTCCCGCGGTGATCATCGTCGACGCGGAAGACCGGATCGTGCAGCAGAGCGGCGGCGCGACGACCCTGCTGTCGGGCATGGGGAATGTTCCCAACGCCGGCGACCCGCTCGCCGTCGTGTACTCGCTGGTCACCGGCGCGCGCCGGTACGCGGCCGGACGCGCGACCACGGCGCCGCGGGTGCGTCTGCGCGCGATGGACGGCACCTGGTTGGTCATGCACGCGACCCCCTTGACGGGCACCGGCGACCGGGCCGGCGACGTCGTCGTCGCCATCGAGCAGGCGCGTCCGCAGGAGGTCATCCGGCTGGTCGCCGACGCGTTCGGCCTGACATCCCGTGAGCGCGACGTCATCGCCATGGTGCTGCGCGGGGCCGACACCAAGCAGATCGCGACGTCGATGAATGTCTCGCCGTACACCGTGCAGGACCATCTCAAGTCGATCTTCGAGAAGGCCGGTGTGACCAGCCGCCGCGAACTGGTCTCGCGGGTCTACGCCGACCAGTACGCACCTCGCTGGGGTGCCGACGTCGGCCCCGATGGATGGTTCGCCGCCTAGACCGAGAGTCCGGTGTGCGTGGCGCGCGGCCCCATCCGGTTGCGAGAGGGCAACGCACACCCTCTGACGCGGCGGCATCTCGGCACGGCGGCCGACGCGTGCCGAACTCCTGAAATACCGCCCGCTTCCTGCCGACACGCCGTCGGCCGACGGCGATTGAGACGGAGACTCAGGAGTTGGGTCCGCCGGTTACCGGCGCCGCCCGCCACGGCCCCGCACTCCACAGCGCCCACGCGACAAGCGCCGGCTGCACGAAGAGCCGGATGAACCGGGCGCGGTCGGTGCGCAGCAGCGGGGCCGACCGGCCCGACCGCCACTGATGGACGTTGCCGGGGAAGACCGCGACGAAGAACGCCGCCGCCGCCGCTCCGACCGTGCGCCGGTCGCGCGGCAGCGCCGCGAGTGCTCCGCCGAGCATGATCTCGACAACGCCGGATGCCACCACGATCGCGTCCTTGTCGAGTCCGGTCGCCTTCGGCGCCCATTCGGGTACGGCGACCCGGAACCCGCGCCGCGCCCAGAACAGGTGCGAGAGCCCCATGAAGACCAGCCCGGCGGCGAGCAGGATCCGGCTGCCGACACGGATGACCTGCAGAGGTGACCGCCGTGCTGACATCACGTCAGTCTCGCACGCAAGCCAGAACCACCGGATGCCCCTCTTGTCAAGCCACGACCGAACGCGGTCCTCGCCGCTTACGCTCACTGCAGCGCGGGACCTCTCCGCGCGGAAGACCGAGGTGCACATGGGCGTCCAGACGGCGATGGACGAGGTGCTCGGCGCACCCACGATCGTGCAGGCGCTGCGCGCCGCCGACGACGTCGCGTTCGAGGCCGGGCGCGACCCGGGTGTGCGCACACTGCGGGTGCTGTCGACAGCTCTGGCGGGCGCCGACGACATCGCTGCGATCGCCGCAGTGCATGCACTCGCTGAGATGCTCGACGAAGAAGCGCTGCGCACGCTGGTCTCCCTGCTGTCGGATCGCCGCGCGTTCATCCGCGAGCATGCAGCATGGGCACTGGCGCAGAGTCTTCCCCGCCCCGATGCCGTCGCACGGCTGATCGGCATGGTGGCCGCGGGCGGGTTCACCGGCATGCTCGCGCAGCACACGATCGAGAAGTGGTCGATCGCCACGGCCGAGACGCTCGCGGTCTCGCTCGAGTCGACGCTGCTGACGGTGACGGATGCCCCGACCCGCGCGGCCGTGATCGAGACGCTGGGTCTCGTGCACCACCCGATCGCAACGCGATTGCTGCGCGGCTTCGCGGTCGACGAGAACGAGCCGGATGCCGCACGAGAGGCCGCCGTCTCCGCCCTCGGGCAGCGACGGGACGACGCCGCCGTGGCGGCGGACCTCGAGAAGCTCGTCGCGGGCGACGGGCGCCTTGCGGACGTCGCCCGGCTCGCGCTGCTCGACCTCGACCTCGACCCCGCTCCCCCCGCCCACGGCCGCGCAGACGGGCTCACCGTCGCCCAGCTCTTCCTGCACGCCGACATCGACCGGTCGCTGTCGGCGGCCGGTGCCGGAGACAACGGTGGCATCGCCACCCTGCTCGTGCGCCTCGGCGACGCGTTGACGACGGATGCCTCGGGCGCGGTCTGCCGCGTCCTCACACTCTCGCGGGGGTCGCTCGACCAGAGCGCCGAGGACCTGCTCCAGCTGGCGGGCACCGCCGACGGCCACCTCTACGCCCACGTACCGCTCGCCGCCGAGCCGGTGTCGTCGGCGGCGGCCTGGCCGTTGCGTGTGGCGGCGCGTCGCGGCATCCGCCGTGCGCTGCGCGCCGCGGGCGGCGTCGACGTGCTGCACCTGCGCATGGCCGACGTCGGAAGCCTCGCCGCGGCCGACGTCGCCCGCGAGCTCGGCATCCCCACCGTCTTCACGGTCGCACCTGACCCGCACAGCGTGATCCAGTCGCTGCAGGATGCCGGAAGCCTGACGCGCGAGGGGTTCGGCGAGACCGATCTGCGGGAGCACTTCTGGTTCCGCGCACGGCTGGTGCAGACACTCGCGGCGTCGGCGTCGCACAGCGTGCTGTTTCCTCGACCGGACCTCGCGCGCGACATGCGCGAGCTCGTCGGCATCGACATCAAGAGCCACAGCGAGCGCCACACCGCGGTGGCCGAGGGCGTCGACCTGGTGGTCATCGACCGGGCCGTCTCCGACGCGCGATCCGCGGCCGCAGCGGTCGACGGTGCCGGCCAAGGCGACCCCGCCCTCGCCGCACTCACCGCGCACCTCGAGGGGCTCGCACCCGAGCGACGCGGGCTTCCCCTCCTGGTCACCGTCGGCCGAATGCACCGGGTGAAGGGCATGGCGACCCTCGTCGACGCGTGGTCCCGCTCGCCGTTGAGCGAGCGGGCGAACCTGCTGATCGTCGGCGGCGATCTCGCCGCTCCATCGCACGACGAGCGCGCTCAGTTCGACCTCATCGAGCGGGTCGTTCCCACGCCGGAGCGCGCCCGCCGGGGACTCATCGTCGCCGGCCACCAGCCGAACGACATCGCCGCGCGCTGGATCGCCGCCGCCCGGTTCGGCCTGCCCGGACTGGCCGCCCCCGGCGGCGTATACGTCTGCGCGAGCATCAAGGAGGAGTTCGGCTTGGCCGTGCTCGAGGCGATGGCCACCGGTCTCGTGGTCGTCGCGCCCGACGGAGGAGGCCCCGCCACCTACGTGGACGACGGCGACACCGGGTTCCTGACGGCCACGTGGGATCGCGAGCGGTTGGCCGAAGCGATCGCAGAGGCACTCGACCGCGCCCGTGCCGGAGACGAAGCCCTCGCCGAGCGAGCGCGCGAGGTCGTGGCATCCCGCTTCACGATCCAGGCGATGGCCGAGACGCTCGCGCCGATCTACGGCTCGGTCGTCGCGCAAGAGGCCGAGTTCATCGAGGCCACGAGGATCGCCGCGTGACCCTGCTCGTCATCAGCCCCGACTACGCGTCACACCTGCTGCCGCTGGCGACCCTCGCGACGGCGTGGCACGACGCGGGAGAGCGCGTCGTGGTCGCGACGGGCACGGCGACCGCGCCGATCGTGGCGGGATTCGGGTTCGAGCGCGTCGATCTGCCACTCGGTCGCGGTGCGAACGCCGGAGTGATGCGCACCAAGGAGCAGGATGCCGCAGAGGCGGCGTCGCTGGACCGGTTCTTCGCCGCCACGCACGAGGGTATGGTCCCGACGCTCGCCTATCAGGCGGGCGAGCGGCTCACCGACCTCATGTGGCAGCCGGTCGACCGCGCACGCGCGACCCTGGAGGTCATCGACCGGGTCGCACCCGACGCGATCCTCGTCGACCATCTCGCCTTCAGTGCGCGCCTCGCCCTGCACACCGCCGGGATCGACTACGGCGACGTCGTGCTCGGGCATCCGTCGGCGCTTCCGGTGGCCGGCGAGGTCTACGGCTATCCGCCGGCGTGGCCGCGTGCGTTCGACCCGCGGCCGGATGACCTCGCCGACCTGCACCGGCTGTGTCTCGAGGTATCGGAGGCGTTCGCGCTGCAGTGGAACTCGGCTGCGCGCGTGCTCGACTCAGCATCCGTCGACGTCGACGACGCCTTCGCCGTGCACGGCGAGCGTGTGCTGTACAACTATCCTCGGCTGCTCCTCGGGGCAGACGAGCGAATGCTGCCGCGCCACGTGCTGCTCGGATCGACCACGCGCGACGAGCCGGCCGATGCCGATCTCGAGGCCTTCCTGCGCGATGAGACACCCTTCGTGTACGTGAGCTTCGGCAGCTTCCTGTCGGTGCGCGGCGACGTGCTCGCGCGCGTCGCGACGGCCATCAGACGGACGGGCATGCGTGCGGCGATCGCGACCGGGTCGACGCCTGCCGCCGCACTCGGCGACCTGCCGGCGGGCTGGCTGGTGCGCGAGTACCTGCCGCAGGTGCGGCTGCTCGAGCACGCCGCCGTCGCGGTCACGCACGGCGGCAACAACTCGGTCACCGAAGCGGTCGGCCAGGGTGTGCCGATGCTCGTGCTGCCGTTCTCGACCGACCAGTTCGCCGGGGCGGCCGCGATCGAGCGGGTCGGTGCCGGCCTGGCGCTGGCACCCAACACGGCGACGAGCGGAGAGATCGAAGAGGCGGTCGCCGCGCTCGCCGATCCCGGCTGGCCGGGGCGCACCGCGCTCGAGATCGAAGCGGCGGCGCAGGCCGAGCGGCCCGGACCGGTGCTCGCCTATGCGACGCTCTCCTCGGGGCCGGTGGCGACCGCCTCGTCGGCGGTGCAGCTGCCGGCCGGGTGAGCCGCCGACGTGTCGTAGGCTCAGGCACCGTGGCAGCCGGCGCGACGATGTACAGCTATGCGATCACCCTCGCCGATGTCGATCGCGGCGTGTACGAGGATCTGAGCCTGCGAGTGGCGCGGCATCCGTCCGAGACCGACGCGTTCATGGTGACCCGCGTGCTCGCGTACTGCCTCGAGTACGACGAGGGCATCGCGTTCAGCGAGGGGATCGCGGCGACCGACCAGCCGGCCGTCTTCGCCCGTGATCTCACCGGTGCGCTCACAGCCTGGATCGAGGTGGGTGCACCGGATGCTGCTCGTCTGCACTCGGGCAGCATGCAGGCCGCGCGGGTTGCCGTGTACACCCATCGGGATCCGGCCAAGGTGGCGGCGCCGTGGGCGGGCCAGCGAGTCCATCGGGCCTCCGAGATCAGCCTGTTCAGCTTCGACCCCGGTTTCGTCGAGGCGGCCGCCGCCGTGATCGAGCGACGCAACACGATGACCCTCTCGGTGACCGAGCGGCGGCTGTACCTGGAGGTGAATCGGGTGACGCTGGAGTCGGAGATCCGCGAGCGCGGGCTCGTGTGATCTCGACGACCGGATGCCGCACAAGGGGCGACGCCGTTCCGGGATACCGGGCGCGGAGTCGCCGCCCGCTCAGCGCGCGTGGGTGGAATCGTACGCCACTCGGGCGGCCTCGATCTGCGGGCGGTTCTCGATCGCCCAGTGGGCAAGTGCCATCGCGTGCACGATCAGCGTGCCTCCGAGGCTCGTGAGCTCGTACTCCACGCGCGGCGGCACCTCAGCGTGGACGGTCCGCGTGATCAATCCGTCCCGTTCGAGTTGCCGAAGTGTCAGAGTCAGCATGCGCTGCGAGATTCCCGGAATGTGGCGCTGAAGCTCGGTGAATCGCCGTCTCTCGTGCCGCAGTGTGCCGATGACCAGGAGGGACCACTTGTCGCCGATCCGATCGAGGACGTCGCGGACCGCGCGTCCGTGCTCGGTGCCGGCAGCACCGTCCTCGCACGTGCGCTCGTAGTCGGTGGTCGCCGGTTCGCTCGGATCCCTGCGCGTGCTCGCCATCGGGTGTCACCTTCTTACATCGGTGTGCCTTTTGCACCGCACCTCGAAATCACACATGATGAGGTTGCTTACGAACAGTAACAGACCGCACTGTCCCACCCTGGAGTGTCATGATCATCGCCCTGTGGATCCTCAACGCCCTGCTCGCGCTCGTCTTCATCGCCGCAGGCATCATGAAGATCGCCAAGTCGAAGCCCGCTCTCGTGGAGGGCGGAATGGGCTGGGCAGAGGACTTCGCCGACCCGACGATCAAGCTCGTCGGCATCGCAGAGCTGGTCGGCGGCATCGGCCTGATCCTGCCGCTGCTCACGAACATCGCGCCCATCCTGACTCCGATCGCAGCCACGGCCCTGGCCGTCGTCATGGTCGGCGCGACCGTCGTGCACGTCCGCCGTAAGGAGAACGCCTCCCGCACCGTCGTGCTCACCGTCCTCTCCGCGGCGAGCGCGGTGCTCGGCTTCCTCGTCGTACTCTGACCGCGACCGTGGACGACGGATCGTCGTCACGCGCCGATCCGCTCGGCGCAGGGCACGCACCGCCTCGCGGTCGGTCGCGCCCGGAGCCGTTCGCTCGGGATGCCGCGTCCACACCCCTCGCAGCGGCCGTACTCGCCGGCATCCCAGCGGGCGACGGCTTCGTCGATCTCACACAGGTCGCGCTCGGCGGCGATGCGGAGCCCTTCGATTCGTTCCCACTCCATCGACAGCGTGACGCCTTCGGGGTCGTGCTCGTCGTCGGCGGTCTCGGCGCCACGGTCGCGGCGAAGGTCGGCCGCCGCCTGCTGCAGGGCGTCCCGGCGCGCGAGCGCATCGTCGCGCACGCCCGCGAGGAGCACGCCGAGTGACGCGCGATCCGGGCGTTCAGGCATCCTGGACCGCGTACCGGTGCAGCGTGACACCCCCGGCGTACGTGCCCTGCTCGAGCAGCTCGAGCCGCACGGGCGCGCTCACCGCGTCGAACATCGGCCGACCGGCGCCGAGGATGACCGGATGCGTGAAGATCAGCACCTCGTCGAGCAGACCGGCCCCGAGCAGCTGCGTCGCGACGCCCGCTCCCCCGACACCGATGTCACCGCTGCCCTCCGCGCGAAGCTCACCGAGCCGCGCGAACGCGTCGTCGCCGCCGAACACGGTGGTGTTGTGCGGCGCCTCGGTGCGCTCGCGTGAGACGAGCACCTTCGGCTTGTCGGTCCAGATGCGACCGTAGTCGCGATAGACCTGGGGCAGCTCGGCGTTGTCGCGCGCCGCCGGCCAGAAGTTCTCCATCGTCTCGAAGACCCTGCGCCCCTGCACCATCATGGTGAGCGCTTCCGCACGCCCGTTGAACTCCTCGTGGAGCTCCTCGCCGATACTCATCCAGTCCCCGCCGCCGTCTTCGTTCGGCGCGTGCTCGATGAACAGGTCGAGCGAGACGTTCATCCAATACACGAAGCGTGCGGGCATGGGTTCTCCTTCGACGAGCGGGCCCGCACAGTCCAGCACACCGCCGACGCCGGCGCCAGGACGGATGCCTCCCGTCAGGGGTGGACGACGGACCGGTCGGCGCTCGCGAGCGCGGCCTCGAGTTCGGCGACCGTCAGCCGAGGCCCGTAGCCGGGCGTGCCGTTCTCGATGCGCCAGCTCTCGGCCGCCGTGCCGACGTCGACGACATCGAAGCCGGCGCCATCGACGAACGTCCGCGCCCAGGCCTTCGCCTCGGCGTCGTCTCCCGCGATCGCCAGCGCGCGCCGGTTCGGATCGCCGGCGGGCAGCGCCTGACGGGCGATATGCGCCGAGTAGATGTGGTTGAACACCTTCACGACCTTCGCGGTGGGCACGAGGTCCTGCAGCAGCCCGGTCGTCGTCGCGCGCTCCTCGTCGATCGCCGCGATGCGGCCGTCGCGTGACGGGTAGTAATTGTTCGTCTCGAGCACGATCTTGCCCTCGAGCCCGGCGGTGTCGATGTCCCAGATCGCGTGGAGCGGTATCGACACGACCGCGATGTCGGCGGCGGCTGCGGCATCCGCTGCCCACATCGTACTCGCCTTCGGGCCGAGCTCGGCGACCAGATCGTCGAGGGTCTCGGGCGCCCGCGAGTTGCTGAGCACCACGTCATAGCCCTGCGCCACGGCCACCCGTGCCATCGCGCTTCCGATCTTTCCTGAACCGATGAATCCGATCGTCGTCATGCTCGGCACCAACGCGTGCGACGAGTCGGTATTCCGGGCATCCGACGCCGCAGCCGACCCCGCCGACCCCCGCAGTGACGACAGGTAGGGTGGCGAGGTGACAGCGCCCGTCCCGTCGACCCCTCCCCCCGCCCCGCGACCGGGCGCCATCTACTTCATCGGACGGGTCGTCCTGCGACCGTTGTTCTGGCTGATCTACCGGCCCCGCGTCACCGGTCGGGACGACATCCCTCGGCGCGGACCGGTGCTGCTCGCGAGCAACCACCTGGCGTCGCTCGACACCGTCATCATCCCGACGTCGGCCTCGCGACCGGTGCAGTTCCTCATCAAGTCGTCGTACTTCACGCGCCCCGGGGTGCTCGGCCGCTTCCTGCGCTGGTTCTTCACGTCGATCGGCGGAGTGCCCGTGCACCGGGCCACCGGTCGGGATGCCCGTGCCGCCCTCGATGCCGGCAGCAGCATCCTTCGGGCCGGGAGCGTGTTCGCGGTCTTCCCCGAAGGAACCCGCTCGCGCAACGGCAGACTTCACCAGGGCCACGGCGGCGCGGCGTGGATGGCGCGCGACACCGGCGCGGCGGTCGTGCCGGTCGGTCTCATCGGCACCGGCACCGTGAAGCCCCTGGGCCACCTGTTGCCGGGACGGCCCCGTCTCGAGGTCCGCTTCGGAGAGCCGCTCGATCTCACCGACCTCGAGGACGTGCCCGACGGCAAGGCCCGTCGCGAGATCACCGAGCGCATGATGGCGGCCATCGCCGAGCTGAGCGGCCAGGAGCGCTCGGGCAGCGTCAACGCCGGCTCGCGCGACTGACCGGCCAGACCCGGACTACCCTCGACTTCCATGGGAGCACCACCCGGATGGTATGACGACGGCAGCGGCCGTCAGCGCTGGTGGGATGGCGAGCGCTGGTCGAACGACGTCGTCGACCTGCGCGAAGACCTGCCCGTGCTGCGCAACGACGCGGGCCCCGCGAACGCACCCGCCGCGCCCGCCGGGTGGCACGAGGTCGACGGCCGCCAGCGCTGGTGGGACGGCCGGCAATGGACCAACGCCTACCGCTACAGCGGCGAGGAGCGCGAGTTCGAAGGCGTCGTCGCCGACGGCCGGTGGATCCACTTCGGCGAGCTGAGCAGACCGGTCGGGCAGGTCGCGGCGTCCGTTCAGCCGGGTTCGAACCTGGTCGGTCGGTCGAAGCTGGCCAAGTCGCTCGCCTCCCGTGGCGCTCTCGCGCCCACCGGGCCGATCCCCGGACGCATGCTGAAGCGCGAGATCCGCCCCACAGCCGCCTACATGCTCATCGACTCCGCCGATCAGGCGTGGATCGTGCCCGTTCCGGCCGGTCGCGATGCCGACGCACAGGGATTCGTCGCCTGGGTGACGACCCTGTCGAGCCACTACCGCCACCGCGACTGACCCGGCATCCGCGGCACCGCGAGCTCACGGCTTGCGGAGGACCTTCTCCATCGGCCTGCCCTTCGCGAGTTCGTCGACGAGCTTGTCGAGGTAGCGGATCTTCTGCATGAGAGGATCCTCGATCTCCTGCACCTTCACCCCGCAGATCACGCCGGTGATCATCGATGCGTTCGGGTTGAGATCGGCGTCGGCGAAGAAGTCCTCGAACGTCGTGTGCTCGTCGAGGTGGCGACGCAGGTCGGCTTCGTCGAACCCCGTGAGCCACTCGATCACTTCGTCGAGTTCGGCGGTCGTGCGACCCTTGCGCTCGACCTTCGTCACGTAGTGCGGATACACCGCCGCGAACGCCATCGAGTAGATCCGGTGCATCACCCCAGGCTACCGACGGGCACCGTCACTCGTCTTCGATGAGGTGCAGCTGGGTGCCGTCCAGATCGATGAGATATCCGACGCGCCGGCCCCACTCCTGCAGAGCCACCGGGACGAGCCTGGGGATGCCGGTGGTTCGCTCGGGCACGCCGCTCGCACGCACCTCAGCGTAGAGGCCGTCGAGGTCGGCCACACGGATGCTGGCCATGTACCCGCTGGAGTACGGGTCGACCTCGGGCGCGGGGAAGAACTCCAGCCGCACGCCGCCGCGACCGAGGATCATCCAGCCGCCGTCTCGGTACCTGACCTCGAACCCGAACCGCCCGTAGAACTCGACGGTCGCGTCGAAATCGCGCGACGGCAGGTTGGGAACCGCGCGATCGGCCATGACCCGACGGTAGCCCACACCCACTCGGCGCGGCACCCCGCCCCCACAGGGCGCTGGACGATACGGTGCGGGCATGCCCGCTCGCAACTCCCGGAAGGCGCGCGCCGCACGTCGTCGCACGCGGCGGGTGGCGGCGTCCGGCAGCGATCTCACCGACGGGCAATGGCATCGCATCCTCGACGCATGGGCCCGATGCGCCTACTGCGGCGCCGAGGGAGCGGCCCTGCAGAAGGACTGCGTCCTGCCGATCTCGCGCGGCGGCCGGTACACGCTCGACAACGTGGTGCCCGCGTGTCGGTCGTGCAATGCCAGCAAGTGCAACGATGAGGTCACGTCGTGGATGCGGCGACGCCGGCTGGACGAGCCGACATTCCTGCTTCGGTGGGCGCAGGTCGTGCGCGACCTGCGGGACGCCCCGCCACCGGAGGAGTCCGAGCCGGCGATCAGCCGCCGAGCACCGGGAACGCCGTGATCAGTGCACTGAGGACCGCCTGCACGCAGATAGCGAGCAGGATGAGTCCGAACACCTTGGTGAACACCGACATGCCCTGCTCGCCGAGCACCTTCATCAGCAACGGCGCGAGGTACAGCACCACGGTCGTCAGGATCGCCACGATGGCGACGATCGCGACTCCCCACGCGTAGTCCTCGAGGGTGGAGTGGTCGTGCGAGAAACTCACCATCAGGGCGATCGCGCCGGGTCCGGCGAGGACCGGAAAGGCGAGCGGGACGATCGCCGGCGAGCCATCGGTCGCTGCGACGGGCGACCCTTGCTTGGTTAACATCCCCCACGCGATCATCGCGACGAACGCGAAACCGGCGATCTTGAAGCTCGTCACGTCGATGTCGAACCACGCGAGGACGTACGTGCCGATCAGCAGCGACGCCAGCAGCACGACGAACACGCCGAGACCGGCGATGAGCGCGATGTGGCGCTGCTGCTTGACCGTCTTGCTCTGCGTCAGCGCGAGGAACACCGGCGACGTGCCGATCGGGTTCGTGAGCGTGAACAGCGCGATGCCCATCGTGATGAGCGTGGGCTCCGTGATCATCGATGTCCTCCCGGCACCGCGGCGATGACCTTCACGCTACCGAGCCGCGCGCCCCACGGCCAGAAACGAGCAGACGCGCCCGCGGGCCGCCCGGTCGACGAGGCTCCCCGGCCGCAGCCCACGACGACGTCACCGGACCGGTCACGGCGACACGCGGTCGACCGGACCGATCCGGTGCTGATGGCCACGGGCGTCGAACCCGCTGGCACGTCGGGATGTCAGAGAACGGCGCCGCCGACCGATGCGCAGTTCACGGCGGGTCGCGGATACGTGAACGACTGCGGTTCGCCGAAGGCGCTGCCGTCCAGGTTGAACTGCTGGAGCGTGACGGTCATCGTGCCGGCGGGCCGCGTATCCCACGCCGACCCGTCCGCCTTGTAGGCGGCCAGGCTCGTGTAGGCGGTCGACCCGAGCGCCTTGTCGAGCACGGCGTCGCCCCGGTACTTCCCGGTGTCGGTCCAGCCCTTGCCGCCGGTCGCTTCGATGCTCACCGTGATCGGACGGTTCGTGTGACCCGTCTTCCGCGCGAACACCGCGACGTACGGAGTGTCGCTGTGGCTCGTGCAGCCCACCTGGAAGCTCAGATCCGCCTTCGGCGTCTCGTACTTCACGATGTAGCGGCCGTCACTGATGACCGTGCCCGGGTACGCCGCGGCGCTCGCGGGCGCCGCGACACCCAGGACGAGCGCGCCTGCGGCAGCCAGTGCTCCCGCGGCCTTCGCGATTCTCTTCATTCCCTGCTCCCATTCCCCAGAATGTGCATACTGCGCGCCGACGCTCGCCGACGCATCGCCGAGTATAGGAACGGCACGTGAATCGTCCGTACCTCGAGAGCGACCCTGCGCAAAACCTTGCGCGATCCTGAGGATTCGGACCGGATCGTCCGAATCGGGCGCTCAGCGCCCGAGGGCGTCGACGATCGGCGTTTCGCCGCCGTTGAAGCGGATCGTGCGGCCGATGGTCGAATCGTCGGCGAGCACGGCGGCGATGACGGCGGCGACATCGGCACGCGGCACCGAACCCGATGTCGCAGCAGTCGCGTCGATCCGCCCGGTCGGTTCGTCGAGGGTCAGCGAGCTCGGCGCGACGATGGTGTAGTCGAGACCGCTCGCCCGCAGATGCTCGTCTGCGGCGGCCTTCGCCTCGGCGTAGGCGAAGAACGGGTTGTCGTCGGGCACGCCGTGATCGATGCGCGCACCGAAGTACGACACCATGACGTAGCGCTTGACCCCGGCCGCGACGGCCGCGTCGATCGAGCGGATCGCGGCATCCCGATCCAGCGCGTACGTGCGCAGCGGGTCGCCCCCGCCGGCACCGGCCGACCAGACGACCGCGTCGTTGCCGCTCACGAGATTCGTCAGCTGATCGAGGTCGAACGTCTCGACGTCGGCGACGAGGGGCGTGGCGCCGGTCGCGGCGACGTCGGCCTCGTGGTCGGGGTTGCGCACGACCGCGGTCACGGTGTCGCCGCGGTCGGCGAGCAGGGGTTCGAGCAGCAGCGCGACCTTGCCGTGTCCGCCGATGAGCAGGATGCGGGCCATGGGGGCTCCTTCCGGTCCGTCGTTCGAGCCTATTCGCTGGGGTCGCGGCGCGCGTCGTCAGCGCACGCGCAGCGCACCGCGGTCGAGCCGAACGCGGAACGACCGGACGTCTCCGACCTCTTCGCCATCGATCTCGAAAGCCAGGGGCCTGGGCAGATCGACGGCGATGCGTGTTCCGCACAGGTGTCGCGCGCTCTCGGAGTCGACCAGCGGCGCGTCCTTCTCGAAGAAACGGCGCACGCCGTTGTCCCACACGAACGACCGCACCGTGTCGAGCCAGCCCACCACGGTGTCGGCGCTCACAAGCAGCAGATCGAGCCGCCCGTCGTCGATCACGGCATCGGGCAGCAATGCGACGCCGCCCTGGATCGTGCCGCAGTTGCCGATCACGAGGGTGTGGCCCGACACCTGCTCCGGCTCGCCGTCGTCGAGGGCGAGCGTGAAGTCGACGACTTCTCCGTCTGAGACCGCGCGGCCGAGCGCCTCGACGTAGGCGAGCCAGCCGGCTTTGTCCTTGAGGTCTTCATCGGTCTCGACGAGCATGTTGGCGTCGAGACCGAACCCCACCATGACCACGAACGCGCGTTCGTGGTCGTTCCCGTCGCCGTCGAGCGAGATCCACCCGATGTCGATCGGCCGGTCCTCGGACTCGAGCGCACGCGTCAGCGCCTTCGCGACATCCCCCAGGGGCACGTCGAGATTGCGGGCGAGCAGGTTCCCGGTGCCCTGCGGCACGATCCCGAGCGCGGCCTGCGTTCCCGCGAGCACCTCCGCGACGGCGCGGACGGTGCCGTCTCCCCCCGCGACGACCACCAGCTCGGCGCCGGCCTCGAGCGCGCGCTGCGCTGCACCCCGGCCCGGATCGTCCGCCGACGTCTCGAACCAGTCGGCGGCGGCGCACGCGTCAGGGTCGACCGCGTCGAAGGCGTCGCAGAGGTCGTCCCTGGAGATCTTGACGGGGTTGTAGACGACGGCGAGGCGAGAAGGTGTCACACCGTCGAGTCTCGGGCCGGGTTGCGACAATGCGTGCCCCCTTGACACACACGCTCGTGAGGTCTACCAGCCCGACGAGCCCGGAGCGCCCTTGAACGGACCGACGATGTCGGGCGTGATCCACCCCCCGTAGAAGCGGCCCGGCTGCGGCTGCACGTCGATGCCCTCCAGCGTGCAGCGGTCCATCGGTGCGGGGTATACGGCGACACGGTCGGCGAGCACCTCGAACCCGGGAGTGGGCGTGGGGTAGGCCCACGCCGCACGCGGACGGCGCTCATCGCCGCCGTACACGTCGAAATAGCGCGCGGCGCCTTTGAACTCGCAGAACGAAGACCCGCCGCCGGGACGGAGCGCCCCCTCGGCGAAGTCGGCGACCGGCACGTAGTAGACGGGCGGATGGCTCGTCTCGAGCACCCGCACGACATCGTCGGTGTCGATGATGGTCTCGCCGCCGAGCTCGATGGTCAGCCGTTTCACCACCCGCTCGACGCGAGGCGGTCGCGGGTAGTCCCACACCGACTCCTGGCCGGCTTCGATGGGATCGGGTTCGGGATGCCGCATCCCTCCACGGTACGTCCGCCAGGGCGACCGGGGGCCGTCCGCCATCCACCGCCGTGGGTGCTCCGTCACCAGCGCGAGAAGCCGGCCAGCACCGCGTGCAGCAGCGGCACCGCCGAGACCCCCATCAGGATCCCACCCCACACGGGTGCCGTCGGCAGCAGCAGGATGCCTCCCACCAGCAGTCCCGCGAAGATCACCGCCGACACGGCGCGACGGCCCAGTCGCTCCAGTCGCCGCATCCGCTGATCGAGCTTCGGCGTCTCCACCGAGATGCGGCCGTCCTCGAGGCGGGTGAGCACGTCGTCGAGACGCTTCGGCATGCGGGCCACCAGCCCGGCGGTCGACACGGCCTCGCGCGCGAACGACCGGACGATTCCGCCGCTCTCGTCGCGCAGCAGGCGCTGGGCGTACGGCTCGACGGCATCCCAGATGTTGAACGTCGGATCGAGCGAGCTGCACATTCCCGACGTCAGCGAGATCGCCCGGATGACGAGCAGGAAGTTCTCGGGCAGCTGGAACGGCATGGATCGCATGGTCTCGCCGAACTCGACCGCGAAGTCCTGGAACTCGCGCGGATCGACATCGCGCAGCTCGGCGAAGCCCATGCCTCCGAAGCGGGCGAACAGCGCCGTGAGCACCCGCTCGAGCTCGTTCGTATCGGCGGAGGGCAGCAAGACCCCGACGTCCTGGAAGGCATCGACCAGCTGCCTGCCGTTGCGGGCGGCCACCGCGATGAGAACCTTCTGCAGGCCCTCGCGCAGGCGGGACGGCACCTCGCCCATCATCCCGAAGTCGACGAACGTCAACGTCCACGGCCGACCGTCAGCATCGGCCGAGCCGGACACCGCCGGCGTGACGAAGATGTTGCCCGGGTGCGGATCGGCATGGAAGTACCCCTTGCCGAACAGCTGGTCGAGCATGACGGCAGCGAACCCGGCCGCCACCTCCGACGGATCGATGCCGGCCGCACGCAGCCCCTCGACGTCGTTGATCTTGATGGCGGTGACATCCTGCAGTGTCAGCACCCGCCGCGTCGTGCGCTCCCACGCGACGTCGGGAGCACCCACGCGCGGGTCATCGGCGAAGTCGGCGTCGAAACGCTCGGCGTTGCTCGCCTCGTTCAGATAGTCGATCTCTTCGAAGCTCGTCACGGCGAACTCTTCGATGAGTCGCGGCAGGTCGACGTGATCCGAGACGATCCGCACCCGGTCCAGCCACCCGGCGACTTTGCGCAGAGCCGCGAGGTCGATCGCGACGATGTCGTCGATCCCGGGCCGCTGCACCTTGACGACGACGTCGGTGAACCCCGTCATCGCCGCATCCTCCTCCGACAGCGTGGCGCGATGCGCCTGCCCGAGGGATGCCGCGGCGACCGGCACCGCGTCGAAGCTCGAGAACGCCCGGTCGAGCGGCACGCCCAACTCGGCCTCGGCGAGAGCTCGGATCCGTTCGAAGTCCACCGGCGGCACCTCGTCCTGCAGCCCCTCGAGCTCCTTGGTGATCTCGGGCGGCAGCACGTCGAGCCGCGACGAGAGGAACTGCCCGACTTTGATCATGAGGCCGCCCAGCTGCACCGCCAGACCGTGGAAGTTGCGTGCGATCCGCTGAAGACGGCGCTCGCGGCCACGGGCGCCCAGCCGTGCCAGGCCGATGCGCGGCAGGATCAGCTCGTACCACCACGCCTGCGCCATGTAGCGCGCGGCGAAGCGCAGAATGCGGCGGTAGCGGGCGCGACCGCCGACGGCGTCGGCCATCATCCCTCCATGATGCCGACGCGCGGACGGCCGAGCGTCATTCGCGCGCGAGGATCGCGTAGAGCTTGCGCCGTGCCTCGTCGAGCACGGCGACGGCCTCGTCGATCTGCTCCTTGCTTCCGGTGCGACCGACCTGCGCCGCAGCCTGGGCGAGCTTCACCCCGGCCTTCGGGAGTGCGCCGGCGCGTGCGGCGTCCTTCATCCCGGGCGTCTCCCACGGTGCCGACTGGTCGGCGCCGGCATCGGCCTCGGCGCGCCCGGTCTCGGTGAGCGAGTAGACCTTCTTGCCGCCCGACTCCTCGACGGAGATGAGTCCTTCGTCGGCGAGCATCTGCAGCGTGGGGTACACCGAGCCCGGGCTCGGCTTCCACATGCCGCCGCTGCGCTCCTCGATCTCATGGATGATCTGGTAGCCGTGCATCGGCTCTTCACGCAGCAGGGCGAGCACGGCTGTGCGCACGTCTCCGCGGCCCATGCGGCTGCCCCCGGTGAAGCGCTGCTCGAAGCCCTCGCGCAGCTGGTCGAGTGCCTCCCACAGCCCTGACATGGGCCAGCCGCCCTGGCCTCCGGATGCACTCGAGCCGCCGAAGCCGGATCCGCCGGATCCCGATCCGCGCGTGCCGAACGGGTCCGAGCCGAACGTTGCGTTCATGGTCATGCTCCTCACTCGACGATATGCACCCGACACTCGGGCGATAGCGAACGATATATCGCTGAGACTACGCCTGCGTGCGCAGATCGGCGCGAGCTCACACCGGGTTCTCAGCATCCGTTGACATCGCGGCACACCGTTCGCAAGGCTCGGGGGCCGGGGGTGAGGCCATGCCGACGTACCGTGCACCGGGGGTCCACATCGACGAAGTGCCCAGGGGGCCGCGACGCATCGAGGCTGTTCCGACCGACCTCGCGGCCTTCGTCGGTGTCACAGGCGGCGACACCGACGCAGCGCTGGTCACGAGCATCGCCGAGTTCGAGAGCCGTTGGCCGACGGGCACCGCCGTGGCGACCGCGGTCGAGCTGTTCCTGCTCGGCGGTGGCCGCCAGGCGTGGGTGGCGCCCGTTCGTCGGCTGACTCCGAAGGCGGTCGCCCGGCAGATCGAGGGCATGCATCGGGATGCCACGCTGGTGGCGATCCCGTCCGATCCGGTCGCTCCCCCGCACGTCGTCGGCGCGGCGGCTGCCGCGCTCGGGGATCGCCGGGCGATGCTCCTGCTGGAGGGACCCTGGCCCGGTACCACCGAGGCGGAGTCCGCCATGCTGGCGGGTGCGGCATCCGCTCTGGGGACCGACGGTGCGGATGCGGCGGTGTTCTGGCCTCGGGTGCGGCGGCCGACACCGGAGGGCACCGTCGAAGACGTCTCACCCCTCGGAGCGGTGGCGGGGGTCTTCGCGCGCACCGACCGCACGCGCGGCGTGTGGAAGGCCCCGGCGGGAACGCATGCCACGCTGACCGGCGTGTCCGGGCCGTCGATCGTCGTGACCGCGGCCGACCAGGGCGTGCTGAATCCGCTGGGGGTCGATGTCATCCGCGTGCTTCCCCGCGCCGGCACGGTGCTGTGGGGTGCGCGCACGCTGTCGAGCGACCCGGAGTGGAGGTACATCCCGGTACGCCGGACCGCGCTGTTCCTCGAGGAGAGCATCGAACGCGGGCTGGACTGGGTCGTCTTCGAGCCGAACGACGAGCCGCTGTGGGCTGCGGTGCGGGCGAGCGTCGAGGACTTCCTGTGGGGTCTGTTCCGCGCCGGGGCGCTGCAGGGCCACAAGCCCGAGCACGCCTTCTTCGTGCGCTGCGACCGCACGACGATGACACAGACCGACATCGACGCCGGTCGGCTGATCTGCCAGGTCGGGGTCGCTCTCGTGCGGCCCGCCGAGTTCACCGTGCTCCGCGTCGAGGCGCAGACCGCGACCGCTCGGCCGTAGCGTCAGCGTGCCGCGAGCGCCGCCAACTCGTGACCGGTCAGACGCTGGGTGGTCCACTCGTCCATCGGGTCGGCTCCCAGCGAGCGGTAGAAGGCGAGCGCCGGCGCATTCCAGTCGAGCACCGTCCACTCGAGCCGGCGGTAGCCGCGTTCGACGCAGACCGCTGCGAGCGACGCGATGAGCGCCTTGCCGTAGCCCTGACCGCGCTCGGAGTCGTAGACGAACAGGTCCTCGAGCCAGATTCCGTGACCTCCGGTCCACGTCGAGTACGTGAGGAACCAGATAGCGATTCCGACGATCTCGCCACCGCGCTCGACGACGTGGGCGAACACCTTCGGCTCGTCGCCGAACAGGCACTCCGTCAGCGCCGCGACGGTGTTCTCGACGGCATCCGGCTCCTTCTCATAGTCGGCCAGTGCCTGGATGCATGCGAGGATGCCCTCCTCGTCTCCGGGGCGCGCGGCGCGCAGGGTCGCATCGTCGGTCAGCGTTCGCTCGATCACCGTTCCACCCTATGAGGTCGCCCGACCCCGTTCATCCGACGCTCGTGCACGCGAACACCACCGGATCGGCGTGCACAAGCGTCGGATGAGCGGATGCTCCGGGCGCGGCGAAGACGTTACGCCTCGCTCATCGCGATCTTGGCCTGCTGCCCCTTGGCGGCGTAGTAGGCGGCGCGGGCGGCGTCCTTGCGGGCCTGCTCGGCGTAGCCGTGGTCGAGCACGGCCTGGTCGACGTGGACGCTCTCGGCGTGCGGCACGCCGTTGTACTTCTCGATGTACGCATCGAGCTCGGGGCCGGACGTCCACGACGTGATCAGGCAGTAGCGCGGGTCGCTGCCCAGGTGGGTGGCCGCGTGCCACAGGCGCTGCGTATCGATGATCAGCTGCGCACCGGCGGGGAGGGCGATGCGCACCTCTCCCTCGGGGTCGGTGCGGTTGTCGCGCAGGACGAAGAAGCTGTCCTTGTCATCGGTGAGATTGAAGAACCCGCGCACGACCCAGCCGGTGCCATCGGGGTTGAGACGGTTGTTGTCGTCCTGGTGCAGGTTGTACAGGCAGTCGCCGTACGGAGTCGGCTGCAGCTCGATCACCCGGCAGCGACCCACGTTGGCACCCGGCTCCTGAGCGCGGCGCACCAGGTTGGGCGCCTTGGCGACCTGCGAGTCGATCCACACGCCGTCCTTGTCGGTGCGCGGGGGCTTGTGGTTCCAGAACCCGTTGCACTCGATCTCGCCGAACGCGCTCGCCAGCGGCGCGAAGCGCGTGTCGCCCGACGACTTCCAATCGTTGTACTCGATGTCGAGCCACTCCTTCGGATCCTTCGACTGGTCGTACGGGTCGAGGACCACGTAGCCGGTCTCCTCCAGAGCGGCGGACTTGATGTAACCCATGCGGATCACCTTTCCCTCAGTGGGCCAGCGCGTTTTTACAGGCCCGACTAAGGCAAGCCTATCCCCGCGGGGTGTCCCGCAAGAGGAGGATCGACGGCGGTCGTTAGACTCGACGGCGGCCCTCGCGCCGCACCGCCGGGGCCGCGGCATCCGTCCCCCATCGAAGCGAGCACATGGTCACCGCCACCAACATCGACGCGACCGCGGTCAACACCATCCGGTGGCTGTCGGCGACCGACGCGACGATCGTGGTCCCGGTGTACCAGCGGCAGTACCGGTGGGACATCGGGGCGTGCGAGCAGCTGCTCGCCGATATCCGCGCCGTGGCCGACCTCGACGACCACCGGATGCACTTCATCGGATCGGTCCTCTCTGCGGGAAGCGTCGCCCAGGGCGACTCGGAGCTCGTCCTCATCGACGGCCAGCAGCGCATCACGACGCTCATGCTGCTGGTCGCCGCTCTGCACCACACCGTGCGCGACTCGCATCCGGGCATGGCGGCCGACCTCGAGCGCGTCCTGGTGCGCGCCGACGGCGTGCGTACGAAGCTCCGCCCCCACCGCGCGTGGGCGGACGTCTTCGACGCGGTCGTGCGCGATCGGCACGAAGCGGATGCCGCACGCGACTCGCGTTTCGACGACAACTACGCCTTCTTCCGCAGCCAGGTCAGCCTCGACGAGGCCCCGCACGTCTGGCGCGGTCTGCAGAAGCTCGAGCACGTCGCGATCACCCTCCAGCAGGGCGCGAACGCCCAGCAGATCTTCGAGAGCCTGAACTCGACCGGCGAGCCGTTGCGCGACCACGAACTCATCCACAACTACGTGCTGATGGGTCTCACGCATGCCGAGCAGACCGAGATCGAAGACGAGTACTGGCTGCCGATCGAGCAGAACACCGGCGAGGCGATCGGTCGCTTCTGGCGCGACTACCTCGTCATGACCACCGGGCGCGAGGTGGCGGTGACGGGTGGTCGCGGCGTGTACGACGCCTTCCGCCAGACGTTCCCGCGTCTGGACATCGACAGCCTCCGCCACCATGCGGCGGTTTGGCGCGAGTACTCGGACATCTATCGCGCGCTGCTCGAACCCGCGCACGAGCCGGATGCCTCCCTCTCGCGCCAGCTGCACTACCTCGGCGTGTTCGGGCGCGGCATGTACCCCCTCGTCATGCGCGCCTACCGCGACCACCGCCGCGGCGCGATCGACCGCGACGCGCTCATCGAGACGATCGAGCAGGTGCAGTCGCTGTTGCTGCGCCGCAGCGTGGTCGGCGTGAGCGTCGACCGCCTCGTCGCCCGCCTGTGCCGCGCGCGTGAAGAGAGCGCGGACGCCCTCACGCGTGCCATCGCACGGATCATGCCGTCCGACCAGCGCATCCGGGCTGCGCTGAAGTTCGCCGACCTGCCGCATCCGGCGTACGTGCTCGGTCGTCTCGCCGGCGACGTCGACACCCACGACCTCGGCGTCGAGCACATCGTCCCGATCGCGCCCGGTGACGACTGGAGCGGCGACGGCGAGCGGACGTGGGCCGACTACACCGACGACGAGCAGAACAGTCATCGAGCCCTCTCCCAGACGATCGGCAACCTCGCCCTGCTCGAAGACGACCTGGCCATGCGGGCGATGGATGCCTCCTACCCCGACAAGCTGCCGCTGTATGCCGCGAGCGGAATCCAGCTGACCCGCGAGCTGACCGAGGCGTCCACGTGGGGCACCGCGGCGATCGCGGCTCGCACCGTGCGGCTCAGCGATGCATTCGTCGAGGTGTGGAGGCGCCCGCTGGTGACGAGCATCGACGACGACGGGCTCACGCCCATCCTCGACGCGACCCGTCGGCGCGGCTGGCCTCGCGGCTGGGAGCGTGAGTGGGAGTACGTCGAGTACCGAGGCGAGCACTGGGAGGTCTACGACGTCAAGTACCTCTTCAACCGGGTGTTCAAGCGGCTGTGGGCGGACTCGCGCGACGCAGTGGTCGCCTACAGCGCGCGACGCGGCGGCCCGGTGTATCCGGCGATGTCGTGGAACGGCCAGTGGGACTCGCTCGACGACTCGACATTCCTCTACATGGGGTGGGACTCGCGTTACATGCTCACGGCCGTGCAGGGCGTGCTCGACGAGGCCGGGATCGCTTCCGAGGTCTTCGTGAAGTACACGTACCTCTGGGCCGACCGCTAGCCGACCGCCCTCACTCCGAATCGGCTTTGCGCGAACCGGCCTCGAGCACGTCGCCGGCGGGCAGTTCCTTGTGGCCGCCGAACTGCAGGCGCATCGCCGACAGCAGCTGGTTGGCGTAGTGGTCCTCGCCACGTGAGGCGAACCGCTCGAACAGCGCCGAGGCGAGCACAGGCGCCGGGACCCCCACGTCGACGGCGGCTTTGACCGTCCACCGTCCTTCGCCGGAGTCCGAGACGCGACCGGCCAGCCCGTCGAGGGTGTGGTTCTCCTCGAGAGCGGCGGCGGTGAGGTCCAGCAGCCACGACGAGATGACCGACCCGCGGCGCCACAGCTCGGCGACCTTCGGGGTGTCGATGTCGAACTGGTAGAACTCGGGCTCCTCCAGCGGTGCGATCTCGGCGGAGTGCTCGGCCTCGCGGACACCGGCATCCGCGTTCGCGAGGATGTTCAGTCCCTCGGCGAGCGCGGCCATGATGCCGTACTCGATGCCGTTGTGCACCATCTTCACGAAGTGACCCGAACCGCTCGGCCCGCAGTGCAGGTAGCCGAGCTCCTCGGGGGCATGGTCGCCGGAGCGACCTGGTGTGCGGTCGATGTCGCCCGCACCCGGGGCGATGGTCCTCAGCACGGGCTCGATGCGTGCGAACGCCTCGTCGGGGCCGCCCACCATCAGGCAGTAGCCGCGCTCGAGGCCGAACACGCCGCCGCTCGTGCCCGCGTCGACGTAGTGGATGCCTCGGTCCTTGAGTTTCGCCGCGCGGCGCACGTCGTCCTTGTAGTTCGAGTTGCCGCCGTCGATGATGATGTCGCCGGGCTCGAGCGCCTCGGCGACCTCGTCCACGACGGCGCCGGTGAGCCCCGCGGGGATCATCAGCCACACCGCCCGCGGCGCCTCGAGCTTGGCGGCCATGTCGGCGAAGTCGGTCGATGCGACCGCTCCCTCGTCCGCCAACGTCGACACCGCGTCGGGGTTCACGTCGTAGACGACGCACTCGTGTCCGTCGCGCATCAGCCGGCGGACGATGTTCGCGCCCATCCGGCCCAGTCCGACCATTCCCAGCTGCATCTCTGCCCCTTCCGCTCCTGGCCCGAGTCTAGGCACGACGCCCGGGTCGCCACGAGATGAGAAGTCGATGAGGACGGTTCCGCCGAGTCGGATCGGGGCGTACCGTCGGGCTCCTAGGGCGCCGACCCGGCGCCCGGGAAAAAGGAGAAGCGATGTCACAACGCGCAGGGCTTTCCCGCCGCGTCATCGTGTACGCAGCCGCCGCATCCACCGCGGCCGCGCTCACGATCGTCCCACTCTCGGCCGCAAGTGCCGCGAGCGCCGGATGCGACGCACGAAACAACAACACGTACCAGAAGCTCTTGGAGTGCGTCACCGTCGACGGCGTCCGCGAGCATCAAGCGGCCTTCCAGGCGATCGCGGATGCCAACGACGGCAACCGTGCGGCCGGAACCACCGGCTACACCCAGAGTGTCGAGTACGTCGTCGAGACCATGGAGGCTGCCGGTTGGACCGTCACCCTCGACGAGTTCGACTTCCTCTACACACCCGCCGCTGTGCTCGAACAGCTCACGCCGCTCTCGGCGTCGTACGAGACGGGCGCGTTCACCGGCTCGGGCAACGGCGATGTCACCGGTTCCGTGACCGCGGTCGACCTCGCGCTGGGCGCGGGCAATGCCAGCACGAGCGGCTGTGACGTCGCCGACTTCGCCGGGTTCCCGGCAGGTGACATCGCGCTGGTCCAGCGCGGCACGTGCTCGTTCGGCATCAAGGCGAGCAACGCCCAGGCGGCCGGAGCGACCGCGGTGATCATCTTCAACCAGGGCAACACGCCCGACCGCGAGGGTCTCATCGTCGGCACGCTGCTGCCCGACGGCGCCGGCGTGACGATTCCGGTCGTCGGCGGCTCCTACGGCGACGGCGTCGCCCTCAGCCAGGCCGGTTCGACCGCGCACATCCAGGTCGACCCGCCGGAGAACCGTCCGCAGGTCAACGTGCTCGCGGAGCTCAAGGGCACGAACGACGACAACGTCGTGATGGCCGGCGCGCACCTCGACTCGGTGCAGCGCGGGCCGGGCATCAACGACAACGGCAGCGGCTCGGCCGCCCTGCTCGAGATCGCGCAGAACATGTCGAAGCTCAAGCCGCAGAACACCGTGCGTTTCGCCTGGTGGGGCGCCGAGGAGAGCGGCCTGCTCGGCTCGAACGCCTACGTGAACGGACTGCCTCAGGAGGAACTCGACCGCATCGCGCTGTACCTGAACTTCGACATGATCGGCTCGCCGAACTACGTGTTCATGGTCTACGACGGGGACGAGTCGGGCTTCCCGGCACCGGCCGGCGTTCCGATCCCCGAGGGATCCATCCAGATCGAGGACCTCTTCGAGAGCTTCTACACGAAGGCGGGCGAGCCCTACGACGACGCCCAGTTCAGCGGACGCAGCGACTACCAGGCGTTCATCCTGAACGACATCCCGTCGGGCGGTCTGTTCACCGGCGCCGAGGTCGTGAAGACCCCGGAGCAGGAGGCGATCTGGGGCGGCACCGCGGGTGAGCAGTACGACCCGTGCTACCACCTGGCGTGCGACACGTACGACAACAACTCGCTCCACGCGCTCGACGTCAACTCCGACGCGGTCGCCGCGGCGGTGCTGACGTACGCGTACTCGACCGAGACCGTGAACGGCGTCAAGGGCAAGAAGGTTCCGGGCAACTGGACCTGGCCCGAGCCCGCCGGCCCCGTCGGCAGCAACTCCGGCGGCGGTTACGAGCACGACCACGACCACGACGACGTGGAGTAGTCCGACCCAGCACTGCGGGCGGGGCGAGCGATCGCCTCGCCCGCAGGCTTGTTCGCGCGGACGACGACCTCGCTGAGTCGTCCCGACCATGGATAGAGTTCTCGCCATGGCTTCACACAAGAACGCGCCCGCGCGCGCAGCAGATTCCGACGGCGCCCTCGGCGAGAAATCCGGGCTCTGGGGCGCACTCGCCGGCCTCATCGTCGCCGCGCTGATCGCCGTGCCGCTGGCGTCCGCCTTCGCCTTCGCGACCCACCCCCACACGCAGCAGCTGTTCGCCGGGCGCCTGAGCGAGGCGACGCAGGGCGGCTACATGGCGTTCTGGTGGATCGTCACGCTGCTGCTGGTCGCCCTGCCGTTCCTCGTCGGGTTCGGCGTCGCGAAGCTGTCGACGCGCACTCTCACGATCATCGGCGCGATCATCGTGCTGTTCATCATCGCCATCCTGATCCTGGGGCAGATGTTCGTCTTCTGATTCCCTGCTGACCGGAGACGCGCGAGCGGGCGATCCTGCACGCCGCCCCGACGTGTGTAGCGTGAGAACCAGCATCCGTCTGCGTTACTCAAGGGGCGTCACATGGACCTGCTCGACCCGCTACTGCTCGCGCGCTGGCAATTCGGCCTGACCACGCTGTACCACTTCCTGTTCGTGCCGCTCACGCTCGGGATGTCGATCACGGTGGCCATCTTCCAGACCGCGTGGGTGCGCACCGGCAACCTCAAGTGGCTGCACCTGACGCGCTTCTTCGGCAAGATCTTCCTGATCAACTTCGCCATGGGCGTGGTGACCGGCATCGTGCAGGAGTTCCAGTTCGGCATGAACTGGTCGGCGTACTCGCGCTTCGTCGGCGATGTGTTCGGCGCCCCGCTCGCCTTCGAGGGCCTCATGGCCTTCTTCTTCGAGGCGACCTTCATCGGCCTGTGGATCTTCGGGTGGGACAAGCTCCCCCGCGGCGTGCACCTCGCGACCATCTGGATCGCCTCGATCGGCGCGTGGCTCTCGGCGTACTTCATCCTCGCCGCCAACGCCTTCATGCAGAACCCGGTCGGCTATCAGTTCAGCGAAGAGGGCGGCCGCGCCGAGATGGCGAACTTCTTCGAGGTGCTCTTCAACCCCGTGGCGCTGGCGGCATTCCCGCACACGATGTTCGCGAGCCTGATGTTCGCGGCCGGGGTGATCATCTCGATCGCGGCCTGGCATCTCGCACGCGGACAGAATCTCGACATGATGCGCACCTCGCTGCGCTACGGACTGTGGCTCATGCTCCTCGGCTTCGCCGGCACCTTCCTGTCGGGCGACCAGCTGAGTCTGGTGATGGTCGAGACCCAGCCCATGAAGATGGCGGCCGCCGAGGCCCTCTACGAGACGGCCTGCGGGGCGGATGCCTCGTTCTCGATCTTCTCCATCGGCACGCCCGACGGCTCAGAAGAGGTCTGGTCGCTGCGGGTGCCATACCTGCTCGCGCTGCTCTCGACCCACTCGCTCGACGGCTGCGTCGAGGGCATCAACAACCTCAACGCCGAGTACTCCGAGCAGTGGCCCGAGCTCGCCGCCCAGGTCGACGGCAGCTTCACCCCGATCATCTGGATCACCTACTGGACGTTCCGCTGGATGATCGGCCTCGGCGCTCTGGCGGCCCTCGTCGCCCTGGTCGGCCTGTGGCTCACCCGCAAGAAGGCCAAGCGCGAGGTTCCGCAGTGGGCGTGGCGGATCGCCATCTGGTCGTACCCGCTGTCGCTGCTGGCGATCCTCATCGGGTGGACGTTCACCGAGATGGGCCGACAGCCCTGGATCGTCTTCAGCCTCATGCTCACCGAAGACGGCGTATCGCCACTCGTGCCCGGGTGGAACGTGCTCGTCTCGCTCATCGCGTTCACCGCGATCTACGCGATCCTCGCGGTCGTCGAAGTCGGGCTCATCGTCCGCACCGCGCAGAAGGGGCCCGATCCCGTGCCCGAGCCCGGCAGTCCCGGCTCCGAGCCGACCTCCATCGAAGACACCCCGACGACGGTCTACTAGGAGCGCGCCATGGATCTCGCCTACCTCTGGTTCTGGATCGTCGGATTCCTGTTCGTCGGCTATTTCGTGCTCGACGGCTTCGACTTCGGCGTGGGCATGTCGCTGCCCTTCCTGGGCAAGGACGACATCGGCCGACGTCAGATCATCAACACCATCGGTCCGGTGTGGGACCTCAATGAGACGTGGGTCATCGTCGCCGGCGCGTGCCTGTTCGCCGCGTTCCCCGAGTGGTACGCCACCCTGTTCAGCGGCTTCTACCTGGCGCTGCTGCTGATCCTGCTCGCTCTCATCGCGCGCGGCGTCTCGTTCGAGTACCGCCACCAGAAGGACGATCTGAAGTGGAAGAGCCGCTTCGACTGGATGATCGTGATCGGCTCGGCCGTGCCCGCCCTGCTGTGGGGCGTCGCGGTCGCCAACATCGTGCAGGGTGTGCCGATCAATGCCGACCATGAGTTCACGGGGTCGCTGCTCACGCTGCTGAACCCCTATGGTCTGCTGGGCGGCCTGACGACGCTGCTGCTGTTCTTCACTCACGGCGTGTACTTCGTCGCGCTCAAGACCGACGGCCAGGTGCACCAGGACGCGCGCCGCCTCGCGCGCCGCTCGGGGCTGCTCACGATCGTGGTCGCCGCGGCCTTCCTGGTCTGGACGATCTTCATCGCCGCCCGCTACGGCGCACCGCTGCTCGTCTGGGTGATCGCGCTGGCCGCGCTGGCCGCGATCTTCCTCGTGCTCTCGTGGGTCTTCAACCTGCGCGACCGCGAGGGGTGGGCATTCGGATTCGGCGCAGCCACGGTGATGGCGGCGGTGCTCACCCTGTGGACGGCCCTGTTCCCGAACGTCATGCCGTCGACGACGGACCCGGCCTACAGCCTCACGATCGAGAACGCGTCGTCGACCGACCTCACCCTGCAGATCATGTCGTGGGCAGCGCTCGTGTTCCTGCCCCTCGTGCTCGCGTACCAGGGCTGGACCTACTGGGTCTTCCGCAAGCGCGTCTCCCGTTCGCGCATCGAGAAGGCCGCCGCCGCCGCGCACTGATTCCGCGCGTGCCCGCCGGCGCCGGGCGTGAGGCAGGATCGAAGGGTGAGTCAGACGGATGCTTCGCGAAGGCGAACGCCGCCCGTCGACCCGCGTCTGCTCAGGCACGCCCGCGCGTCGCGGGGCTTCTTCGTCGCGATCGGGGCGATCGCCGTCGCGCAGACCGCGGTCATCGTCGCGTTCGCCTGGTTGCTGACCCACGCGATCGTCGGCGCGATCGAGGGTTCCGGTGATCTGCCGACCACGCTGGTCTGGCTGGGCGCGATCGTCGTCGCGCGGGCGCTGCTGGTGTGGCTGCGCGAGGCGGTCGCCGCACGCGCGGCCGCGAAGGTGCAGTCGCAGCTGCGCGATGCGCTGATCGACGCTGTCGACGCGCTCGGCCCCGCGTGGATCTCGGGACGCAGCACCGCCGCGCTCGCGGTGACCGCCGGTCGCGGACTCGACGCGCTGGAGGCGTACTTCGGTCGCTATCTGCCCCAGCTCGCGCAGACGGCGATCGCGACGCCCCTGCTGCTCATCGTGATGTGGTCGCAGGACTGGATCTCCGGCCTCACGGTGCTGCTCACCCTGCCCCTGATCCCCGTGTTCATGGTGTTGATCGGCTGGGTGACCCGCGCGGTGCAGCAGCGCCAGTGGCGCACGCTGCACGAGCTGGCAGCGCGATTCGCCGACACCGTGCAGGGGCTGTCGACACTCAAGGTCTTCGGACGCCAGCACAGAGCCGTCGCCTCCATCCGCACGGTCACAGATCGCTATCGCCGCGAGACGATGAAGGTGCTGCGGGTGTCGTTCCTCTCGGGCTTCGCCCTCGAGTTCCTGGCGAGCATCTCGGTCGCGATCGTCGCCGTGTCGATCGGCTTCCGCCTGATCGACGGATCGCTGGTGCTCGCGGTGGGGCTGTTCGTCCTGCTCCTCGCGCCCGAGGCGTACCTGCCGCTGCGCCAGGTGGGGGTGCAGTTCCACGCGGCCGCCGAGGGGGTCGCCGCGACCGATGATGTGTTCCAGGTGCTCGATGCCGCCGCGTCGCCGAAAGAGGTCACGACGCCGACGACGCACGACCCGCGGGCGGCTGAGCGGCCACCGCGACGCGGAGCGCTCGTCCTCCGCGGGCTGCAGGTCCGGCGGGGCTCCCGCGTGCTCGCGCCGGTCGACCTCGTGGCCGTGCCGGGCACGGTGACACTGCTGGAAGGCCCCAGCGGCGTCGGCAAGTCGAGCGTGTTCGCCGCGTTGCGCGGCGCGGCCGACTTCGAGGGATCGGCAACGGTCGGCGACGTCGACGTGCGCGAACTCGCACCGCACTCCTGGCTGGCCTGGGCGGGGCAGCAACCGGGCCTGGTGACCGGCACGATCGCCGCGAACGTCAGCCTGGGCGATCCCGCACCCGACGACGATCGGGTGCGGCGGGCGCTCGCCCTCGCCTGCGCGGACGACCTCGATCCAGCCCGTGAACTCGGGGCGCAGGGAGCCGGCCTCTCCGGCGGACAGGCCCAGCGCGTCGCCGTCGCGCGGGCCATCGCGCGGCGTCTCGGCGGCCGCGCGGGCGTGCTGGCTCTGGACGAGCCGAGCTCGGCCCTCGACGCCGCGACCGAAGCACGGCTGTGGCGCTCGCTGCGCGCGCTCGCCGACGACGGGGCCACCGTCCTGCTCATCTCGCACCGCACGTCGGCGCGCGAGATCGCCGATGCCGTCGTGCGACTGCACCCGAGCGAGGTGGGCGTATGACCACGCCGACGACGCCCGCCGCCGTGCTGCGCGACGCCATGCCCCCGATGCGCCGGTTCCTGCCCGGCGCCCTGTCCGGCTTCGCGTCGGAGGCATCCGCCGTCGCCCTGCTCGCGGTGAGCGCCTGGCTGATCGTGCGTGCCGGCGAGCAGCCACCGGTGCTCTACCTGACCGCCGCGGTGGTCGGCGTGCGACTGTTCGCCCTCACGCGTGCGGTCTTCCGCTACCTCGAGCGTCTGCTCGGCCACGACGCGGCGCTGCGCCGGCTCGCCGATGCCCGGTCGACGCTCGTCTCGCGGCTGGTGCCGCTCGCGCCCGACGGTCTGGGGCGCACGGGCCGCGGCTCGGTGCTCGGCGCCCTCGTCGACGACGTCGACGATCTGCAGAACCTGCCCCTCCGCGTCGTCCAGCCGCTGGCGGCGAGCGCGCTGGTCGCCATCGGCGCCGTGGTGCTGGTCGCTGTCGTGTGGTGGCCGGCCGCGCTCACGCTCCTCGCCTGCCTGATCGTCGCCGCCGCGGTCTCGCTGCTGTGGGGGTGGGCGGCGGGTGCCCGGGCCGAGCAGGCGGTCGCGCCGCTGCGCGCGAAGCTCGCCGACGCCCTCCTCGACCACCTCGGCAGCCTCGACGTGCTGCTGGCCTACGGCGCCGCAGATACCAGTCGCGAGCGCATCCGCCACGCCGACCGGGCCCTGCGCCGCGCGGTGGTCCGACGATCGGCCGCGCAGGCGGGCACGGCTGCACTGGTCTCGCTGGCGGCCGGCGCCGCATCGATCGCCGCGGTCGCGGTCGCGGCACCTGCCGTCGCCACGGGATCGCTCGACGGCCCGGCGTTCGCGGTCGCGGTGCTGGTGCCGATGGCCGTGTTCGAGGTGTTCGCCGCCGTGCCGATGGCCGCCTCGGCGTGGCGGCAGGTACGGGCTTCGTCCGAGCGGATCGCCGCAGCGCTGCCCGCCGAGCTGCCGGACGGTCTCGTCGACGAGACGGTACCCGCGACCGGCGACGCGCCGGCGCTCGGCGAGGGCATGCGCCTGCGCGGCGTCGGCGCACACTGGCCGGGAGAGCACGGCGCGGCACTGCACGACGTCGACCTCGATGTCCGGCCCGGCGAACGCATCCTGGTCGTGGGTTCCTCGGGCGCGGGGAAGACGACCCTCGCCCACGTGCTGGTGCGGTTCCTCGACAGCACCGGCACCTTCACGATCGGCGACCGAGCGGCGGCAGACCTCGCCGGCGACGACCTGCGGCGCACGATCGGGCTGTGCGAGCAGCATCCGATGCTCTTCGACGAGGACATCCGGCAGAACCTGCTCTTCGCCCGTGACACCGCGACGGATGCCGAGCTCGAGGCCGTCCTCGACCGGGTCGGCCTGGGCGCATGGCTGCGTGAGCGGGGTGGATTGGATGCGCGCGTCGGCGAGCGCGGCGCCTTGGTCTCGGGCGGGCAGGCGCAGCGGATCGCGCTGGCGCGGGCGCTGTTGCGCGACTTCCCGGTGCTCGTGCTCGACGAGCCGACCGCGGGCGTCGACCCCGAGGCATCCGATGCCCTGCTCACCGACCTGCTCACCGCGGTGGACGGCGACCGCGCGGTCGTGCTGATCTCGCACGTGACCGTGCCGACCGGGCTCGTCGACCGCACCGTGCGTCTCGACGGCGGCCGCATCGTGTGACGGGCACCCGTGCGGCCTCGGCCGACTATGCGGCCATCGCGGGATCCTGCTCGGCGGTGGCGGTGATGCGCCGGGCCATGCCGGCGAAGACGAAGCCGTGGAACGGCAGCACCGCCAGCCAGTACAGGCGTCCCATCAGGCCCCGGGGGAAGAACACGGCACGCTGCTCGTAGCGCGACCCCTCGCCGTCGGGGATCGCCTTCATCTCGAGCCACGCGAGTCCCGGCACCTTCATCTCGGCTCGCAGCCGCAGCATCGACCCGTTCTCGAGCGCCTCGACGCGCCAGAAGTCCAGTGCATCGCCGACCGCGAGCCGCCCTCGGCTGCGGCGGCCCCGCGCGAGCCCCACGCCCCCGACGAGCCGGTCCATCCAACCGCGGATCGCCCACAGCACGGGCGAGGAGTACCAGCCGTTCTCACCGCCGATGCCTTCGATCACCGCCCACAGGCGCGCCGGCGACGCCGACGTGTGAGCGCTGCGGGCGTCGGTGAACACGGTGCGTCCGGTCCAGTCGGGATCGCTCGGCAGCGGATCGCTCGGCACCCCGAGCACCTCGGCGTCCAGCCAGCTCGTCTCGACCGCGTCGTCCTCGAGGCGGCTGAGCGCAAGACGCACGGCCTCTCGATACGGCATGAGGCCGTCGTGGGGGCGTGGGATCAGCGCATCGACGTCGCGATCCTTCATCACGCACTCGTTCTGCAGGGATTCGACCAGCGGGCGGGCGATCGCCCGAGGGATCGGTGTGACGAGGTTCACCCAGTGCGAGGCGAGCCGAGGGGTGAGCACCGGCAGCGACGCGATCGGCCGCTGATGCAGACCGGCCGCCAGCGCGTATCCGTTCATCATCTGGCCGTAGCGCAGCACGTCGGGGCCGCCGATGTCGACCGCGCGGTTGACGCCGGGATCGACCCGCGCGGCACCCAGCAGGTAGTGCAGCACATCGCGCACCGCGATCGGCTGGATCCGGTTGCGCACCCACTTCGGCGCGGGCATATACGGCAGCACCTCGGTGAGGTGGCGCACCATCTCGAACGACGCCGAGCCCGCGCCGATCACGACCCCGGCCTGCAGCACGAGCGTCGGAACGCCGCTGCGCAGGAACAGCTCGCCCACCTCCACGCGCGACCGCAGGTGCGGCGACAGCTCCTTGTCGTCGGGATGAAGACCACCGAGGTAGACGATGCGCTGGACGGATGCGTCGCATGCCGCATCCGCGACGGTGCGTGCTGCGCGGCGGTCGGTGTCTTCGAACCCCTTCCCCGCGCTCATGGAGTGGACGAGGTAGTAGAGCACGTCGACGTCGTCGACGGCTTCGGCGACCGTCCCCCGATCGGTCGCGTCGCCCTGGACGATCTCGACGGCACCGCCCCACGGGAAGGCGCCGACCCGCGCGGCATCCCGTGCGAGCACACGCACCCGGTACCCGGCCTCGATCAGTCGCGGCACGAGACGGCCGCCGATGTAGCCCGTCGCGCCCACGACGAGAGCCCGTGGCGCCGTCCCGTCGGCGCGCGCCTCGGCGCGCAGCTCGGGTTCGCGGCCGGTCGGGGCTGTGACGTCGTCCATGTCGGAAGGCTACGTCGACGGCCCGCGCTCAGGCGGGGGTTGACGCGCGGGCATCCAGTGGTAGCGCGAAGGCCTGCACGCCGGGATGCGACTCGAGCTCGACCAGCCCGAGGCGGCGGTAGAACGCCAGCGCCCGGACGTTGTCGACGGCGGCCACCAGGTGCAGGCCATTCACGCCGGCATCCCGCAGCGCCCCGGCGAGCGCGTCGATGAGGCGGCGGCCCCAGCCCTGCCCCTGCGCTTCGGGCATCAGATCGATGTGCAGGTGAGCGGGGTATCGGTCGCCGTACGGCTCGACGCCGGGCCCGCGGCCGTACGCGTAGATCAGCACGCCGTCCTCGCGGGTGACCTCGGCGGTCGGCTTCGGCCACGCGGCGCCGTGCGCGGGCCACCACACGGCGCGGAACCACTGCTCGAAGTCGCGCGTATCGGGAGCGGCCACGATGTAGCCGACGACGCCGTGCCGCTCGTCGTCCACGACGAAGGCGAACTCCGGATGCCGGTCAACGTACGGCAGCACGAAGATCGCCGGCCAGATCGCGTCGTCGCTGAGCACCCCGGTGGCATCGTCGCCCGCAAGGGCCGTGCGCACGCAGATCTCGGCGACCCGGTCGCGGTCGGCGCTGCGATAGGGGCGCAGGTGCGGCATCCGGCGAGTCTAGGCCCGCGGCATCCGTGCACGCACCGCCGCGACAGCGGCACGTTCCTGCGAGCGCCGCACCTTCCGGCGCGCGGGCTGCACTTTCCTGCGAACGCTGCGTCGCGCGACGGCGCTCCCGCAGGAAACTGCAGCACCAAGGCCCGCCCCGGAGCCGCCGTGCCGGCGCGGCCCCCGTGCGCGAGGGCTACCCTCGGAGACATGGGTCGCCTCACCGCACGCAAGCCCGTCGTGAAGATCACGATCGGTGCGCAATCGCGCCGCCGACCCGACACCCTCGCCGTCGAGGAGCCCCTCGAGATCCGCGTCGCCGGCGAGCCGATGGCCATCACGATGCGCACGCCGGGGCACGACGTCGAGCTGGCGGCAGGGTTCCTCGTGTCGGAGGGCGTCATCGCGCAGGGGGCGCAGTTCCAGACCGCGATCCACTGCGGGGGCCCCGGCACCGGCGGCACCGACGGGAACACCTACAACATCCTCGACGTCACCCTCGCCCCTGACGTCGCCCTGCCCGATCCCGACCTCGCTCGGCGGTTCTACACGACGAGCTCGTGCGGTCTGTGCGGCACGGCATCGATCGACGCGGTCGAGAAGACTTCGTCGCATGCCGTCGCCGACGACGGAGCGAGCGTGGACTCCGCCGCGCTCGTGACCTTCCCCGACCGCCTGCGCGAGCACCAGGACGTCTTCGAGAAGACCGGCGGCCTGCACGCCGCCGCCCTCTTCGACGCCGAGACCAGCGACCTGCTCGTGCTCCGCGAAGACGTCGGCCGTCACAACGCCGTCGACAAGGTCGTCGGCTGGGCGGTGCTCGCCGACCGTCTGCCGCTGCGCGGCACCGTGCTGCAGGTCTCGGGGCGTGCGAGCTTCGAGTTGGTGCAGAAGGCGGTGATGGCCGGCATCCCGATCCTGTCTGCGGTGTCGGCCCCGTCGTCGCTCGCGGTCGACCTGGCCGAGGCGTCCGGCCTCACCCTCGCCGGATTCGTACGCGGCACGTCGATGAACCTCTACAGCCGGCCCGACCGCGTACGCGTCGACATCGCGATGCCGGCATGAGCCCGGCGATGCGCGAGGTCGAGGAACAGCAGTCGCTCGTGCTGTCGCGCGTGCGGACCGTCGAGGCGACGACCGTGCCCGTGAGCGCGGCCCTGGGCCGCACCCTCCGCGAGCCGCTGCGGGCGACCGTCGACATACCCGTGTTCGACAACTCCGCCATGGACGGCTTCGCCGTGCACTTCGCCGATGTCGCCGATGCGACCGTCGACGCCCCGGCCGAGCTGGCGGTGATCGCCGACCTTCCCGCCGGCACCGCCGACGATCCCCCGCTCGGCCGCGGCGAAGCGGCCCGCATCATGACCGGCGCGCCCGTGCCGACCGACGCCGACGCGATCGTGCCGTTCGAGGGCACCGTCGGCGGGCTGGCCGACTCGCTGGGTCGCATCCGTGTGGTGCAGCCCCCACGCGCAGCGGGCGTGCACATCCGGCGCCGCGGCGAAGACGTCCTCGCAGGCGACCTCGTGCTCGATGCCGGCGCGATGCTCGGCCCGCTGCAGCTCGCGGCGGCGGCCGCCGCGGGAGTCGCCGACGTGACGGTGTCGCGGATGCCGCGCATCGCCGTGGTCTCGACCGGGTCGGAACTCGTGGCGCCCGGTGCCCCCCTGCGCCGCGGGCAGATCCCCGAGTCGAACAGCGAGCTGCTCACCGGGCTCGCCACCGCCGCCGGCGCGGAGGTGGTGCTGCGGATGAGCGTGTCCGACGACGGTGGAGGCGTGCTGCGTGCCGTCGACGACGCCGAGGCGCTCGGCGCGGACGCGATCGTGTTCTCGGGCGGGGTGAGCGCCGGCGCCTACGAGCCGGTCAAGCGCAGCCTCGGCGGCGAGATGGAGTTCGCCGCGGTCGCCATGCAGCCGGGCAAGCCGCAGGGTTTCGGCGTGACACGGGGCGGAATGCTGCTGTTCGGGCTGCCGGGCAACCCGGTGAGTGCGGCTGTCTCGTTCGAGGTCTTCGTGCGGCCGGCGCTGCTGGCGATGACGGGCCGGACGGATGGCGACCGACCGCGGATCACCGTGCGCGCAGCAACGGGATGGCGCACGCCGCCGTCGCGCCGTCAGTATCTGCCGGCCGCGATCGACCGCACCGATCCGGCAGCGTGGACGGTGCGCCCGGCGACCCGCGGCGGTTCGGGATCCCACCTCGCGGGTGGCCTCGCCCTCGCCGAGGCATACGCGGTCGTGCCCGCCGACGTCGACGAGGTCTCGGCGGGCGACCCGATCGAGGTGCTGCTGCTGACATGAGCGAGCTCGGGGCGATCCTGCTCGCGGGTGGACGCGGCACCCGCGTCGACGGCGAGATCAAGCCGCTGTTCCAGGTCGGCGGCACGACGCTGCTCGAGCGCGCGGTGCGCGCGTCGACGGATGCCGGTGCCCGCCCGATCACGGTCGTCGCACCCGTTCTCGATCCGAAGCTGCCGGTGGACTGGGTGCGCGAGCATCCGCCGTTCGGGGGCCCGGCGGCGGCGGCCGTCGCCGCGCTCTCGGCGTGGGCGGAGGCCGGCACCCGACCGACGTGGACGCTGCTGCTCGCGTGCGATCTGCCACGCGCCGATCGTGCCGTCGCCGCACTCATGGCGGCGGTCCCGCTCCTGCCCGCCGACGGTGACGGCGTGTGCCTGGGGGGTGCGACCGGCCGTCCGCAATGGCTCACGGGCCTCTACCGCACGGCGGCGCTCGAGGATGCGGCGTCCCGCCTGCCCGACGCCGGTCGCGACGCCGCGGTGCGCGCGCTGGTCGACGACCTCGCGATCACCGTGATCGCCGACGTCGACGGGGGTACGGTCGACGTCGACACGTGGCAGGATCTGGAACGGGCCCGCGCCGAGGAGGACGCACCATGACCGAGACGAACCGCACGCTGCCCCCCGAAGCCCTCGACGCATGGGCGCATGCGCTGCGCGAGCGTTTCGGACTCGGCGAAGACGACATCCCGATCTCCCTGATCCTCGACCTCGCGCGCGACGTCGCCAACGGGGTCGCGCGCCCGGCAGCACCGCTGAGTGCATTCGTCGCGGGCCTCGTCGCCGGACGGGCGGGCGGTTCACCCGCCGACGTGCAGTCGGCCGTGACATCGATCACCGAGGCCGCGAAGAGCTGGGACGGCTGAATCCCCGCGACCGCCTCAGCGGTGCTCGAGCCGCACGATGACCGACTTCGAGGTCGGTGTGCCGCTCACGTCTGCCACCGAATCCAGCGGCACCAACACGTTGGTCTCGGGGTAGTACGCCGCGGCATTGCCCTGGGGTGTCGGGTACGCCACGACACGGAACCGCTCCGCCCGGCGCAGTTCGATCCCACCGTCGCGTGTGCGCCATTCCGACACCAGATCGACGATCTCGTCTTCGGCGAAGCCCAGCTGCCGGATGTCCTTCTCGTTGACGAGCACCACGCGGCGGGCGTTGTGGATGCCGCGGTACCGATCGTCCTTGCCGTAGATGGTGGTGTTGTACTGATCGTGCGAGCGGATGGTCTGCAGCAGCAGCCGGCCGCGAGGGATCACGGGGTACTCGAGCGGGTTGACCGTGAACTGCGCCCGGCCGTCCGAGGTCGCGAACCGGCGGGCATCGCGCGGGCCGTTGGGCAGCATCAGCGTGCGGCCCTTGTCGATGCGCTGCTCGTAGTCGTCGAAGCCGGGCACGACGTTCTGAATGTGCTGCCGGATGAGCGCATAGTCGGTCTCGAGCGCCGCCCAGTCGGCGCGCGGCGCGCCCCGACCGTCACCCGCCCCGGATGCCGCCCCCTCGGCGCCGTCGCGCTCCGCCTGGCCGCGCTCGGGGTCGCCCTCATGCGCCGGGGCGTCGTCGGGCGCGGCGCCGTCGGGGAACAGCATCCCGCACAGCCGTGCGATGATCGCGACCTCGCTGAGCATGTCGTCGGCGGGCGGGTCGAGGCGTCCGCGTGAGGAGTGGACGGCACCCATCGAGTCCTCGACGGTGACACGCTGCTCGGTGCCGCCGCGACGGTCGCGGTCGGTGCGCCCGAGGGTCGGCAGGATGATCGCCCGTCGACCGGTCACCACGTGCGAGCGGTTGAGCTTCGTCGACACCTGCACGGTCAGATCCATGGTGCGCAATGCGGCCTCGGTCACCGCGGTGTCGGGGGTGGCGCTGACGAAGTTGCCGCCCATGGCCATGAAGACCCGCGCCGTGCCGTCGCGCATCGCGCGGATCGCCTCGACGGTGTCGTACCCGTGCTCGCGCGGCGCGGTGAACGAGAACTCGGCGTCGAGGGCTGCCAGGAACGCCTCGGAGGGCTTCTCGTAGATGCCCATGGTGCGGTCGCCCTGCACGTTCGAGTGTCCGCGCACCGGGCAGACGCCGGCGCCCGGCCTGCCGATGTTCCCCTGCAGCAGCAGAACGTCGACGACGTCGCGCAGGGTGGCGACGGCGTGCTTGTGCTGTGTGAGCCCCATCGCCCAGCACACGATCGTCTTGCCGGACGTGCGCACCATCTCGCCGACGCGACGCAGGGCGGTCTCCGGCATCCCGGTCGCCTCGACGAGCTCGCGCCACGGCACCTCGGCCATCGCGGCGCGGTACGCATCGTATCCACTCGTGTGCTCGCCGACGAACGCGTGATCGACGACGTCGCCGTCGCGAGCCTCTGCTTCGAGCAGGTGCTTGCCGATCGCCTGGAACAGCGCCTGATCCCCGCCGAGACGGATCTGTGCGAACTCATCGGCCATCTTCGTTCCGCCGAGGATCACGCCCTTCGGCGTCTGCGGGTTCTCGAACCGGATGAGACCGGCCTCGGGCAGCGGATTCACGGCGATGATCTTCGCGCCGTTGCCCTTGGCCTTCTCGAGCGCGCTTAGCATGCGCGGGTGGTTCGTGCCCGGATTCTGGCCCGCCACGATCAGCAGGTCGGCGTCATGGATGTCCTCGATCGAGACCGTCCCCTTCCCGATCCCGAGGGTCTGGGTGAGCGCCGAGCCCGACGACTCGTGGCACATGTTCGAGCAGTCGGGCAGGTTGTTGGTCCCCAGGCCCCGCACCAGCAGCTGGTAGAGGAATGCGGCTTCGTTCGACGTGCGGCCCGACGTGTAGAAGATCGCCTCGTCGGGGTCGTCGAGCCCCCGCAGGGCCTCGGCGATCTCACGCAGCGCGTCGTCCCACGAGATCGGTCGGTAGTGCGTGGCATCCTCGTCGAGGATCATCGGATGCGTCAGTCGCCCCTGCTGGCCGAGCCACCAGTCGTCGTGGCCGGCGAGATCGTCGAGCGAGTGCGCGGCGAAGAACTCCGGGCCCACGCGGCGGAGCGTCGCCTCCTCGGCGACCGCCTTCGCACCGTTCTCGCAGAACTCGGCGACGTGGCGCTTGTCCTCTTCCGGCCACGCGCAGCCGGGGCAGTCGAAGCCGTCCTTCTGGTTGACCCGCAACAGAGTGCGGATGCTGCGGTCCACCCCCATCTGGTCGACCGCGACCTGCAGCCCGTGCAGCACGGCGGGCACACCGACCGCGACCTTCTTGCGGTCGGATACGCGCAGGTCCGACTCGTCGATGTCGCTCGTGGGGGGCTTCCTCGCCATGCCCCCCAGGCTACCGCCGGCGCCGGATGCCGCGGCCGGAGGTCACCGCCTGCCGGTGCCGAACAGCCCGCGGATCACCCCGTTGAGCACCGTCTGGGTCGTCTTCGAGTTGAGGATCTCCTCGATCGGCGACTTCTGGCTGTTGCGCGAGGTCCGGCTCGAGCCGGACGTCTTCTTCAGCAGTCGCTCGTATTCCTGCTGCGCCTTCTTGTCGGCCGCCGCCTGCGCCTTGTCGATCGCGGCCTGCTGCTTGGCGAGCTCGGCCTCGACCTTCGCCTTCTCGAGCGCCGCGTGCTCGGCGGCGGCTGCTTCGTCGGCGGCGGCCATCTTGGCGGTCAGCACCTCGCGCGCCGACTCGCGGTCGATCGCGGTGCCGTATTTCGCCAGCAGCGGCGACGCGACCACCGCGGCGTCGATGTCGGCGTCGGCCGACGGCGACATGAGCCCCTGGGGTGCACGCAGGCGGGTCCAGGCGACGGGAGTGGGGGCGCCCTTCTCGCTCATCACGGTGACGATCGCCTCGCCCGTGCCGAGCTCCTGCAACACGCGCTCGAGGTCGTAGCCGCTCCTCGGGTAGGTGCCGACGGTCGCCCGCAGGGCTTTCGCGTCGTCGGGTGTGAAGGCCCGCAGCGCGTGCTGCACGCGCGACCCGAGCTGGGCGAGCACGTCGCCGGGCACGTCCTTCGGCGTCTGCGTGACGAAGAAGACGCCGACGCCCTTCGAGCGGATCAGTCGCACGGTCTGCACGATCGCCGAGAGGAAGTCCTTGGAGGCATCCTTGAAGAGAAGATGCGCCTCGTCGAAGAAGAAGACGAGCTTGGGCTTGTCGAGGTCGCCCACCTCGGGGAGCATCTCGAACAGCTCGGCGAGCAGGTACATGAGGAACGTCGAGAACAGCGCCGGCTTGTCAGCGACCCCGGGCACCTCGAGCAGGCTGATGATGCCGCGACCGTCGGCTGCGGTGCGCAGGAACTCCGACACCTCGAACTCCGGCTCGCCGAAGAACACGTCGGCTCCACCGTCGGCGAACGTGATGAGTTCGCGCAGGATCACGCCCGCTGTCGCCGGTGACAGCCCGCCGAGCTCCTTGAGCTCTGCCTTGCCCTCGTCGCTGACGAGGTAGGTGAGCACCGCGCGCAGGTCCGACAGGTCGACGAGCGCCAGCCCCTGCTGGTCCGCGTAGTGGAAGACGAGGCCGAGGCTCGACTCCTGCGTCTCGTTGAGACCCAGCACCTTGCTCAGCAGCAGCGGTCCGAATCCGCTGACCGTCGCCCGCACCGGCACGCCCTTGCCGATGCCGCCCAGCGCGAAGTACTCGGTGGCGGATGCCTCGGGCTTCCAGTCCTGCCCGATCCCCCCCGTGCGGGCGAGCAGCTTCTCGCTCTCGACCCCCGGCGTCGCGACGCCCGACAGGTCGCCCTTGATGTCGGCGGCGAACACCGGCACCCCCTTGGCGGCCAGCTGTTCGGCGAGTCCCTGCAGCGTGCGGGTCTTGCCCGTTCCGGTGGCGCCGGCGATGAGACCGTGGCGGTTCATCATGCCGAGCGGGATGCGGATCTGCGCGTCGGGCACGGCATGGGTGTTGACGAGCGCGCCGAGATCGAGCGTCGTGACATCGAAGGTGTACCCGTCGATGATCGCGCGGATCTCGTCGGCGTCGAGCGGACCGTCTTCGGCCGCCTGGCCCAGATCAGGTGATCCGGCCGGGACAGGCTCATCGGCAGTGGGTTCGTCCTGTTCCGGCGCGATCACCTCATCCGGCGAACCCGATGCCGCCGGCCCGTCCGGCGTCGCAGCCGGGTCGGGGGTCGCCTTCGGGTCCGGGGCGTCGCCGCCCACGCGGGCCTTCGCGGCCGCGGCTTCGGCGGCCGCGAGCGCCGCTTTCGCCTGGGCGGCCTTGAGCTGCGCCTCGGCCGCGGCCGCTTCGGCGCGCAGGCGCTCGAGCTCGGCCTCGGCGGCGGCGACGGCAGGGTCGGAATCGCTCGGCGCGGTCATGCGCTCAGCCTAGCGAGGCTCCGGATCCTTCCCGGGGGCGCGGGCGGGAGCGCCGACCGACCCATGGCGCTCCTGCTCGGTCGCCAGCGGACGGGCGAAGGCGGCCGCCACCAGGAGGGCCGCCCCCGCTCCCACCAGCGCCCCGCCGATCGTGTCGCTCAGCCAGTGGGCTCCCAGGTAGGTACGGCTCCATGCCATCGCCAGGACCCACACGACGCCGGCGATGCCCATCCACAACCGCGGGAAGATCACGAACAGTGCGACGGCGATGGTCGTGGCGTTGGCGACGTGCCCGGACGGGAACGATCCGAAATCGGAGACGACGAGGATGTCTTCGGGCCGCGCGCGGCCCACCGTGTGCTTGATGATCTGCACGATGCCCGCGCTGGCCAGTTCGCACGCGATGAAGAAGCCGGCCGCCCAGGGCCTGCGCAGCGCCAAGAGGACGACGACGATGATCCCCGGCAGGACGAGGATGCCCATCAGTCCGCCGCCGATCCAGTCGAGGGCGTAGGCGAGCCACAGCGCGATCGGGCCTCGGCTCGCGGCGAGGAAGTCGTTCCACGCGCGGTCGAGGGCGAACGTGCCGTTGTCGAGGCCGACCACGATGCCGACGCCGAGCAGTGCTCCGGCGACGACGAGGCCCGCCCCGATCCACAGCGGCCGGCGATAGGCGACACGGATGTCCGACATCCCGCCATCCTGCCAGCGGTACGGCAGAATCCGGGCACATGAGCCGCACCCTTGACATCGTGCGTGCGTGTGTTGCACCCCTCACGCGCACACGGTGGTTCCGTCGCCTCGGCCCGTCGATCATGCCGGTCCTCGAGCGTGCCGCGACGGCGCTCACCGGGGGACGCGTGCAGGTCAGCGGGCTGCTGGTGCCCTCACTGGTGCTGCACACGACGGGGGCCCGTTCCGGCGAACCCCGCGATGCCGTCCTCATGTACACGCCCGACGGCCAGGGGCGGGCGATCGTCGCCGGCACCAACTTCGCCGGCGGCCGGCATCCGTCCTGGACGGGTAACCTGCTCGCCCACCCCGACGCGTCGATCACCGTGCGCGGCACGGACATGGCGGTACGGGCGACGCTCATCTCGGACGACGAGCGGGACGCGGTGTGGAGCCTCATCGAGCGGCAATGGCCCGGGTACCGCACCTACGAGCGGTCATCCGGCCGTACGGTGCGGCTGTTCCGGCTGCAGCCGGTGCGACACGACCGACCTACGGCGTGAGCAGCGCGACGGTGCGGGGGCGCACGACGAACCACAGCGCGAGCACACCGATCACCGCGCATCCCGCCATCACGGTGGCCATCGTGGTGGCGGTGATGCCGGCGTCCTGCGCGGCCCAGCCGACCAGAGGCGCGACGATGCCCGCGACGCCGAAGTTCGCCGCGCCCAAGATCGACTGCGCCGTGCCTGCGGCCCTGCCGTGGCGGTCGAGGGCGAGCACCTGCGCGCACGGGAACGTGAAGCCGCACGCGGTCATGAACACGAACAGCGGGGCCATCGTCCCCCATATCCCGAGGCCGAGCTGATCGGCGGTGATGATCGCCGCGCCGGCCAGAACCTGCGCGCCGGTCGAGTACGCGAGCACCCACTGGGGCCCGAATCGCGCCGCCAGCCGCGCCGCGATCTGCACGCCGACCACGATGCCGACCGAGTTGACCGCGAAGAGGATGCCGTACTGCTGAGGGTCGAAGCCGTAGCCCTCCTGGAACAGGAACGGCGAGGCCGACAGATATGAGAACAACCCGCTGAACGACATGGCGCCGATCACCAGCACGCCGAGGAAGACACGGTCCGAGAACACGCTGCGGTAGCGCTGCCACACCGTCGTCGCCCCCTTGTCGTGGCGGCGGGCGGGCGGCAGCGTCTCGGGGATCAGCGCGATCGCCGAGACGAGCATCACCGCGCCGTACAGGGCGAGCACCACGAACAGCCCGCGCCACGGCATCACCAGCAGCAGCGCGGATCCGATCAGCGGCGCGAACACCGGAGCCGCGCCGGTCACCAGTGCCAGGCGCGACAGCATCACGACGAGTCGCTTCCCACCGAACAGGTCGCGCACGATCGCCGCAGCGACGACACCGCCCGCGGCGGCACCGGCCCCCATGAACACGCGGGCGACCGTCAGCAGCTCGAGCGTGGGCGCGATCGCGGCCGCCGAGCTGGCGACGACATGCAGGGCCGTCACGACGAGCAGGGGGATGCGCCGCCCGACCTTGTCGCTGAGCGGACCGACGATCAGCTGTCCGATCGCGAAGCCGATCATCGTGCCGGTCAGCGTCAACTGGATGGCGGTGGCCGTGGTGTCGAAGTCGGCCTCGAGAGTCGGGAACGCCGGCAGGTACAGGTCGATCGTGAAGGGACCGAGCGCGGTGAGCGCACCGAGCAGGATGATGTAGACGACGCGGCGACGCGTGGTGATCGCATCGCCGGGGTGGAGCACGATCGGCGCGGTGGCGGGGTTCGCGCCGAGGGTGCGGATCGCCCCTGTCGTGCGCGGCGGCGACCCGTCCGGCGTCGGGGAGGCGGGCGGGGGCGGCGGCGCAGCCGGGCGCTGAGACGCCGAAGACTGCTGCTGCACCGGGATGGATGCGGTGTCGAGCACGAAGAGAGGCTTTCAGTCGAATCGATTCGAGTGACGATGTTACCGGATTTGACAGCACTCTTCGATCAGCCCGCGCCCAGGCCCGGCGCCTAGGATGGGCGAACATCCCCCATCGCCCGGCCGGGCCCGAGCCGAGATCATCATCGCCATGACCCCGACATCCGACCAGAAGCGCAACAGCGGCAATCCAGCCACGCAGGCCAAGATCGACCTGACCGTCAAGCAGCAGCGCGAGCAGAAGCGGCAGCAGAAGCTGGCCGAGTACCAGAAGCAGCTGGCCAAGCGCCGTCGCGGAAAGCTGGTGTGGTGGACGGTCGGCGGTGTCGCGGCCATCGCCGTCGTGGCCGTCGTCGTCGCCTCGATCGTGTTCGCACCCGAGCCGCCGCCCGAGTACACGGCCGGCAACAGCACCGGCGCCGAGATCGAGGGGGTCGAGACGTTCGAGAACGAGACCGACCACGTCACGGGCACCGTCGACTACGAGCAGTCGCCCCCCGCCGGCGGCCCGCACAACGCCGTCTGGCTCAATTGCGGCATCTACAGCGAGCCGGTTCCGAACGAGAACGCCGTGCATTCGCTCGAGCACGGCGCCATCTGGGTGACCTACGACGCGGATGCCGTCGCCGGCGACGACCTCGAGGCGCTCAAAGCGCAGATGCCGTCCAGCTACGTCATCCTCTCGCCGTACGAGGGCTTGGACTCCCCCGTCGTGTTGAGCGGCTGGAACAGCCAACTCAAGCTCGACTCCGTCGACGACGAGCGCATCGGGCAGTTCTTCACCGAGTTCTGGCGCAGCCAGAACGTGCCCGAGCCCGGTGCCGCGTGCACCGGCGCGCTCGACGCGCCCGGCAAGCAGTGACGCGATGACCGAGTCGTCCGCGGGCGGCCGCGCCGGCCGGTGGGCGCTGATCCTGCTCGCCGGGTTGGGTATCGCGGCACTCGCTTTCGCGATCGGGCGATTCTCGACGTTCGGCAGCACGGCGGCCACCGCGGCACCGACCACGGCCTCCGCCGAGGCGGGATTCTCTCGCGACATGCAGGTCCACCACGCGCAGGCGATCGCGATGGCCATGGAGATCTATCGCAAGACCGACGACGACGAGCTGCGCGTCCTCTCGTACGACATCGCCACCGGGCAGGCCGCGCAGCGGGGCGAGATGTACGACTGGCTCGTGCAGTGGGGGCTTCCCCAGGCCGGCGCCGCGACCATGGCCTGGATGGCGGACACCGACGCCGGCCACGACCACGGGGTGAGCGCGACCGAGCCGATGACGGATGCCGAAGCCCGCGAGGCCATGGGCATGGCCTCCGACGCCGAGCTCGGCGCCCTCGCGGCCGCCGACGGCATCGAGGCCGACTGCCTGTTCCTCGAGCTCATGATCCGCCACCATGAAGGGGCGATCCCGATGGCCGACGCCGTGATCGAACTCGGCTCCGAGCCACGCGTCCTCGCGGTGGCCGGCAGCATCCGGGCGGGGCAGACCGCCGAGATCGAGGCGATGCAGGCCATGCAGCAGCGGCTGGGCTGCGGCGGCTGAACGCACGCACGCCGCTACAGTGGTGCGGGTGAGCACGCAGACCGAGACCGCGCGACGCCGGCCCGTCCTGCTCACCGTCGCGGTCGTGATCGTCTACGTCAGCGCGCTCGCCAATGTCGCGGTGGGCGTCGTGGTGATGCTCAGCCGCTATGACGTACCCGAGGACTCGGTCCTCCCGGTCACGCTCCTCGGCGCCGCGATCGTGCTGCTGGGCCTGCTGATCATCGCGATCGCCTCGGGCCTGGCCCGAGGATCGCACTTGTCGCGCGTGCTCATCACCGTCTACGTCGCACTCCTGGCCGTCGGGCACGTCGCGACGATCGTCTCATCGGATGCGTGGGACTGGGGTTCGATCGTGCAGCTGCTCGCCGAGCTGTTCGTCGTCGCCGTCGTCTGGCTGCCGCCGGGCGCGCGTCACTTCACGCGCGCCGAGCCCGCCGTCTCGCCCACCTGAGACGCCGCCAGCGCCTTCGCCACGAAGCGGCGGTGGAAGAACCGGACGACCTCGATCGCGCCGATCGTCAGTGCGATCACGATCGCGATCAGCCACGCGGCCTGTTGACCGGGGTCCACGAGCTGGAAGAACTCGGTCGCGAGCGGGATGGTGAAGATCGCGATCAGGGCGATGAACATCGCTCCGATCACGAGCACCTTCATGCGCGTGACCGGACGCGAGAGCACCGTGAGCACCCAGATGCCGACGACGGCGAGGATGATCGTCGAGCCGGTGCGCAGCTCGTCTTCATCGATCCCCAACTGCATCGCGCCGAGCGTGTAGAGCGTGAGGGCGATCGCGATGATGATCCCTGCCGGGATCGCGAACGACAGTGAACGGCGCAGGAACCCCGGCACGTACCGCTGGGAGTTCGGCATGAGCGCGAGGAAGAACGCCGGGATGCCGATCGTCAGGCCGTCGGTGATCGACAGCTGTCGGGGCAGGAACGGGAACTCCAGCACCAGCAGTCCGAACAGGACCGCCAGACCGGTCGCGTACGCCGTCTTGGTGAGGAAGAGCATCGACACCCGTTCGATGTTCGCGATGACCTGCCGCCCCTCCGCGACGACGTCCGGCAGATGCGAGAAGCGTCCGTCGAGCAGGACGAGGCGCGCGACGGCCTTGGTCGCGGCTGCGCCGGAGTTCATGGCGATCCCCATGTCGGCGGTCTTGATCGCGAGCGCGTCGTTCACGCCGTCGCCGGTCATCGCGACGGTGTGCCCGCGCGCCTGGAGGGCGATCACGATCCGCTTCTTCTGTTCGGGAGTCACCCGGCCGAACACCGCGTGCTGCTCGAGCACATCCGCCAGCTCGTCGTCGTCCTCGGGCAGTCGGCGTGCGTCGAAGCCCTCGGCCGACTCGAGGCCGACCTCACGGGCGATCGCGGCGACCGTGCGGGGGTTGTCGCCCGAGATCACGCGCACGTCCACGCCCTGACGGGCGAAATAGGCGAGCGTCTCGGCGGCATCGGGCCGCACCTGCTCGCGGAAGGTCAGCACGAGCACCGGAGTCACACCGGGAGGCAGCCGCTCGGCGTCGACGTCTTCGTCATCGAGGGCGGTCGCGCTGTGCGCCAGCACGAGGGTGCGTCGGCCGGTCGCCGCCAGCGGGGTCACCGTGGCGCCCAGCGGCTGCTCCGGATCGGTGGCAGCGTCGCCGAACACCATCTCCGGAGCGCCCATCACCCAGGTACCCGAGGCGCGCGATGCGAACGAGACGGCACTCCACTTGCGTGCGGACGAGAAGGGGATGTACCGCGCCGGGGTGAGCGGCGCGTCGACGGGGTAGGGCTCACGCAGGCACTTCGCGGTGGCGTTCGCGTCGGGTGCCGAACCGTACCAGCCGAGGACGGCCGCGGCATCGGGCTCGTCCGCGCCGTCCAGCGGGTGAGCAGCGTCGAACTCGATCTCGCCGGCGGTGAGCGTTCCGGTCTTGTCGAGGCAGATGACGTCGATGCGGGCGAGGCCCTCGACGGCGGGCAGCTCGTTGACGAGGACCTGCTTGCCGGCGAGCTTGGCGGCGCCCACCGCGAAGGCGATCGACGTCATGAGCACCAGCCCCAGCGGGATCATCGCGGTCAGCGCCGCGATCGTGTTCACGACCGCCTGCACCCACGAGCCGCTCTCCCACGCCGTGCCCCAGCCGCCCGCGACCATCATCTGCGCGTTGAGCACGAGCAGCCCGATCGGCCCGATGAGCCAGGCCATCCAGCGCAGCACGCGGTCGATCGAGGTGCGCAGCTCGCTCGAGACCATCGAGAACTTCTTGGCCTCGTCGGCGAAGCGGTTCGCATAGGCCTCGGCGCCCACGCGGACGGCGACGGCGTCGCCTTCGCCCGCAACCACGATGGAGCCGGACAGCGCTTCGTCGCCCGGCTTCTTGTCGACGGCATCCGACTCGCCGGTCAGCATCGACTCGTCGATCTGCAGGGCACGGGATGCCACGACCACCGCATCTGCCGGCACCTGGTCGCCCGCACGCAGCACGAGGAGGTCGTCGGCGACGACCTCGGAGGGCGGGATCTCGACCTCCTCGCCGTCGCGGCGCACGCGGGCACGGGGTGCGTTGAGCAGGGCCAGGCGATCGAGGGCCGCCTTGGCCTTGAACTCCTGGTAGCTGCCGATGATCGAGTTCGCGAAGGCCGCGAGGCCGAACAGCGCGTCCTGCCAGCGGCCGAGCACGAGCAGGATGCCGAAGCACGTGAAGACGATGCCGTTGAACAGCGTGAACACGTTCGCCCGCACGATGGTCCAGGCGCTGCGGCTCGTGTCGGACTCGAACGCGTTGGCACGCCCGTCGGCCATCCGCTCGGCGACCTGCGCGGCGGTCAGCCCCCCGGCGGGAGTCGTGAGGGTGCGGCCGGAGTCATCGAGTGCGGCATCCATGCACACACCCTATGGCTCCGGCCGCGGCCGGCACCGAAGGCTCAGCCCTTGGTGGAACCGGCCAGCAGCCCCCTCACGAAGTATCTCTGCAGCGACAGGAACACGATCAGCGGCACGATCATCGCGATGAACGCGCCGGCGGTGAGCAGATGCCAGTCCTGCCCGCGGCTTCCCGTCATCTCGGCCAGCAGCTTGGTGATCGGCGCGACGTTGCCGTCGGCGAAGATCAGGGCGACCAGCAGGTCGTTCCACACCCACAGGAACTGGAAGATCGCCACCGACGCGATTGCCGGCGTCGTCAGCGGAAGGACGACCCGGAAGAAGATCTGCCCGTGGCCGGCACCGTCGACGCGCGCCGCCTCCATGACCTCGCGCGGAATCTCGGACACGAAGTTGTGGAGCAGGAAGATCATCAGCGGCAGACCGAACATCGTGTGGGCGATCCAGACCTGGGCGTATCCCGCCGATCCGAACGCCTGGATGACGGGAACGCCGAAGATCGTGCCCTGGGCGAACAGCTGCAGCACGGGGATGAACGCCATCTGGATCGGCACGATCTGCAGCGCGAACACCATGATGAAGATCAGGTTCTTGCCCTTGAAGTCCATCCAGGCGAACGCGTACGCCGCCAGCAGGGCCAACGAGATCGCGAACACCGTGGCGGGAATCGTGATCGCGAACGAGTTCACGAAGGCGCCCGCCATGTCGAGCTGCGTGTTTCCGGTCTGAAGCGCCGTGACGTAGTTGTCGAGCGTCCAGCCCCAGTTCTCGAAGACCGTCCACCATCCGGTGGTGCTGATGAGCTCCCGGGGACGGAACGACGAGATGAACAGGCCGAAGGTGGGGATCGTCCACGCGACGGCGATCACGAGTGCCGCAGCGGTTGCCCATCGCGAGGTGAGCCGCCGCTTGGTTCGGCGCAGGGGCGACTCCATCTTCGCCTCACCGCGCTTCTCGCGGGCGGCGGCCTCGTCGTCGATGGGCAGGTCGATCGGCTGAACGGTCATCAGCGCACCTCTCTCTGCTTCTTGAGTTGTACCGCGTTGTAGATGACGATCGGCATCACCAGGATGAACAGGATGAGCGCGAACGCCGCCGATCTGCCGGCTTCGAACGCCTGGAACTGCGAGTACATCTCATTGGCGAGCACCGAGGTGTTGTTCGCCCCCGAGGTCATGGTCCGCACGATGTCGAACACCTTCAGCGACAGGATCGAGATCGTCGTGAGCACGACGATGAGCGCCGGCCGGATGCCGGGAACGATGACATTGAAGAACTTCTGCCACCCGTTCGTGCCGTCCAGCTCCGCCGCTTCCAGCTGTTCCGTCGGCACGCCCTTGATCGCCGCCGACAGGACGACCATCGCGAAACCGGTCTGGATCCAGATGAACACGACGATCAGCCACAGCGTGTTCCACGGGTCGTCGGCGAGGAAGTTGTACGGCTCGCCGCCGAACCAGACGATCACCTGGTTGAGGAATCCGATCTGCTCGGAGGTGGCCGGACGCGGCGTGTACATGAACCGCCAGATGATCGACGCGCCGACGAACGAGATGGCCATCGGCAGGAACACGAGGATCTTGTAGTACTTCTCACCGCGCGTCTTGTCGATGAAGTAGGCGTACGCCAGTCCTGCCGCCGTCGAGACGATGGGGGCGATCAGCACCCAGATGATGGTGTTGACGATGACCCGCACGTTCTGAGGCTGCGAGAAGATCCAGATGAAGTTGTCGAGTCCGACGAACTCGGTGGCCCGCGAGTTCATGAATGCGCCGATCGTCGTCTGGATCGTGGGGACCACGAGACCCACCAGCAGCAGCAGGATCGCCGGCGCCAGGAACCCCACGAGCTGGAACATCGACCCCGCGCCACCGCTCGCGCGGCGATCGAGGAAGAAGAACAGCAGGCCGAGCACCGCCGCGGCGGCGATCGCCCACTGATAGGACTGCAGCATCCACAGCACCAGAGCGGGGCCGGCCACGCACGCGATCAAGCGGATGACCGTGTACATGCGCCCTCGCCGGGGCGCGATTTCGATGAAGAACAGGATGAGCGCCACGATGGCGAGGAAGATCGCCACGATGACGACGATCTCGAGCCAGGGATTGAGCGTGGCGAGCCATTGGAAGAAGGCGGCGATCGACATGTCTACCTTTCGAGTGCGACGTCGGACTCGGGTGCGGCGATCTCACTCTGCCGCTTTCCGATGAGCGGGGCCACCCCTCGGGGTGACCCCGCTCATGTCATTGGATCAGCTGGACGGCCAGCCGGACTCGATCTGCTCGAGCACCGTGTCGGTCGGTGTGCCGTTCACCCAGTCGACCATGCCCTTCCAGAACGTTCCCGCGCCCACAGCCGACGGCATGAGGTCGGATGCGTCGAACCGGAACGTGGTCGCGTCGTCCTGCAGGATGCCGATTGCCTCCTTGAGGATGTCGCTCGAGGCGTTCTGCGGGTCGAGACCCTTGTTGGCGCTGATGACGCCACCGAGGGAGACGCGCGAGTTGGCCCACTCGGGGCTCGACAGGTACTCCTGCACCTTCTGCGTCGACTCCGAGTCGTCGAACGCTCCGACGATCTCGCCGCCACCCGTGACGACCGCTCCTTCTGCGCCGCCGCCGCCGAAGCCCGGCGTGATGAAGGCCCAGATGTCGCCGTCTTCGGCGACGTTGCCACCGGCGTCGACGATGAAGCCGTCGTAGAACGACGCCTGGTGGTGCAGAACGCAGTCACCGTTGACCAGTGCCGTCGCCGGGTCGCCGAACGACGTCGTGACGATCGTGTCGAGACCGCCGTAGCCCGCGTTCACGTAGTTCGGGTCGAGCGCGATCTTGCCGAACTCGTCGAACGCCGACTTGATCTGCGGGTCGGTGAAAGGCACTTCGTTCGCCACCCAGCCGTCGTAGACCTCGGTGCCCGACTGACGCAGGACGATGTCTTCGATCCAGTCGGTTCCTGGCCAGCCGGTCGCGGCATCCGAGCCGAAGCCGATGCACCACGGCGGGTTGCCGGTGTCGGACTGGATCTGCGCGGTCAGGTCGATCAGCTCGTCCCACGACACCGGGATCTCCCAGCCGTTGTCGGCGAACACCGACGGCGAGTACCAGATCCAGCCCTTGACGCTGGCCATGAGCGGAGCGCCGTAGAGCGTGCCGTCGACCGTGCCATACCCGGCCCAGTCCTCCGACCAGTACTCGGCGACGTTCTGCGCGACGGCCTCGGGCGCGGGTACGAGGAATCCGCGCGTCGCCATGTCGGCGAGCAGACCGGGCTGCGGGAAGATCGCCAGATCGGGTGCGTTGCCACCCTGGGCGCGCACGGCGATCTGGGCCTCGAACTCCTTCGACGCCTCGTACTCGATGTCGATGCCGTTCTCTTCCTCCCAGTCGGCCCACGACTCTTCGAGCAGTTCGGCCTCGGTGTCCGAGATCGTGCCGTAGACGGTGACGACCATGTCGTCGTCACCGCCGTCGCCGTCGCCGCCGCCGCCGGTGCCGGGTCCGCCGGAGCATCCGGCCATCACCATGCCGGCGGCGCCGAGCGCCGCGACCGAGATGAGGATGCGTCCTCGTCTCTGAGTCTTCATAGGTCCTCCTCTTCGAGCGGGGGGCGCTGCGCCCCTCCGTGGTGAATCGGGTGTGCAGGAACATAGGGAACCGATTCCATGCCACGGTATTGGAGAAACAGGTTACGGCACAACATCAGGAAAGGTCACAACTGCGTAACCGCGGAAAATCGGGAATGTCTCCGTTGCGCGAAGCGTGGAACCGGTTCCGGACTTTCGACGTTTGCCCTAGGCTGGGGCCGCGCGATCATCGAGGGTGCGCTGCGGAAGGGATCGACTGGTGGGCGGAATCGCGGATGTCGCGAAGCGCGCCGGCGTGTCCAAGGCGACCGCCAGCCGCGCGCTCACGGGGGCAGGGTACGTCTCGCCCACGACGCGACAGAAGGTCGTGAGCGCGGCGCGCGAACTCGGCTATGTCGCCTCCACGAGCGCCGTGAGCCTCGCCACCGGGCGTACGCGCAACGTCGGCGTCATCATGCCCTACGTGAACCGGTGGTTCTTCGCAGAAGTACTCGAAGGCATCCAGCGCTCCCTTCTCGAGCGCGATCTCGATCTCACCCTGTACGACGCGAAGCCCGGCACCGTGGGCCGCCAGCGCATCTTCGACGACTACCTCGCGCGCAAACGGTTCGATGGGCTCATCGCCGTCGGGCTCGAGCCCGCCGACCACGAGATCGAGCGGATGCACGCGATCGACCGCCCGGTCGTCATGATCGTCGGCGACGAGGGCACGACGTGCACCGTGGGCATCGACGACGACCACGCGGTGCGGCGCGCGACCGAGCACCTCATCGGACTCGGTCACACCGACATCGCCTTCCTGGGCGGCGGCGGCGCCGACTGGGCCATGGTGGATCGCCGTCGACTGAGCGGCTATGAGGCGGCCATGGCCGAGGCCGGCCTGGCCGACCGAGCGCAGCACGTGCAGTCGGAGGTCACGCTCCCCGGCGGCTACGCCGCGGCCGCCGATCTGCTCGGCGACACCCGCCGGCCGACCGCCGTCGTCGGGGTCTGTGACGAGGTGGCGATCGGGGCGATGATCGCCGCCCGTCGGCTCGGCATCCGCGTGCCCAGCGAATTGAGTGTCGTCGGCATCGACGACCACGAGTTCGCCGAGATGTTCTCGCTCACCACACTGGAGCAGATTCCGCGAGAGCAGGGATCGGCCGCGGTCGACCTGCTGCTCCAGCAGATCGCCCAACCCGACCGACCGCCTGTCGACGTGCGGCTCAAGGCGCGCCTGGTCGTGCGTGCATCGACGGCTCCGCCCGACACCCGGGCATGAACGAGGGCCCCGGATGCGGCATCCGGGGCCCTCGTCGAGGTGTTGCTGAAGCGGGACGTCAGCTCAGGGTGACGGTCGCGCCGGCCTCTTCGAGCTTCGCCTTGGCCTTCTCGGCGTCGTCCTTGTTCGCACCCTCGAGCACGGGCTTGGGGGCACCGTCGACGACGGCCTTCGCCTCGCCGAGGCCGAGCGAGGTGAGCTCGCGGACGACCTTGATGACCTGGATCTTCTTGTCGCCGGCAGCCTCGAGGATGACGTCGAACGAGTCCTTCTCCTCCTCGGCGGCGGCCTCGCCACCCGCGCCACCGGCAGCGGGAGCACCCGCGGCGGCAACGGCGACCGGGGCGGCGGCGGTGACCTCGAAGGTCTCCTCGAACTTCTTCACGAACTCGCTGAGCTCGATGAGCGACAGCTCCTTGAAGGCGTCGAGCAGCTCGTCAGTGGTGAGCTTTGCCATGATGATTCTCCTTGTTGATGGGGGTTGTTCGCCGGGGACCTGAGATCAGGCCGCGGACTCCTGCTTCTCACGCAGCGCGTCGACCGTGCGGACGGCCTTCTGCAGCGGTGCGTTGAAGACGTATGCCGCCTGGAACAGCGAGGCCTTCATCGCGCCGGCGAGCTTCGCCAGCAGGACTTCACGGCTCTCGAGGTCGGCGAGCTTGTTGACCTCGTCCGCGGTCAGGGGGGCACCGTCGAAGAAGCCGCCCTTGATCACGAGATGAGGGTGTGCCTTGGCGAAGGCACGAAGACCCTTCGCGACGGAGACAGGGTCACCGTGCACGAAAGCGACGGCCGACGGACCCTTCAGGTCGTCGTCCAGCGCCGTGATCCCCGCGTTGTTCGCGGCGATCTTGGTCAGCGTGTTCTTCACCACGGCGTATTCCGCGTCCTGACGAATGCTGTTGCGAAGCTCCTTGAGCTCGGCAACCGTCAGACCGCGGTACTCGGTGAGCAGTACGGCGGTCGAGTCCTCGAAGTTCTTCGTGAGCTCGGCGACCGATGCTTCCTTCTGCGCCATGGCCACTCCTTGTGTGTACGAGACGCTCCGCAGTGGCGGGGCGTCGGCCTGGACCAGCGGCGCCTGCGCATGAAAAAAGCTCCGGCGCAAGCGCACGGAGCGGGAGTCCTGGATTCAGGAGATCGATCTGTGACACCTGCGCGGGCCCCTGCATTCGCAGTGCTTCGATCTCGGTGCGCATGCGCACCTCGATGACCGGCGGTCTTCGGCTTCGACCAGTGTAGGCGACCGATGCGGGCCGGCCAAATCGCGGGCATCCCGTCATCGCGCAGCGCGCCCGCGGGTGTCGCGCGGGCGGGTGTCGCGGCGGCGGGATACCGTGATGGGGTGACCCCCGAACTCGCCGCCCGCGTCGTCGCCGACGCTCGCGACCGGGTCGCCTGGGTGCGTGCACGCTCGCGCGGGATCACCGCGACCGACGTCGCGACGCTCACGAGCGAGCGGGCGATCGCACGTGCCGCCGATGCCAAACTCGGCGGCTCGGGCTTCTCGGGCAACGCCTTCACCGCGCACGGCCGCGCGCGCGAGCCGCAGATCGCAGCCTGGGTCGCGGCGACCCACGGCATCCAGCCGTCGAGCGCTCTGTTCCACGCCGAGATCGAGAAACGCCACCTCGCGACACCGGACGGCATCGCGGTGGATCCGTCAGGCCGCGTGACGCTCGCCGAGATCAAGACGACGAACAAGGCGTGGCGCAGCATCCCGCGCTCGTACCTGCGGCAGGTGTGGTGGCAGCAGCACGTGCTCGGGGCCGAGCGCACCCTCGTCGCATGGGAGCAGCACGACGACTTCGTGCCCGTCCATGACGAGCCACGGTGCGTGTGGATCGACCGCGACGACGCGCAGATCGCGCAACTCGTACATCTGGCCACAGCCCTCATCGACGAGCTCTACGAGCGCACGACCGGCCGTCGCGCGCCGCGCCCCGCCGAGCGGACGCCGCGCCCCGCACCGCGCCAGCCGTTCCGCGCCCTCGCGCTCGCCGACTGAACCGCACGATCGGTTGACGGGTGTCGACCGAGGACGTATGGTTGACTTTGCTCAACCATTGATCTGAGTCAACCATCATCGCGCCAGCGACGTCGCCCCGTCTTCGCGAAGGACCCCCATGACAGATCTGCCCTCGGGCGCGGGCGCGGCTGCGCCACCCCCGCCCGCCGCACCCGAGATGACCCACCGCGAGGTGCTCCAGGCGCTCACGGGCCTCCTGCTCGGCATGTTCGTGTCGATGCTGGCCGCGACCGTGGTCTCGACGTCGCTGCCCGTCATCATCCACGACCTCGAAGGCGACCAGGCCGCCTTCACGTGGGTCGTCACCGCGACACTGCTCACGACCGCGATCTCGACGCCGATCTGGGGCAAGCTGGCCGACCTGTTCAACCGCAAGCTGCTCATCCAGCTCGCCATCGCCATCTTCGTGCTCGCCACCGCGGCCGCCGGGTTCTCGCAGAATCCCGAGACACTCATCGCCTTCCGCGCCGTTCAGGGCGTCGGCGCGGGCGGCCTCGCGGCGCTCAGCCAGGTGATCATGGCCGACATCATCAGCCCCCGCGAACGCGGGCGGTACATGGGCCTGTTCGGGGCCGTGATGGCCGTCGCCACCATCGGCGGACCGCTGCTGGGCGGCGTCATCACCGACACGCTCGGCTGGCGCTGGAACTTCTTCGTCGCGCTCCCGTTCGCGGTCGTCGCCCTGATCATGCTGCAGCGCACCCTGCACATCCCTCCGCGTGCGAAGCGCACCTCGCACATCGACTACTTCGGCATCGTGCTGCTGTCGACGTCGGTCGCGCTGCTGCTCATCTGGGTGACCCTCGCCGGCGACAGCTTCGAGTGGTGGAGCCTCGAGAGCGTCCTCATGGTCGGCGGCGCGCTGCTGGGCACCGCGCTGTTCATCGTCGTCGAGCTGCGTTCGCGCGAGCCCCTCGTCCCGCTGTCGATGTTCCGCAATCGCACTTTCACCCTCGCGGTGATCGCGTCGATCGCGACGGGCATCGCGATGTTCGGGGCATCCGTCTTCCTCAGCCAGTACATGCAGCTCGCGCGGGGAGCCACGCCGACCGAGGCGGGGGTCATGACGATCCCGATGATCGCCGGCCTGCTCGTGGCCTCAGTGGGAGTCGGGGCGCTCATCACCCGATTCGGGCACTGGAAGCCGTACCTCATCGCGGGCGCCATCGCGCTGAGCGCCGGCTCGTACCTGCTGTCGACGATCGAGTACGACACCCACTTCGCGCTCGTGTCGGTGTACATGTTCCTGCTCGGCGCCGGCGTCGGCACCACCATGCAGAATCTCGTGCTGATCGTGCAGAACACCGCGAACCCCACCGAGATGGGCGTCGCGAGCTCGGGCGTGACCTTCTTCCGCAGCCTCGGCGGCACGATCGGCGTCGCGGTCATGGGCGCGGCGCTCGCTGCGCGGGTGACCGAGCTGATGGACGACAGGCGCGACGCACTCATGGCCGCGCTCGCCGGCCTGGGCGAGCAGGGCGTCGACATCGCCACTCAGCTGCAAGCGGGCACACTCCCCCAGGTCTCGGCGATGCCCGAGGTGGTCCGTGTCATCTTCGAGGACGTCTATGCGCAGGGCATCTCGCAGGCGTTCCTCATCGCCGTGCCCTTCGCGGTGCTGAGCCTCATCGCGATCGTCTTCCTGCCGAACACGCCGCTCACCCGCATGACGACCAGCGAGCGTCAGCGTGCGGGCGAGGCCGACCTCGCCACGGTATCCGTCGACGAAGGGATGCAGGCACTCACCGCCACCGGCTCAGCGCACGACGACGGCGCCGCGCAGCAGCCGGAGGCGACACGTGACGACCGCGACTAGGCTCGGCGCCATGGTCGACCCCGGGGGCAGCGGAATCTCCGACGAGCGCTCGGACGCGATCCGTTCGCTCGAGACGGAGTTCGGCGAGTTGATCGCGCGGATGCGCCACCTGATCAGCGAGAACGCGCAACGGCTGAGCCCCGGGCTGCTGCCCGGCGGCTACAAGACGTTCACGACGATCGTGCGCCGCGGCGGCATCACCTCATCGGCGCTCGCCGAGGTGCTGCTCGCGGACAAGGGGCAGATCAGCCGCACGGTCCGCGATCTCGAGCAACGCGGGCTCGTCGTGCGCACGCCCGACCCGGATGACCGGCGCTCGCAGCTCATCTCGGCGACCGAGTTCGGTCTCGAGCGCCTCGCCGCCACGCGAGCACCGCAGGAGGGACAGCTCACCGCCGCCCTCGAGGAGTGGTCGGTGGACGACATCCGCACGTTCTCGCGGATGCTGCACGCCCTCACCGCAGGCGTTCGGCCCTGACCGCACACCTTATCGACGCGGTAGCACCCGCGTAACACGGGCGAGACAATCGCGGTGTTGACTGTGGGCAGTGCAAGCAACGAGTGCTGCCGACGCCGACACGCACGCGGAAGGAGCGACCGATGAGATTCCGGCCGCTGCGATCATCCCCGAGCGAACGGGCCGCCGCCATCGCGGTCCCCGCTCCCCCCGAGACGATGCGGGCCGTCGTCTTCGACGAACCGGGGGCAGCCGACGTGCTCCACCCCGCGGTCGTCCCGGTCCCCTCGCCGGTGCTGAGCGAAGTGCTCGTCCGCGTGGTCGCCGCCGGGATCAATCCCATCGATGCCAAGACCCGGGCTGGAAAGGGCGTCGCCGGGGCCATCGACCGGTTCCCGACCGTGCCGGGCTACGACTTCAGCGGCATCGTCGTCCGTTCGCCCTACGAAGCCCATCCCTTCCCGCCCGGCACCGAGGTGTACGGGATGGCCCCGTATCCGCGCTCGGGCGGATCGTACGCCGAGTACGTCGTGGCTCCGACACTGTCACTGGCGCGCAAGCCCGCGTCGCTGTCGCACGTCGAGGCCGCGGGGGTTCCGCTGGCGGCCCTCACGGCGTGGGGCCTGGTCGTCGAGACCGCGCACGCCCACGAAGGACAGCGGATGCTGATCCACGCGGGCAGTGGCGGCGTCGGCCACTTCGCGGTGCAGTTCGCCGCCTACTTCGGCGCCCACGTCACGGTCACCGGCTCGGGTCGGAATGCCGCGTGGCTGCGCGAGCTCGGTGCCTCCGTGGTCATCGACTACACCACGACGCGGTTCGACGAGGTCGTCTCCGACATGGACGTCGTCATCGATCTCGTGGGCAACGTCTCGGCGAACACCGGGACCCGCTCGCTGCAGGTGCTCCGCCCCGGAGGCCTCTACGTCCTGGTGCCGACGGGCTCGTGGCCCGACTACGCGGAGCGTGCCGATGAGGCCGGCGTCCGCGCGACCTCGTACCGGGTCATCCCCGACGGCAGCGCGCTCGCGACGGTCGGTCGGCTGCTCGACTCGGGAGCCGTGCAGGTCTACATCGACAAGGTCTTCGACCTGGATGCCGCCGCCGACGCGCACGCCGAACTGGAACAGGGCCACACTCGCGGAAAGGTCGTACTGCGGGTCAGCGACGACTGACACACCGTCACACGGGCGCGAGCACGCGCCGGCCCTCGGCGACGATCTCGGCGGCGATGGCGTCGAGCAGGGGTGTGCGCAGATTCCACTGCTGCCAGAACAGCGGCACGTCCACCGGCGGTCCGCCGAGGGCGACGATCTCCCCCGCCGCCACGGCGGCATCCGACTGCAGCCGTGGCAGGAGAGCCCACCCGAGCCCGAGCCGCACCGCAGCCGCGAAGTCGGCCGATGCCGGCACGTAGTGGCGCGGGGGCATGTGCTCCGCCGCCTCCATCGCCCGCAGCCACTGGGTCTGAAGGTCGTCCCGACGGTCGAAGTCGACTACGGGCGCGGCCGCCAGTGCGGTCGGTGTGGGTCCGTCGGGAAACCACTGCGCCATGGCGGACATCGCGACGAACGCCTCGTAGCGCATCGAGCCCAACGGTGTGACGCGGCATCCCGCGACCGGTGTCGCTCGAGAGGTGACGGCGCCCATGACCGTGCCCGACTCGAGCAGGGCGGCCGTGAAGTCCTGGTCATCGCGGCGCAGTTCGAAGACGACCGAATGGCGCGCGCTCAGCCGTGCCAGCGGCGGGAGGAACCACGTCGCCAGCGAGTCGGCGCTGACGGCGAGGGGAACCGAGACCACGGCCTCATCCCCGCCTGCTGCGCCGAGTTCGGCCAGAGCGTCGTGCTCCAACAGCGCCGCCTGGCGGGCGAGCCGGACGACCGCGACGCCCGCATCGGTCGGACGCGCGGGCTTGGCCCGCACGAGCAGCACCTGTCCCAGCAGTTCCTCGAGCGACTTGATGCGCTGGCTCACCGCCGACGGCGTGAGATGCAGTCGGCGAGCGGCGGCCTCCAACGTGCCCTCGTCGACGACGGTGGCAATGGTCTCGGCGAGATCGAAGGGAATCCGCATCGTAAGTCACGCTAATGCATCTGAAGGATCATGAGCTGGATTCGATACCCCTCGCTCTCTAGCGTGGAACCGTGCTCCCCTCGTTCCTGGCCGGTCTCGGTCTCGGCCTCTCGCTCATCATCGCGATCGGAGCACAGAATCTCTTCGTGCTTCGGCAGGGGATCCGCCGCGAGCACGTGCTGGCGGTCGTCGCGGTCTGCGCAGCATCCGACATCACGCTGATCGCGCTCGGGGTGTCCGGCGTCGGGTTGGCGATCGCCGCACTCCCCTGGCTGGTGACGGTGGTGCGCTGGGCGGGGGCGGTCTTCCTCTTCGTGTACGGAGCGCTCGCCGCGAAGCGCGCGTGGCGGCCATCGGGAGAGGCGCTCCAGGTCGGCGAGCGCGCCGCGGCGGGTGTCCGTGGCGACGTCGCGACCGCGACGCGCACTCGGACGATGCCGGTCGTGTTCACCGCACTGGCCCTCACCTGGCTGAACCCGCACGTCTACCTCGACACGGTGTTCCTGCTCGGGGGCGTCGCCGGCACGCACGGTGACGGCCGGTGGACCTTCGCGGCGGGGGCGATGATCGCGAGCGCCGTGTGGTTCACCGCGCTCGGGTTCGGCGCCCGTCACCTCGGCCGCCGGCTCGCCACGCCGCGCGCATGGCGCATCCTCGACGGCGTGATCGCAGTGGTGATGATCGGACTCGGGATCAGCTTGGTGGTCGGCGCCTGAGTGTCGGCTCGTCGATCTCGAGGCAGGCGTCGAGACCGTCGTCGAGAAGTACGTGAGCAGGCTGGCATACGGGACCGCGCCATGACCCCGCCGGAGGTTTTTTGCGCACCGTATGCCGACCAGAGTGATCACTTCGAACAGCGCGGACCGCGCGCTGCATGCAGAACCTTCAACCCTTGAATTGTTACAAGTTTTCGAAAAGGCTGGTCAACAGGGCACTGGAAACGATAGGCATTGCTCATGACGCATACCCTTCCCCCCTCCGCACCGCCACGCGCGGCGCGGCGCCTGCGCACGCTCGCCGTGCTCACGACGGTCACGGCACTCGCCGTCACCATCCTGACGCCCACCGCCGCTGCGGCGCCCGATCCCGCCATTCCCGTCGTCGACGGGAAGACGGCGCCGTTCTCGGACTACGCCAGCGCCATCCGCGAGCGCGTGTTCATTCCGGTCGACGGCGTCGACCAGGACCTCGACGGCGTCACCGACGTCACCGCGATCGACATCATCCGTCCCGCCGAGACCGCCGACACGCTGCGCGTGCCTGCGATCATCGACCCGAGCCCGTACTACACGACCGTCGGGCGTGGGAACGAGGCACAGCGCCTGCAGGATCTCGACGGCGACGGCGTCACCGATCTGTTCCCGCTCTTTTACGACAACTACTTCGTCCCGCGCGGGTACGCGGTGATCCACGCGCAGATGAACGGCACCGGGTTCTCCACCGGATGCCCGATGCACGGCGGAGCCGGCGACATCCAGAGCATGAAAGTCGTGATCGACTGGCTCAACGGGCGCGTCGCCGGGTACGACGGCGACGGTGTCGCAGTGACGGCCGACTGGCACACCGGGAAGTCGGCGATGATCGGCAAGTCCTACGACGGCACCCTCGCCAACGGCGTGGCCGCGACCGGGGTCGAGGGCCTGACGACGATCGTGCCGATCGACGCGATCAGCGACTGGTACCGGTACTCCCGCACCAACGGCATCCGCCACAACACGAACTATCCGTCGAGCCTGGCCAACACGGTGACCAACCCCGATCGACGCGCGCTGTGCGCTCCGACGCGCACCACGCTCAGCGAGATCGACGGCGATGAGACGGGCGACTACAACGCGTTCTGGGACGAGCGCGACTACACCCGCACCGTCGACGCCGTCACCGCCTCGGTGTTCGCCGTGCACGGCCTCAACGACGACAACGTGCGCATGAGCCAGTTCGCCGACTACTGGCAGGCGCTCGCCGAGCACGATGTGCCTCGAAAGGTCTGGCTCCCCCGGCTCGGACACATCGATCCGTTCGACTTCCGCCGTGATGTCTGGGTCGACACGCTGCACCGCTGGTACGACTACTGGCTGCACGGCATCGAGAACGGCATCATGAGCGAGCCGCAGTCCACGGTCGAGTTCGGTCCGGCCGAGTACGTCGATGAGGCCTCCTGGCCGGCACCGTCGACGGAGTACGTCGACCTGAGCCTGAGCGGAACCGCCTCGGGCACGCCGGGAAGCCTGGCGTTCCGTCCGGTCGACGGCGCGTCGACCCTGCAGATCGTCGGCGGCTCGAACTCGCCTTCGGAGACCTCGCTGGCGAACAACCCCGAGGCGACGCAGTCGAACCGGCTCGTCCTGCTGTCGGAGCCCCTCGCGCAGGACCTCCGGATCTCGGGAACGCCGGTCGTCCAGCTGGATGCATCGCTCAGCCAGGAGCAGTCGAACCTCTCGGCGCTGTTGATCGACTACAGCACTGCGACGCGCACGCCGCGCTCCCCCGGCGACGGCATCCAGACCCTCACCGAGCGCACGTGCTGGGGTGCCGAGACTCCGTACGACTCTGCGTGCTACCTCGAGACCGCACGTCGTTCGAGCGAGTCGGCCTACTGGCGCGTATCTCGCGGTGTGCTCGACTCGTCGAACCGCGAGTCGTTCGCCGAGGGCGCGGCGACCGTCGTCACGCCGGGCGCGGAGTACGACTTCGATTGGAAGATGGAGCCCTACGATCACGTGTTCCGCGCCGGATCGCGCATCGGCGTGGTGCTGTCGACCAACCTGTCGGGCTTCACGGCCGGCTCTCCCGGCGCCACGGTGACCCTCGACGCCGTGACGTCGTCGATCTCCCTGCCGGTGGTCGGCGGAACCCGGGCGGCCTTCGCGTCGGGAGCCTTCGGGGTCCCGATCGAAACCGTTCGGCCGCAGACGACACTCGTCTCGCCGACGACGGCGGGTCCGCTGCGCACGCTCGAGATCCAGGTGGACGCGACGGACGACATCGGCCTCGACGCGGTGGTGGCGAACATCTACCAGTCCGGCAAGCTCGTGAAGTCGACACAGACCGCCGGCAACGGCGCGACGTCGGTGAGCCACACCGCGACGGTCGCTCTGCCGGACGGCACGTATCAGATCCGCTACAACGCCAGGGATGCCGCGGGGAACCTCTCGCTCACGCGGGAGACGACCGTCACCCTCGATGCGACGGCTCCGACGGTGACCGTCAAGTCGGGCGACTCGTTCACCAAGGGAGCCGACGGCACCTACTCGCTCGTGAGCTTCAAGCTGCACGACGCGGGCATGATCGACAGGCTCACGCTCAACGGTGTGGAGAAGGATCTGACCAACAGCGTCTGGTCCGACCTGAACTACGTCAAGCCCGGCACGTTCGGCGGTGAGTTCGGCGAGAACACCCTCGTCGTCCACGACGTCGCAGGCAACACGCAGACGGTCGTCTTCGTGCTCACCGAGCCCGCCTGGAGTGCGGCGACGGTGTACGGCGCAGGCGACACCGTCTGGTACAGCGGGTCGACGTGGCTCGCAACCTGGTACGCGAAGGGGCAGCCGCCGGGGCAGCTCTATGGACCGTGGCAGGAGATCCGCCAGACCACGGACGGCACCGCCGTGTGGACGCCCACGCGCATCTTCGTCAGCGGCGACGTCGTCGAGCATGACGGTGTGCGCTACACGGCCAAGTGGTGGACGCGCAATCAGGTGCCGGGCGACCCGAACGGGCCCTGGGCACGTCAGGGCTGACACAGCACCGGTGGGGTGTCCCGATCCATCGGGGCACCCCACCGCTCTGTGCTGCATCCGTCACTCTGTGCCGCATCCGTCCGCACTGGCACGATGGGTGGCATGCGACGGGTGAAGGCAGTGGTGTCGGGCAGCGTCCAGGGCGTCGGATACCGCTACACCCTGCGCATCGTCGCGCGCGAGGCCGGGGTCACCGGCTGGGTGCGCAACCGCCGCGACGGCACGGTCGAGTCCGAAGTCGAGGGCGAGGATTCCGCCGTCGACGAGGTGCTGGCATGGATGGCGAAGGGCCCGCCCGGGTCGCGCGTCGACGCGGCTCGGGTGACCGAGCTCGCTCCCGCGCACACAGAGCGGGGCTTCGATGTCCGCGACACCTGCTGACCGACGACGAAGGGCCCCACCATCGGGTGGGGCCCTTCGTGCGGATCTCTCGTGAGGCGGATCAGCCGATCGCGTTGACGTCCAGCGGGATGCCGGGGCCGAACGTGGTCGACACGGCACCCTTCTGGATGTAGCGACCCTTCGAGCTCGACGGCTTCAGACGCACGATCTCGTCGAGAGCGGTCTGCAGGTTCTCGTCGAGCTGCTGCTCGGTGAACGAGGCCTTGCCGACGACGAAGTGCACGTTGGCGTGCTTGTCGACGCGGAACTCGATCTTGCCGCCCTTGATCTCCTCGACGGCCTTGGCCGGGTTCGGGGTCACCGTGCCGGTCTTCGGGTTCGGCATGAGGCCGCGCGGACCCAGCACCTTGCCGAGGCGACCGACCTGACCCATGAGCTCGGGGGTCGAGACGGCCGCGTCGAACGCGGTCCAGCCGCCGGCGACCTTCTCGATGAGCTCGGCGCCGCCGACCTCATCGGCACCCGCGGCGATCGCCGCCTCAGCGGCGGGGCCGGTCGCGAACACGATGACGCGAGCGGTCTTGCCGGTGCCGTGGGGCAGGATGACGGTGCCACGCACCATCTGATCGGCCTTGCGGGGGTCGACCGACAGCTTGAGCGCCACCTCGACGGTGGAGTCGAACTTGCCCGAACCGGTCTGCTTCGCGAGGGCCACAGCCTCGGTCGGCGTGTAGAACTTGTCCGCCTCGATCTTGGCGGCAGAGGCCTTGTAGGCCTTGGACTTGGTTGCCATCTTCTCTTCTCCCCTCAGTCCTCGACCGTGATGCCCATGGAACGGGCGGTGCCGGCGATGATCTTCGAGGCTGCCTCGATGTCATTCGCGTTCAGGTCGGGCTGCTTGGCCTCGGCGATCTGGCGCACCTGCTCCTTGGTGAGCTTGCCCACCTTGGTCGTGTGCGGGGTCGACGAGCCCTTGGGGACGCCTGCAGCCTTCTTGATCAGCTCGGCGGCCGGCGGGGTCTTGAGGATGAACGTGAAGCTGCGGTCCTCGTAGACGGTGATCTCGACCGGGATGACGTTGCCGCGCTGCGACTCGGTCGCGGCGTTGTACGCCTTGCAGAACTCCATGATGTTGACGCCATGCTGACCGAGCGCGGGCCCGATCGGCGGCGCCGGGTTGGCGGCGCCGGCGTTGATCTGGAGTTTGATCAGTCCGGTCACCTTCTTCTTCGGTGCCATGTGTTTTCCTTTCGTCGAATCGGATGCCGCGGCATCCGGTTCTCCCGCGATCCAGGCCGTTCCTGGACGCGGTGTCTCTGACCCCGTCTCCGGGGATGTCTCTACTGCTTGGTGACCTGGTCGAACGAGAGCTCGACGGGGGTCTCGCGCTCGAAGAGCGACACGAGCACGGTGAGCTTGCCGCTCTCGGGCTTGATCTCGCTGATCGAGCCCGGAAGGCCCGCGAACGAGCCCTCCTTGATCGTGATGGTCTCGCCGACCTCGAAGTCGACCTCGGTGACGACGCTGCGCGCAATGGGCTGACCGCCCTTGCCCGCGGGAGCCCCCGTCTTGGCAGGCGCGGTCTCCTTGATCTCGACGAGGCTCTTGAGCATGTTGAAGGCCTCTTCGAACCGCAGCGGCGTGGGGTTGTGGGCGTTGCCCACGAATCCGGTCACGCCGGGCGTGTGGCGCACGACCGACCAGGTGTCTTCGTTGAGCTCCATGCGCACGAGCACGTAGCCCGGGATCCGGACGCGCGTGACCATCTTGCGCTGGCCGTTCTTGATCTCGACGACGTCCTCCATGGGGACCTCGATCTGGTAGATGTCCTCTTCGACCTCGAGCGTCGACTTGCGCTGCTCGATGTTGGCCTTCACCTTGCGCTCGAAACCGGCGTAGGAGTGGATGACGTACCACTTGCCCGGCAGCATGCGCAGATCGGCGCGGAAGGCCTCGTACGGGTCCTCATCGGCGTCGGCGGCATCCTCGTCCTCGGGCGCCTCCGCCGCATCCGCCGGCGAGACCGACTGCTCGACCTCGTCGACGACAGTGGCGGCCGCGTTCACCTCGGCGACGAACTCGCCGTCGAGCACGGGGCGGTCCTCATCGCCGTTGACGTCCGGGCCGTCGTAGGGGGTGACGTCGTCGGCGTGGGCGGCCTCGTACTCGGCCTCCTCCTCGGCGATCGAGTCGTTGAGCACCTCGGCGGCGGCTTCGGCCTCATTGGTCTCGTCGATGTTCAGGGCGTCGTTCACGATCGCGTCGGCCTCCGGGTCCGTGATCTCGATGTCGTCCAGATCGGAGTCGTCGTCGTCCTGCTCGTCGTCACCGTCGGCGACGACGTGGACGGCGACATGCTCTGCGGCGTCGCTCGCGTGGATCTCGGCCGCCAGGATGTTGCCCTCCTGAGCCTCGTCCTCTTCGGAGGACTGCTCTGCGGCCGTCGCCCAATCGGCGTCGTCGACATATCTTTCTGACACTTGGTTCTCTTCCGTTTCGTCAGGGCCGGATCGCTCGTCGGACCCCGCGTCAGGTCTCAGGACGGTACGCCGAAGACGACGGTCGCGACCCACACGAACAGCAGATCCAGCCCGTACACGACGGCCATCATCACCACGACGAAGCCCAGCACCACGGCCGTGTACTTCAGCAGCTCCTGCCGCGTCGGGGTGACGACCTTGCGGAGCTCGGCGAAGACCTGCCGGATGAACAGTGCGATACGCGCGAAGACGTTGGGCTTCTTCTCGCGCGGCGCGCCGCCGCCGGCGACGATCTCGCCGTTCGGCTCGTCCTGGACCATCGATGCCACCTGATTACCTTCCGTGAGTCAGCTTCGGCTGACGCGCAGGGCGGACAGGAATCGAACCTGCAACCTGCGGTTTTGGAGACCGCTGCTCTGCCAATTGAGCTACCGCCCTAAAGGCCGTGAGGCCTCGGGATGTCCGCAGTCCTCTGCCGTGTCCTCGAGAGTCAGGGGGCTCTGCCCGTTCGCGGGCACGGCGAAAGAATGCAGACTTCAACTGCATCCCCCAGTGTACGGCATGCCCGCGGGGCCCGACGAATCCCCGTGGGCGGCCGCGCAGCCTTCAGGATGCACGGATCAGTACTGCTGCACGCCGTAGCGGTCGGGCTCCGGGCCGCGCCCGAACGCGCGCCCCGACAACGAGTGAGGGGTGATGCGCACGTAGACGTACTTGAGGGTCGGAATCCAGGGCTTCAGGCCCAGGCCGTCCGCCGCCTCGACCTCCGTCGACGAGTCCAGGGCGCGGGCGTGCCCACGCACGACCACGCTCCACGCGGCGTCGTCGGTATAGTCGTCGACCTCGAAGAGCACCTCGTCGTTGACGGTCAACTCGACGAGCTTGCTGCCCTGACCGGTGCGGAAGACGATCTCTTGCCCATCGACGACGTAGTTCACGGGGAAGATGTCGAGCACATCCCCCACCCGGGTCACCAGACGTCCGAGTTCGTGTCTGCCCAGATGCTCCCAGCATCCGTCGTCATCGAGTACGGTCACCGGTCCCGAGCCGTCGTCAGCCATGCAGCCAGCCTACGACGCCACCGGGCCTGTGGAACAGACTCGACGGCACCGTCGATCGTGACATTGCGCGCGAGCCGACACGTCTCGGACGCGGCGGATGTGTCGACTCGCGCGAACCGTGTCGACTCGTGGCGGATGCCTCTTCTCAGGCGATGCGGATGAGCTTCTTGTTCACGAACTCGTCGGCGGCCAGCAGGCCCATCTCGCGTGAGGTGCCGGAGCGCTTGACACCCCCGAAGGGCAGCTCGGGCGAGTCGGCGAGCACGCAGTTGACGTAGACCATGCCCGCGTCGATGCGGTTCGCGACGCGCTCGGCCTGCTCGGGGTCTGTCGTGTACACGTACGACCCGAGCCCGTAGGTGGTGTCGTTCGCGAGCGCGACCGCCTCGTCTTCGCTCGAGACGCGGTACACCACTCCGGCGGGGCCGAACAGCTCCTGCCCGTAGACGTCCATGTCCTTCGTGACGCCCGTGAGCACCGTCGGCGTGTAGTACGCGCCATCGCGCGTCCCGCCGGCGACGAGAGTGGCGCCCTGCGCGACGGCGTTGTCGATCTGGGCCTGGAGGCCTTCGGCCGCCTTCAGCGACGAGAGCGGGCCCAGCAGCGTGTCCTCCGCGAAGGGGTCGCCCATCTTGGTGCCGGTCATCGCAGCGGTGAACTTCTCGACGAACGCGTCGTAGATGTCGTCGGCGATGATGAAGCGCTTCGGGGCGTTGCAGGACTGGCCGTTGTTGTCCATACGGGCCTCGACCGCGGCATCCACGGTGGCGTCGAGGTCATCGGTGGACAGCACGATGAACGGGTCGGACCCGCCGAGTTCGAGCGCGACCTTCTTGAGGTTGCGACCTGCGACCTCGGCGACGGCAGCGCCGGCGCGCTCGGAGCCGGTCACCGACACGCCCTGCACGCGCGGGTCGGCGATGATGCCCGCGGCCTGCTCGTGCGAGACGTACACGTTCGTGTAGACGCCCTCGGGCAAGCCTGCGTCGGCGTAGATGCGGGCGATCGCCGCGGCCGACTCGGGGCACTGCTCGGCGTGCTTGAGCACGATCGTGTTGCCGAGCACGATGTTCGGCGCCGCGAAGCGGGCGACCTGGTAGTAGGGGAAGTTCCACGGCATGATACCCAGCAACACGCCCAGCGGCGCCTTGCGGACGACGGCGGTGCCCTCGCCGAGGATGTCGAGCGGCTGATCCTTGGTGATCGCCTCGGCGTTGTCGGCGTAGAACTCGGTGATGTCGGCGGCGAAGTCGACCTCGCCCTCGGCGGCGGCGAGCGGCTTGCCCATTTCGCGCACGATGATCGCCGACAGCTCGTCGCGGCGCTCGCGGTGCAGTTCGGCGACGCGGCGGATCAGACGCGCACGCTCGGCGACGTCGGTCTCGCGCCAGGCTCCGTATGCGGCGTGGGCGGTGGCCAGCGCCGACTCGACCTCTGCGTCGGTCAGCGTGGGATACGTCGCCTCGGTCTCGCCGGTCGCAGGGTTCACGACTGCGTAGCTCATGCTCAGGTCTCCGATCGGTTGGGTGGATGTGTCAAGTCTGCCTTCAGCGCCGGGTGCGCCGCAGGCTTTCGGGAGCTTCGAGAGAAAGTGTCTCGCCGCGGAAGAAGGCCGGACGCTTCATCGCCTGCCAGACCATGATGATGAGCCCGAGCCCGATGATCACGACCCCGAGCACGAACACACTGCCGACGCCGAACCACTCGGTGCCGCTGCCGTAGTCGGGGTCGAGGCTCTCCACAAGCGTGATCACGAACAGCGCGAACAGGATGACGCCGCCCACCAGCGGGAACAGCAGCGTGAAGAAGAAGGACCGCACCGAGTCGAACCACTGGTGGCGGAAGTACCACACGCACGCGAACGCCGTGATGCCGTAGTAGAAGCAGATCATGATGCCGAGCGTGGTGATCGTGTCCCACAGCACGTTCTCGTTGATGAATCGCATGACGGCGTAGAAGACGGATGCCACCACGGCCGAGACGATCGTCGCGAAGCCCGGCGTGAAGAAACGGGGGTTCACCTCGGCGAACTTCTTCGGCAGCGCCCCGTAGTGCCCCATCGCCAGCAGGGTACGAGCGGGCGAGACGAACGTCGACTGCAGCGAGGACGCCGAACTGGTCAGCACGGCGAGCGATACGAGGAACGCCAGCGGGCCGAGAATCGGGCCGGACAGGTAGAAGAAGACGTTCGCCTGGATGTCGGGATTGCCCAGGCCCAGGCCGCCCTCGCCGATCCCGGCGAACGCGAGCAGAGACACCGAGATCAGCAGATACAGGCTCACGATCGTGATGACGGTGAGGGTGGCGGCGCGCCCCGGCGTGCGCTCGGGGTCCTTCGTCTCCTCGTTCATCGTGAGGGTGACGTCCCATCCCCAGAAGATGAAGATCGACAACGACAGACCGGCGACCACCGCGAGCGGGGTGGCGACGTCGAACGGGTTGAACCAGGATGCTTCGACCGGGCTGGCATCGAACGCGGTGCCGTTGACGACATGGACGATCGCGGCGACGGAGAAGACGAGGAGCACCAGCACCTGGAAACTGACCAGCACATACTGCAGCTTCTGGGTGGTCTGCATGTCCCGGTAGGAGATCACGGTCGCGCCCAGCATGAACAGCAGGCACACCGCGACGTTAATGAAGGGGTTGAAGGCGAGTTCCGCGATCGTGCCCGGGCTGCCGGCGAGCTGGTCGATGAGCAGGAACAGGAACTCGACGGCGATGCCTGCGAGGTTCGACAGCACGAGGATCGTCGCGGCGATCAGGCCCCACCCGGCCATCCAGCCCACCCACGGGCCGAACGCCCGCGCCGCCCACGTGAACGATGTGCCCGAGTCGGGCATCTGCCGGTTGAGCTCGCGATAGCCGAACGCGACCAGCAGCATCGGGATGAATCCGAGCAGGATGATCGCCGGCACCTGGAACCCGACCTCAGAGACGGTCGGACCGAGGGCGGCGGTGAGCGTGTAGGCGGGCGCGATGCACGAGATGCCGATGACGACGGCGCCGATGAGGCCGACCGTACCGGCGCTGAGGCCCTTCTGCGACAGGCCGCCGGCGACCGGGTCGCCGGTCTTCGTCGTCTCGGTCACGACGGGTCACCTCCTTCGGCCGCGCGCGAGCGCGGGACGACCATCATGGGCACCGGCAGCTCACGCAGCATCTTCGTCGCCGTCGAGCCGAGGAACAGCCGCTTGGGCTGCGCGAGACGGCTGGAGCCGACGAGCACGAGCTCGCCCGGCTCCCAGTCGAGTGCGGCGACGGCCTCTTCGATGCTGTCGCCGTCGCCGACGACGACACGGCTGTCGATGTCGGCGGGCAGCGAGGACTGTGCGCGCGCGAGCACGTCCTGGGCGTGGGCGGCGCCCGCGACCCGGATCACGCCGGTGTCGACCGTGGCGGGCAGGTCGACGGTGACCAGCGAGAGCAGCCGCACGCGCGCACCGGTGTCGGTCGCCAGCCGGACGGCCTCGGCCATCACCTCATCGGCGCCCGGGCGGGTTCCGAGAGCCACCGTGAGGCGTGGGATGCCCGCACTCAGCGGCGTCTTGCGGGCACCGCGGGGCACGAGGACGACGGGGACGTCCGCGGTGTGGACCAGTTCCGCCGCGGTCGTGCCCACGCGATGACGGCCGCGCAGCGATCCGTCGGCGCCGCCGACGACGAGGTGACCGGCGCCGACCTCGTGGGAGGCCTGCAGCAGTCCTTCGCCGAACGAATCGGCGTAGCGCACGTGCTCGGCGTGCGAGAGCCCCGCAGGCAGATCCGCCACGGCGTCGGCCAGCCACGCGTCCGCCTGGTCCTGCAGGTAGCGGTCGTAGCCCGACTTCGGCGGCGTGATGACACTGCGCGTATCGGCGGGGAGCACGATCACGCTGTGCAGTTCGGCGCCGGATGCCCGAGCGAGCCGCGTCGCGAGGGCGAGGGCATCGCTGCCCGCCTTCGTCGCGGTGTACCCCACCACGACGGGAGCGCTCATGCGCGCACCTGCTCGACGATCGCGGCGGCGGCGACGCGCCCCATGCGGATCGCGCCGTCGACGTGCTGGTAGCCGGCTCCGGCCATGTCGCTGCACGCGAAGTGGATCGGCCCGACGGGAGTGCGCAGGTCCGCACCGTAGCGGGCGAGTCCACCCAGGTCGAAGCTCGCGGCGTAGGCGCCGCGTGTCCATTCCTCGGCACCCCAATCGCTCTCGAAATACACCAGCGGGCTCTTCGCCTCGGGGCCGAAATAGTGCGACAGCGACTCGAGGATGCGCTCCTTGCGCTCGTCGGCCGACACGCGGAACAGATCGTCTGCATTGCGGTCGGAGACGAACCCCACGAGGGTGCCCCGCTGGTCGCCGTGATTGGTGTTGTCGTAGGCCTCGTGGGAGATCTCGTACGGGCTGAACGCGGTGCCCGAGAGTCCGGCATCCCGCCAGAACGGCCGCTCGTACACGGCATGCACCTTGATGACGAAGCCCATCGAGATGTGCTGATGCAGCTGCTGCTTCAGGCGCGGCAGCGGCGGGTCGAACTCGATCCACGGGTACAGCACGGGTGCATGCGCGAGGATCACCGCCCGGGCGTGCACGGTGAGGCCGTTGTCGGTGATGACGGTCACCGCGTCGTCGGCGTCGCGGCGGATCGTGTTGACGGGCTGGCCCAGCAGCACGTCCGATCCCAGCCGTTCGGCCAGCAGCAGCGGAACCTGCTGAAGCCCGCCGACGACGCGCTTGTCGAGGATGTAGTCCGCGTCGACGAGATGGCTGAAGCTGCCGGCGCTCGCGGCCATCAGCAGCGCTTGGAGAGCGGAGAACGCGTAGGCGGGCTTGGTGAGCATCGCACCGGCGATGAACAGCGCGATGTTGTCGCGCGCCTCCTGATCGTCGGTCTGCTCTTCGAGCCACGCTTCGAACGAGACGCGGTCGAGCTCTTCGGCATCCGGATGCTCCCAGGGCCGATCCGGATCGACCTCGGCCACCAGGGCGTCGAGCATCCCGATGAGGCGGACGATCTCGGCCTCGGTCTCGGGGGCGACGGGGAAGATCTCGCCGGTGAAGCGGGTGAGCGCGCCGTCGCGCCCGATGTAGACGGACTCGCCCTCGCGATAGCGGCTGTACGTCTCGAGACCCAGGTCGGCGATGGTCTCGATCAGCGCTTCCTGATCTGGTGAGACCCACTGACCGCCGATCTCGAGCATCGCGCCGTCGACGACATCGGTCCACAGGCGCCCGCCCACACGATCGCGCGATTCGAGCACGAGGACCGACAGCCCGGCCTTCTTCAGCTCGTTGGCTGCGGTGAGCCCGGCGGCTCCCGCTCCGACGATGACGACGTCCCGCGTCAGATCCTCCATGTCTCCCCCGTTCACGCCGCGGCCAGCGCCGCGGCGACCACGTCGAGCGCCTCGTTCAGCAGCGCGTCGCCGATGGTCAGTGGCGGCAGGAAGCGGATGACATTGCCGTACGTTCCGCACGTGAGGACGATGATGCCTTCGGCGATGCAGGCCTTGGCGACGGTGGCCGTCAGCGCGGCATCCGGCGCACCCGTCTCGGGGTCGACGAACTCGGCGGCGATCATCGCGCCGAGGCCGCGCACATCGCCGATGCGCGGGTCGGATGCCTGCAGCTCGGCCAGCCGCGCCGTCAGGACCGATCCGATCTGGTCGGCGCGGGCAGCGAGGTCTTCGGACTCGTAGGCGTCGATGCTCGCGAGCGCCGCGGCGCACGCGACCGGGTTGCCGCCGTAGGTGCCGCCGAGACCACCGGTGTGCGTGGCGTCCATGATCTCGGCGCGGCCGGTCACCGCGGCGAGGGGAAGTCCACCGGCGATCCCCTTCGCCGTCGTGATGAGGTCGGGTTCGATGCCGAAGCGCTGCGACGCGAACATCGCCCCGGTGCGCGCGAAGCCGGTCTGGATCTCGTCGGCGATGAAGACCACGCCGTTCGCGCGGCACCAGTCCACGATCGCGTTCAGGAACCCCTCGGCGGGGACGATGAAGCCGCCTTCCCCCTGGATGGGCTCGATGATGACGGCCGCGAGGTTGTCGGCTCCGACCTGCTTCTCGATGACCGTGATCGCGCGCGCGGCGGCGTCCGCCCCGGACAGACCGTCGCGGAACGGGTACGACAGCGGCGCCCGGTAGACCTCCGAGGCGAACGGGCCGAAACCGCTCTTGTACGGCATCGACTTGGCGGTCAGCGCCATCGTCAGGTTGGTGCGGCCGTGGTAGCCGTGGTCGAAGGCGACGACGGCCTGCTTGCCGGTGAACTTGCGGGCGATCTTGACCGCGTTCTCGACCGCCTCGGCGCCCGAGTTGAACAGCGCGCTCTTCTTGGCGTGGGTTCCGGGCGTGATGCGGTTGAGGGCCTCGGCGACGGCGACGTACGACTCGTACGGCGACACCATGAAGCACGTGTGGGTGAACTGCGCCACCTGCGCCTGCACCGCCTCGACGACCTTCGGATGCGCGTTGCCGACGCTGGTCACGGCGATGCCCGAGCCGAGATCGATGAGCGAGTTGCCGTCGGCATCGACGACGACCCCGCCTCCGGCGGCGACGGCCTCGATCGGGGCGGTGTGCCCGACGCCCGACGCGACGGCGGCGGCCTTGCGCGCCAGAAGCTCCTGCGAGCGCGGACCGGGGATGCTGGTGACCAGGCGCCGCTCCTGCGGCAGACTCGGGCCACCCAGGGGCGTGTTCACGGCGGTGTCGACAGCGGTCATGCTCGGGAGCGTACCCACGAGCGCGCGACCCGAGCACCTGACGTGCTGTACATTCTGGCTACACTGCTGTACGTCCGGTACACCCGGTGACCTCGAGGATCGCATGCCCCGTCCGTCCGACCCGCCGACGCTGCGGGCCCTGCTCGCCCGCCCGGATCTGGGCCTGCGGCTGCAGCACGATCCCGCAGACCTCGACCCCCGCTCGCTCGACGCCGAGCTGCGCTGGATCCACTCCAGCGACCTCGCCGACCCCACGCCGTTCCTGTCCGAGGGCATGGTCCTGCTCACCACCGGCACGCAGTTCGGCGAGTCCGCCGACGCGGCCGAGTACGACGCGTACGTCAGCCGCCTCGCCGGCCGTGGTCTGCTCGGCCTCGGGTTCGGCACCGAGGTCGCGCGGACCGGCATTCCCGATGCCCTCGCCGATGCGTGCCGCGCGCAGCGGATGCCTCTGTTCGAAGTGCCCTACCGCACCCCGTTCATCGCCGTCGCGCGGGCCAACGCCGAGGCCATCGCCGCCGAGGCATATGCCCGACGCACCTGGGCGCTCGCCGCGCAGCGGGCCATCGCGCTGGCCGCGCTTCGCCCCGACGGTCTCGGCGCCACCCTCGCCGAACTCGCCAAGCAGCTCGGAGCGTGGGTCGGCATGTACGACGCGGCGGGCGAACTCGTGCGTCAGCACCCGCCCGGCGCACTGGGCGCGGAGACGGCGGACGACCTGCACGAGCACGTCGGCGGCGTGCTGCGCCGCGGCGCCCGAGCCGCCTCGACGCTCACCGTCGGCGACACGTCGTTCAGCCTGCAGACCCTCGGCCGCGGCGGCCGGCTGCGCGGCGTGATCGCCATCGCGGCCGGAGACCTCGACCGCGAGGGCCGCGACGTGGTCACCGCCGTGATCGCGATGGCCGGGCTCGCGCTCGAGCAGCAGCAGAGCCTGAGCCGCGCGCGCGGTGCGCTGCGGTCGGGGCTGGTGCGCGCGCTCGCCGCCGGCGAGACGACCCTGGCGCGCCGCATCGCCCGCGATCTGTGGGGCGGGCTGCCTGCGGCGCCGATCGCCGTGGCGGTCACCGATGCGCGTGCCGTGCGCGTCGAGGCCGCCTCGGACCTGCTCGAACTGCGCGCCGACGAACGCCGCGGGGCGCTGTTCTTCGGTCGCGGCGACGACGGCATCGTCATCGTCTTCCCCGCCGAGGAGCGCACGGTCGTCCGCGAGCTGTCCGAGCGCTTCGACATCCGCATCGGGATCTCCGATCCCGGCGGCTACGACGCCTTCGCCGGAGCGATCGGCCAGGCCACGGCGGCACGCGATCGCGGCACCGCGGCGGTGACGACGTTCGCCGAGATCGCCCGCACGGGCGTGCTGTCGGCGCTGAGCCCGGATGCGGCCGCCCTCGCCGCCGCCGAACTCGCGCCGCTGCGCGACCACGACTCGGCGGAGGGCACCCTCCTCCTCGCGACGCTGCGAGGGTGGCTCGACAACGATTGCTCGCATGAAGCCACCGCACGCGCGCTGGGGGTGCACCGCCACACGGTGCGGGCGAGGCTGGCTCTCGCCGAGCGGCTGCTGCACCGCGATCTCGGCACGTTCGCCGTGCGGGCCGAGCTGTGGGCCGCACTGCGCGCCCTCGACGAGAGGGCCGTACGATGACGGCGAACGGCGAGATCTCGTGGTGGTGGCGTGACCTCGGCGGAGCGCCCGAGCCGCGGCAGCCGCTGCCCGGCGACATCGACGTCGACGTCGCGATCGTGGGAGCCGGCTTCACCGGCCTGTGGACGGCGTACTACCTGAAGACCCTGCAGCCCGACCTGCGCGTGTCCGTGCTCGAACAGCGCTTCGCCGGGTTCGGCGCCTCGGGGCGCAACGGCGGCTGGCTCACGAACGCGGTGACCGGCGGCCGCGACCGCTATGCCCTCTCGCACGGAGTCGAGGCCGCGAACGCCCAGCAGCGCGCGCTCAACGAGACCGTCGACGAGGTCATCGCCGTGGCCGACAGCGAGGGCATCGACGCCGACATCGCGAAGGGGGGCGAGTTCGAGGTCGCCCGCACACCCGCGCAGCTCGCCCGCATGCGGGCCCACGTCGGTGACGAGCAGGGCTGGGCGCACACCGACCTGGAGTACCTGGATGCCTCGGCCGCGGCATCCCGCATCGGCGTTGCGGGCACGCTGGGCGCGACGTGGCATCCGCATTGCGCGCGCATCCATCCCGGCAAGCTGGTGCGCGGCCTCGCCGCGGCCGTCGAGCGGCGCGGCGTCGTCATCCACGAGCAGACCCGCGTCGTGCGCATCGAGCCGGGTCGCGCGGCGACCGATCGCGGAACCGTGCGAGCGACCCACGTGCTGCGCGCGACCGAGGGCTTCACACCCGATCTCGCCGGCGAGCACCGCACCTGGCTGCCGATGAACTCGTCGATGATCGTGACCGAGCCGCTTCCGTCGTCGTTCTGGGATGCCGCGGGGTGGGCCGGCCGCGAGACACTGGGCGACTACGCGCATGTGTACATGTACGCCCAGCGCACCGCCGACGACCGCATCGCGTTCGGCGGCCGCGGCGTGCCCTACCGCTACGGCTCGCGCGTCGACGCCGACGGGCGCACGCAGCAACGCACGATCGCGTCGCTCAGCGCGCTGCTGCGCGACTTCTTCCCAGGCACGGCGGACGCGGCGATCGACCACGCATGGGCGGGCGTGCTCGGCGTGCCCCGCGACTGGGCGGCGACCGTGGGCTTGGACCGCACGAGCGGGCTCGGGTGGGCCGGCGGGTACGTCGGAACCGGCGTCACCGCGACGAACCTCGCCGGGCGCACGCTCGCCGACCTCGTGCTCGGGCGCGACACCGGCCTCGTGCGACTCCCCTGGGTGGGGCACCGCGCGAAGAGATGGGAGGTCGAGCCGCTGCGCTGGGTCGCCGTGCAGGCCATCTACGCCGCGTACCGCACCGCCGACCGCATCGAGGCATCCGGCCGCTCCTCGCGCACGGCGTGGCCGGCCGCCGTCGCCGGGTGGGTCGCCGGGCGCTGACGCCCCGCCTCCCGGCTCAGCGCGCGGCGTGCCCCCCGACGAACTCGTCGACGTCGGTGGCGCCCACGCCGGGCGACCCGCCTCGACTAGCAGTGAATCGGGCGGTGCGCCAGACCACCCGCACGACCGCCCGATCCCGGCATTCTGGCGTCCACGGATCAGTCCATCGCGAATACCTTTCATATGTCAGGTTTTTGAAGTACCATCTCGACAGGCGCCCTGCGCGCCATCGCACGACCCAGGCAGAGCCGCCGGAAGCGGTAACGACCAATGGAGGCGTCAGACCGATGATCAGGACAGACAGGACCACGAGCATTCGCTGGATGGCCGCCGGAGCGCTCGCGCTGTCGGGCGCGCTCGTGCTCGCCGGCTGCGGCCGCAGCGACGCGCCGAGCGGAGGCACGAACGCGGGCGGAGAGGCGATCGACGACCAGCCCGCGACCGGCACCGTCGAGGTGTGGGCGATGGGCAACGAGGGCGAGGTGCTCGACGAGCTCGCGGCGAGCTTCGAAGAGGAGAATCCCGACGTCTCGATCGAGGTGACGGCGGTGCCGTGGGAGAGTGCGCACGACCGCATCGCCACGGCGATCGCGGGCGGCGAGACACCCGATGTCACCATGCTCGGCACCACGTGGGTGGGAGAGTTCGCATCCACCGGCGCCTTCGAACCGACGCCGGACGGTGTGGTGGACGAGTCGTCCTTCTTCGAAGGCTCGTGGGAGACGGCCGTCGTGGACGACGTCGCGTACGGAGTGCCGTGGTACGTCGACACCCGCGTGCTCTACTACCGAACCGATCTCGCGGAGCAGGCCGGTGTCGAGCCGCCGACGACGTGGGACGAGTACACCGAATTCACTCGAGCACTCCAAGAGGCCGGAGCCGACTGGGGTGTCTCGCTGCCCCCGGGAGGCTTCGACTCCTGGCAGTACGTCGCCCCCTTGGCCTGGCAGCAGGGCGGCGACATCCTCGCCGAAGACGGCACCGAGTTCACGTTCGACACACCCGAATGGGAGGAGGCGTTCAGCTTCTACACGAGCTTCTTCGAAGACGGCATCGCCGAGCCGCGTCGCCTGGAGGGCGGCGAGATCGAACAGGCGTTCATCAACGGCGAGGTCGGCGCCTTCTACAGCGGACCGTTCCATGTGGGTCTGCTCCTCGAACAGGGCGGTGAAGACTTCGCCGACAAGTTCGGGGTGGCCATGGTCCCGGGCGCGGACAGTCGCACGAGCTTCACCGGCGGCGGCAACCTGGCCGTCTTCGACGACTCGGACAATCGCGATGCCGCGTGGAAGTTCGTCCGCTGGCTCAGCCAGCCCGAGACGCAGCTGGCGTGGTACGAGATCTCGACCGATCTGCCGAGCGTCCAGGCCGCGTGGGAGGACCCGACCTTCGCTGAGGATCCGTACCTGAGCGTCTTCGGCGAGCAGCTGCAGGACTCGAAGGCGCCCCCCGCCATCCCCACCTGGGCTCAGGTGTCCGCGGTCATCGACCAAGAGCTGGAGAAGGCCACCCGAGGCGACACCAGCCCCGCCGACGCGATCGCGACGATCCAGCAGCAGGCGTCCTCGATCGGCACGGGTCAATAGACCCGCCGCCGACGACCAGGCATCCCGATGACTACCGTCGATTCCGCGGCCCCGCCGCGTCGCCGCTCCCCCCGCGTGCCGGCGACGCGGAGGGAGCGCCGCATGACCCTCACGGCATGGCTCTTCGCGACGCCGTTCGTGATCCTGTTCGCCGTCTTCATGGCGGGGCCGATCATCGGCTCGTTGGCGATGAGCTTCACCGACATGACGACACGCGACCTGCAGACGCCGTTCCAGGTCGAGCTCGTGTGGTTCGACAACTACATCCGACTGTTCCAGGATCCGCGGTTCCTGCGCTCGCTGGTCAACACCTTCACCTTCGTCGTGGTCGCCGTGCCGCTGACGATCGGCCTGGCGATGGCCGTCGCCCTCGCGCTGGACAAGGGCATCCGGCGTTTCCGGACGGTCTACCGGGTCGGCTTCTACGCTCCGGTCGTCACGAGCATCGTGGCGATCGCGATCGTGTGGCGCTTCATCCTGCAACCCGACGGTCTGCTCAACGGCTTCCTGGCCGTGTTCGGCATCCAGGGTCCCGATTGGCTGCAATCCACTGCCTGGGCGCTGCCGTCGCTCATCATGATGGCGGTCTGGCGCAACATCGGAACGATCATGGTCATCTTCCTCGCCGCACTGCAGGGAGTGCCGCGCGAGCATCATGAAGCCGCGATGGTCGATGGAGCGAACGCCTGGCAGCGGTTCTGGAGCATCACCGTGCCGGCGATGCGGCCCGCGATCCTGTTCGCCGCCGTCATCACCGGCATCGGCTTCCTGCAGTTCTTCGAAGAGCCGTACGTGATGACGCAGGGCGGGCCGCTCGACGCCACGCTCTCGACCGCGATGTACACCTACGACCAGTTCGGATTCGGCAACTACGCGTACGCATCGGCGGCGAGCTACGTGCTGTTCCTGGCCATCGTCGTTCTCTCGCTCGTGCAGTTCCGCCTCCTCGGACGGAAGGATTGATCATGTCTGTCCTCGCATCCTCACCCGTGACCGACACCGACGTCGTCGAACCCGAGCCGGAGCCGGCCGGCCGCCGTCACCGCGGGCAGCCGCGATGGTGGCTCTACGTGGCGCTCACGCTCGGGGTCGTCGCGATGGTGATGCCGTTCGTCTGGATGATCCTCGGCTCGTTCAAGACCGACGCGGAGATCCGCCAGAACCCCACCGGCTTCCTGCCCGAGAACCCGACGCTCGAGAACTACGCGACCCTGTTCGGTCGGCTCGACTTCACGACGTTCTTCATCAACAGCGTCGTGGTCGCGACCGTCGTGACTCTCGGGAACATCGTCTTCTGCTCGATGGTGGGCTACGCCCTCGCGAAGCTGCAGTTCCGCGGCAAGAAACTCCTGTTCGCGTTGGTGCTGGCCACCCTGATGGTTCCGGGGGTCGTGACCTTCGTCCCGCTGTTCGTGCTGACCGCCAATCTCGGACTGGTGAACTCGTACCCCGGTCTCATCCTGCCCTTCCTCATCTCGCCGCTCGGCGTGTTCCTCATGCGGCAGTTCATGCTCGGCCTTCCGGATGAGCTGATCGAAGCCGCACGCATCGACGGCGCGAACGAGTGGCGGATCTTCCTGCGGGTCATCATGCCGATGTGCGGCCCCGCGATCGCGACGCTCACGATCCTGACCTTCCTGGCCAGCTGGAACAACTTCCTCTGGCCCCTCGTCGTGGCCACCACCGAGGACATGTACACCCTCCCGGTGGCGCTGGCGCTGTACTCGGTCGGTCAGAACGCCGCGCGCTACGGCCTGATGATGGCGGGGGCGGTCGTGGTCGTCGTGCCGATCCTCATCGTCTTCGTCGTCTTGCAGCGCTACTTCGTGCAGGGCATCGCGCTCACCGGCATCAAGTGACCGAGGCGGATGCCGCGGCATCCGCCTCCCAGAGAGAGGACAACGAACGTATGGATTTCCCCGAAGATTTCCTCTGGGGCGCGTCGACGGCGGCGCACCAGATCGAGGGCGGCAACGTCAACTCGGACTGGTGGCAGCGCGAATGGGGGCACCTGCCCGGCGCCCCCGTCGAGACGCCGTCCGGAGATGCGGCCGACAGCTACCATCGCTTCGGCGAGGACATGGCGCTCCTCGCCGACGCCGGCCTGACGGCGTACCGCTTCAGCATCGAGTGGGCGCGCATCGAACCGGAAGACGGCTTCGTCTCGCGAGCCGCCATCGACCACTACCGGCGGATGGTCGCCACCGCTCGCTCACTCGGGCTCGAGCCGATGGTCACGCTGCACCACTTCACGAACCCCGCGTGGTTCGCGCGCCGCGGCGGGTGGAACTCCGATGCGGCCGCCTCCCGATTCGAACGCTACGTCGAGGCTGCGCTGCCGGTGCTCGAAGACGTCGACCTGGTGTGCACGATCAACGAGCCCAACATGGTCTCGGTGCTCGCCGACCCCGACATCGGGTTCCCGTCGGTGGGGCTGCCACCCGGCGTCCCGGCCGTGACCGACCGTCTCATCGACGCGCACAGGCGCGCGGTGCATCTCGTGCGGGGCGCGGGATGCCGTGCCGGATGGTCGGTGGCGACACAGGCCTACCAACCGGTCGAGGGCGCAGAAGACGTGGCCACGGAGTACGGGTCATCGCGCGAGGATGTCTTCCTCGACGCCGCGCGCGGCGACGATTGGGTCGGTGTGCAGGCATACACCCGCACCAGAATCGGTCCGGACGGCCCCCTCGCGATCCCGGACGATGCCGAACGCACGCTCACCGGCTGGGAGTATTACCCGCCGGCGGTCGGGGACGGCATCCGCAACGCCTGGGCGCGGGCCGGCGCTCCGGTCATCATCACCGAGAACGGGATCGCGACCGCCGACGACCAGCGTCGCATCGACTACACCCGCGGCGCACTGACGTCAGTCCATGCCTGCATCGAGGAGGGCGTCGACGTCCGCGGATACCTGCATTGGAGCCTGCTCGACAACTACGAGTGGGGGAGCTTCCGCCCCACGTTCGGCCTCATCGCGTGGGACGCGGAGAGCTTCGAGCGTCACCCGAAGCACAGCCTCGCGTGGCTGGGAGACGTCGCAAAGGCGAACGCGCTGCGGTGATGCCGGGCCGTCACGCGTCGGGCGTCGGCACCAGGTAGCCGCGAACGAACTCAGCGAACAGCGCGTTCATGTCGACATCGTCGTCGAGCAGCCATTGCTGCTGGATGCCGTCCATGACGGCGCTGATGAGCCGAGCCGCCAATGCCGGGTCGATGTCGGCGCGCACTTCGCCGTCGGCCTGAGCGGCGCGCAGGAGCGGTGTCGCGTTCTCGGCGCTCTCGCGGTACCGGCGGGCGAAATGCTCATGCGCGGGATGCTCGCTGTCGGTCGCCTCCGCCGACACCGTGGCGTACAGCGACGTGAGGCCGCGGGACTCCTGGTTGTAGGCGACCACCTTGGTGGCCTGCTGGATCAGCGTGTGCTCCGCCGGATCGCCGGCGGCCTCGCGGACGCGCTCGTCCCGCTGGCGCAGCACCTCTGTGAACAACTCCTCCTTGTTGCCGAAGTGGTGCATGAGGCCCGTCGGCGTGAGTCCCACGCGTTTGGCGATCTCGCGCAGAGAACCGCTGTGGAACCCGCCACGGGCGAAGACGACGAGCGCTTCGTCGACGATCTGCTGACGACGCGCCTGCCCCTTGGCATAGCTGCCCCTCGGAGCCCGCGCACTTCGCGAACCCGCCGACGGTTCCGTCGGGGCATCCGCCCCGGATGCCCCGATGTCGCCGGCCGCGGGTTCGCTGCTCACTCTCGCACCTTCCTGTCCACGGAGAAGACCTGTGCAGCCATCGCCGGACGCAGACGCTTCTCCATCTCCTTGTCGACGAAGTACCGCTTCAGGCTATCGCCGGTGAGTTCGTTGCCGATCGCCGCCATGATCATCGACTGGTCGAGCGAGAGGTATCGCTGCGCGACCGTTCCGCTGCGCACGGCGACGGCGTCGTAGAAGCCGCCAGGCCCGTAGGCGTCCAGGTCGTCCTCGAGGACGGCGAGGTTCTCGAGCACTCCGCGCCGGTCGTACGGCAACGCCAGGAACGCGGCGTGCGGGGTCACGACGCCGTCGCCGAAGTCGGGCTGCGGATTGGCCCCATCGGCGCACCCGGGCCGGTCGACGTCCACGTCGGTGCTTTCCGCGTCCGACGTGTAGCCGTCGGATCGCATTCCCGCCAGATCGACGCCGTACTCGGCATATCCGCCGAAGGGGTTGCTCGCCGGCGAGAACCCCCATGCGCCGTATCCCGCCTCCTCGAGGCCGTGATGCTTCTGGACCGCGACGGTGTTCGGGTGGTTGACACGCCATGATCGCGGGCCCCACTGCGTCTCGGGGACGAGCAGATCGGGCATGAGGGCCTCGAACATGCTGCCGCCCCAGCTCGGCACGAAGGAGATGCCCGCGTAGGAGTACGAGCCTTCCCAGACCTCGTAGCCGTCGTAGACGCGGTGCTCACCGCCGGGCAGCTGCTCCTGCCACGCCCAGTCGCATCCCGGAGGCATCGTGCGGTGCGTGCCGTAGAGCGCAGTCGCGGGGATCTGCCCGTTCGCGATCCCCAGATAGGTCGCGATCCGGCTCTCGCTCACCGTCGTGTCGTAGTGGTGACACGTGTAGTACGCGGTCTCACCGGAGCCGTTGTACATCGGAGCCTCGATGCTGCATCCGGGCGGCACTTCGTCCCAGAAGCCGCCGCGGTTGGTCCCCGCGGGCAGCCCGGCGGCCCCGGCGGGATCGAAGTACGCAGCGAAATCCATCGAGTCGTAGAGCGCATCGGCGCGATCGGCCAGTCGGGGCTCCGCCTCTCGGACGATGCGCAGGGAAGCGGCGAGCCACCCGTTGTCGACAGTGCTCAGGAACGGGTGCACGGGGTCACCCGAGTCCGGCCAGCTGGTGAGCTTCGCCCCGGTCGCCGGGTGGTACCAGTTGTAGAACATGCCGCTCGCCTCGTTGCGCTCCAACTGCTCGAGCGTGTCGAGCGTCGTCGCCATGCGCGCGTGCGCCTCGTCATCATCGATGATGCCGAGGTCGCGAGCCGTCACGGTCGACCACAGGTAGCCACCGATGTTCGTCGGCGATGTGTACTCGCCGGCCGTCGCGAGATCACCCGTGATGTTGTCTGCCGGAAGTCCCGTCGACTCGTCGGTCATCGCGTCCAGCGAGACCCAGGTGTCCTCCGCCCAGCGATGGAGGTCGTCATCGCCGGGCCTGCCGGCACCTGCCGCCGGATCGCCCAGTGCGAGTCCGGCCGCCACGAGACCCGTCACGGCAGCCGTCGTCAGAATCTGCTTCATCGCGCTCTCCTCATCGAAAGCGGCTCCGTCGGGCGGAACCGTCGGTGTGCGCAAAAACCTAACAGATAACAGGTATTTGCGGAAGGCCTGCGCGGATCTCGGCGCCGCCGCCGACCGGCCGCCTCTCAGCGCGGGGCGTGCGCCTCGAGGAACTCGTAGACGTCGGTGGTGTCCACGCCGGGGAACGCGCCCGTCGGCAGTGTCGCGAGCAGCGTGCGCGGGGTGCGGACGTTGGGCCAGGAATTCTCGCGCCAGGCCGCCTCGAGGTCGGCGGGTGCGCGCCGGCAGCACGCCTCCACCGAGTGCGTGGACACTCCTCGGTTCGGAGTGTCGCGGCCGAGGAACCACTTGGTGTCATCGAAGCGCACGCCGACGCTCACCGAGTGGGCGCCCTCGCTCGACAGCTCGACGCGCGCGGTGCACCAGTAGGTGCCGTTGCCGGTGTCGGTGTACTGGTAGTACGGGTTGAAGTGGTCGTCGACGTCGAAGACGACACGCGACGTCCACTTGCGGCAGCACATCTGCCCCTCGATCGCACCCAGCCGGTCGGCCGGGAAGTTGACGTCGTCGTTCTCATACGCCTTCGTGATCGTGCCCGACTCGTGCACCTTGAGGAAGTGCACCGGGATGCCGAGGTGCACCGTCGCGAGGTTGGTGAACCGGTGGGCAGCGGTCTCGTACGAGACCGAGTACGCGTCGCGCAGGTCTTCGATCGAGATGGCGCGGTCCTGTTTGGCGTCGGCGAGGAACGGCACCGCGTGCGCCTCGGGGATCAGCAGCGCACCCGTGAGGTAGTTGGTCTCCACCCGTTGCCGCAGGAACTCCGCGTAGCTCGTGGGCTCGCGGTGGCCCAGGATGCGGCTCGACAGAGCCTGCAGCACCGCGGTACGCGGGTCTCCCTTCGAGGCCATGCGGCTCGACAGGTAGAGCCGCCCGTTCTTGATGTCGGCGACCGACCGGGTCGTCTGCGGCAGGTCCGGAACGTAGTGCAACGTGAAGCCGAGGTGCGCCGCGATGTCCGACGCGGTGCGCTGCGTGAGCGGCCCCCCGGGGTGGTCGACCGCCTCGAGGATGCCGCGTGCCTGCTCTTCGAGGTCGGCGAAGTAGTTGTCCTGCGTGCGCATCAGCCGGCGCAGCGCCACGTTGGCGCGGCGCGCCTCTTCGGGCGTCGCGGCGCGCTCGTCGCGCAGCCGCTCGATCTCGCCCTGCAGCGCCAGCATCGCCTTGAGCGCATCGTCGGGGACCGTCTTGCCGATGCGGAACGGCGCGATGCCGAGAGCCTGGAACGTCTGGCCGCGCATCGCCTTCTCGAGGGCGATCTCCATCGTCGAGCGCTCGTCCAGGGGCTCGGTCTCGAGAAGCGCGTCCAGCGTCGAGCCGAGGGCGCGCGCGATGGACTGCAGCAGCGTCAGCTTCGGCTCGCGCCGACCGTTCTCGATCATCGAGAGCTGGCTGGGCACGCGCTCCACGGCCGAGGCGAGCTCTTCCAGCGTCATCCCCCGCTCAGTGCGCAGCTGACGGATGCGTCGGCCGATGGTGAGTGCGTCCACCTGATCATCGTCGTGTTCTTCCGCACGCGGATCGCGGGCGATCGTGGTCGTCATGCGCCGATTCTGTCACGAAAAGCGAATTATCACCGAACTTCACACGCGTATTCGTCGGGTACACCCCCGAGTTTCACCGCAGAGTGGTCTCACGACCCACCGCTCGACCACTCACAGGAAGACAGCGACATGACACCTGCAACCGCTACCCCGATGCGCACCCGCACTGGTCCGATCTCGGTCCAGACCACCGAGCCGTCGATCGCGGTCGCCGGCCGCATGCGACCGCGCTACGACGAGATCCTCACGCCCGAGGCCCTCGCGTTCCTGACCGAGCTGCACCACCGCTTCGGGGGCCGGCGTCACGACCGGCTGGCCGACCGCATGCGGCGCCGCTTCGAGATCGGCAACGGCCACGACCCGCGCTTCCGCGACGACACCGCGCACATCCGCGAGGACGACGAGTGGACCGTCGCGGGCGCCGGACCGGGCCTGGAGGACCGCCGTGTGGAGATCACCGGGCCCACCGACCCGAAGATGACGATCAACGCGATGAACTCCGGCGCCCGGGTGTGGCTGGCCGACCAGGAGGACGCCACGAGCCCCACCTGGACCAACGTGATCGAGGGCCAGCTGTCGCTGCGAGACGCGATCCGCGGCGAGCTGGAGTTCACCAGCCCGGAGGGCAAGCAATACCGCGTGACCGCCGAGCGCACGCCCACGATCGTGATGCGTCCGCGAGGATGGCACCTCACCGAGCACCACATCCGCTTCACCGACCGCACCGGTCGCGAGATGGCGGCCTCGGGCTCGTTGGTCGACTTCGGCCTGTACTTCTTCCACAACGCGCAGCAGCTCATCGCGAACGGCCGCGGCCCCTACTTCTACATCGCCAAGCTCGAATCGAGCGAAGAGGCCAAGCTGTGGGACGACATCTTCACCTTCAGCGAGCAGTACATCGGCATCCCGCACGGCACCATCCGCGCCACCGTTCTGATCGAGACGCTGCCGGCGGCATTCGAGATGGAGGAGATCCTGTTCGAGCTGCGCGACCACTGCGCGGGCCTGAACGCCGGCCGCTGGGACTACATCTTCTCGATCATCAAGAACTACCGCGGTCGCGGTGCGCGGTTCGTGCTTCCCGACCGCAGCGAGGTGACGATGACGGTGCCGTTCATGCGGGCCTACACCGAACTGCTCGTGAAGACGTGCCACAAGCGCGGAGCCTTCGCGATCGGCGGCATGAGCGCGTTCATCCCGAACCGCCGCGACCCCGAGGTGACCGCGCGGGCCGTCGAGAAGGTGGCCGCCGACAAAAAGCGCGAGGCCGGCGACGGCTTCGACGGCACGTGGGTGGCGCACCCCGACCTGATCCCGACCGCGATGGCCGAGTTCGACGCGGTGCTGGGCGACAAGCCCAACCAGGTCGACCGGCAGCGCGACGACGTGCACGTCACCGCGGCTCAGCTGCTCGATGTGCACATCGGTCGCCCGGTCACCGCGCAGGGCGTGCACGACAACGTGTCGGTGGGCATCCGCTACATCGAGGCGTGGCTGCGGGGCCTGGGTGCCGTGGCCCTGGACAACCTGATGGAGGATGCCGCGACGGCTGAGATCTCGCGATCGCAGGTGTGGCAGTGGATCCACCAGGATCGCTCCACCGACGACGGCACGCGCATCACGCGCGAGTACATCGAAGAGCTGATCGAGCGGGTGCTCGGCGAGGTCGACCGCCGCGACGGCGACCGCTTCGACGACGCCGCCGACCTGTTCCGCGAGGTCGCGTGCGGCGAGGACTTCCCGGCGTTCCTGACGATCCCGGCGTACTCGCGCTTCTTGATCGAGACCGACTGAACCCCCGCATCCCGAGAGAGACGAACAGACATGACCATGTACCAGGACGACATCGAAGCCATCCAGGCGCTCAAAGAGCACAACGGCCCGAGTTGGGATGCCATCGACCCCGAGTCCGCCGCCCGCATGAGGGCTCAGAACAGGTTCCGCACCGGGCTCGAGATCGCCCAGTACACCGCCGACATCATGCGCCGCGACATGGCCGAGTACGACGCCGACTCATCGGTCTACACGCAGTCGCTCGGCGTATGGCACGGCTTCATCGGCCAGCAGAAGCTGATCTCGATCAAGAAGCACCTCAAGAGCACGAACAAGCGCTACCTCTACCTCTCGGGGTGGATGGTCGCCGCTCTGCGCTCCGAATTCGGACCCCTGCCCGACCAGTCCATGCATGAGAAGACCTCCGTGCCCGCGCTCATCGAGGAGCTGTACACGTTCCTGCGGCAGGCCGATGCGCGCGAGCTCGACCTGCTGTTCACGCAGCTCGACGAGGCGCGCAGGGCCGGCGACGAGACGGCCGTCGAGTTCATCCAGTCGCAGATCGACAACCATGAGACCCATGTCGTGCCGATCATCGCCGACATCGACGCCGGCTTCGGAAACCCCGAGGCGACGTACCTGCTGGCGAAGAAGATGATCGAGGCGGGCGCGTGCGCCATCCAGATCGAGAACCAGGTGTCGGATGAGAAGCAGTGCGGCCACCAGGACGGCAAGGTCACCGTGCCGCACGAGGACTTCATCGCCAAGCTCAACGCGGTGCGCTACGCGTTCCTCGAGCTCGGCGTCGAGAACGGCGTCATCGTGGCCCGCACCGACTCGCTGGGTGCCGGCCTCACGCAGAAGCTGGCGGTCACCCACTCCCCCGGCGACCTCGGCGACCAGTACAACGCGTTCCTCGACGCCGAAGAGATCGCCGAGGCCGAGCTGGGCAACGGCGACGTCGTCATCAAGCGCGACGGCAAGCTGTTGCGTCCCAAGCGTCTCGCGAGCAACCTCTACCAGTTCCGTCCCGGAACGGGCGAGGAGCGCGTCGTGCTCGACTGCATCACGGCACTGCGCAACGGCGCCGACCTGCTGTGGATCGAGACCGAGAAGCCGCACGTCGAGCAGATCGCCGGCATGGTCGACGCGATCCGCGCCGAGATCCCGAACGCGAAGCTCGTCTACAACAACAGCCCGTCGTTCAACTGGACGCTCAACTTCCGCCAGCAGGCGTACGACCTGCTCGTGGAGCAGGGTGCGGATGTCTCGGCCTACGACCGCAGCGACCTCATGAGCGTCGAGTACGACGACACCGAGCTCGCGCGACTGGCCGATGAGAAGATCCGCACGTTCCAGCGCGACGGCTCGGCGCGAGCCGGCATCTTCCACCACCTGATCACCCTGCCGACCTATCACACGGCCGCGCTGTCGACCGACAGCCTGGCGAAGGGCTACTTCGGCGACGAGGGGATGCTGGCCTACGTCAAGGGCGTGCAGCGCCGCGAGATCCGCGAGGGCATCGCGACGGTGCGGCACCAGAACATGGCCGGCAGCGACATCGGCGACAACCACAAGGAGTACTTCGCCGGCGACGCCGCCCTCAAGGCGGGCGGCCAGCACAACACGATGAACCAGTTCAGCTGACCCGCCCGGCCAGCTGTCGCTGAGACTGCATCGTCGGACGAGACTGCGGGTGACGACCGCAGTCTCGTCCACCGGATGCCGTCTCAGCGGTTCGACGTGTGTGCGTCAGACGATCTCGCCGGCGGTCACGGTCTCGGCGAGGCCGTGCACCCGCGACAGGTGGTGGGCGCCGTAGAAGTCGGCCGACACGAGGCGGTCGGCGCCGGCGGCATCCGTCGAACCATCCGCGATCACCGCGACCACGGCGAGGCCGTGCAGCCACCCGCCGGCGAGCGTGCCGAGCAGCATGAGGTACGGCACGCCGACGGCGTACGCGTCTCGCGGCGAGTCGGCGAACCCGAGCAGCGCCTCGGTCGCCTGCCGCGCAGCCTCGAGAGCGCGCGCGAGGCGATCGGCGGTGCGCGTCGCGACGCCGTCGTCGAGGCCGCGCAGCGTCGTCACGGTCTCGTCGATCTGCGCGAAGAGGGCGGATGCCGTCTCTCCCCCGTCGCGGATGACCTTGCGGCCGATGAGGTCGTTCGACTGGATGGCGGTGGTGCCCTCGTAGATCGGCATGATGCGCGCGTCGCGGTAGTGCTGCGCGACACCGGTCTCTTCGATGAAGCCCGAGCCGCCGTGCACCTGGATGGCGTCGGAGGTGATCCGCAGCGACTCCTCGGTGGTCCAGCCCTTGAAGATCGGCACGAAGAACTCGGCGAGCTTCAGCGTGCCGTCGGTCTCGGCGCGGTCGAACAGGTCGCCGACCAGCACGCCCATCGCGCGCATCGCGAAGATCTCGCTCGACATCGACAGCAGCAGGCGCCGCACGTCGGGGTGCTCGGCGATCGTCGCGCCGGCCGGCCGGTCGAGCACCGGACCCTGCAGTCGTGTGGCCGCGTACTCGCGGGCGCGCTGGTACGCGCGGTCCGAGACGCCGGTCGCCTGCAGGCCCATGCCCGCGCGCGCCGAGTTCATCATCACGAACATGCCGGCGAGGCCGCCGTGCAGGTCGCCGGCGAGATAGCCGGTCGCATCCTCGTAGGCGAGCACGCACGTGGGGCTGCCGTGGATGCCGAGCTTGTGCTCGAGCGACACGGTCTGCACGCCGTTGCGCTCGCCCACTCCGCCGTCGTCTGCGACGAGGAACTTCGGCACGACGAACAGCGAGATGCCCTTCGCACCCTCGGGTGCGTCCGGAGTGCGGGCCAGGACGAGGTGGACGATGTTCTCGGCCACGTCGTGGTCGCCCCACGTGATGAAGATCTTCTGACCGGTGATCGACCAGGACCCGTCGTCGTTCGGTGTCGCCATGGTGCGGATCGCGCCGAGGTCGGTGCCCGCCTGCGGCTCGGTGAGGTTCATCGTGCCCGTCCAGCGCCCCTCGACCATCGGCGCGAGGAAGGTCTCGCGCAGTTCGGGGGATGCGACGGCGTCGAGCGCGTGGATGGCGCCCGAGGTCAGCATCCAGCACAGCGCGAAGGCCATGTTCGAGCCGTTCCAGATCTCACCGAGGCCGTTATGGACCACGGTGGGAAGTCCGTCGCCGCCCGCCGATTCCGGTGCCTCGGCGGTGATCCAGCCCGCGCCGACGAGCGCTTCGTATGCTTCCGCGAATCCGTCGGGCAGCCGGGTCTGGCCGTCGACGAGCTGCGCGCCGACGCGGTCGCCTGGCTGATCGAGGGGTGCGAGCACCTCGGCGGCGAACTCCCCCGCCGCGCCCAGCACGTCGATCGCGTCGTCGGCGGTCATCGCGCCGTCGGTGGCGCGCGCGACCAGGTCGACGCCGAAGGCGTCGCGGTACAGGAAGGCGTAGTCGTCGATCGGGGCGGTGTAGCCGTCGGGCATGGGATGGTCCCTTCGTCGGAGCGCAGCGAGGTGTGTGGTGACACGCAGTGTCAGTCTACCTGAAACTACGTCTCACCTATGAGTCAGGTCTTGCGGGAATACGACTCAGCTAATATCGTTAGCCATAGAGCTACTAGAATCAGCCTCTTGAGAACGGACCACCATGTCTGACTTCGACGACCTCTCGGTACACCACCTCGACCGTCCGGGCGGTCGCATCGCCTATCGCGTGACCGGCGCCGGTCCGCTCGTCGTCGCCGTTCCGGGGATGGGCGAACTGGCCTCCTCGTTCCGACACACGGTGCCTGCCCTGCGCGACGCCGGCTATCGCGTCGCCGTCATGGACCTGCGCGGTCACGGCCGCAGCGACACGACCTTCGACGCGTACGACGACGCCGCGGCCGGCTCCGATGCGCTGGCACTCATCCACCATCTCGGCGGCCCTGCGGTCATCGTGGGCAACTCCCTCGGTGCGGGCGCCGCCGTCTGGGCCGCCGCAGAAGACGTCTCGGCGGTCGCGGGCCTCGCCCTGATCGGGCCGTTCGTGCGCAACGCGCCGACGAACCCCGTGATGACAGCCGCGTTCCGGCTCGCGATGCTGCGCCCGTGGGCGCGCGCCGCGTGGCTGGCCTACCTGCCGAGTCTCTACCCGGGAGTCAAGCCGGCCGACTTCGACGAGCACCGGCGGCGCATCGGCGCCAATCTGCGCGAGCCCGGCCGCACCGCCGCGTTCGTCGCCACGACCCACACCGATCACGAGGTCGCCGAGCGGCGCCTGCCGCAGGTCATCGCGCCGACGCTCGTGGTCATGGGCACCGACGATCCCGACTTCGCCGACCCCGCCGGCGAAGCGGAGTGGATCGCCGAACAGCTCGACGCCGACGTGACCCTGGTCGACGGCGCCGGTCACTATCCGCAGGTCCAGCATCCCGATGTCGTCAACGACGCGCTGACCACCTTCCTGAACAAGGTGAACGCGGATGCCTAGGGCCGGCCTGACGCCGGCGGTCGTCATCGAGACGGCCGCCCGCATCGCCGACCGGGACGGCTGGGACCAGCTGACGCTCGCAGCGGTCGCGGAACAGCTCGGCGTGCGGGTGCCGAGTCTCTACAAGCACGTCGAATCGCTCGACGCGCTGCGTCGGGGAATCTCGGTCGTCTCCGCCGGCGACCTCGCCGACGCACTCGCCGAGGCGACCGTCGGCGTCGCCGGCGACGAGGCGGTGACCCGGCTGTGCGGCGCCTACCGCGCGTACGCCCTCGCCCATCCGGGCCGGTACGCCGCCACGCAGCATCCGGGATCCGACAATCCCGGAGCCGCCCGCACGCTCGCGGTCGTCGACGCCGTATTGGCCGGGTACGGCCTCACCGGCGACGAAGCCGTCGACGCGGCGCGAGCGCTGCGCTCGGCCCTTCACGGCTTCACGACACTCGAGTCGTCGGGTGGGTTCGGCATCCCCCGCTCGATCGACCGCAGCTTCGCGGGCCTCGTCGACGGGCTGGTTGTCATGCTCAGCGGGTGGCCTCGCGGGCGCTGAGTCCGGACCGCTCAGCGCATCAGTCGAGCAGCCCGCGCTCCATGGCGAGCGTGACCGCACGGGTGCGGTCGGCGACGCCGAGCTTGTCGAAGATGCGAAGCAGATGGGTCTTGACGGTCGACTCACCGATGCCGAGTCCCGCGGCGACCTGTTTGTTGCTGTGGCCGCGCGCCACCAGGCGCAGCACCTCGACCTCGCGCCCGCTGAGAACGGGTGCGGGTGCGACGGGCTGCCGCATCCGCTGCACGAGACGCGCGGCGACCTGCGGCGACAGCGCGGTCTGCCCTTCGGCCACCGAGCGGATGCCGGCGACGATCTCGTCCTGCGGCGCGGCCTTGAGCAGATAGCCGCTCGCTCCCGCCTCGATGGCGGCGAGGATCTGATCGTCGGATTCGTACGTCGTGAGGATCAGCACCTTCGCGTCGCCCTGCGCCACGATCGCGGCCGTCGCATCGACGCCGTCACCGCCCGGCATCCGCAAGTCCATCAGCACGACATCGGGCGACGTCGCCGCGGCGATCCGCGCGGCCTGCGTGCCGTCGGAGGCCTCGCCCACCACCTCGAAGCCGGGTACGTCGCTCAGCAGTCCGACGAGCCCCGCGCGCACCACCGGGTGGTCGTCGGCGATCAGCAGTCGGATCACGGGGTCACCGCCTCTGCCGAGGGCCCGGATGAAGCGGATGCCGTCTCTTCCGCCGCGTCCTCTGCGGGAAGCGACACCGAGACCGTCGTGCCACCGTCTTCGCCGGAGGCGACCTCGAAGACCCCGCCGGCGAGTGCAACGCGGTCGCGCATGCCGTCGAGCCCGAAACCGTCGGGGCGGGCGGCGGGATCGAATCCCCGCCCGTCGTCTTGCACCTCGAGAGTCGCCGCGCCCGCGGCCGTCGTGGTCAACCCGACCGAGACGGCCGTTGCAGCGGCGTGCTTGCGCACATTCGAGAGGGCCTCCTGCAGGCACCGCAGCACAACCAGCTGTGTGTCGCGCGGCACCGCCCCCGACACGTCGAGGTCGAGCGCGAGGTCGATCGTGAGTCCGGTCTCGGCGCGGAACCGGTCGGCGAGGCGCTGCACCGCATCGCCGAGGGCCGTGTCGCTGGGCACGGCGGCGGTGCGCGCGACGATCTCACGCGCTTCGGCGAGCGCGTCGCGCGACAGTCGCTCGACCGTGCCGATGGTCTCGGCGGCGGCATCCGCTCGTCCGCTCTCGAGCTGCCGGCCGGCCCGCTCGGCCAACAGCGCGAGTCCCGCGAGCGTCTGGGCGAGGGTGTCGTGGATGTCGCGACTGAGCCGTTCTCGCTCGGCGGCGGCGCCGCGGTCGAGGCTGAGCGCTTCGATCTCTCCCTGCGCGGCGGTGAGCTCGGCCACCAGGCGCGCACGCTCCTCGCCGTATTCCACGATCCCGGTGATCCACAGCCCGAAGGCGATCGCGAAGGCGACGCCGAACGTGGCGGTCGCACCGGCGGTGGCCACGGCGGGCACGACCCTTCCGCCGCCTTCGGCGATGCCGGCGAAGAAGGCGAATCCGACGAAGACCCCGAACCCGATCACCACTGTGCCGACGATCGCTCGTCGTCGCTGCCCGGAGAGGACCCACACGAGGGGATACACCACGGCCTGGGTGACGGCGAAGAACGGCTGCCCGGCGCATCCGGCGGCCAGCGCGATCGCCGTGACCGCCACGAAGGCGGGCTGGGTCCACGGTCGGGGACGGACGAGGCCGGGGCGAGCGATGAGGACATACGCGGCGATGAACAGCCCGAGAGCGCATACCGCGATCACGACGTCCGGCGCGCCGGCCCCGCTGATGTCGAGGGCGATGGCCGCCGCGACCGCGACGCTCGCCGCGGCCACGCCGAGGTCCCACCACTTGATCGCGCGCATCCGGTTCCGTCCCCCCTCAGGCTACGCGTCGCGGCGCAGCCACCGGAAGGTGACCCGCGCGAGCACGAGACCCACGACGAGCCAGACCGCGAGCGCGATCGCGACCCCGGCCAGGTTCCACTCGCCGCCGAGCTCGAGTGCCGCATACTGCTCGGGCAGGAAGACCGAGCGCATCCCCTGCGCCATCCACTTGACGGGCAGGAAGCCCGCTGCGACCTGCAGCCATTCCGGCAGCATGTAGAACAGCAGATACACGCCCGAGATGAACTGCACGACCAGCACGATCGGGATCACGACGGCCGTCGCGCTGCGCGTCGACCGCGGCACGGCCGAGAGCGCCACGCCCAGCAGGGCCGACGCGGTGATGCCGAGCACGAACACCCACGCGAACGTGAGCCACTTGTCGGGTTCGGTCGGCAGCGGCACCTGGAACACCAGGGCCGCGAACGCGATGATGGCCGTCGCCTGCAGGATGCCGGTGAATCCGACCTGCAGGATCTTGCCGATGAAGTAGCTCACCGGCGACAGAGGCGTCGCCCCCAGCCGCTTGAGCATGCCTTCCGACCGCTCGACGGCGATGTCGATGGCGAGGTTCTGCAGGCCCGACAGCAGCAGACCCGCCGCCAGCATCGCCGGCAGATACAGCTGTGCGACCGGCACCGGGGGCAGTCCGGGTGCCGGCTGCATGTCTCCGTCGCCGCCGAAGGCCACCGACATGAGGCCGAGCAGCAGGATCGGAAAGGCGAACGTGAAGATCACGGTGTCGATCGAGCGGAAGTACTGCGTCAGCTCGAAGCGTGCGCGCCACACACCCATCGCGAGGATGCCGCGGCCGGGCGTGCGCTGCGCGGTGACGGCGGGGGTCTGGGTGAGGGTGCTCATCGGTTCGTCTCCAGGCTGGGCGCGGCGTCCAGGTCGGCCGCGTCGGCGGGTCGGGTGTCTTCGGCCACGAGGCCGAGGTAGATGTCTTCGAGGGACGGGCGGATGATCTCGAGGTCGGCCGGCTCGCCGCCGGCGCGGGCGACCAGGTCGGCCACGAACACGGCGGGCTCGGTCGTGCGGCGCTCGTGCGACCGGCCGTCCTCGCGCCAGCGCACGATCGGAACGCGCGCGTGCGTGCCTCCGATCTCGTCGACCGGTCCGATGGCCCGCAGCTTTCCGCCCACGACGATCCCCACGCGATCGGCCAGTTGCGCCGCCTCGTCCAGGTAGTGGGTGGTCAGCAGGATCGTCGTGCCCTCGGCCGACAGCATCCGGATCATCGCCCAGAACTCCCGGCGCGCGACGGGATCGAAGCCGGTCGTCGGTTCGTCGAGGAACAGCAGCTCGGGGTTGCCGATGATGCCGAGCGCGACGTCGACGCGACGCTGTTGGCCACCCGAGAGCTTGCTCACCCGCATCCCGGCCTGCTCGTCGAGTCCGACGGCGGCGATCACCTCGTCCACGTCCCTCGGTCTCGGGAAGAATCCGGCGAACTGCCGGATCTGCTCGCGCACGGTGAGCACTCCGGCCTGGCCTGCGCCCTGCAGCACGACCCCGAGGCGTGCCTTCCACGCGAGGCCGGCGCGGGCGGGGTCTTCGCCCAGCACGCTCACCTCACCGCCACTGCGGCGACGGAATCCCTCGAGGATCTCCACGGTCGTCGTCTTGCCCGCGCCGTTGGGGCCGAGCAGCGCGAATGTCTCACCTCGCGCGATGTCGAACGACACCCCGTCGACCGCGCGACGGCCTGAATAGTCCTTCTGCAGGTTCCGCACCTGCACCACGTTCTGTTCCATGCGTCCACGTTCCCGCGACGCCGCGGTAGCCCGGCACGCCCGTCCGGGCGAATCCGTGTCCCCCATTCGGTGGAACGTCACCGTCGTCGGTGTGGGGGCACGGCGCCGCGCACCCGGCGCGGGCGGGCCTGCACGACTACCATTTCGAACGTGACCGAACGCGCTCCTCTCTCCCGCAAGCTCTCTGCGATCGCCGAGTCGGCGACCCTCAAGGTCGACGCGAAGGCGAAGGCCCTTCAGGCCGCCGGGCGGCCCGTCATCAGCTATGCCGCCGGAGAACCCGACTTCTCGACCCCGCAGTCGATCGTGGATGCCGCGGCGATCGCGCTGCGCGATCCTGCGAACTACCGGTACACACCCGCCGCGGGGCTGCCCGTGCTGCGCGAAGCCATCGCCGCCAAGACCCTGCGCGATTCGGGTCTGGACGTCTCTCCGTCGCAGGTCGTCGTGACCAACGGGGGCAAACAGGCGGTGTACCAGGCTCTGCAGGCGGTCGTGAACCCCGGCGACGAGGTGCTGCTGCCCGCGCCGTACTGGACGACGTACCCCGAGGCGATCGCGCTGGCGGACGGCACGCCCGTCGAGGTGTTCGCGGGTGCCGACCAGGAGTACAAGGTCACGGTGGAACAGCTCGAGGCGGCGCGCACCGAGCGCACGACCGCGCTCATGTTCGTGTCGCCCTCCAACCCCACCGGCGCGGTGTACACGCCCGACGAGACCCGCGCGATCGGCGAGTGGGCCGTCGAGCACGGTATCTGGGTCATCGCCGACGAGATCTACCAGAACCTCGTCTACGAAGGCGCCCGCGCGGTCTCGATCGTCGAGGCGGTGCCGGCTGCCGCAGGCCAGACGATCCTCGTCAACGGGGTCGCCAAGAGCTACGCGATGACCGGCTGGCGACTGGGCTGGATGGTCGGCCCCGCCGATGCCATCAAGCTCGCCGCCAACCTGCAGTCGCACCTCACGTCGAACGTCAACAACGTCGCGCAGCGCGCAGCCCTCGCAGCCCTCACCGGCCCGCAGGACGACGTCGAGGCGTTCCGCGTCGCCTTCGACCGCCGCCGCAAGCTGATCGTCGACGAACTTTCGAAGATCGACGGCGTGACCGTGCCGACGCCGCTGGGCGCGTTCTACGTCTACCCCGACGTCACCGGGCTACTCGGCCGCGAGTGGCGGGGCACGACGCCGACCACCTCGCTCGAGCTCGCCGACCTCATCCTCGACGAGGCCGAGGTCGCGGTCGTGCCGGGCGAGGCGTTCGGCCCGAGCGGCTACCTGCGACTGTCGTACGCCCTCGGTGACGACGCTCTGCTCGAAGGGGTGCGCCGCCTGCAGGAGCTGTTCGCCTGAGCGGCGGGATCGGGCCGTCCTAGAGCTCGACGTTCAGCAGCACCGGCTCGGGCTGAAGCACGAGACCGAACTCGGACTGCACGCGCCCCTGGATGAACCGTGCGAGCTCGGCGAGCTCGGCGGCGCTCGCCCGGCCGCGGTTCGTCAGGGCGAGCGCGTGCTTCGAGGAGAGCGCCGCGCGCGATCGCGGCAGCCGGAACCCCTTGCGCAGCCCGGAGTGCTCAATGAGCCAGGCGGCGCTCACCTTGACGTCGCTCTGCACCGACTGCGCCGGCGGAACGTAGCCGTCATACGAGTCCAACGGGATGACGAGCACCGGGTCGAGGTCGGGCGAGACCGGCCACCGAGGGCACTCGGGGGGCAGCGTGCGGGCGAAGGCGGCCGACACGATCGCGTTCTGGAAGAACGATCCCGCGCTGTAGGTGTCGGGGTCGTCGGCGTCGAGCACCATGCCTTTGCGGCGACGGGTCTCGAGCACATGCTCTCGGATCCACGACAGCGACACCGCCTCGCCTTCGGCGACGCCGAGCGCGGTGCGCAGCTGCTCCCCCGCGATCGGGTGCGCAGCGTGGCCCAGTTCGAAGAGCTCGAGCGTGACCGACAGGATCACCGCGCGGCGGGCCGGCGCCGATCCGTAGTGGTGCTTGAGTGCGGAGGTGCGAAAGCCCAGTCCGAGCTCGGCGGCGGGGACCGTCGACACCTCGCCGGTGGATTCGTCCAGGAGTTCCACCTCGACCAGGGTCTGCACGATCTCCTGCCCGTAGGCCCCGACGTTCTGGACGGGCGCAGCGCCGACGGTTCCGGGGATGCCCGACATCGCCGTGATCCCGGACAGCCCCTCATCGACCGAGAGCGCCACGAGGGCGTCCCAGTCGTGCCCCGCCTCGACGCACAGGCGTGCGTATCCGTCCCGCGGCGATGGCAGGCGCTCGACCCCCTGAGTGAGGATCCGCACCACCGTGCCGTCGAACGGCTCGTCTCCGGCGAACAGGTTCGACCCGCCGCCGAGCACGAGCCACGGGTCGCCGTCGGCCCACACCTCGCGCAGCGCATCCACGAGTTCAGCGCGGTCGTGCGCGTCGAGCATGCGCGAGGGTGCGCCTCCGGTGCGCAGTGTCGTCAGCTGCGCGAGCGGGATCGGTGTGACCTCCGGCATGGGTCAGTCGAGACGCACCCGCACCTGGGCCTTGCCCAGGACGGTCGTCTCGGCGTGGGTCACCGTCAGATCGAGGCGGGCGATCCCCTCGTCGATCGCACCGATGCGAGCGACGACGGTCACGTCGGCACCCTCTTCGGGGTCGACGACGATGGGACGGGTGAAGCGCACGCCGTACTCGACGATGCGGCCCGTGTCGCCGATCCACGGCACGACGGTCTCGACGGCCAGCCCCATCGTCAGCATGCCGTGCGCGAGCACGCCGGGCAGGCCGACCTTCTCCGCGACGTCGTCGCGGTAGTGGATGGGGTTGAAGTCGCCGGACGCACCGGCATAGCGCACGAGCGACTCGCGGGTGAGGTGCACCGTGCGCTCGGCGACGATGTCTCCGGTTCCGACCATGATCAGCCCTCCCCCACCAGCAGCACCGACGTCGCCGTGACGACGTGGGCACCCGCGGCATCCGTGATCTCGGCATCGCTGGTCACCATCGCGTTGCCGCCGATCGTGCGGATGCCGGTCACCGCCAGCTGCGCGGTCAGCTCGTCGCCAGCGACGATCGGTCGCGAGTAGCGGAACCGCTGCTCGGCATGCAGCACGCGCGACAGTTCGATGCCCGAGTCGGGCTCGGCCAGAAGCTGCTGCAGCGTGAGGTCCTGCACGACCATCGCGAAGGTCGGCGGCGCGACGACGTCGGCGAAGCCCAGCTCGCGTGCTGCCGCGGGATCGGTGTGCTGGGGGTCGTCGGCGAAGACCGCGCGCGCGAACTCACGCACTTTCTCACGGCCCACGAGGTAGGACTCGGTCGGCGGGAAGACACGGCCGACCAGCTCGGGGTTCACTGGCACCGTGCCATCCTAGCCGTGCGCGCTCTCAGCGCTTGCGGCCCCGGATCGCACGGATCGCCATCTGCACCGCGATCACCGTGAGGAACGCGGCGAACAGCATGTTGCCGACGAAAGGGTCCACGATCGTGGCCAGCCAGGCTCCGAATGCGGTCGTGGTGCACGCGGCGACGCCGATGAGCGCCGCCGCGACGAGGTCGACGTTGCGGCGGCGCACGTTGCCGACCGTGCCCGAGATCGCCGTGGGGATCATCATCAGCAACGACGTGCCCTTGGCGACGAGATCGCTGGTGCCGAACAGCAGCAGGAGCGCGGGAACCACGATCACTCCACCGCCCACTCCGAGCAGGCCCGCCAGGATGCCCGTGACGACGCCGAGGACGATCAGGCCGATCACCGAGAGCACGGTGATCGGCAGTCCGGCCTCCCGCGAGGGGATGACGACGAACAGGCTCGCGATGACCACGGCCAGGAAGCCGACGAAACCCCAGCGCAGCGCGGTGATCGGCATGCGGGGCAGGAGCCACGTGCCGACCTGCGCTCCGATGACGGCGCCCAGGGCGAGGATGAGCGCGGGAACCCAGGCGACCGAGCCGTGGACCGCGTAGGAGATGACCCCCACCGTGGCGGTCGGGACGATCGCGGCCAGCGACGTTCCGGCGGCCAGCCGCTGGTCGAACCGCAGCAGGAGCACGAGCAAGGGCACGATCACGGTGCCGCCGCCGACGCCGAACAGACCCGAGAGCAGGCCGGCGATCAGTCCGATCGCGAGGGCGATGAGGACGAACCGCGCGTCGCGGCGAGCGGTGGTTTCAGCCAACGACTAGTCCACCGTCAGATCGTCGATCACCCAGGCGTCATCCACCTCGATGACGGTGTACTCGTAGCGGTCCTCGTAGTCGACCGATTCTTCGGTGGGGTTGCCATCCTGGTCGAACATGCCCGAGTAGGTCTCGCTCGTCGAGACCGTGTAGACGCCGTCCGCGGACTGCACGTCGACGATGTCAAGGGTGTATCCGTCGACGATCTGATCCCACGCCCCTGCCTCCGACACGAACGTCTCGCAGTCGATCATCCCGAGCACGGCCCGCATGCTCTCGGTCGTCGTCTCGAAGTAGAGGTCGCAGTCGAGTTCCTGCCAGGCGCGGTCATACGTCTCGACCACCTCGACCACCGCCTGCACCTCGGGATCGCCGGTGTCGACGTTGCCGCCCTGGCCGTTGGATCCGCCGGTCGCCGCGCCCATGAGCGCGAGGGGGATGAGCACCGCCGCCGCGATGACCAGGCCGAGCAGGACGACACCCGCGATGACCCAGATGATCCAGGTCTTGGATCTGCGCGGCTCGGTCGCCGCGGTGAAGACGCCGCTCTGTCCGGCGGGCGGGTACGGCGCCGTCGGATACGAGGCGGGATACGCCGCAGGCGGCGGCGCCGGCGCGTTCGGGTCGGTGGGCGGCGCGGAGGGCGGCGCGCCGGGGTATCCATTCGCATACGCCGGATACTCGGGAGTCTCGCCGGGGGCAGGCAGGCCGAGCGCGGCGGCGGCCGCCGCGTCGAACTCGGGTGCGGCGTCGACCTCCTGGCCGGGCGACGCGTCGTCGTCCGGGGAGGGCTCGCCGTCCTCCTCCGGCGCCACCGCGACATCGGATGCAGACGCCTCCTGCTGCGCGGATTCGGGCTCCGCGGTGTGCTCGGTCCACGCGGCACCGTCCCACCAGCGCAGCACGCCGCGTCCGTCGTCGTACCAGCCCGGGGGGATCGTCGCCATGACGCAAACCCTACCGCGCTCGCGCGGTCCACCCGACCGCGCCGATCAGTCCGACGGCGCCTGTGCACACTGCGATGTCGCGGTGATGCCGACGCTGCTGTGGCCCCCTGCCGCAGCGACGGAGACGTTCATGCCGGTATCGCCATACGCCACCGCGACAAGACTCACCGCCGGAAAGTCGAGCGCGAGTCCGGTGTCCTCCACCTCGAAATCGTCGCCGAGCGCACCAGGGAGTCCATCGATGAACTGCTGCCCGTCGAAGTCTGCGCCGGGATGGACCACCCACTGCGCGGTATAGAAGACGCCGTCACCCTCGCACCCGAACGGCGTGCCGTCGGGGTCGCGCTCGACGGTGCTGTCGGGCGGCAGCTCGTCGACGATGCGCTGCATCGCCCGGTGGGTCTCGTCCTGGACCTCGGCGTACGTCGGAAGCTGTGACATCGAACATCCCGTGAGGAGGAGGGCGAGCGAGGAAACGAAGGCGAGCGAGCGCGGAACACGTCTAGTCATGCTCGATCGCCTCCTGCCGCAGAATCTGCTGGATTCTGCGCAGCACCGTGCCGTTGAGGGTCATGTCGCCGCTCATGATCCGGTTGTGGTTCTCGACCTGGTTGGCGGCCTCGATGCTCAGCGCCACCGTCGGGCTGATCGGCGCGGCGACCGCGACCAACGGCGACGTGCCGGGGAGGCCGGTCTCGAGCTCGGCGAAGCCGTTCTCGGCCGTCGGGGTGATCGCGTAGCCCCAGTTGCCGACCTCGATGCCGTCGAAGTTCTTGTTGATGTCGTTGGGCGCCTGCATGGCGTAGTAGTCGGTGCCGGGCTGCCTCACCCACTCGGCCGTCATTCCGATGCCCGCAAGCGGCACGCGCGCAGCGAACGATGCGCCCGCGACCTCGGCGGCGCCACCGGCGGCCGACCCGGCGGAGTGCTCGACGCTCACGATCGGAAGGTCCGGCGCGATGACGTTGACCTCGCCGGTGAAGTCGGCGTAGGCGCGGCCGAGGGACTCCATCATGTCGTTGTTCTGAGGGCCGGTACGCAGAATGTCCGCCGACAGTTGAGGGAACTCACCCTGCTTGACGACGAAGCCCGCGACCGTCACCGCCGGATCGGGGTTGTTCACCTGCCAGCGGGCGAGCGCCGTGATTCCGGAGCCTGCCGTGGACTCGTAGAAGGACTCCATCGTCGTGTTCGTCCCCGGCATGAACGACAGGATGACGTCGGCGTCCGCGGGGTCACCGAACATCTCGATGATGGCGCCGTGATCGGGATCGTAGAGATACAGATGTGCGTCGCCGCTGACGACGCGGTCAAGGTAGTCGCGCTCGCCGCGCAGGACGGCGAGGCGACGGAGGTACTGGGCCACGGCGGCTTCGTGTGCGTACGGCAGAGTGCTGGAGGTGCCGTACCCGTCGCGCTCGATGCGGCGGATCTCAGCCTCGATCCACGCCAGACGCGAGTGGGCGAGTGTGCGGTTCGCCTCTGCGCGCACCGTCGCGGGAACCCCGCCGAGGCCGCCGACGACACGAGCGGCGGCCTCAGTGAGCGCCGACGAGGTCGTCGCGTCCAGACCGCTCCACCACTGCGCGATGGCGGCGGGATGCGGCGGCGACTCGCGCAGCAGCGACACCCATTCCGGATGCCGCTGGAGCAGCATGACGATCCCGTTCTGATCCAGTGAGGTGAGCCGGCCGAGCACGATGATGCCGAGCTCGGTGTGGAAGTGCGCGGACTGTTCGCTCGCGCCGACCGACGCCGCCGGCATGCTCGCACCGGCCTCGATCACCGACGCGAACCCGTAGGGATCGCCGATCCGGCCGAGGTCCCGCTCGCACTGTTCGAGCGCCGCGTCGAACAGCCGGGCGAGGCTCGCGCACCGGTCGAGAAGCTCCTGATTGCGGGCGAAGCCGCCGAAGCCCCAACCCGACAGCGGATCGGCCGGGTCCTCGTGCGCGGCGGCATCGCTCGCGCGATGATCGAGCACGCGGGTGCGATGCACCGCGACATCGTCCACCAGCACGTCGCGCAGGCGCGCGAGTTCGACGAACGTTTCACCGAGCTGGCGCAGCGCCCTCGCTGCGGCACCCGACGCCTCGTCGAAGTCCGAAGCGGCTCGCACGACCGGCGTGATCGCGGCGACCGCCGTCGACGTCTCGGGAGCGTCGTACACCTGCGGCAGTCCGCTCCAGACCGCCGATGCGTCCTGGACCCCCGTGCCGACCCCGCGCCCGGCCGCAGCGAGCACGTCAGCCGCTGCGATCAGACGTGCACCGTCGGCCGGAAGCGGGGGGACCGCCGAGGCGGCGATCAGATTCGTCATCGTGCCACCGGCCCGAAACCTCGACCCGGCGCGTCGGGCGTGACCGCGCTCGTCTGCGTGGACATCTGCTCGTCGCCCATCGCATACTCGAGCGTCGCCTGTTGCACGGCGGCCAGCAGCTGTCGCGACTTCGCCGATACGCCCGGTCCACTCGCGCGGCGGACGGCGAAGACGGCGTCCAGCGCTGCGGCCACGTCGACGGCGTGGGCCCGCAGCGCGTCGGTCGCGTCGTCGACGGCGGACAGCGCTTCCGCCACATCGGATGCCACCTCGTCGACGCGCGCCACCATGTCCGACGTGAGGTTCGCCACGCCCGCGATGTCGACCGAGTAGCGCACGTGATCACCCTATGCGAGCGGCACTCGCGGTAGATCACACGGATCGTGCGAACAGGTTACAGGTGTGTTTTCGCACGCTACGCCAGTCCGCCGTTGACGAAGATGATCTGCCCGTCGACCCAGCGCGCGGGTGGGGTCGAGTCGCCGCCACGGTGGTGATGACGCACCCGACACGACAAAACCCCCGGAAATCCGGGGGTTTCAATCTGTAGCAGGAGCGGGGCTTGAACCCGCGACCTCACGATTATGAGTCGTGCGCTCTCACCAACTGAGCTACCCTGCCGCGTGCATTCCGGTTCTTCGGAACGGAATGCTGCGAGCCCCGAGTCAGGATTGAACTGACGACCCCTTCCTTACCATGGAAGTGCTCTGCCACTGAGCTATCGGGGCGTGCCGCCCGCCTCCGGGCAACTAGAAGAGAATACCAGAGCCGCGGCATCCCCCTGTCATCGGTCAGCAGACCGCGTGAGTCCTCAACCACGGCAGCGGGTCGATGGCCGTGGTGCCGTTCATGAGGACCTCGAAGTGCGTGTGAGCGCCGTACGAGAGGCCCGTGTTGCCGGTCAGCCCGATGAAGTCTCCGACCGATACGTGGTCGCCGACCTCGAACTGACGCGATCCGTACTGCATGTGGGCGTAGCGGCTCGAGACGAGCTGGCCGTCGACCATGTGGTCGATGATCATGGTCACACCATAGGTGGCGCCGTACTCGGTCGACACCCGCACGACACCGTCGGCGATCGCCTGGATGTGCGCGCCGCTGCCGGGCGTGAAGTCGATGCCCTCGTGCATCTTGCCCGAGCGCATGCCGAATCCATAGCTCATCGGCACACCCACCTCGAACGGCCACTGGATGTCGCAGCTCGGGTTGTTCGTGAACACCGAGCTCGAGGGGTTGCTGATGCTGGCTGCCGCCGCGCGGTCGATCATCGTGGCCGTGGAGTAATTCTCCTCACGCGTGATCTCTTCCGTCTCGGTGTCGGACGAGGTCACGAAGGCCTGGATCTCGTCCTCGTCGATCGTCTCCGCATCCGCCGCGAGCGACACGGTCGTCGCCTGGTCACCGCGGTTCGCCGCGACGGCAGCGGCGGGTGTGGTCAGACCGACGGTCAGCAGGCCGACCACACCGATCACGCCGATCGAGAAGGATGCGGCGACGAGCTGCTTCACGAGGGCCCCGCCGGTGCGGCGAGGCGGCGCCGGCTCGCTCGGCGACGGCACATCGTCGGCGCCTTCTCCCGATGAATCGGGCCGCGCCTCGGACGAGTCGAGCACCGGCGTCTCACCCGTGAACGAGAACAGGCGTGCGGCCTCGGCGAATTCGTCGACCTGCGGCATCGCCGCGGTCTCGAACCGGCTCTCCACCGACTGCGGGACCGCGGTCTCGATCTCGGGCTCGACAAGCGCGAACGGCTCGACGGGAACCTGGACGGGCTCGACGCGTGTCGCCGCCCGCTCCTGTCGCACGCGTCGACGTGTCAGCGGCTCGGCTCGCACGACCTCGATGGTCGGCTCGGCGACGTCCCCGGCGGGTTCGACCTGGGGTGCGACGACGGGAGCGGCGGGCTCGACCATGTCGGTCGCCTGGTCGACGCCAGCATCCTCACGGTGGTCCCAGACGACCGGGGGCTGCTCGACCGGGATCTGCGAAGCCGCGGCCGCGTTGCGGCGCCTCAACTCGGCGCGAGACAGTGGCGCCGTCTCCGGGGTCGCCTGGACAGGCGTCGGAGCGGTGCGGCTGGAGCGGCGGGTCGGGGCGGGCTCAGCCTGTGGGACTTCTGAGTGCACGCGTAACGGAATCTCGCGGTCGGGTCGCTGGGGGGCAACGATCGGACGTTCGGGCTTCTGATCACCCCTGCCGTTCGGGCGACAAAGGTAACGATCGGGTAAACACTACCCCGGGACGCCTGAGAATGCCATGTACGAACACGCCTGTGTCGAATCCCGCATCCGCGCCGGGGATGCCGGGGCGCTCAGCCGAGGTCGACGGCGCGCAGCAGCCGAGGGAACAGCGCCGGTCCCGCGGCCACCGTCAGCGCGCGACCCGCGGCATCCCTGCTGTGCCAGCCGCCGACGAGCCCTCCTGCCTCGGTCACCAGCAGGCATCCGGCCGCATGGTCCCACGGTTGCAGTCCGCGCTCGAAGTAGCCGTCGAGGCGACCCGCGGCGACGTAGGCGAGGTCGAGGGATGCCGCGCCGGCGCGACGCAGGTCCCGCGCCAAGGGCAGCATCCGTTCGACCGCGGCGAGGTCGCCCGCGTGGGTCGTCGGGTCGTATCCGAAACCGGTCGCCACCAGCGCACCGGCGTCGGAGGGCTCGGCATTCACGGCGAGCCGATGCTCGCCCAGCCATGCGCCCTCGTCTCTCGCCGCACGGAACATGTCACCGGTAGACGGGTGGAACACCGCGCCCGCCAGAGCCTCCCATCGGGTCGGTTCCGGCTCACCGGCGACCGCCGCGATGCTCACGCCGTAGACCGGGATGCCGTACGCGTAGTTGACGGTGCCGTCGATCGGGTCGACGACCCACGTGATGTCGCTGTCGCCGCGCTCGGCCCCCGACTCCTCGCCCAGGAAGCCGTCGTCGGGTCGCTCAGCGGCCAGACGCGCACGGATGAGGTCCTCGACCTCGCGATCCGCCTCGGTCACGATGTCGGCGAGCGCCGACTTCGTCGCGGCGATCCGCACCCCCTCCGCGCGTCGCATCCGCGCCCGCTCGCCCGCCTCACGCGCGATGTCGACGGCGATGGCCTCGAGATCCTGTGCCAGACCCATACAAGAACCGTATCGGCGGTGGCGGCATCCCGGACTAGCGTGAGGGGGTGAGCGAACCCTGCACCCACGATGTCGTGATCGTCGGCGGCGGCCACAACGCCCTCGTCGCGGCCGCATACCTCGCCCGTGCCGGACGATCCGTCGTCGTGCTCGAGCGACTCGACCATGTCGGCGGCGCCGCCGTCTCGGAGACGCCGTGGGCAGGCGTCGAGGCGCGACTGTCGCGCTACTCCTACCTGGTGAGCCTCCTGCCCCGCAGCATCATCGACGATCTCGGTCTGCGCATCGCGCTGCGGCGGCGGCGGTACTCGTCGTACACGCCCGACCCCACTGATCCGGCACGCGGCATCCTCGTCGACACAGCGGATGCCGCTGCCACCGCTGCCTCATTCGAGCGGACGACCGGCGACCGAGACGAGGCCGACCGCTACGCACGATTCGGCGAGCGCCTGGCACCGCTGGCCCGCGCGCTGTTCCCCACGATGACCGAACCGCTCGTGCGCGAGGAGTCGCTCCGGCTTGCGCTGGGCGACGATGACCTGTGGCACGACGTCGCCGTGGGGCCACTGGGCGACCTGCTGCGCAGCGCACTGACGACCGACATCGCGCGAGGGATCGCGCTCACCGACGGGCTCATCGGAACCTACTCGTACGCCGACGACCCGTCTCTGCGGCAGAATCGCTGCTTCCTCTACCACGTCGTCGGCGGCGGCACCGGCGACTGGGACGTGCCCGTCGGCGGCATGGGGCGCGTCACCGGCGAACTCGAGCGCGCCGCCCGCGAGGCGGGCGCCGAGGTACGGACGTCTGCCGAGGTCGAAGCGGTCACCCCTGACGGCGAGGTGCGTCTGGCCGGCGGCGAGGCGCTGTGCGGGCAGATCGTGCTGTCTGGTGTCGGTCCTGCCGTGCTGCGACGCCTGCTGCGTGCGGGCGGAGCGCACGACGACGATGCCGCCGAGCCGCCCGAGGGCGCTCAGGTCAAGGTGAACATGCTGCTGCGACGGCTGCCGCGCCTGCACGATGCGGCGGTCGCACCCGACGCGGCGTTCGCGGGCACCTTCCATATCAACGAGACGATGACGCAGCTGGATGCCGCCTACGTGGCCGCGGCCGAGACGGGCATCCCCTCGCCGCTTCCGGCCGAGATCTATTGTCATTCGCTGACCGACCCGTCGATCCTCGGCGCCCAGCTGCGCGAGGAGGGGGCGCAGACCCTCACCCTCTTCGGCCTGCAAGTGCCGCACCGCCTCGTCGCCGACCGCGAACGGGCGACAGCGCGGGACGAGCTGCTCGCGGCCGCGCAGCGCTCGCTCGACTCGGTGCTGGCGGAGCCCATCGCCGACTGCGTGTACGAGGCCGCGGACGGCACACCGTGCATCGAGGCGCGCACGACCGCCGACCTCGAGGCCTCACTCGGCATGATCGGCGGCGACATCTTCCACGGCACGCTCTCCTGGCCGTGGGCAGGCGCCGACGAGCCGCTCGAGACGCCGGCCGAACGCTGGGGCGTGGCGACGCGGCATCCCACCGTCCTGCTGTGCGGCTCGGGAGCCCGACGCGGCGGGGCCGTCAGTGGGCTCGGCGGCCACAACGCCGCGATGGCGGCGTTGGAGATGCTGAACGGCTGACGACTTCCGTCAGGACCGCGGCGGCAGCGGCGGAGGCGGCGGGTAGCCCTCGTAGCCCGGCGTCGACGCGGGAGGCACCGGCGGCTCGATGGATGCCGGAGGCGCCGGCGGCTCGGCGGGTGCGGTCGCGGCGGAAGCAGCGGCCTGCTGGGCTGCCGGACTGCCCGGAGGGAGCGCGTAGACGTACGCGCCCTCCGAGGGGTATCCGGTGTAGTAGGCGCCCCAGTCGGGATTGCCATCGGGCATCATCGGCAGCGGAGTGACGCCGTCGGTGAAGGTGGGCCACGGGAGGGGCTCACCGGGATCCGGAGCGGTGGGCGCAGACGGTGGCGCGGCGAGCGCGCGAGCCTCGGACCCGGGAGCAGGAGCGCCGGCGTGCACCGGAGGGCCGACGGGGGGCGCGGGCCGCACCTTCTTCGGCGCGAACAGCGCATTCACCAGCGGGATGAGGGCCGTGCCCACCGCCGCCAGGATCGTCACGGCCACCACGATGCGCCAGTAGATGTCGGCGAAGTCGACGAACTCTGCGAGAACGAGCGGCACGACGAGCAGCGCGACGAGTGCGACCACGAGCGAGACGGTCACGATGAAGACGGCCTGCGTGAAGCCGGTCACGTAGCGCTGGAATGCCTTCGAGTAGAGCCGCACGTGCAGCAGGGCGAGCTGGAGGATCAGCACGACGAGCAGGAAGGCGAGGAACCGCGGGTAGCCGAACCAGCTGTCGTCGCTCGGCAGCCAGATGAGCACCGCGCCGACCAGCAGCGCCACGACCCAGCTCGCCATGCTCGCCAGCGCGAACCACGCGGGGCGCCGGGGAGCGAGGTGTGCGTCGAGGATCGCGACGCCGGCGAACGCCGCGAGCAGCAGAATGGTGAGGAACGCGCGGCCGACGATCCCGTTCTGCGAGCCGATGAGCACCCAGATGACGCACACGATCGCCGCGGCGATGAGGGCACCGATCGCCACCCAGATCGCCGCGCGGACCAACGAGGACGGTGAGGCGTCGCGCTCGGGTGCGATGCTCGGATCTGAGGTCATGGCGATCCCTTCTCGTGCGGTCGATCCCGCTCTGCCATCCTGACATGCACGGCGATTTCAGCCACCCTCCATCGCAGAGTAAGATGGTGGATCGCGCCTCCGGTCGACTGCGAAAGCCGGGCGGGTGCGCACTCGGCGAGTTACCCAAGCGGCCAAAGGGATCTGACTGTAAATCAGCCGGCGTAGCCTTCGGGGGTTCGAATCCCTCACTCGCCACCGATGTCCTGAGTCGCGTCATCGTTTACGAGCGAGGCGCGGCTCAGGACTTTTCGTGGGTTCGGGGTCTTGACGTTGACGGATGGCTGGTGAGTCGCGACATCGTTGACGGGGCGGGTCATCGCCGCTTGGGCTGGTAGTCGCGGGCGGGGTCGATGGTGTGTTCGGCGATGATCTCGCCGGTGTTCGCGTTGCTGACGGAGACGTCTCGGTCGTGGATGAGTAGGAGCACGGGGGTGCCGGTGTGTGCTTTGCCGATGCCGAGGTGGCGGAGTTTGCCGGCGTAGCGGACGGTGACTTTGCCGTGCTGGTCGACCCGATCGGTGCGGGAGCGCCATTCTGATCGGGTCGGGCCGGTCGGGGATGCTTTCGGCAGTGCCGTGTAGGCCTGTTCGGGTGTTCTGCGTCCGAGGGAGCGGTGCGGGCGGGCGGTGTTGTACCAGCTCTGGAACTCGGTGAGCAGGGTCTGCAGGTCGGTGAGGGTGTCGGGCAGCGGGCGGGCGGTGAGCCAGCGTTTGAGGGTCTGGTGGAAGCGTTCGATCTTCCCCTGGGTCTGCGGGTGCCCGGGGCGGCCGTTCTTCTGGGTGATGCCGTGTACGGCGAGCAGCTTCTCGAATCCGCCACGGGCTCCTTTGAACCTGGCGAGCCGTGTGGTGAAGACCAGGCCGTTGTCGGTGAGGGTCGACATCGGCGGGCCGTAGCCGGTGATCAGGTCGGTCATCGTTTCGACGACGTTCGGGCCGGTGAACGCGGTGCCGGCGCGGATGGCGAGCAGGTAGCGGGAGTGGTCGTCGAGGAAGTCGAGGATCTCCACCCTCACACCCGTGGACAGGTACCAGTGGGTGATGTCGGCTTGCCAGCACTCGTTGGGCAGGTCCGCTTCGAACCGGATGTAGGAGCTGCGGGGGCGTTTGTGGGGTGCCGGGGTTACCAGGGCTGCGGTGTGCAGAATCCGGCGGATCGTGGAGGTCGACGGCGCCGGGTGGCCTTCCTGCTCGAGATGCCATGCGATCGTGGCCGGTCCCGCGTCTGCCCCGTTGCCGGTTAGCTCCACCCGCAACGCGATGATCCGGTCGCGGATGACAGCGGGTGTCGCTCCCGGACGGGTCCGCGGCGCGCGAGAGCGCGGCGCAACCCCGTCGGGTCCCTCAGCGTCGTAGCGGGTGACAAGGGCGTGCACCCATTGGCGGGTGACACCGAACCGGACAGCGGCTTCAGCGTGGCTGAGCCCCTGCTCACGGACGGCGCGGACGATGACGAGATTCTTCGGCTTCACACCCGCATCGTTGAGTTCTCCGGCGTCGTCGATGTCGCGACTCACCGGCCAACGATCACCACACCGGCAACGTCAACGATGCCCCGACTCAGCCGTCAACGATCACAACGAACAACCCCGCGATCAGGTGTCAACGATGTCGTGAACCCAGACACCTCACTCGCCACCGATGTGATGAGTCGCGACAGAGAACACATCTGAGTCGCGACAGAGAAGACAATCAAGAGAAGGAGCCCGGCCATCGGCCGGGCTCCTTCTCTGTGTTCCGCCAGGAGGTCCGGGTGGGGGTGATGGTCGTCGGTCTGCGGAAGCTGAGCAGGCGATCGAGCAGTCTCCGCCTCATCCAACACGTTAACTATTAACACGGTGCGAAGTGCTGGTAGCGTCGTCATCGTCCCCACCCCGATCGTCGAGGTCACCCACCTACCCCTGGAGAAAGCCGATGAGCACCGCCGTTTCGCGCCGCACCGTCGTCCGGGGCGCCGCCTGGTCCGTACCCGTCATCGTTGTGGCGGCGACCGTGCCCATCGCCGCCGCCAGCATCGTCGCCGCTTCCTGCGACACCGTGTACTTCGACGACTTCTCGGCGGGATGCTTCCCCCAGCCGGTCGGCGACGGAACGCAGAACTACGAGTACTTCGTCCGGCTGGTCAACACATCGGGCGAGACGGTGGTGGCCGAGCCGAGAACGGTGGGATTCCAGGGCAGCGGAGCGCTGTACGAACTCACCGCCTACACGGACGACGGAAGCGGTGCGTACACGACTCCGTTCCCATGGTTCCGCTCCCACACCCTCCAGCCGGGTCAGGCGATCCCGCTGCGGATCGTGATGAACGCCAATCCTCCCGCCAACCGCGTGACCTTCGCGGCGTTGATCACGATGGATCTGCTCGTGGCGACGAGCCCGCCGGTGCTGTGCAAGAACTCCAGCGCGGAGGTCACCTTCACACCCGCCGACTCGTGCCCGACATCGCCCCCGACGGTCTGAGTCTGAGCGGAACCGGGCGCCGACCGGTCGCCGCGACAGGGCCCTCATCCTCACCGCGACCGGGGCGCCTTCGCCCCCTCGCGCCGGTCAGGTGCCGATGGCGTCGAGATCCAGTGACGCGAGCGCCGAAGGCTGACGCAGCAGAGCCCCTTCGAACCGACACGTCGCCGCAGCCACGTCCATCGAGCGCGTGAGCACGGCCTCCCAGGCGTCCGCGTCGGCGGGCGGATCGGCCGCCATCGCGGCGATCACGGTTGCGAACGCGGCGTCGCCCGCTCCCATGGTGTCGATCACGCGGCCCGGCAGCGACGAGATCGGTCGGGTCACCTCGTGGCGGTCGGCCTCCAGCGTCGCGCCCGACGAGCCTGCCGTGGCGAGCACCGCCTCGGCGCCGAGATCGATCAGGCGAGCGCGGAGGACGTCGAGGTCGGCGTCGTACAGCAACCGCGCGTCGTCGTCACCCACCTTCACGAGCGCGGCGCCCGACACAAGCTTCTCGAAGCCCGCCACGAACCGAGCGCGGTCGTGCAGCATCCCGGTGCGCGGATTCGGGTCGATCGCGACACGCGTGCCGCCGAGGGCGTCGGCGAGCTCCTCGGTCTGGCGGTCGTCGTCGAACGGGTAGCAGCTGACCGCGACCATCGCGGCATCGGTCATCGCCGCCCGTTCGGCATCGCCGAAGCGGATGCCGCGGTTCCACGCTGCGTCGTTGAACTCGTAGGTCGGCTCGCCTGCGCCCGACCGCGTACTCACCGCTCGCGACGAGCCGCGCGACGACGGCGTCGCGAGCAGTTCGACACCGTGATCGGCGAGGTATCTGCGGATGTGCTCACCTGCTTCGTCGTCGCCGACCATCGCGATGAGCGTCGCAGCGACGCCGAGCCGCTGCAGCCCGACCGCGACGTTGAGGGCCGCACCCCCGACGAACTCACGCACTCCGTTGTCGTCGCGCAGCTCATCGATGAGCGCGTCACCGACGACGACCACTCTGTCGCCCATTCAGTCCTCCTCGGCGGTCTCCAGGATCCGCTCCACGAACGCCTCGGCGCGCCGGCGCGTGCCGTCGATGCGCAGATCCACGCTCGCGCGCATCTCATTCGGGGCCAGCGGCAGTGCGAGCCGCACGTTCTCGTGACACGACAGGTCGGCGCAGATGTACGTGCCGACGCTGTCTCCGTGCTTCCCCGCCGTTCCCGCCTTGCGCGCCGTGAACAACGACACCTGATCGGCGGGCTGCATCGTGTGGCAGAGGTTGCACATCGCCGATCGCGCCCGCGAGCTGCCGTCGGCACGCCGCAGCACGACGCCGCGCACGGCACCGTCGATCTCGGCGATCACATAGCCGCGCCCGCGGGCGCGCGGATCGCGCCAGGCATAGAAGTCGAGGTGGTCCCAGTCGGCGAGCGGGAAGTCGGTCGGCAACGCGACCATCCGCACCTCGTCCGCCGGAGCATTGACGAACGACGACCGCACGTCGGTTTCGGTCAGTGGGCGCATGGCACCTCCTGTGCGCCCAGTCTACGAAGCGCACGCCCGAACGGCACCGGGTTCGCTCAGCGGGATGCGGCCTCCGCGGCATCCGTCTCATCGGCGCCGCCACCCGCCGAGCCGTCCGCGGCATCCGTGCGTTCGCGGATCAGGAACCCGAAACCGAACGCGATGAAGAACATCAGCACGCCGTAGACGGCGGCCGGCAGACTGAGCTCGACCGAGCCGAGCACCGTCTGCGCGATCACGATCGCGAGGGTGGCGTTGTGGATGCCGATCTCGAACGACGAGGCGATCGCCTGGCGCCTGCCCACGCGCAGCAGACGCGGAACGGTATAGCCGACACCGAGGCTGATGAGGCAGAACACGATCGTGATGAGCGCCAGCGCCGCGAAGTTCTCAACGAGCAGCGTCCAGTTCGACGCGACGGCGCCACCGATGACGACGACGAGGATGATGACCGATGCGATGCGCACCGGCTTGTCCATCGCCTTCGCGAAGGCGGGCCAGAAGCGGCGCACGAGCATCCCGAGCGCCACCGGCAGCAGCACGATCGCGAACACCTCGAGCGTCTTCGACCACTGCAGGCCGAGCTGGTCGTCGAAGGGGTTGAAGTAGAGGATCGCGAGGTTGGTGATCAGCGGCAGGGTGACCACCGCGATGACCGAGTTCACGGCGGTGAGCGAGATGTTCAAGGCGACATCGCCGCGGAACAGATGGCTGTACAGATTGGCCGTCGTCCCACCGGGAGACGCGGCGAGCATCATCATGCCGACCGCGAGGATCGGCGGAAGCTGGAAGGCGAGCACGAGCCCGAAGCAGACGGCGGGAAGCAGCACGAGCTGACACAGCAGAGCGACGATCACCGCCTTCGGCTGCTTCAGAACCCGGGCGAAGTCGCCGAGGGTGAGGCTCAGGCCCAGACCGAACATGATGATTCCGAGGGCCACGGGAAGTCCGATGGTCGTCAACGCTGACATGGAACTCAGTGTGCCGGATTCCGCTACGCCGTGTCACCCGTTGTCCACAGGCGAGCAGGCATCACCAGCCGAGACGGCGCGCGACGACGTCGGCGGCCATCACGGGGAAGTCCGCCCAGCCGGGTTCGAGCACCTCGCGCAGCAGCAGGAATTGGCCGCGCGCCGACTCTTCGAGCGGTCGGTCGAGCAGATCCGCAAGTCGGCCGCCCCACTGCGGGAAGTCGCGCTCGAACCGACGCATCGGGTCGATCGTGTCGCGCTGCGTCGTCGACGAGCCGGCGAACCGGCCGCGGATGGCGCGCACGAGGTGCTGAGGCGCCCACTGTCGGACGAAGCCGTTGCCGTTGAGCCGTTCACCTCGGCGCGAGCGACCGACGCCGATGAGCAGCTTCACGAGCACGAGCCGCGCGTCGTTGGCCGGATCGAACCGATCGGATGCCGCGGCGCGCGCCTGCGCCTGCTCGATGAGCTGCGCGGTGGTTCCGCTCTCGTCGTCGACGACGACGGATGCCTCGCCGGCGACCGCGTCCGCCAGCTCCGAGGCATCCGAGAGGGCGAACTCGAAGACGTGTCCATCGTCGTAGACCGCGACGAAGCCGATCTCGCCCTCGCGCGCGGTGAGGACGAGCCGGTCCTGCTCGGGAAGCCAGGTGAGGTCGGGACGCAGCCGCGCCCCGGCGCCGCGCGCGGTGATGGCGAAGAAATCGTGGTCCGACCACTCGTCGCGTCGCACGGACCCCGCTTCGGCGGCAGAGCCGAGCAACGCCAAGCCGACCAGGCCGTCGGTCGCGCGCACGGCACGGGCGAGGGCGTCGCTGCGCTGCGCGAACCGGTCGGACCGCGAGGCGCCGCTCACGATCGCTCGGCTTCTTCGGCCGTGGTGCGCCAGCGGGCATCCGCGATGCCGCTCCACGACTGATCGGGGCCGTCGGGCGCGAGGTCGGGCGCAGCGGGGGCCGGCAGCCGCCACGCGGCGAAGACGGGGCCCTCAGCAGACAGCAGCACCGCCCCGTCGTCGGCGACGCCGAGGGTGGCCTGGCCGTACAGCGTCTCGGCTCGATGCGCACCCGGGAGCGCCGCGGCCGGCAGTTCGACGTCGAGGTCGCCGGTCGAGGCGACGACGAGGACGGTCTCGGTCTCGCCCTCGCGCACGAACGCCAGTGACGCGTCGTCGACGTGCACCCACCTGAGCCCGCCCCGCGCGAGAGCCGGATGGGCGCGCCGCAACCCGATCAGGTCGCGATACACCTCCAGCCGCTCGGCGACGGCGGGATCGCGCTCGTCGCTCCCCCACGGCATGGGCACGCGGCTCATCTCGCCGTCGACCCCGGTGTCGCCGAACTCGTCTCCGGCGAAGACGACCGGCATCCCGGGCAGCGTCATCGACAGTCCGACGGCGATCGGAATCGTGCCCGGGCGGGCGACGCTGGCGAATCTCCCGGTGTCGTGCGAGTCCAGCGCCTGCATGTTGCCCAGGCGCACGCGCCACGGCAGATTCGAGGTGAAGCGGGTCATCGCCGCGACCAGGTCGCGCGCGGTGTAGCGCGGGATGCCGCCGATGGGCTGGCCGAAGAACCAGGGGTCGTGGCGGACGTCACCCTCGGCGGTGGTGTAGGCCGCACCGCGCGCCTCGCCGAGCCACGCCCACAGCGGGCGCGTGAACGGCGGATACGTCATCGCACCGTGCCAGCCGTCGCCCTGCAGATCGGCGCTGGGGTCGTTCGCGACCTCGGCGAGCAGCACCGTGTCGGGGTTGACTTCGATCATCGTGCGCCGCAGCACCCGCCTCACGTCGGCGTTCACGTCGATCGCGCCGAGTCGCCCGGTCATGTTGGCGACGTCGATCCGCCACCCGTCGAGGCGGTACGGCGCGTCGAGCCACTTCGCGACGACCGAGTCGGGGCCCTCGATGAAGCGATCGCGCAGCGCCTGCGACGACCAGTTGAACTTCGGCAGCGACGGTGTCCCGAGCCAGGCCTCGTAGCGCAGGTTCTCGTCGTCGACGAAGTAGTAGTAGTCCGACTCGGGCGCGTCGGGATGGCCCACGGCCGCCTGGAACCATTCGTGTCGGTCTCCCGAGTGGTTGCTCGTCAGGTCGCCGATGACGCGGATGCCGCGCGCGTGGGCGGCCTCGACCAGTCGCACGAGCGCCTCGTCTCCGCCCAGCAGCGGATCGACGCGGTCGAAGCTCGACGAGTCGTAGCGATGGTTCGACGCGGCGGGGAAGAACGGCGTCAGGTAGATGAGGTCGATGCCGAGGTCGGCGAGGTGGTCGAGTCGATCGACGATGCCGTCGAGGTCGCCGCCGTAGAACTGCTGCGAGCGGCCCGGGAGGACCGGGTCGACCGGGTCGTCCCATTCCGCCGGGATCGCCCAGTCGGGCAGCTCGCGCTCGTCGGCCGCCTGCGACCGTGCGAAGCGGTCGGGGAAGATCTGATACATCACCGCGTCGTACATCCAGCGCGGCGGTGCCGGGTGGGCGATCACCGCGAAGTCTTCGGTGTCGAGGGTCTCGAGCGAGTGGATGCCCGCCTGATTGAGCCACTCGACGCGGCCGTCCTCGTGCTGGAGAACCCAACGGTAGCCCTGACGCGGGTTCGCGATTCGCAGCGGCGCATCCCACCACTGCCATCCGTCCGCGACACCTGCCGGCGTCGCCGTCGACCAAGCGGGCTCGTGGTCCGGATTGGAGCGCACGCGCACGGCCGCCAACGGCCCGTAGCCGACCGGGACGCGAAGGCGCAGCGTCACGGTGTCGCCGAGGGAGGGCTCGAGATCGGACACATGGATCGGCGAGCCGTCGTGATGGGGCAGGAGATTCGTCATCGGGATGCCTTTCGAACTGCAGGCGGCGTCGCCGCCCGGGATGCGACGTGGTTGCACGGCGCACGCCATGACAGAGCCCTCGGATTGTTGTTCGGTTGTCGATCCATCGTGGCACGCGGCGACGACAGAGTCAGAGGCGGCCGCCGATGTGGATCGCGACGGCCGTCTGAGGTGCGAGATCGATACGCACGGTGCCGTCCGAGACGGTGTACGTCTCGCCGCGGCATCCGTCGTCGACGACCGCGTCACGGCCGCCGCTGACGACATCGCAGTACTTCCCCGACGGCAGGCTCGTCGGGATCTCGATGCGCTGCGTCTCGGAGCCCACGTTGACGGCCACCACGCCGCGGCCCTCGCGCTCGAAGCCGTAGGCGTCGCCCGCATCGACACCCTCGAGCCGTGGAGCGTCGCCCGCGAAGGCGCGGAACTCGAGCATTCCGGCGACCGCCGGCCACGTCTGCACGCATGTGCGCGCACCGTCGTCGTAGTCGTCGGCGGGCACGTCGGTCTCGAGCGCGCACGAGACCGGCGTCACGCGGCCGTCGGAGTCGGTGGGGGCGCCGGCGTCGCGGTCGCTGAACGCGTAGCCCGAATAGACGACGGGCGTGCCGTAGTCGTCCGCCAGCATGAGCGCGTTCGCGATGATGTACATCGCAGCGTCCCGGTAGGTGACCCTGGCCTCTCCCCGCTCGGTGTCGTGGTTGTCGACGAACACGAGCGCCGAGTCCGAGGGAACGTGCAGTGGCCGGTCGCCGTCGAGTTCGGGATCGTTGAACACGCCGTTCTGCAGCGGTGGGGTGAGATCGCGGGCGTATGTGAACTCGAACACCTCGCCGAAGCCGACGTACTCCTCGGGGGTGATCGGCTCACCGCCGCCGCGAATGACCTCGCTCATGATGCGTGTGCCGGCCGGCAGCGGCGCGACGATGGCCGCCACGTCGTCGGCCGCCATGTGCTTGGCGGCGTCGATGCGGAAGCCCGCGACGCCCAGGGCCAGCAGGTCTTCGAGATAGGCGGTGATCGTCGCCTGGACGGAGGGGCTCGCCGTGTCGAGGTCGGCGAGGTTCACCAGCTCGCAGGTCTGGACCTGCTCACGCGAGGTGTAATCCTGGATGTCGTCGTCGGCCGTGAGGCCGCAGTGGTGGAAGTCGGCGTCGGTGTACAGACCGGGGTACTCGTAGTGCTCGTACGCCGATCCCGCCCAGCCGGTTCCGGGGGTGTCCTGGCCCGTCATGTGGTTGACGACCGCGTCGGCGATCACCGCCACGCCGGCCCCGTCGCAGCGCTCGACCATGTCGGCGAACTCTTCGCGGCTGCCCAGGCGCGAGTCGATCGCGTGGCTCACGGGCTGATACGACGCCCACCACTCGTCGCGCACGATGTGCTCGTTCGGCGGCGACGTGAGCACCCACGCGAACCCGTTCGGTCCGAGCGTCGTCTCGCACTCGTCGGCGATCGCGGTCCAGGGCAACTGGAAGAGCTGGATGCCGACGTCCGGCGGAGCCGGCTCGACCTCGACCGATTCGACCGTCGGGGAGCACGCGACCAGCCCACCCACGACCAGGCACGCGGCGAGCGCGCCGACGGCTGCGCGGACGACCGCGCGGACGTTGTGCGGCATCCCGCTACTTCACGCTCCCCGCGGTCAGCCCGCCCACGATGTAGCGCTGGAGAGCGAGGAACAGCGCGACGGGCAGGATCGCGGCGAGCACGGCTCCGGCGGCGAACACGCTCCAGTTCTGCGAGAACTGGTCGGAGATGAACTTGTAGAGGCCGACGGCGAGCGTCTGCTTCTCGGGGTCGATGAGGATGACGCTCGCCAGCACGAACTCGCTCGAGGTGCCGATGAACGACAGCAGACCGACGACGGCCAGGATCGGCGCGACAAGGCGCAGGATGATCGTGAAGAAGATCCGCGCGTGGCCTGCTCCGTCGATCTTGGCGGCTTCGTCGATCGATGAGGGAACCGTGTTGAAGAACCCGTACATGAGGTACGTGTTCACGCCGAGCGCACCGCCCAGGTAGACCATGATCAGGCCGACCTGGGTGTTCAGTCCCAGCGCGGGGAAGATGTCGCCGATCTGCACCATGAGCAGGAAGATCGCGACCATCGCGAGCATCTGCGGGAACATCTGCACGACCAGCAGGGACGTCAGCCCGAACCGGCGGCCGGTGAACCGCATGCGTGAGAACGAGTAGGCCGCCAGCGCGCCGAGGAACACGGTGCCTGCGGCGGTGATCAGGCCGATGACGAGTGTGTTCACGAACCACGCGCCGTACGGATGGCGCGGAGTCGTGAACAGCTCCACATAGCTCTCGATGCTGAGGTTCGAGAAGAGCGAGTTCGCCGTCAGCAGCGTTCCGCCCGGGTTCAGCGAAGCCGACAAGACGTACAGGAGCGGGAAGATCGCGAAGATCGCGACCGCGATACCGACCAGGTGTCGCCAGCCGGTCTCGCGGAAGTATCGCTTGAAAGGACGGCGGGGCAGCGCCACCTCACCGCGGACGCCTGCGCCGTCATGTCCGGTGGGGGTGTGCAGGGCGTCATCGTCGTCGGCGACGCGGTCGAGCAGATCGCGTGCGGCGGGGGCGCCCGGTCGGAGGTTGCTCATGTCAGTTCAGCTCCTCGAGTGCCTTGGTCCGTCGGAACGCGATCACCGAGATCGTGCCGACGAGGATGAAGATGATGATCGAGAACGCGCTGGCCAGACCGTAATCGGCGGTGGAGCCGACGAAGGCGACCTTGTAGACGAGGGTGATGAGGATGTCGGTGGCGCCGACGTTCACCGAGGCGCTGGCGTCGCGCGGCCCGCCACCGGTGAGCATGTAGATCAGGCTGAAGTTGTTGAAGTTGTAGGCGAACGAAGCGATCAGCAGCGGGGCGACCGCGACGAACAGCAGCGGCAGCTTGATGTTGCGGAACACCTGCCACGCGCTCGCGCCGTCGACCCGGGCTGCTTCCTGCAGATCCTCGGGGATCGCCTGGAGCGCGCCCGTGCAGATGAGGAACATGTACGGGAAGCCCAGCCAGAGGTTCACGAAGATGATGCTGAACTTCGCCAGCCATTCGTTCGTCAGCCAGGGGATGTCGGCGCCGCCGAGAAGGACGACGTTGATGAAGCCGAACTCCTGGTTCATCATGCCCGCCCACACGAGCGCCGAGAGGAAGCCGGGGAACGCGTACGGGAGGATCATGATGACCCGGTAGTACTTCTTGGACTTCATGCGCGGATCGTTGAACACGATCGCCAGGAACAGGCCCATGACGAACGTCGTCGCCACCGACAGGAACGCGAAGACGAAGGTCCAGATCAGCACGCCGAAGAAGGGAGCGCGGATCGACTGTTCGGTGAAGGCCCGCACGAAGTTGTCGAAGCCGACCCAGATCTGCCATCCCGGCAGCAGCTCCGAACCGTCCTCGGCGGTGAACGCACCCGTGCCGATGTCGGCGTAGACGATCCCGGTGCGCGTGTCGGTCATGGTGTCGGCCTGCTCGTCGTACACGAGCTTGGACAGGTACACGTACGCGCTCGACCCGTCGGGGGTGCGCAGCGAGCCGTCGTTGGGGTCGTCGCTCAGAGGCACCGCCATGTCGGCGATCACCTGCTGGTTGGCGACGATTCCCGCGAAGTCGAGGGAGTTGTAGCCGGGGACGCCGACGGCCTTTCCGCCGTCCATTTCGGCGTTGTCGACCGGCTGGAGAGGACGCTCCTCGCCGCCGAGCTCGACGTCGCCGTCGGGATCGGTGACCAGGAACGAGAACTCGCCGAGCTGCTCGACGACGGTGAGCTGGTACGCGGGCGAGTCGGGCACGCGCTCCTGTGCCGACAGGAGCAGCGAGCTGACCGCGCTGTCCTTGTCCGAATTGTGGCCCGTGCCGTAGTTGGTGAAGGCGATGTAGCCGGTGTAGGCGGCCGCGAAGATCTGGAAGACGAAGAGGAAGATGAGGCCGGGGATCAGGTACTTCGCCGGCAGATGCCCGCGGGTGAAGTAGATCCAGTTCGCGTATCCGGTGACGGCGAGAACGACGAGGGCGGGCACCCACTGCTCGGATTGGATGAGCACCAGGATCGAGTAGACGGCGAGGGCGTCGATGATGCCCAATGCGACGACCTTGAGCAGCAGGATCTTCCAGCCGCCGCTCGCCGCCTCGGCCAGCTGCATCGCGCGCTTGGAGCGCGAAGCGCGCTTGCGGTCTTCGGCGGAGTTCGCTGCGCGCTCCCGCGTTGTCGTCGGCGTCGTCATCGTCGCTCTTCCCGTTCGGATCCTACGGCGGTGGAGGGCGGGGCGACATCCGTGTGGATGCCGCCCCGCCGACTGATCGGAGTGTTACTCGATCGCCGTCTGGACGTCGGCGGCCATCTTGTTCCACAGCTCGACCGGGTCGCCGCCGGTGCCGTTGATGATGGCGGCCTCGGTCACGCCCCAGAACTGCCAGACCGAACCCATCTCGGGGATGGAGGGCATGGGAACCGCGTTGGCGCCGACCTCGCCGAAGCCGGCGGTGATCGGGCTGCTGGCGACAGCGGCATCGTACGCCGCGGTCAGCGCCGGAGTGCGTCCGCCGACCTCGAACAGCGCCATCTGCACGTCTTCGCTGCCGATGTAGTTCACGAGGAACTCGTTGGCGGCGAGGCGGTTCTCGCTCTCGGAGCTCAGGAAGAAGCCCTGCACACCGGCGAACGGCTGCGCGTCCTGGCCACCGGCCGAGGGGATCGGGTCGACGGCGAGGTTGATGCCCGCTTCCTCGGCGGCGGGGACGTTCCACGGACCGGTGATGAAGAAGGGCGCCTCGCCGGCCACGAAGTTCTCACGGGCGAGGTCGCCGGTGATGTTCGTGTTGAAGATGCCCGCAGCACCCTGAGCGGCGAGCCACGTCGCGAACTCCTGGCCGCCCTCGTTGCCGATCTCGAGGTCCTCGGCGTTGTAGCTGCCGTCCGGGTTGGTGCCGAAGACGGGGGCACCGAACGACGTCTGGAACGGGTACAGGTGGTACGGGTCGGCGGCCTCGGGATCGAGACCCACGAGGAACGCGTACTCGGTGCCGGCGGCCTGACCCTTGGCGATCATGTCGTCGTAGTCGGTGGCGGCGTCGGGCACGAGGTCGGCGTTGCGCAGGATGGCGATGTTCTCGATCGCGTACGGAACGGCGTAGGTCTGGCCGTCGTACGCCCACGCGTCGATCGCGACCTGCTGGAAGTCGGCCGACTTGTCGCCGAGCTCGACCGGGGCGACGACACCGTTGGTCACGAGGACGCCGAGCCAGTCGTGCGCGCCCACCGCGATATCAGGGCCCTCACCGGTCGGAACCTGCTGGACGAACTGGTCGCGGATCTCGCCGAACTCCTTCTGGACGAGCTCGACCTCGACGCCGGTCTCCTCGGTGAATTCCGCTGCGGCGTCCTCGAGGACGCCGGCGCGGTCGGCGTCGACCCAGACCGTGATCGAACCGGACATCTCGGGGGCGGTGGTCTCGCCGCCCGAGTCGCTGCTGCTGCCGCCGGCGCAGCCGACGAGGGTCAGGGATGAAACGGCGGCGATCGCGCCGAGGGCGACGACGCTCCTCTTGTTCACCTTCATTGGTGTGTGTGCCTCTCTGGGTGCTGGATGATCGGCACTCGAGCGGCGGCGCCGTCGAGGCCATTACGTGCGGCTCGCGAATGCAAGCGCTTACATTCTGCACACAACCCCCACGATCTGGCAACCGGGAACGGCGTTCGATATCTCGCTGTGACCTTCACGGACATCCGGGAGCAGTGCGGTGCGAGGCTAGACTCCCGGCATGGCTGATTCCTCTTTCGACATCGTCAGCAAGGTCGACCACCAGGAGGCCGACAACGCGTTGAACCAGGCCCGCAAGGAGGTCGAGCAGCGCTACGACTTCAAGGGCACCGGAGCATCGATCGCCTGGAGCGGCGAGCAGATCCTCATCGTCGCGAACTCCGAGGAACGGGCGAAGGCCGTGCTCGACGTCTTCCAGTCCAAGCTCATCAAGCGCGGCATCTCGCTCAAGAGCCTCGAGTCGGGCGACCCCGTCGCCAGCGGCAAGGAGTTCCGCATCGCATCGAGCCTCAAAGACGGCATTTCGCAGGAGAACGCGAAGAAGATCGGCAAGATCATCCGCGATGAGGGCCCCAAGTCGGTGAAGTCGCAGATCCAGGGCGACGAGATGCGCGTGCAGTCCAAGAGCCGCGACGACCTTCAGGAGGTCATCCGTCTGCTCAAGGCGGCCGACCTCGACGTCGACCTGCAGTTCGTCAACTACCGGTAGACCATCCTCCGCCCTCGCGGCGGAACTGTTCGGCCGTTGGGCACTCGACCGTGCGCCCGACGGCCAACCCTCGTTCACCGTGCGTTCACATAGAGACGCTTCTATCTAACACGGATAGAAACCCATCTATCTGACTCGCCATCTGCGGCGAGCTCGAACAAGGCCGAAAGGCCCTGAACGAAAGCGCACCGTGAACACAACCACAGCCAAGTTCGCAGCTACCGCCCTGCTGCTCAGCGGAGCCCTGGCGCTCAGCGCCTGCGGCGGCCAGTCGTCGGCCGGAGGCACCGGCGAGGAGGGCTCCGCCATGGGCGGAACCGTCGCCTCCGACGGATCGTCGACCGTCGCTCCCCTGACCGAGGCCGCCGCCACCGAGTTCGCGTCCGTCGAGCCCGAGATCCAGGTCACCGTCGCCACATCCGGCACGGGAGGCGGCTTCAAGACCTTCTGCGCGGGCGAGACCGACCTCTCCAACGCGTCGCGTCCCATCAAGGACGAAGAGGCCGAGGCCTGCGCCGACGCCGGCATCGAGTTCACCGAGATCGTGATCGCGAACGATGGACTGTCGGTCGTCGTGAACCCCGAGAACGACTGGATCGACTGCATCACGGTCGAGCAGCTCAACACCATCTGGTCGCCCGAGTCCGAGGGCGAGATCATGAATTGGAACCAGGTCGACCCCTCGTTCCCGGACGAGCCGCTCACGCTCTACGGTGCGGGCACCGATTCGGGCACGTTCGACTACTTCACCGACGTGATCAACGGCGAAGAGGGCGCGAGCCGCACCGACTACAGCCCGTCGGAGGACGACAACGTCACCATCCAGGGCGTGTCGGGCGAGCTCGGCGCGATGGGCTACTTCGGCCTGAGCTACCTCGAGGAGAACATGGACCTCCTCAAGGGCCTCGAGGTCGACGGCGGCGACGGCTGCGTCTACCCCTCGACCGAGACGGTGCAGGACGGCAGCTACACGCCGCTGGGCCGCCCGCTGTTCATCTACGTCAGCAACGCCTCGTACGCAGACAAGCCCGAGGTGCAGACCTTCGTGGACTACTACGTCGAGAACGCCGTGAGCGTCGCCCAGGCCGCGCTGTTCGTGCCCCTCACCGACGAGCAGGTCTCGATCGCTCAGGAGGAGCTCGCCAGCCTGATCGGCTGACGCCCATCCGACACGGCCGGGGGCGGAGACCCCTCCGCCCCCGGCCGTTCGATCGAGGAGCCCCATGACCACTCTCTCCACCGCGCGCCACCGCAAGGTCGACCGCGGACCATCCAGCCTTCACGCGAAGCCCCGGCCTCTGGATCTCGCGATCCGGCTGCTGTTCCGGCTCGCCGCGATCTTCACGATCGTCATCACCGCCGGCATCCTGGTGGCGCTGCTGATCCCCTCGATCGGCTTCTTCGCCCAGGTGCCGGTCACCGAGTTCCTCTTCGGAACGCGATGGGCGCCGCGCTTCGCCGACGCCTCGTTCGGCGTCGTCCCTCTGGTCACCGCCACCGCGTGGACCACCGCGATCGCGCTGCTGGTCGCCGTGCCCTTCGGTCTGGGCGCCGCCGTCTTCCTTTCCGAATACGCGCACCACCGAGCCCGCAAGATCCTCAAGCCCATCCTCGAGCTGCTCGCGGGCATCCCCACCGTCGTCTACGGCTACTTCGCCGTCCAGTTCGTGCAGGCGACCGTCCTGCGCGACTGGCTCCAGCTCGACACCGGCTCGTTCAGTGTCCTGTCGGCCGGCTTCGTCATGGGAGTCATGATCATCCCGACCATCGCATCGATCAGCGAGGATGCGATGTCGGCCGTGCCCAACGCCCTGCGCCAGGGCTCGGCCGCACTCGGAGCGAACCGGATGCAGACGACGGTGCGCGTCGTCTTCCCCGCCGCGCTGTCCGGCATCATCGCCGCGGTCGTCCTCGGCATCTCGCGCGCCGTCGGCGAGACCATGATCGTCGCACTCGCCGCCGGCCAGCAGGCCCGCATCGTCACCGGCCCGCTCGAAGCCGGCCAGACCATGACCGGCTTCATCGCACAGGCGGCGCTCGGCGACTCGCCGGTCGGTTCGCTCGAATACGACACCCTGTTCGCGGTCGGTCTGCTCCTGTTCCTGATCACGCTCCTGGTGAACTTCGTCAGCATCGCGATCGTGCGTCGATTCCGGGAGGCCTACTGATGTCCACGTCCACGAAGACCCGCGGCATCGGCGGCGTCATGCAACAGTCGATCCGCGGTCGCGCCAAGGGCGGCGAGTCGAGCCCGCGCTCGATCATCTTCCTGGTCGCATTGTGGTTCTGCCTGCTGTTCGCCCTGCTGTTCCTGACGGTGCTGCTGGTGACCATCTGGATCGATGGGAACGGACGGCTCGACTCGCGACTGTTCACGGAGTACCCGTCGTCGAACCCGGATGACGCCGGTGCCCGCCCCGCGATCCTCGGCTCGCTGTGGGTCATCGGCACGACGGCGGTCATGACACTGCCGATCGGCGTCGCCGCTGCGATCCACCTCGAGGAGTTCGCCGACCGGAACAACTGGATCAACCGCGGTGTCGAGCTCAACGTGCAGAACCTCGCCGCGATCCCGTCGGTCATCTACGGCATGCTCACCCTCGCGGCGCTCGGGTTCTTCGGCGTCGTCAACAAGAACCAGGTGTGGGTGGGTGCACTCGCGCTGAGCATGCTCATCCTGCCGGTGATCATCATCGCGACCCGCGAGGCCCTGCGTGCCGTACCGGCAGAGATCCGCCAGGGCTCGCTCGCGCTGGGCGCCACGCCGCTGCAGACCGTGTTCCGCAACACGCTGCCGGCGGCTCTGCCCGGCATCGCGACCGGGTCGATCCTCGGCCTCTCGCGCGCGCTCGGCGAAGCCGCGCCGTTGCTGCTGCTGGGCGGCCTGGTCTTCCTGCGGTTCGATCCGAACGGCCTGCAGAGCGGCTACACGACCATGCCGATCCAGATCTTCAACTGGACCGGCCGCCCGCAGGAGGGCTTCCACGAGCTCGCCGCCGCGACGAGCATCGTGCTGCTGATCGTGCTGCTGGCGATGAACGCGCTGGCCATCTTCATCCGAAACCGCTACCAGCAGCGCTGGTGACCCGAAAGGCCCATCATGAACGACATCAGCGGCGCTCAGCCCAGCATGCACTTCGACCACGCGCTCAGCCGCACCGCGCACGCGGACTACGACCCGCCCACGGTGCTCGACTGCAACGACGTCAACATCTTCTACGGCTCGTTCCGTGCGGTCACCGGCGTCAGCCTCGCGTTCCATCGCCACGAGATCACCGCGCTCATCGGCCCCTCGGGCTGCGGCAAGTCGACGGTGCTGCGCTCTCTGAACCGCATGAACGACCTGGTCGAAGGCGCGCGCGTCGAGGGCACGATCATGTTCAACGACGAGAACATCTACGGCAAGGACGTCGACGCCATCGAGGTGCGTCGCCGGATCGGCATGGTCTTCCAGAAGCCCAACCCGTTCCCCAAGTCGATCTACGACAACATCGCATACGGCCCACGCGTCACGGGCATGAAGGTGTCGTCGATGGACGACCTCGTCGAGGAGGCCCTCACCAAGGCTGCGCTGTGGGATGAGGTCAAGGACAAGCTCAAGCAGTCGGCGTTCGGGCTGTCGGGCGGCCAGCAGCAGCGTCTGTGCATCGCGCGCACGATCGCGGTGCAGCCCGAGGTCATCCTGATGGACGAGCCATGCTCGGCGCTCGACCCGATCGCGACGACGAAGATCGAAGACCTCATGCACGAGCTGCGCAACGAGTACACGATCGTCATCGTCACGCACAATATGCAGCAGGCGGCGCGCGTCGCCGACCGGACGGCGTTCTTCACCGCACTCGCCGACGACACCACCGGCGACCGCACCGGCGTGCTGGTCGAGTACGACTTCACCTCGAAGCTGTTCGAGCAGCCCGCCGACCAGCGCACCGAGGATTACATCAGCGGCCGGTTCGGATGAGGCCCCTCGCGGTCGACGGCACCCGGCGCGCGCTGCTGCTGGGGCCGGATGCCGCGGTGCGCGGTCGCCCGGCCGAGTACCGGCACGCCGGGATCTCGATCGCCTGTCATGCCGACCCCCTCCATGCGCTGGTCGACGCAGCCCATGATCCGGGGACGATCGTCGTTCTCGCCAGCGACTTCAGCGCCCTGCCGCTCGCGGACGCCCTCGATCTGCTTCTCGCGGTCTGCCCCGACTCGGTCATCCTCGGCCTGTCGGACGCCGAGGCGGTCGACGCCGTCCGCGTGGCGCTCGCCGCGGGGGTTCGCACGACCGTCATGCTGCCGCTCACGCCGGACCGCCTGCGCGCGGCCATCGGCCGTCTTCCCCATGCGGCCGCGCCGCATGTCGGCGACGAGATCCTCTCGGTGGGCGGACTCACCGTCGACACCCGCAGCCACCGGGTGACGTGGCGCGGCGAGCCCGTCGAGGTGACGCTGCGCGAGTTCGCCGTGCTCGAGGCGCTCGTCCGCTCGCACCCCCATCTGGCGACACTCGAAGAGCTCGCCGCCGAGTACGCGGGGCGCACGGCCGACCCGTTCGCGGCGATCCGCGTGGCGGTCAGCCGGCTGCGCACCCGCCTGCTCGACCCAGGCTCGAATGGCGCGTCGCCCATCGAGACGGTGCGCGGAGTCGGCTACCGGCTCGCCTGCTGAGGGGCCAGACCGAGTTCTGCGATCAGGTCGACGACCCGCAGCCTCACCTCATCGCGGATCACACGCAGCTCGTCGTCGTCGACGGTGAGCGGGTCCTCGAGCGGCCAGTCGAGGTATCTCCGGCCCGGGTAGACCGGGCACGCGTCGCCGCATCCCATCGTGATGACGTAGTCGGCCGCCTGCACGACCTCGTCGGTGAGGGGTTTCGGGTAGTCGTCGGCTGCCGGTACGCCGACCTCGGCGAGCGTGCGCGCGATGCGAGGGTCGACCTCGGCGGCCGGCGCCGAACCCGCCGTGCGCACGTGCACCGTGTTGCCCGCGAGATGCCGCAGGTACGCGGAGGCCAGCTGCGACCGACCGGCATTCTGAACGCAGACGAAGAGCACCTCCGGCGTCCCGCGCAGGACGAGGCCCTCTGCGGAAGCGAGAGCCTCGAGTCGCTCCGCCGCATAGCGCGCCGTCAGGGTCGCCAGGTGCGACCTCACGTTGGCGCTGCGGCTGAGCAGCAGATAGCTCTCGGCGACGTAGCGTGAGACCGTCTCGGCGCTGAAGGTCGAAGCGAACCGGTAGGCGAGGTCGCGCGCGACCGCATCGACGGCGGTCGGCAGCGCCGCGACGGGCGCGCGGCGTTCGCGCAGCGCGCGCAACGCGGGGTCGTCGATGAGCAACCGCCCGAACCGCACCCAACCGTGCGCCGTCAGCGTCCAGCCGATGTCGGCGTCGCGTTGCACGATGCCCGCGCGGCCGAGCACGTCGACCGCGGTCGCCGCCCGCTCCGCAGCCACGTGGAGTGCGTCGGCGAGCTCGGCCGGATGGATGCCGGCGGCGATCGCGCTGAGCACGCGGAGATTGATCGAGTCACCGAGCACGGCCGCCTGCGCTGCACGCGCGACCGCCTCGCCGGGGTCGAGGGGCCTGCCGATGCGATGCGTGCGCTTCTCCCCCTCGGTCATCGCAGCAGGTCCTCGATCGCGTCGCGCCGATGCGGGTCGAGGGAGAGCCAGACGAACTTTCCCTCCGGTTCCCGCACGAGCACGCCATCGTCGACGAGGATGCGCACGTGGTGGGTGACGGTCGGCTGGGTCAGCCCCAGCACCTCGGCCAACTGCCCCACCGTCGCCCTGGCGTCGGTGGAACCGAGGATCGCACTGAGCAGCTGCAGCCGTGTCGGGTCGGCGACGACCCGCAGTGTGCGGGACAGCTCTTCGGCCGCCGATCGTCCGAGCGTCGGTCCGTTGTGCTCCGGCAGCGGGCGGGTCGCGTGCATAGACCGGATTCTATGCGAAGGTCAGGCGGAGACCGTCCCTTCACCCGGCCCGACGTGGGTGTGGATGCGCTCCCCGGACGCGCTGAAGATGCTCAGGACCTCGGCCGGCCCGTCGTTCGTGGCGCTGATGCTGTGCGGCATCCGCGTATCGAACTCGGCCGCCTCGCCCCGCTCGATGATGTGCTCGTGGCCGGCCAGAGCGAGGCGCACGCGACCGCTGAGCACGTACAGCCACTCGTACCCCTCATGAGTCCGTGCTGCGGGCGCCGCATCCGTCGCCGGGTAGGTGATCTTGAAGGTCTGCACCGCGGAGTGCTCAAGCGTGAGCGGCGCGATGACCATGCCGTCGCGCCGCTGTACGGCTCGCCGCACCCGCGGGTCGCTCGGCGGGGTGGGCAGCAGATCGTCGATCCGCATCCCCAGGTGTCGTGTGAGCGGCAGCAGCAGCGCGAGACTGGCCTGGCGCTTGCCCGACTCCAGGCGAGAGAGGGTGCTCGCCGACATCCCGGCACGCGCGGCGAGGTCGTCCAGCGTCCAGCCGCGGTCCCGTCGCGCGGCGCGCAATCGGGGACCGATCTGTGCGAGAGCGGTGTCCATGGCACCAGTTTGCCATCTTCGCAAGACAGCTTGCCGATCGAAGCGGATCTTCGTCACGCTGGGACCATGACGAACGACTGGGATGCCGTGATCATCGGCGGCGGCGCGGCGGGCCTGAGTGCCGCACAGATGCTGGGGCGCTCGCGGCGGCGGGTGCTCGTGATCGATGCGGGCAGACCGCGGAACCGCTTCGCGGCCCACATGCACGGCGTGCTCGGCCACGATGGCGTCGATCCTGCGGAACTGCTCGCGCGAGGCAGAGACGAGGCGCACCGGTATGACGTCGCCTTCGCCTCGGGAACCGTCGTCGCCGTCACCGAGGTCGACGGCCGCCTGCGCGTCACCAGGTCGGACGGCCTCGTCGACACCGCGCGCGCCCTGGTGATCGCCACCGGAGTCCGCGACGACCTCCCCGACATCCCGGGTCTGCGCGAGCAGTGGGGTCGCTCGGTGCTCCACTGTCCCTACTGCCACGGCTGGGAGGTCGCCGGGCAGCGGCTCGGCGTTCTCGCCACCTCGATCGCGAGCATCCATCAGATCGAACTGGTGCGCCAGCTCTCCGATCATGTCACCGCCTTCACCGCCCGAGCCGGCACGCTCGACGAGGCGGCCCTCGAGCGCCTCTCCGCCCGCGGCATCGCCATCGCACCGTCGCCCGTCCGCGAAGTGGCCCACCGCGAGGACGGACTCGTCATCGCCACCGAGGACCAGAGCGAGGTCGTCGTCGACGCACTGTTCACGGGCGGTGAGCCCGAGCTCGGCCTCGACTTCGCCGAGCAGCTGCGCCTCGTCCGCGGCGACCAGCCCGGCGGGCCGATCGTCACCGACCTGCGGGGCGCGACGAGCCACCCGCGCGTGTTCGCGGCCGGCAACGCCACCATGCCCTTCGCCAACGTGCCGGTCGCGATGGGCGCGGGATCGATGGCCGGGGCGGGCGCCAATGCGATGCTCGCCGCCGAGGACTTCGACCTCGCCGTGGCCGAGCGGACGGCCCGACGCAACGCCGAGTGGGAGGCCCGCTACGCCGCCCAGGACCGTTTCTGGTCGGGTCGCGTGAACTCCTCGGTCGCCGCGATCGTCGCCGAGCTGCCCCCGGGAACGGCGCTCGACATCGGCTCGGGTGAGGGCGGCGATGTGGTGTGGCTCGCCGAGCACGGATGGGAGGCCACCGGTGTCGACGTCTCGGCCACCGCGGTGCGGCGCGCCGCCGAGTTCGCGGCATCCCGCGGCGTCGCAGCGACGTTCGTCGAAGGCGACGGACCAGCGACGGTCGAGGACCGTTTCGATCTGGTGCTCGCGAGCTTCCTGCACTCGTGGGAGCCCGACTTCCCCCGCACGCGGATGCTGCGTGATGCGGCCGACCGCGTCGCGCCGGGCGGCCTGCTGCTCATCGTCTCGCACGCGGCCCCGCCGCCCTGGGTGCGCGAGGTTCCCGCCCACGCCCCCGTCATGCGCGCGCCCGAGGAGGATCTCGCGCTGCTCCGTCTCGACCCGAAGACCTGGGCGCCCCAGATCGTGGAGGTGCGGCGCCGGGCTGCCACGGCTCCCGACGGATCGGCCGCGCACCTCGACGACGGGATCCTCCTGCTGCGCCGGATCGGGTAGGCCTTGCACGCCGGGCGTCCCCACGCAAGATCCCGCACGTCGGCGGTGCACCCGATAAGACGGGAGCATGTCGGACTCACCCCTCGTCCTCGGCCCGATGCTGCGCTACACCGATGAGACGACCGCCGCCGTCTGGGTCGAGACCGCGAACGCGGTCATCGTCACGGTGCGCATGGGCGCTCGCCAGTGGAACGCCCGCACGTTCGGCGTTCATGGCCATCACTACGCCCTCGTCGAACTCGACGGGCTCGAGCCGGGAACAAGTGAGGAGTACGAGATCGTCGTCGACGACCGGCCGGTGTGGCCCGCGCCGGACGCCGGACATCCCGCGTCACGCATCGTCACCCGCGATCCGAAAGCGCGACTGCGGATGGCCTGGGGGTCGTGCCGCACCAGCGTGCCCCATGACCGGAAGGGCAACCGTCGACACGGCATCGACGCGATGCGCACGTTCGCGCTCGCGATGGCCGAGGATGCCGCACTGCGCCCCGACCTCATCCTGCTGCTCGGCGACCAGGTCTACGCCGACATCACGACCGAGGCGATGCAGGACTTCATCCGTGACAAGCGCGACATCCGCGAGCCTCCGGGCACCGAGCTCAAGGACTTCGAGGAGTACGCCCACCTCTACCGGCTGGCCTGGTCGGACCCGATGAACCGATGGCTGCTGTCGACGGTGCCGAGCGCCATGATCTTCGACGACCACGACGTACGTGACGACTGGAACGCGTCGTTGTCGTGGAAGAAGTCGATGGAGCAGACCTCGTGGTGGCACGGGCGCATCGTCGCCGGTCTCGCCTCGTACTGGGTGTATCAGCACCTCGGGAATCTCTCACCCCGCGAACGGGCGGACGACGAGATCTGGCAGCTCATCGCCGCGCATGACGGACCGGACGAGCCCGACGTCACCGAGGCCCTCGACGCCTTCGCCGACCGTGTCGACCGCGAACCGACCACCTACCGGTTCAGCTACGCGCGGGACTTCGGCGACATCCGGCTCGTCGTCGTCGACTCGCGCGCCGCACGCGACCTCACGCCGAGCGATCGGGCCCTCGTCGACCGCGTCGAGTGGTCGTGGGTCGACCAGCAGTTGCGGGGCGATGTGCGGCACCTGCTGGTGGCGACCTCACTGCCGTTGCTGCTGCCCATGGGTCTGCACCATGTCGAGTCGTGGGACGAAGCGCTCGCCCAGGGGGCCTGGGGGCGATGGTTCGCGCGGATCGGCGAGCGGCTGCGGCAGATGGTCGATCTCGAGCACTGGGCGGCGTGGCAGAACAGCTTCCGGGCGATGGCGACGTCGCTCACCGAAGTGGCCGACGGCGAGCGCGGACGTGCGCCCGAGACCGTCACCGTGCTGTCCGGCGACGTGCACTACTCGTACGTCGCCGAGATCGCCCGCGACCGCGGCAGCAGGATCGTGCAAGCGGTGTGCTCACCCGTGCGCAACCCGCTTCCCATCGTCATGCGCTGGTTCTCGGTGGTCATGTCGTACGGCGTGGCGACCCCTTTCGGCGCGCTCGCGGCGCGCTCGGCGAAGGTTCCCGACCCGCCCTTCACCTGGAACACGATCGCCGGCCCCTGGTTCGACAACAACCTGTCGGTGCTCCAGGAGCGGCCCGACGGCCTCGATCTGAGTTGGCACGCGGGACGCGTCGACGACGGCGACGATCTGCATCCGCGCATCGATCAGGTCGCGAGGCTCGAACTCGGCGCACGGCGGGAAGAGCGGGGAAGACCCCGCAGCCAGTCCCCCATGGCGGTGTAGGCCTCGGCGCGCGGCTGCGGCCGTGACAGGAACACGTCGTGGATCGCCCCGTCGATGCGGGCGAGGGTGACCCGCCTGCCGATCCTCGACGCCGCACGCGCGATCTCATCGACCACGAGCACCGAGTCGGTCGAGGTCATACGGTCGTCCCATTGCACGGGCGGCGTCGAACGGGTCGACAGCAGCACCAGCGCCGGGCACCCCACGTCGATGCCTGCCGCCACCGCGGCATGGCCGGCGATCACCGCGTGCAGCCAGCCAGGGTGCGTGGCGAAGCCCTGGGCGGGCCGCCAGTCCTCGCGGTAGCCGGTGGCCGGGAGGACGCCGAGCTCACGCTGTGCGCGCGTGTAGAAGCCGAGGTCGACGACGGGATGCGTGCCGCGCGGATCGAACCGGGCGCGCACACCCACCAGCGGTGCGATCGCCTGACGCCCGATCGCGCCGAGCTGGAATTCGAGCCAAGGACTGTTGAGCACCAGGGCGGCCGCCCGACCGGGGTGACGCGCCGCCCACAGCGAGAGCGTGAGACCGCCCGTGGAATGACCCAGCAGCACGAGCCGGCGGTGGGATGAGGCATCCGGCGCGTGTCCCATCGCCGCCAGGCCGGCATCGATGTCGGGGTCGTACTCCGCGAGACGGTCGACGTAGCCGGGCGTCTGGCCGTCGCGCAGGCTGCGCCCGTATTTGCGCAGATCGAGCGCGAAGAACCGCGCACCGCGGTCGGTCCACCACCGGGCGAGCTCGACGTCGAAGAAGTAGTCCGACCAGCCGTGGACGGCGAGGACGTCGACGTCGCGCAGCGGGCCGAGCAACCGGCGAGCGGGCGAGGGCAGCCGGCGCACGAGCGTCGCGCCGACCGGGCCCTCGACATCAGCGCCGAGGGGGAGCGACAGCTGCTCGAAGCCGACCCCGAGCAGATCGGGTCGCCACTCATCCGTCATAGAGCCACCCTACGAGAGCAGCGTCGTCAGCCGCGGACCCCGGCCACGATCGTCGCCGCGATCGCCGCGGCGTACTCCGGCGGGTCGTCGGGTTCGACATCTGTCGCCCACCGCAGCCAGCTGCCGCCCGCCAGGACGTCGATCGTGCACGCCCACTCCTCGCTCGTGCCGCACGACACGGCGGCGTGGTCCTCGCCCGGCAGCGTGACGGGGGTGCCGCGGACTGCGCTGACGAACGCCCACGCTCCGCCGGGCAGGAACGTGAGTTCGCCGACGCTCGACGTGAACGGGTCGACCCCGACCTCGTAGTAGTAGCACGGCAGCGCGTCCCATTCGTCGACGAGCGTCCAGGCCTCGATCGACCAGCCGCCGGCGGGGAACCCGATCGCGAGCTCGGGCGAACCGAGGGCTCCGGCGAGCGCCTCAGGGGGCAGGATCCCGCCGCATCCCTCGGCGATCGCAACCGTCTCCGTGGGGGGAGCCCACCGGTCGTCCGACGCGGGCAGTGCGACGAGATAGCTCCGGATGCCGCTGATCGCCGCGTCGAGACGGGCCTCGGCCTCGTCGACGTCATCGACGGCGATGCCGCTGGATCTCAGTTCGGCGTACGAGCCGGCGACGAGATCGACCCACGTGCAGGAGAAGTCCTCCAGCAGCGGAGAGCATCGCGGCTCTTCGCCGTCACCGTAGACCTCGGCGCGGGCGGTGATCGCCCCGGCGCCGTCGGGGACGACGAAGATCGTCGCGCTCGACCCCGACCCGTCCTGCGCACCCCCGAACTCGCACACCAGACCCCCCAGCTGCGGGATCGCGTACTGAGCCGGTCCGCCGAGCCAGCGGGGTCCGCCGGCGGTCTCGGGGACCGTGGCATCCAGCTGCACGTCGCCGCCGAGGAGCTCGGCGATCGTCTCGGTGAAGTCGGGACACGCGAATTCGAACCGGCTGCCGGGGCCCTCGTCGGCCGACTCGGTGGGCGTCGGCGACGGTGCGGAGCTGACCGTCGGCGCACGCGACTCCGTCGCCGCCTCCTGCGGCGCGGCGTCGCAACCCGCCAGCAGCACGGTCGCGACCGCCAGCGAGCCGAGCGATACCTGCACGAGAGGGCGCCGCATCCGTCGATCATGACACGGGATGATCGAGCGCCGCTCGGCGCATCTCGTCGCGTCCTGCACGCCGACCCGCGCGCTGCGGCCGCCCCGGCGCGAGCCGGGCGTGCGGTTGTCACATGCCGCGCGAGATCGCGATCATCTCGTCGCGCGGCACGACCTTCACGCGGGCGCGCTCGTGCGGCTCGCCCTGGGCGATCTCGTGCTCGTCGAGTCGATGCCACCCCTCGAGGTCGGTCCACGCGATGCCACGCTCTTCGAGCAGGCGAGGGATCGCCTCCTCCGACGGGTCGGCGGGCTGCCACCACGACCCCTGGTCGTTGATGAGGTGGCGGATCGTCTCCATCGCGTCCGACTTGGTGTGGCCGATGAGGCCCACCGGGCCGCGCTTGATCCAGCCCGTCGCGTACACGCCGGGCACGCGCTCGTTCGAGTCCTTGCGCAGCACCTGACCCTCGTGGTTCGGGATGACACCGTGGCGCTTGTCGAACGGCACCCCGGGCAGCGGTGAGCCGAAGTAGCCGACCGCGCGGTACAGCGCCTGGATCTCGAGTTCGCGGATCTCGCCGGTGCCGACGACGCCTCCCTCTCCATCGGGTCGGGTGCGCTCCCACCGCAGACCGCTCACCCGACCCTCGTCGTCGGTGAGCACCTCGAGAGGGCGCGCATAGAAGTGCAGGTGCAGGCGCCGCGATGCCTCTCCCCCCGCGTTGTTGACCGATTCGCGCTTGCGCCATGACTGCAGCACCCGGTCGATGACCATGACCTGCTTGTTGCTGGCGATCGCCGCGCGCGAGGCCTCGTCGTAGTCGAAGTCCTCGTCGTAGACGACGATGTCGACATCGCGCAGCTCGCCGAGCTCGCGCAGCTCGAGGGGTGTGAACTTCACCTGGGCCGGGCCACGACGGCCGAAGACGTGCACGTCCGTGACACGGCTCGCCCGCAGGCCCTCCTCGACGTTCGCGGGGATCTCGGTCGGCATGAGGTCTTCGACGTGCTTGGCGAGCATGCGCGACACATCGAGCGCGACGTTGCCGTTGCCGATGACGGCGACGGATGCCGCGTCGAGAGGCCACTGGCGAGACACGTCAGGATGCCCGTCGAACCAGCTGACGAAGTCGGCCGCACCGTACGATCCGGCGGCATCGATCCCGGGGATCGCGAGGTTCGCATCCTGCACGGCGCCGGTGGCGAAGATCACCGCGTGGTAGTGGCGCTTGAGGTCGTCGAGGGTGATGTCCTCGCCGAACCGCACGTTGCCGAAGATCCGGATGTCACCTCGGTCGAGCACGCCGCGCAGTGCCGTGATGATGCCCTTGATGCGAGGGTGATCGGGCGCGACGCCGTAGCGGACGAGCCCGTACGGGGCCGGCAGCTGCTCGAAGAGGTCGATCGACACGTCGAATTTGCGCTCGGCCTTCAGCAGGATGTCGGCCGCATAGATGCCGGCGGGCCCGGCGCCGACGATGGCGAGCCTGAGCTTGGTCATTGGTCCTCCCGCGGAGCCGACTCGGCGGCCCCTCAAGTGTCGTGTGTCAGCTGGAGCGATCGGCGACGGCCTGCGCGAAGCGCGTCAGCGCCTCGCGCACCGGGCCGTCGGGGAGCGGATCGAGGGCGGCGACGGCTTCGCGCGACCACTGGTGCGCCAGGCGCAGCGTCTCATCGGTGGCGTCGTGGTCGCGCAGCTGCGCGAGGTCGGCGTCGAGGACTGCGGCGTCCTCGCCGGCGGCGATGTCTGCGACCCCGTCGTCGATGCGGGCGCGCAGGCCGACGGATGCGGCATCCGTCCGGCGCCCGAGCAGCAGGTACGGCATGGTGGGCACACCCGCGCGCAGGTCGGTGCCGGGCACCTTGCCGGTCTCGTCGGGGTCGGACGACAGATCGATCACGTCGTCGAGGAGCTGGAAGGCGACGCCGGCCTTCTCGCCGAAGACGCGCAGCGGCTCCTCGTACGCGCTCGGGGCGTTCGAGAAGATGACTCCGGCCTGGGCGGCCGCCGCGATGAGCGAACCGGTCTTGTCGGAGAGCACCTGCAGTGAGTAGTCCACGGGGTCGTCGTCGACGCCCGGGCCGACGGTCTCGTGCATCTGCCCCAAGACGAGACGCTCGAAGGTGTCGGCCTGAAGCCGGATCGCGCGATCTCCGTGGCGCGCCATGATCTGGCTCGCGCGCGAGAAGAGCAGGTCGCCGGTGAGGATGGCGACGTTGTTGCCCCAGACGGCATGGGCGCTGGGCACCCCGCGCCGACGGTCGGCGACGTCCATGACGTCGTCGTGGTACAGCGAGCCGAGGTGCGTCAGTTCGAGTGCGGTGGCGACGTCGACGACGCCGTCGATGACGCCGTCGCCCAGCTGTGCGGTCAGCAGTGCCAGCATCGGGCGGACGCGCTTGCCGCCCGCTTCGTACAGATAGCGGCTCGCCGAGTCGGCGAGCGCATCGGTGACGTGCAGCTCACGCTGCAGCGACGCATCCACCCGCTCGAGGCCCGCCTCGACCGTGGCGAGCAGCCGCCGAGACCGCGGGCCGGCGAAGATCCGGTCCGTCAGACCGAGATTGCCCGCGAGACGCGAGTCGGGTGGCGGCGGAGTCACCCCCACAGCCTACCGGCGGGCGGGAGGGCTCATGCCGGGCGACGAGCGCGGTGCAGCGCGACGATCCCCATCGTCAGGTTCCGGTACGCCACGTCGGTCCATCCGGCTTCGCGGATCCACGCCGACAGCGTGCGCTGGTCCGGCCACGCGCGGATCGATTCGTTCAGGTAGTCGTACGCGTCGGCATTCGACGACACCGCCTTGGCGACCACGGGCAGGACCCGATCGCTGTAGAAGCGGTAGGCGCCCCCGAATGCCTTCGACGGCGTGTGCGAGAACTCGCACACGACGAGCCGGCCGCCCGGCCGGGTGACGCGCAGCAGCTCGCGCAGCGCCTGCGACGGGTCGTTGACGTTGCGCAGCCCGAACGACATCGTGACGGCGTCGAATTCCGCGTCGTCGAACGGCAGGTCGGTCGCGTCCGCTTCGACGAAGGTCAGATTCGGGATGCCACGGTGCCGGCGGCGCCCCTCGGCGATCATGCCCGGCGAGAAGTCGGCCGCGGTCACGGTCGCGCCGCTGCGGGCGAGAGCGACACTCGACGCGCCGGTTCCGGCGGCGAGATCGAGGATGCGCTCGCCCCGGCGCGGTGCGACCGCGCGCGTGGTCGCCGCGCGCCACAGCTTGTCGTTGCCCATGCTCAGCACGGTGTTGGTGCGGTCGTAGCCGGCGGCGACCTGGTCGAACATGCCGCTGACGCGTGCGGGATCCTTGCCGAGGTCGGCGCGCGTGGCCCGCTCGACGAGATCGGCCAGAGTGCGCAGCCACCCGTCGGCGGTCGGGCCGTCGAAGGGTGCCTCGCCGGCCCCCACGGCACGCTCGAGCTCCACCGCGCGCGCCTCGAGCCGCGCGACGATGTCGGCGGGATAGCCGAACGCGACGCGATGCTCGTCCCACTCGTCGCGGTCGTCGATGTACAGGCCGCGGTCGGCGTGCTCGACGACGTCGAGGTCCATGTCGATACCGGTCGGCTCACCGGCATCCGACCAGCCGGCGTCCCATGCGAGATCGATGTAGACCGACGTGCGCGCCGGCGGGGCGTTGTGCGTGAAGGCGTACTCGCCGTCCGGGGGTACGAGGGTGACGTTCGGAGCCTGCGCGATCACCTCGCGTCCGGGACGCGCACTGCGCCAGCCGATCTGCTGACCGAACCAGTCGCCCCAACGGTCGCTGCCGAGGTACACGCACTCGTGCACCCAGTGCGGCGATCCGTCCCACTTGCGCCAGGTGAACTCGACCCGCGTGCCGGGCGCCGGACGGGACGGGGAGTCGGATGCGGGAACGCCGGGCATGCGACGAGTCTAGGCTTTTCCTCGTGACCTTCCTCGATGCCGCCCGACCCGCGAGGCTGGTCGCCACCACCCGCGAGGCCGACCCGGTCGAGGACCTGCTCGCCTACGCGCATCCGACGGCACCGCTGGTGTGGTTGCGCCGCGGGGACGGATTCGTCGGGGTCGGCGAGACCCTGCGGATCGACGTCGCGGGCGCCGGCGATTCCGTAGGGTCGGCGTGGCGCGCCGCGGTCGAGGACGCCGCGGTCGACGACCCGGTGGGCCTGCACGGCACGGGTCTGATCGCGTTCGGAGCGCTGCCCTTCGACCCGGAGTCGACCACGCGCGGGGCGTTGATCGTGCCGTCGGTCGTCCTGGGGCGATCAGGCGATCGCTTCTGGATCACCACGATCCATCGCGAGGGGCGGCCTGCTCCGCAGCCGCCCGAGGCCACGGGCTACGGGCCGTACTGGGCCGCCACGCTCGGACCGGGCCGGCTCGACCCCGAGGGGTACCAGAACGCCGTGCGGGGCGGTCTCGACGCGATCGCCGCCGGCGAGGTCAGCAAGGTCGTCCTCGCCCGTGAGCTGGTCGGCACCATTCCGGCCGGATCCGACCTGCGACGGCTCGCCCGCGCGCTGTCGACGGGATACCCCGATACCTGGGCCTACGCCGTCGACGGACTGATCGGCGCGAGCCCGGAGACCCTTATCTCGGTGGCCGGCGGCGTCGCGACCGCACGCGTGCTCGCGGGCACCGCGGCGCGCGGAGCCGACCCCGACGCGGATGCCGCCGCATCCCTCGCCCTCGCAACGAGCGCCAAGGACCTCGACGAGCATCAGTACGCGGTGCAGAGCGTCGTCGCGGCATTGCGGCCCTACGCGGGCGCCCTCTCGGCGAGCGAGCAGCCGTTCGCCCTCAAGCTGCCGAACGTGTGGCACCTGGCCACCGACATCGAGGCCGGGCTCGCCGACTCCGCATCGTCCCTGGATCTGGTCGCGGCGCTGCACCCGACCGCCGCGGTGGCCGGCACGCCGACGGATGCCGCCATCGCGGCCATCCGCCGCCTCGAGCCCTTCGACCGAGGCCGCTACGCCGGGCCGGTGGGCTGGGTCGACGCGAACGGCGACGGCGAGTGGGCGATCGCGCTGCGGTGCGCCCAGGTCGGTGAAGCGACCGGCGGCGACACCCTGCCGGTGACGGCGCACGCCGGGGCCGGCATCGTCGCCGGAAGCGACCCCGAGGCGGAGCTGCTCGAGACCCGCGTCAAGTTCCGGCCGATCGTCGACGCGCTGGCGTAGGCCTCAGGTCGCGGCGAGCCGGGCGCGCTCGGTGGCGATGTCGTAGTCGGCGACGGGCCAGTGGGGGTCGACCGCGGCGAACGTGCGCAACAGCAGCGTCTGGACGGCGAGCCGGGCGTACCACTTGTGATCGGCAGGCACCACGTACCAGGGCGCGTGATCGGTCGAGGTGCGCTCGAAGACGGTCTGGTAGGCCGACATGTAGTGCGGCCACAGCGAGCGCTCGTCGACGTCGCCCGGGTTGAACTTCCAGTGCTTGTCGGGCCGGTCCAGGCGCTCCATGAGTCGGGCGCGCTGCTCCTCGTACGAGATGTGGAGCATGACCTTCAGCACGTGCGTGCCGTTCTCGGTCAGCTCCTGCTCGAAGTCGTTGATCGCGCCGTAGCGGCGCTCGATCTCCTCCGGCGGCGCGAGTTCGCGCACCTTCGCCACCAGCACGTCCTCGTACTGCGACCGGTCGAACACGCCGATCTGTCCGGCCTCGGGCAGCGCCTTCTCGATGCGCCAGAGGAAGTCGTGCTTCAACTCGGTCGGCGTCGGCTTCTTGAAGGCCGTGATCTTCACCCCCTGCGGGTCGACCGAGCCCACGACATGACGGATGATCCCGCCCTTGCCGGCCGTGTCCATTGCCTGGAGCACGAGCAGCACGGACGAGTGCGTGGCATCCACTCGACTGCGCGCGAAGAGGCGATCCTGATACTCGTCGAGCTCGGCCGCGCCCGTCGCGAGATCCTTGGCGCCCTGCTTCTTCCCGTGCGCGTAGCCGGGAGTCCCCGTAGGGTCCACCCCGGAGAGGATGAACCCCTCGCTCACGCGCAGCAGCTGCGCGACGTCGTCCGACCAGATGTCCTCAGCGTCCTTGCCCATCCGCCCATCATGGCCGATGCGGGGGCCGCGCGTCGGATTCAGCGTGTCAGCGGCACCTCGATGAGGATGCGCCCGCTCAGCGGGGCGGTGAGCGCCTGGTCCAGCTCGCCGCGCGTGGTAGCCCGACGGAACTCCCACCCGGTGGCGGCGGCGAGCCGCTCGAGGTCGGCCGTGTGCGGCGTGTACAGCACGCGGTCCATCGCGGCCTCGCCCGCGATCTCGGCGACCTCGAGACCGTCGAAGATCGTGCCGCCGCCGTCGTTGCCGACGATCACCTGCATCCGCGGGGCAGCCTCGCCGGGAGGCAGCAGCAGGGCGCCGAGGTCGTGCAGCAGGGCGAGGTCACCCAGCAGCACACGGGTGACCCCCCGGGCTCCCGCCGACTCGGCCGCGAGCGCGATGCCGATCGCCGTGGCGACCGTGCCGTCGATGCCGGCCAGGCCGCGGTTCGCGTGAACGGGCACGCGCTTGCCCGCGAGCACCGCGTCGGCGACCCGCACGAGCCGCGATGAGCCGAACATCAGCCGGTCGTGCGGCCACGTCGCCCGCCACACGGCGTCGACCAGCGCCTCGCGGTCGAGCGGCGCACGGATCACGCCCAGTTCATCGCGGATCGCACCGAGCCGCTCGTCGGGAACGACGGAGCTCAGCGCGTCCGCATCGGGTGCCGGTGGAGCGAGGTCGACGGCGGCGGCGCGCGAGGCCCGCATCCACGCGCCGAGCCAGTCGCGATCGGCTTCCCCCGCGCCGACGGCGATGAGATCGACGGGCACGGTCCGGCCGTTGAGGTTGAGCGGCTCCCCCGGTCCGCGCAGCGCGAACACCTCGACGTCGGTGCGCGAGAGCAGCGCGGTCACTTCGCGGCTGAGGGTCGGATGCCCGACGACGACGACGCGCTCGACCCGACCTCCGAGTTCGGGCTCGCGCAGCAGAATCCGGTACCCGTGCACGAGGTGCGGTCCGAACCGCGACCCGCTGACGATCTCGGCGACCAGGGGCCAGCCGCCGGCGCTCGACAGCACCTCGGCGTCGGGCCCGGCGTCCGCGCCGGCGATGACGACCGTCCGCGGTCCGCGCGCGAGCACGGTGGGCAGCTCGCCCGGCTCGTCGGGTACGTCGGAACCCCCGATCCCGCCGCCGCCCTGGTACAGAGCCCCGGATGCCTCATCCTCGGGCTGCTCGTCGATGGGGGGCCGGTCGGGATCGAGGACGACCGGAGCGGGATCGAGCACGGGCATCCCGAGCCAGGCCGGCAGCTCGCCCGCGAGAGGCTCGCGCAGCGGCATGTTGAGGTGCACCGGGCCCGCGGAGCGCAGTCCCGCGCCGAGTGCGGCGTCGAACGCCTCGTCGGCCACCGTGCGCAGCAGCGCGGTCTGCGCAGCGTCGCCGCCCGCGTCGACCTGGTCCGGCACGGGCAGGTCGGCTTCGTATCGCACGCTCGGCGCGTACATGCCCGGCTGCCGAGTCGTCTGGTTCGCTCCGACGCCTCGCAGCTCGGGCGGCCGGTCGGCGGTCACGAGGATCAGCGGCACGCCGGCGTGATGGGCCTCGAGCGCGGCGGGGAGCAGGTTCGCGGCGGCCGTGCCAGACGTGCAGACGACGACGGCCGGCACGCCCGACTCTCGTCCGACGCCGAGCGCGGTGAAACCGGCGACGCGTTCGTCGATCCTCACGTGCAGGCGCACGACGTCACGCGCCTCCAGCTCGGCGGCCACGAGGGCGAGAGCCTGCGAACGCGAACCGGGGCTGACCACCACGTGGCGCACGCCGCGGTCGACGAGTCGTCCGAGCAGTGCCGCGGCGGCGTCGGTCGCGGGCGATGCCGGGGAGCGCGCGTCGGGCGGCGCGTCGCCGCTGCTCACGTCAGCTGACGGCGCCGCGCTGTTCGCGGCCGTCATCGTCGCCGTCGCCGCGTTCGGCGCCGCGCGCGGGCGGATCGGAGGGCGCGGGGTCAGCGGCGGCGGCCGCGTCGGATGCGGCGTCGTCGGCGTGCGTCAGGTTCCACCGCGGGTCGTCGTCTTCCGCGTCGAGCTGTGCGAGCTCCTCCTCGAGTCGGCGGATGCGCTCATCCTGGTCGGCGATCGAGCCGATCGTGCCCAGGAACTCGGGGTCGTCGTCGGGTGCGCGGCGCGCGGCCATCGACGCGGCGCGCGTGCGGCCGATCGTCAGCCACAGCAGTCCGCCGACGACGGGCAGGAAGACCACGATGAGGATCCAGGCGCTCTTGCGCACCCCGCGATGGCGGGTGGGCGGCTGCACGGCGCAGTCGACGATGGTGAAGACCCAGAACGCGGTCGCCACCAGAGCGAGGATCAACAGCACCCGAGGCACTCCTCCATCCTAGGCGCGCGTCCGCTGCGGGGGCCGGGTCGTGACCCAACCGTGGCAGAGGGCTAGGATGACGGACGCTTACCATGGAGGGATGCGCGCCCGCTCCGTCTTCGTCTATTCGGTGCTGCGACTGCTCGCGTTCCTGGTGCCCTTCGGCCTGCTCATGCTGCTGCCGATCGGGCGCGAGTTCTATTGGCTGTCCGCTCTGTTCGCGGCGATGATCGGCCTCAGCATCTCGCTGCTGTTCCTGCGCACGCCGCTCGACGAGGTCAGCGCCGGGCTCGCCGAACGCCGGGAAGCGCGCCGGCGCGAGGCATCCGATGAGCAGGTCGAGGACGCCGCCACCGACGAAACCTGACCTCCCGGTCGCCCCCTCCCCCCTCCCCCCTGTCGAGCGGACAGGAATGCACGCGACACGCCGGGAGAGTCGTGCATCCTCGTCCGCTCGGCGCCAGATGAGGAGGACGGGCGAGATCAGCCGACGAACGCCCAGGCCAGGAACGCGCCGTATCCGAGCGATGTGAGCGACGTCAGTGCGAGGGCGACGACCAGCTCTCGCGGATGCCGGTAGGTCCACACGATGAGGATCGCCGGCAGAGCCGCCAGCAGCGCCAGCAGCGTCAGCCATGCGATCGGGTAGAACAGCGCCAGGAAGATCGCGATCGCGAAGGGCGCCAGCACGAACACCGTGAACAGCCAGCGCGTCGCCGTGCGGCCGATGAGCACGGTGAGGGTGCGTTTGCCGGCCGCGCGATCCTGATCGATGTCGCGCAGGTTGTTCGCCAACAGCACCGCGCAGGCGATCAGGCCGGCGCCGACCGCGCCGAACCAGGCCTCCTGCGGCAGCGAGAACGCCTGCACCCATGTCGTGCCGAGCGTCGCGACCAGGCCGAAGAACACGAACACGAACAGCTCTCCGAGGCCGTAATAGCCGTACGGCCGCTTCCCGCCGGTGTAGAACCACGCCGCCGCGATGCACACCAGACCGACGGCGATCAGCCACCACTGCTGTGTGCGAATCGTGATCGCCAGGCCTGCGACGGCCGAGATCGCGAAGAACGCGAGTGCGACGACCAGCACCGTACGCGGCTTCGCCTTCTTCGACGCGGTGAGGCGCTCGGGACCGATGCGGTGGTCGTCGGTCCCGCGCACGCCGTCGCTGTAGTCGTTGGCGAAGTTCACGCCGATCTGCAGCGACACCGACACGATGAGGCAGAACAGCGCGATCACCCAGTGGAACGCGTCGACGACGACCATCGCCGCCCCCGACCCGATGACGACGGGCGTCACTGCGAGCGGCAGGGTGCGCAGCCGTGCCGCGCCGATCCAGTCTCCCGCCGTCGCGGGCTTCACCTGCCGGGGGTCGCGAGGGACGTTCGCCTTCTGGGGGTTGCCGCGGGCCGTCTGCTTCTTGGGCCCGGGGCGCTTGCGCTTCTTGCTCGAGGTGCCTGCCACGACTGGACATCATAGGCCGACGCGACCGTGTCAATGCAGCGAGAGCACCGCCCGCCGGATCGCCTCGCGGTCGGGCTTGCCCGATGGGAGGGTCGCGAGCTCGTCGACGAGCACGAGACGCACCGGCCGCGCGTGCGCCCCGATCTCGGCGGCGACGGCCGCACGCGCCTCGTCGAGCTGGATCGCCTCGCTGCGTCGCAGCGCCTCGCCACGACCGGCGACGATGACGGATGCTTCGCCCCACCGTTCGTCGGGCACCCCGACGACGACCGCGGCGGCGAGCCCCGGCACCGAACGGACGACGCGCTCGACCCGGTCGAGCGAGACGTTGATGCCGCCCGAGACGATGACGTGATCGAGGCGCCCGCGCACGCGCAGCACGCCGTCCTCGATGACGCCGGCGTCGCCGGTGCGATACCAGCGCACACCGGCGTCGTCGTGCGGGAAAGCCGCTGCCGTCGCCTCGGGTTCGGCGAGATAGCCGTCGGCGAGCATCGGTCCGGACACCTGCACCTCGCCGTCGACGGTGCGCACCGAGACGCCGGCGAGCGGCACACCGTCGTATACGCATCCGCCGCTGGTCTCGGTCGAGCCGTAGGTGCGCACGATCCGGACTCCGGCGGCCTCGGCGCGCTCGAGCGTCACCGCCGCGAGCGCCTGACCGCCGATCAGCACCCGGTCGAACGCGCGCAGCGCCTCGGCGACCGCGCGGTCGTGATCGGCGGCGTCGAGCAGGCGCTGCAGCTGAGCGGGCACGAGCGACGTGAAGGTCGGCTCGCGCGCACCGTCGCGCGTCCGCGGCATCATCAGCGCCGCCTCGGCGAAGGATGCCGGAGTGAAGGGACCCTCGAGCAGCACGGGCTCGCGCCCGGCGACCACCGAGCGCACCAGAACCTGGAGTCCCGCGACGTACGCGGCCGGCAGCGCGAGCAGCCACGTGCCCGTGCCGATGCGGTCGGCGGTCGCGCGTGCCGAGGCGACGACGGCGTCGCGGGCGAGCACGACGCTCTTGGGGATGCCGGTCGATCCCGACGTCGTGATGACCGCCGCCGTGCCGTCGCCGACGTGGGCGGGGCGGCGGTCGACCAGACCCAGGCCCAGCGCGGGTCCGTCGCCGGAGAGCACGGCGCGCACGGCAGCGAGGATGCGCCGCGGATCCGCATCGGTGATCGGCTCGAGCCTCATCGCGACCGTGACCCGTCGCGCGTCAGTAGTGCCACGGGTACGCCGACCAGTCCGGGTCGCGCTTGCCGAGGAACGCGTCGCGACCCTCGACCGCCTCGTCGGTGGCGTAGGCGAGCCGGGTGGCCTCGCCCGCGAACACCTGCTGGCCGACCAGACCGTCGTCGACGGCGTTGAACGCGAACTTCAGCATCCGGATCGCCGTCGGCGACTTCGTGAGGATCGTCCGCGCCATCGCGATCGCCTCGCGCTCGAGGTCGGCGTGCGGCACGACGCGATTCACCGCGCCCATCTCGTGGGCACGCTGCGCGGAGTACTCCTCGGCGAGGAAGAACACCTCGCGCGCGGTCTTCTGACCGACCTGCCGCGCGAAGTAGGCCGAGCCGTATCCGGCGTCGAACGAGCCGACGTCGGCGTCGGTCTGCTTGAACCGGCCGTGCTCGGCCGACGCGATCGACAGGTCGCAGACGACGTGCAGCGAGTGCCCGCCGCCGGCGGCCCACCCCGGGATGACGGCGATGACGACCTTGGGCATGAATCGGATGAGCCGCTGCACCTCGAGGATGTGCAGGCGCCCCGCGCGAGCGGGATCGGGTGTGGTCGCGTCGTCGGCAGCGTAGGTGTAGCCGTCGCGACCGCGGATGCGCTGGTCTCCGCCCGAGCAGAACGCCCAGCCGCCGTCCTTCGGGCTCGGGCCGTTGCCGGTGATCAACACGACGCCGACACGCGGGTCCTGACGTGCGGCGTCCAGAGCTCGGTACAGCTCATCGACGGTGTGCGGACGGAACGCGTTGCGCACTTCGGGTCGATCGAACGCGACGCGGGCGATGCGTCCGTCGAGACTCACGTGCGCGGTGATGTCGGTGTAGTCCTCGGCGCCGGGCGCGAGGGTCCACTGCTCCGGGTCGAACAGCTCTGAGACCATGGGTGCCAGCCTAGAGTCCCGCGCCGCTCACGGCAGGTCGGGCTCCTCGATCGTCGCCGGGGGCAGCAGGCCCTCGAACGGCTCGAGCCGCTCCTCGAAGTCCTCGACCGTCGTCGCCAGGAACGGGCCGCCGGTGTACCAGACGGTGGCCCGGGCACCGGCGATCTGGAGGAAGAGCGTCCCGCCGAGGTCGTCGCTCCACGCCCGCACGCCGTCGCCGGTGTCGACGTCGCCGTCGACATCGGCCTCGAAGGGCAGATCCAGGCGCTCCGCTGCCCCGGCCACGGCGTCCGTGAGCACGGCGCGTCGGCCGAGGTCGCCGGCGTCGTCGCTGATCCAGGTCGGCGAGTCGATCCGCCAGAACGCGGACACGCCACCCCAGCCGTTGACGATCGCCCTCGCCCCGGACGGCTGGTCGCCGACACGCCACGCCCATCCGAACGCGCTGCTCGTCGCGTCGACCACATCGCGCACCGCATCCTGCGAGGTGCGGGCGATGCCGCCGATGTCGACCAGTGGCGGGTCGGCGGGAGGATCCCACCCGGCGATACCCGGGTACACGCCCCACAGCACGAATCCGCGGTCGAGGGTGAAGGAGACGACCCCCACGCGCGCGACGACGTGGTCGGACACGGCGGTCAGCACGACGGGGTTGACCAGTGCGACCAGGGCGACGGCGAGCGGTGCGACCACGCGCGAGTCGCGACGCACCGCCACGAGCGTCGCGAGCACCGCCACCGCGATCGCCGTGATGCCGATGAGCGTGAGCACCGGCCACGGCGCCTGCAGCATCGCGGCGACGACCGCCGCCGATGCGGCGAGACCGCCCGCCGCCAGCGCGACCCGTGGCCTCGGGATGCCGCGGCGCACCGCCGTCGGCGGTTCGGTCACCATTGCACGCCTGCCGCGGCCTGCACGAGCGCGAAGCTCGCCGGGTTGAGCAGCGCGGCGATGACGAGCGTCGCGACGCCCGCGGTGCGGGTGCGCACGTCGAGGGTCGCGAGGAACCCGAGCACAGCGGCGGCCACGAGCACGATGACCGCGAGGACGGCGATGTCGCTGAAGACGGGGGCCTCTCCCGGCTCGGTCAGCGCGAACAGCCACAGCGTGACGGCACCGGACAGTCCCGCCAGCGGCGGGAGGACGCCGATCGCCAGGGCCCGGATCATCCACCTGCGGTGATTGGGCGTGCCGCGGCGAGGGACGGCGATGAGTCCTCCGGTCATGATTCAGACGCCGTTCTTCGCGTCGCGCCAGCGCAACCAGGACGCGACGAGGTCGTAGTCGAAGTCGGGGCCCAGGATGCCGAGCGTGAACAGCCGCGCGCCGCCGGCGAACAGAGCGTCGGCCTGCGCCCCATCGCGGCGTCCGAGCTCGCTCGAGATGACGAGTCCGGCGGTGTCGCGCTGCTCGGTCTCGGCCCACCGTTCGATGACCGCGAGCTTGTGGGGCAGCTCCTCGGCGCCGACGAAGCTGTGCCAGATGTCGGCGTGCCGGGCGACCAGACGCAGGGTCTTCTTCTCGCCCTTTCCGCCGATGAGCACGGGGATGCGGCGCGTCGGCGGCGGGTTGAGCTTCGCCCAGCGCGCTTCGATCCGTCGCAGCCCGTCGGCGAGGTCGTCGAGACGGGATCCGGCGGTGCCGAACTCGTAGCCGTACTCCGTGTAGTCCCGCTCGAACCAACCCGATCCGGTGCCGAAGATGAAGCGTCCTTCGCCGCCTCGCGCCGAGATGTGATCGATGGTGCGGGCCATGTCGGCCTGCAGGTCGGGGTTGCGGTAGCTGTTGCAGTTGACCAGCGCGCCGAACTCGACCCGCTCGGTCTGCTCGGCCCACGCCGCTAGTGTCGTCCACGACTCGCTGTGCAGGCCGTCGGGGTCACCGGAGAGCGGGAAGAAGTGGTCCCACGTGAAGATGACGTCCACGCCCATGTCCTCGAGACGGCGGACGACGTCGCGCAGCTGGGGATAGGTCACATGCTGGGGTGGGATCTGCACGCCGAGGCGCACCGGGACGTCGAGGAGCATGGCTTCAGCCTAGGCATCCCGGCGCGCGCCGGAGCGACTCAGCCGCGTCGCGCGGCCACCGTCTTGCGGACGGTGTCGATGATGTCCCACACGCACGTGCCGGCGATGACGAAGCCGGCGACGATCGTGACGATCCTCCCCACCTGCTCGCCGCCTGACGGGATGATCGTCGGGAAGAACTCGGGGTTCACCAGCTGGCCGGTGGCCAGCAGCCACAGTGCCGGCACCGCGAGCGCGAGGTTCAGCACGATCGCGATGGCCGCGAGCGGGATCGTCCAGCGACGCACGACGTGGACGACCAGCAGCAGCAGCGCGTCGAGGGCGAGGACGATCAGGGCGTAGGTCACGCCCGCCGGCCACAGCTCGGGAGCGACGAACGACACCGGGATGCCGGGGACGAACCCCACGAAGTGATCCCACATGAGCGCTGCGGTCGCCGCGAGCAGCGCGACCACGCCGCCGATCACCTCGCCGACGCCGGTGCCGCTCTGACGGGGCTCGGGCAGGTGGTCGACCGTCCAGGTCGTGAGAGGGCCCGCTGGGCGCTGATAGCGCTCGACCAGAGCGAACACGAACGTCGTCCAGAACACGAGGTGCACGGCGACGGTGATCGCACCGCCGACGGCCGAGCCGATGATCGCGCCGACGCCGGCGCCCGAGAGCGTCTGACCCAGCGCGATGCCGAGCGCCGCGAGCGGCACGACGATCCACAGCAGCACGGTCACGAGGCGTTTCCAGTCCAGGAAGTACTGCGGCCCGATGAGCTGCAGCGGCCGGCCGGTGTAGCCCGCGGCGAGTTTGTCGGGATCGCCGAGCGCGGTCAGCACCTCGCGCTCGGCGCGCTCGCGAGGCTCGCCGCCGTCGACGCGCGCGTCGATCTGGTCGTCGATCGACGTGCGCAATTCGGCTGCCAGGTCGTCTCGCTGGTCGTCGGGTACGGTGCGCATCGCCGCGGCGACATAGCGTTCGGTGAGGGTGTGGGCGGACATGTCAGCTCCCTTGGGGAAGGTCGTGGATCGCACGGACGATCTCGGTGAATTCGGTGCTGAGCGCGGCCGCGAGCCGATCGCCGGCGGCGCTCGTGCGATAGAACTTGCGGGGACGTGCCTCGTCGGTGTTCCACTCGCTGGTCAGATGACCCTGCTTCTCGAGGCGGCGCAGCAACGGGTAGAGCGTGTTGGCGTCGGTGTCGAACCCACGCCCCTGGAGCTCTTCCAGCAGGCCGTAGCCGTAGCCCGGTTCGCGCAGCAGCCGCAGACAGGCGAGCACGACGGTGCCCCGTCGCAGCTCTTGCACGTGGGTCTCGAGGGCCTCGTTCTCGCTCATGCGTCACACTGTACTGTGTGACGCACACTATAGTCAAGCGCACATTGATGCAGAGCGTGCAGGCGGAATGATGGGGACGTGACACCTGCACTCCCCTCCACCGCCGAGCTGCTCTCGACCGCACGCGTCGTCGCACTCCCCCTGCGTACGCGCTTCCGTGGCGTGGGCGTCCGAGAGGCGCTGCTGCTGCAGGGTCCGCAGGGGTGGACGGAATTCTCACCGTTCCCCGAGTACGACGACGTCGAGGCGGCGATGTGGCTTACGGCCGCGATCGACTACGGCTGGAACCCCCAGCCCGCCGGGGTGCGCACCACCGTGCGGGTGAATGCCACTGTTCCGGCCGTGGCCGCGGCATCGGTCGCCGGCGTCCTCGCGCGGTTCCCCGGATGCCGCACCGCCAAGGTGAAGGTCGCCGAGCGCGGTCAGACCCTCGCCGACGACGTCGAACGGGTCGCCGCGGTTCGCGCGGCACTCGGACCCGAAGGACGCATCCGCGTCGATGCGAACGCCGCGTGGAATCTCGACGAGGCCGAGCACGCGGTGCACGCGCTGGCGGAGTTCGACCTCGAGTACGTCGAACAGCCCTGCGCGACGATCGATGAGCTCGCCGAGCTGCGACGCCGCATCCGCTACATGGGCATCCCCGTCGCCGCCGACGAGAGCGTCCGCAAAGCCGATGATCCGCTTGCGGTCGCGCGCGCGGGCGCCGCCGACCTCGTGGTGGTGAAGGCGCAGCCGCTGGGCGGCGTCGTCCGGGCACTGGACATCGTCCGCGAAGCGGGACTGCCGGCGGTCGTCTCGAGCGCACTCGACACCTCGATCGGCCTCGGCATGGGTGCGGCGCTGGCCGCCGCACTGCCCGACCTCGACTTCGACTGCGGCCTGGGCACGGCGGCCCTGCTCGCCGCAGACGTCACCGGCACGCCGCTGGTGCCTGTCGACGGCGCCATCCCCGTGGGGCGCGTTCAGGCCGACCGGGAGCTGCTGGACCGCCATCGCGCCCCCGCCGACCGCGAGCGCTGGTGGCTCGATCGACTCGCCCGCTGCCGAATCCTGCTCGGAGAGTGAGGACGCCGGTCAGCGCCCGGCGTCGACGGGCCGGATCGCGATCTGCGCGATCCGCGCCAGCTCGGCACCCACGGCGCGGCGGCGCTCTTCGGCGGACAGTCCACGCATCACGCTGCGGATCGCGGCGCCCTCCCACGCCATGAGCATGAGTCGCGCGGTGCGATCGGCGGGCAGCCGGAACGCCAGCACGCGCGCCTCCGCGATGTCGTCGATGATCTCGGTGATCTGCTGCAGCAGCTCGTCCTCTTGCGCGAGGTACGCATCGGCCAGTTCCGCATCGCGCAGCGCGTGGATGCGGATCTCGCTCATGAGCAGCACGCTCTCACGGTCGTCGGCGTCGAAGTCGAGCACCTGCTGTACCAGGCCGAGCACCTGTGCAGGGTCGGCGCCCAGATCGGCGCGGCACTTGAGGTCGCTCACGCGTTCACGGACGATGCGCATCCGCTCGCCGCTCACCGCCGCCACCAGCGCCAGGAACAGCTCGTTCTTCGATTCGAAGTTCGAGTAGAACGCTCCGCGGGTGAAGCCGGCGCGCTCGCAGATCGCCTCGACGGACGCCGCATCGAGCCCGACCTCGGCGAACACCTGGGCGGCGGCATCCAGCAGCTTCTGCCTCGTCACCTCACGGCGGGGCGAGGCGACGCTCACGGTCTCGGTCATCGCGCTCCTTCCGCCGTCATCTTCACACGGTCCGTTCAGGTTCGGCCGCGATTCGGCCCCTACGATACACTCATGTATCCGATACAGCGCTGTATCCAGACTGTCTGAACCCCTGGAACCCGGAGCCGCTGTGTCCACACTCCTTTACACGCTCGGCCGTTGGTCGTTCCACCACTCCTGGCGTGTTCTGATCGCCTGGCTCCTGCTCCTCGTGCTCGCCGGCGGCGGCGCCCTCGTGTTCATGAAGGGCACCGACAACTCGTTCTCGATCCCCGGCACCGAGGCGCAGGAGGGCATCGAACTGCTCGCGCGCTCGTTCCCCCAGGCCGCAGGAACCAGCGCCCAGCTCGTCATCGTGGCCGCGGACGGCGACGACATCGAAGAAGAGCCCTACACGTCTCAGATCGAGGACTCGATCGGTCAGCTCGAAGACCTCGACGGCGTGCTCGCCGTCACCGACCCGTACGACGAGATGGTCACCGGCCTCGTCTCGGACGACTCGACCGCCGCCATCATCCGCCTGCAGTTCGACGGCGCGCCGACGGACGTCACCGACGAGACGACGGATGCCCTCATGCAGGTCGCCCAGGACGCCCGCGATGAGCTGCCCGAGGGCTCGGCGGTCGCGATCGGCGGCGAGCTGTTCTCGACGTCGGTGCCCTCCCTCACGATCACCGAGGCGATCGGCGTGCTCATCGCGCTGTTCGTGCTGATGGTCACCTTCCGGTCGTTCGTGGTCGCGTGGTTCCCGTTGGTGAGCGCCCTGATCGGCGTCGCCCTCGCGATCGCACTCATCTACGTCTCGACCGCGTTCGCGACGATCTCGTCGACCACGCCGATGCTCGCGATCATGCTGGGGCTGGCCGTGGGCATCGACTACGCGCTGTTCATCGTGGCCCGACATCAAGACCAGGTGCGCACAGGGACCGATCCCGCGGAATCGGCCGCGCGTGCGACCGGCACCGCCGGGTCGGCCGTCGTGTTCGCGGGGATGACCGTGCTCATCGCCCTCATCGGCCTGTCGTTCGCCGGCATCCCGTTCCTCACGACCATGGGCATCGCCGCCGCGGTGGCCGTCGCGATCGCCGTACTGGTGGCTGTGACCCTCACTCCCGCGCTGCTCGGCTTCGCGGGCGCTCGCGTCGCCGGGTGGAAGCGGGTCGGCACCGGTTTCCGCTTCGGGCGCCGCCGGAGAAGCGCCGACGCCGACGGCGGAACACCCTCCGCCGCGAGGCAGAACGGCTGGGTCATGCTCGTGACACGGCATCCGATCGTCACGACCGTCGCGGTCGTCGTCACACTCGGCATCGCCGCCATCCCCGCCGCGAGCCTGACTCTCGCATTGCCGAACGCCGGTGTCCAGCCCGAGTCGAGCGAGGCGCGACAGGCGTACGACCTGACCGCCGAGCACTTCGGACCCGGCGAGAACGGCGCGCTCATCATGGCGGGGACGATCGTCACGTCGACCGACCCGCTGGGGCTCATGGAAGACCTCGCCGACGAAATCGAGCAGGTTCCCGGCGTCAAAGAGGTCGCGCTGGCGACCCCCAACGAGACCGCCGACACGGGTCTCATCCAGATCGTCCCCGAGACGGCGCCGGATGACCCGGCGACCGCGCAGCTGGTGCGCGACCTGCGCGCCGAGCACGAACGGCTGCTCGACGAGTACGGCGTCGACCTCAAGGTCACCGGGTTCACGGCCGTCGGAATCGACATCTCGGACCGGCTGGGCGCCGCGCTGCTGCCGTTCGGCCTGTTCGTCGTCGGCCTCTCGTTCATCCTGCTGATGATCGTGTTCCGCTCGATCTGGGTGCCGCTGAAGGCCACCGTCGGCTATCTGCTGTCGATCCTCGCCGCGTTCGGCGTCGTCGCTGCGGTCTTCGAGTGGGGCTGGTTCGCCGACGCCCTGCACGTGGCGCGCACCGGACCGGTGATCAGCTTCATGCCGATCATCCTCATGGGCGTGCTGTTCGGACTCGCGATGGACTACGAGGTCTTCCTGGTCTCGCGCATGCGCGAGGACTACGTCCACGCCCTGCGGGCGGCGGGCCCCGACGCGAATCGCCGCCGGATCGCGATGGCCGCGATCCGCTCGGGCTTCACCGCATCGGCGCGCGTGGTCACCGCGGCCGCTCTCATCATGTTCTTCGTCTTCGCGGCGTTCGTGCCCGAGGGCGACTCGTCGATCAAGCCCATCGCACTCGGACTGGCGGTCGGGATCGCCGTCGACGCGTTCCTCGTGCGCATGACGCTCACGCCTGCTGTCATGGCGCTGCTGGGCGACAAGGCCTGGTGGATGCCGCGCTGGCTCGACCGCCTCCTCCCCCACTTCGACATCGAGGGCGAGGCCGTCGAGCGCGAGCTGGCCCTCGCGGACTGGCCCGAGCCGAACACCACGGCAGCCCTCGTCGGTGAGCGGGTGGGGGTGCACGCCGAACCCTCGGGCTCGGGGCGCGTGGCGCTGTTCGACGGCGCCGACTTCCGCATCGAGCCGGGCGGCACCCTCGTCGCCGTCGGCGACGCCCGTTCCTCGCGCGCCTTCGCGTTGGCGGTCTCAGGCCGCCTCGGCACCGATGAGGGCCGGTTGCGCGTCGGCGGGCACCTCCTGCCCGAACGCGCACCGTGGGTGCGCAGCCACGTCGGCCTCGCCCTGCTGCGGGGCGCGGACGACCCGCTGCGTGAGCTGCGCGCGGCGCTGTCGGGCCGCATCGGCATCGTCGTGGTCGACGGCCTCGACGACCTCGACTCCGCCGACCGCGACCAGGCCGCTGCCGTGCTGCGCGACGCCACGGCGGGCCGCGGCGCCGACGGGCCCCTGACCGTGGTCGCCACCACCGCCGCCGCACCGGTGACCCGCGACATCCTGACCGACGCCCGCCGCACCGACACCTCGGTGCTCGCGCTGCGGGTCCGCTCCGCTTCGACCTCCCCCGCCTCCGAGGTGATCGCATGACCCTGCCCATCGAACGCTCCCGTTCGCGACGGCCCGTCACCTGGCTGACGATCGTCGGCATCGTGCTGCTGCCCGCCGTGATCGGCGGCATCCTCGTCGCCGCGCTCTACAACCCGACCGAGCGCCTCGACGCGCTCAACGCCGCGGTCGTGAACGAAGACGCGCCGGTCACGATCGACGACCAGCTCGTGCCGCTCGGGCGTCAGCTCACCGCCGGGCTCGTCGAGGGCTCCGACGAGATCGAGAGCAACCTCACGTGGACGATCTCGAATCCCGGCGACGCCGCCGACGGCCTCGCCGACGGCACGTACGACGCGGTCATCACGATCCCCGAGAACTTCTCGGCCGCGGCCACATCGACCCAGCCGGGCGGAACGCCCGAACAGGCCGTCATCGAGGTGACGACCCCGGACGACAGCCTCATCGTCGACGACGCCGTGACCGCGCAGGTCACCACGGCGGCGGCATCCCTCATGGGAGACGAACTGTCGACTCTGTACCTCGAGAACGTCTTCCTCGGCTTCACGACGCTCGGCGATCAGCTCGGCGACGCCGCAGACGGCGCGGCCCAGCTCGCCGACGGCATGTCGCAGACGGCCGAGGGTGCCCAGAGCCTCGCCGACGGCATCGTCGAGCTCGCCGGCGGCGCCGGTCAGCTGGCATCGGGAACCGCCGAGTGGGCCGCCGGCGCGAACGCGGCGTCGGCAGGCATCGATCAGTGGGCTGCGGGGTCGCAGTCGATCGCCGGCAACACCCGCCAGATCGCGGGAGGCGTCGCACAGATCGGTGCGGGACTCGCACAGTCACCCCAGGTGCCCCAGCAGATCGTGGATGCCGCGAATCAGGCGGCCGCGAACAGCGACCAGATCTCGGCGGCCGTCTCCGACGCGGTCGCGCAGCTCGACCAGCTCGCTGCGGAGTGTCTCGCCGAGGGCGGCTCGCCCCAGCTGTGCGACGGCATCGCGGCGGCCGCCGCCCGCGCCGACGAGGCGCTGCCGGCGGTCACCGGGGTGATCGACAGCGCCGATGAGATCGCGGCGGGCATCGAGGGTCTCAACCAGCTGCCGGCCGTGGGGCAGACCCTCGTCGGCATGTCGGGGAACCTCAACGAGATCGCCGACGGAATGGCGGGACTCGCCGCCGGCGCGACCGAGGCCGCCGACGGCGTCTCGCAGCTCGCGGCGGGCGCCGATCAGCTCGCGGCGGGCGCCGGCGGTCTCGCGTCGGGCGCGACAGCGGCGGCGGACGGTGCGGGCCAGCTCGGCGACGGCGCGGACGAGCTGGCGACCGGGACCGACGAGCTCGCCGAGGGCCTCGCGACCGCCGTCGCCGCCCTTCCTTCGTACACCGACGACGAAGCAGCCGACCTCGCGAGCGTCGTCGCCGATCCGGTCGGCACCGACGGCCTCGGATCGTCGCTGTTCGGGGCATCCGCCATTCCGCTGCTGTCGACGCTGGCCCTGTGGTTCGGGGGGCTCGCCACGTTCATCGTGCTGCAGGCGGTCTCGCGACGCGCGCTGACGTCGCGGGCGTCATCGGCGACGCTGGCGCTGCGCTCTCTCGGGCCGGCGGCCGCGATCGGCGCGCTGCAGGGGCTGCTGGTCGCCGGTGTCGTCCAGTGGGCTGCGGGGTACGAGTGGGCGCAGTGGTCGGTGTTCGCGGGCGTGAGCATCGCGGCGGGAATCGCGTTCGCCGCGGTGAACCAGGCCCTCGTCGCCGCCCTCGGAGGCGCGGGCCGCTGGATCGCCGCGCTCGTCGGGGTGCTCCTCGTGGCCACCGGGGTCGTCTCGACGGTGCCCGGCGTGCTGAACGCGATCGCCGCGGTGCTGCCGACGTCCCCCGCCTACAACGGGATGGTGGCCGCGTTGACCTCGGCCACCGGCGTCGGTGCCGCCCTGACGGGGCTCGCGATCTGGACGCTCCTGGCCGTGATCGTCACGGTGCTCGCCGTCGCCCGCCGACGCACGGTCTCGGCGCAGGCCGTGCTGA
>NZ_BAAAYU010000005.1:1259553-1609983 GCF_039536545.1 Microbacterium awajiense | reverse complement strand
AGCGTACCCGCCCCTCTGCCGCGAGAATCAGCGCGCCGGATCGGAATCATCGGCGCGCTGCCGATTCCCACCCGGCACGGCGATTCTCGACGCACGGGGGGCGGGTCAGCTCAGGCCGCTGTAGGCGTGCAGGCCCTTGAAGAACATGTTCACGATCGTGAAGTTGAACAGCACGGCCGTGAAGCCGACGATCGAGAGCCAGGCCGAGCGCGGACCACGCCAGCCGCGGGTGGCGCGGGCGTGGATGTAGCCGGCGTAGAGCACCCAGATGACGAACGTCCACACCTCTTTGGTGTCGAAGCCCCAGTACCGACCCCAGGCGTCGTTCGCCCAGATCGATCCGGCGATGAGCGTGAAGGTCCAGAAGATGAAGCCGATGATCGCGAACCGGTAGGCGAGCGACTCGAGGGCATCGGAACCGGGCAGAGTGCGCAGGAACCCCGGCCCGGTGCGCACGGTGTCGTCCTTCGCGGCCGCGGCGACCCGGCGTTCACGGCGGGTCTGCATCAGCTGGACGACCGAGAGCCCGAACGCGATCGCGAACAGGGCCGTGGCCAGCGTCGCGACGAAGACATGGATGACCAGCCACACCGACTTCAGCGGGTCCATGAGCGGCACGACCTCGACGTAGAACGCGAGGGTCGCGCCGCCGAGCAGCAGCACGGTGAGCCCGGTGATGAACGACCCGAGGAAGCGCAGATCGAAACGCAGGAGCGACACGAGGTAGACCGCGACGACCAACAGGGTGCCGGTGAGGGCGAACTCGTACATGTTCGACCAGGGCACGCGGCCGGCGGCGATGCCGCGGGTGACGTCGCCGGCCAGATGGAAGAGGAATCCCAGCACGGTCAGCGACGTGCCGATCCGTGCGAACAGCAGCCGCGGGCGCTGCGCCGGCGGAGCGTTCAGGGCGAGTTCGGCGGCCTCTTCATCGGCGCGCATCCGCTCGACGGGGGTGGGCGCCCCGGCCGACCCGACCGATGCCGTGCCGACCGCGACCAGCTCGCGCTCACGGGCGTCCTTCGCGTCGACGGCGAGCTCGGATCGGCGGGCCAGATCGATCGCGTACGCCACGAAGGCCAGGGCGTACACGGCGATGGCCGTCCAGACGAGAAGGAGCGACACCGAGTCGATGCTGACGGCGGATTCGGGCATGGATGCCAGTCTACGTGGGGGTGCCGGATGCCTCGAAGGCAGCGCGGTGGCGCCGCTCGAGCTGGTCGACCGCGGCGTCCAGCGTCGGGTCCTCGCCGCGTGCGAGACCTGCGTACTCGACGCGCACGCCGCCGTCGTCCGCCTGCGCCTTCACCCACATCCGCCGACGCGGCACGAACAGCGCGGCGAGCAGGCCTGCCGTCGCGAGGACGGCGAACACGAGGACCCAGGTCGCCGCGGCATCCCGGTGGATCGACAGCGAGACGTAGCGCTTGACCGATCCCTCGTAACCGGATGCGCCGGCCGGGGCGTCGTTCTCGAAGGTGACCGAGCCGAGACCGCCGGGCAGCTCGGCGGTCTCGCCCGGCGCGAGCTCGAGCGAGGCGACGTCGGTGTCGCGACCGGTGAGTTTGTCCATCTCGGAGGTGTCGAGCGTGTACACCGAGCGGGGCACGCCGTCGTCGATGCCGAGGTCGCCGACGTACACGTCGAGCGAGACGACGGGGTTGGTCAGTGCGGGATACCACGACGCGAACGCGCCGGACTCGAGCTGCACCTGCGTGGGGTAGAAGAAGCCGACGAGCCCCATCTGCTCGTCGAGCCCGTCGGGGATCTTCACCACCCCGAGCGAGGTCATGTTCGTGTCCTGCGGCAGGAACGGCACCGACTCCGAGAAGACCACATCGCCGGCGGCGTCGCGCACCGTCAGGGTCGGTGCGTAGCCGTTGCCCATCAGATAGATGCGGTCGCCGCCCATCTGCAGCGGGTGGTTGACGCGCACCACGCCGGTCGAGGCATCCGCCCCCGCGTACTGCGTCGTGAGGTTCGCGGCGAAGTCGCCGGCCTGTCCTGCGCCCTGCTCGCCGCTGGGCTGATAGGTCACGTCGAAGCTGTCGAGGGTGAGCGCGTAGGGCTCGAGCGCCTCCTCGTCGACGAACCGGCCGGGGTTGAAGGACGTGTAGTCGAGCAGCGTGTTGACGAACGTGCGGCCCTCGATGATGACGGTCTGGCCGGTGTAAGTGAAGCCACCGCCGACGCCGACCGCGATCAGCACGCCGATCAGCGCGGTGTGGAAGACGAGGTTGCCGGTCTCGCGCAGATAGCCGCGCTCGGCCGACACCGACCGCACGGCGGCACCGTCGTAGCGCTCCACGCGGTAGCCCGACCGCCGCAGCTGGTCGGCCGCGAGTGCGACCGCACGCTCGGCCTCTTCTGCGGCATCCGCATCGCGGCCGATGTCGAGGGTCGCTTCGCGGTGCGCGTCCAGACGCGACAGTCGCGCGGGCGTCCGCGGCGGGCGGGCGCGCAGGGCTCTCCAGTGGTGCCGCGTGCGCGGGATGACGCACCCGATCAACGAGATGAACAGCAGCAGGTAGATGGCCGAGAACCACGGCGAGGCATAGACGTCGAACATGCTGAAGCCGTCGAGGATCGGCGCCAGCTCGGGGTTGTCCTGGAAGTACTGCGTCACCCCGTTCGGGTCGGCGCTGCGCTGGGGCACGAGAGAGCCGGGGATCGCGGCGATCGCCAGCAGCAGCAGCAGCACGAGCGCGGTGCGCATCGAGGTGAGCTGCCGCCACGCCCAGCGCAGCCAGCCGGTGACCCCGAGCGACGGCTGCGTGATGTCGGCAGAGCGGGGTGCGGGCGCGTCGGCGTGGTCGTCGGGCCGCAGCGGCTCGGTGCGATCGGCGGTGTCAGAGCGGGAGCGGGACACTGAGGAACACCCCCTGCAGCTGAGCCATGAGCGCGGTCCACACGCCGGTCACCATCAGCACTCCGAGGACGATAAGCAGCGCACCGCCGATGATGTTGACGACCCGGATGTGGCGCCGCACGAAGCCCACCGAGCGGGTCGCCCAGCCGAAGCCGAGGGCGAGCAGAACGAACGGGATGCCGAGACCGAGCGAGTAGGCGAGTCCGAGCACCGCCCCCCTCGCGGCCGAGCCGGAGTCGAACGAGAGCTGCAGGATGACGGCGAGAGTGGGGCCGATGCACGGGGTCCAGCCGATGCCGAGGGCGACGCCCAGCAGCGGCGCGCCCACGAGGCCCAGGTTGCCGCGCACCTGCGGGCGGAACGTGCGCTGCGCGAACCCGAGCATCCCGATGAAGACGAGGCCCATCGCGATGATGACGATGCCCAGCACGCGGGTGATGATGTCGGCGTACTCGATGAGGAAGCGCCCCACGGTTCCGCCGAGCATGGCGGCGCTGATGAAGACGAAGCTGAACCCCGCGATGAACAGCAGCACCCCGAGCAGCAGCCGACCGCGGCCCGGTTCGGCCGCCTCGGCCACCACCGTCCCGGTCGGAGGATCGGCGCTCGGCCGGAGATTCTCGGCCGCATCGTCCGAGCGGGAGCCGATCGTCCGACCAGTGGGGGCCGGCCGCGGCGCCACCGCGCCTCCGATGAAGCCGAGATAGCCCGGCACGAGCGGCAGCACGCACGGCGAAAGGAACGAGATGAGCCCCGCGAGCACCGCGATGGGCACGGCCAGCCACAGCGTACCGTCGGCGACGACGGCGCCGACGTTCACGAGGCGTCCAGCGCGTCGCGCAGCAGCGTCTCGAGCACGGATGCCTCGGTGAGCTGCCCGATGATGCGCGCGGCCACGCGGCCCTCGGTGTCGAGCACGAGCGTGACCGGTACGGCGTTGAGCGGCGTCTGCCCGGCGAAGGCGAGCTTGATCGATCCGTCGACCGTCGTGAGCGCGCTCGGATAGGTCACGCCATACGTCTCGGCGAACGCCTGCGACGCTTCAGCGCCGTCGTACAGGTTCACCCCCAGGAAGGCGACGTCCTCGCCGTCGAGGGCCTGGTGCGCCTCTTCGAGCACCGGGGCCTCGACCCGGCAGGGTGCGCACGCGGCGTACCAGAAGTTCACGGCGACGGCCATGCCCGCCAGGTCGTCGCTCGAGATCGTGCCGCCGGTGTCGAGCACACCCTCGAATTCGATGGGTTCGGTGCGCTCGGCCTCGGGGATCAACACCACGCGCGTGCCGTCGGCGGCGATGAACCCCTTGTTGTCGCCCGCGCGGTACTGCTCGGCGAGCGGGTCGCTCGAGCAGGCGGCCAGTGCGCCGACCAGGGCGATGGTGGCGAGTGCGGATGCCGCGGCACGCGCGGCGCGCGCGATCACACCGCCCCCACGTCGACGGCGCCGGCCGTGGACGCCGGCTCGACGTAGGCGACCTCGGTCCACGTGCCGTCGCGCATCTCGAAGCTCGTGACGCTCGAGAGGGCGCACCGGCGGGCGCGCGGATCGTGCCGCAGCGGCTCGCCGGCGACGGCGAGGTGGGTGATCCAGATCGGCAGCTGGTGCGAGACGATGACGACGTCGCCGCCGTCGGCGGCATCCCATGCGGTCGTCATCGCCTCGTTCATGCGCGCCACGACCTCGGCGTACGGCTCACCCCAGCTGGGAAGGGCCGGCGTGCGCAAGTGGCGCCAGTTCCACGGGTTCATGAGGGCGCGCACCATGCGGCGCCCCTCGAACACGTTGGTGGGCTCGATGACGCGCTCGTCGATGCGCGGGGTCAGACCGAACAGCTCGGTGAACGGCTCCGCCGACTCCTGCGTGCGCTGCAGCGGCGAGCACGCCAGCGCGGCGATCGGGCGGTCGAGGGTGCTCACATACTCGGCGGCCTGACGGGCCATCCGGCGTCCGTCGGCGCTGAGCCCGAATCCGGGAAGTCTTCCGTACAGCACACGGCGGGGGTTCTCGACCTCTCCGTGACGCACGAGATGAAGGCGATCGGCGGGCACTCCCCGATTCTACGTTGCGCGGTTCTGGGCGCCGGCTGAGCGCGACCCGTCCGACAGGTCGGGTGCGTCGCGAGCTTCGCGCCGCGACGCCGCTCGTCGCTGCAGCATCGACTCGGCGATCATCAGGCCCACGACGATCGCCGCGCCGAGCACCGCCAGCAGGATCGGGCCGACGATCGGGTCGTAGGGTGCGACGGGTGTCCCGACGCCGTGGTCGTCGCCTGCGACGGTCTGCCATGGCCACAGCGCTCGCAGCGAGCCCAGCATCAGGCCCGCCATCGCGACGAGCGTCAGTCGGCGGTGCCGGTCGAGCAGGTGCTTCATCACCCGCACGATCGTCACGAGGCCCACGAGCGCACCCAACGCGAAGACGCCGAGGTAGAGCAGATCGCGCTCGGCCACCGCCAACAGGGTGGGCGAATAGAGGCCGATCGCGAGGAGGAAGAACGAGCCCGAGACTCCGGGCACCACCAGGGCGCACACCGCGATCATCGCGGCGAAGAAGACGATCCACAGCGGCGGGTCGAGCACCAGTGAGCCGCCGGCGAAGTCGACGGCGGCGAACGCCGCGACCGCGGCGAGGACGAACACCAGCATCCCGACCATGCGCGCGGCACCCGTCGCGCGCGGCGCGAGGCGCAGGGGCACGGCGATACTCGCGGCGACGAGTCCGAAGAACAGACCGCGTGACAGTTCGGGGTTCGCCGACACGAGCGCTTCGACGACACCGGCGAGCGTGACCACGGTCGCGGCCATGCCGATGACCAGCGGCACGACCAACCGCCACTCGACCAGGCGCAGTTCCGACCTGAAACCCTCGCGACGGCCGGGCCCGAACAGCAGCCGGCGGAACGCCGAGACCACGTGGGAGGCTGCCGTGATGAGCCGCTCGTAAACACCGGTGATGAGGGCGATCGTTCCACCGGAGATGCCGGGGAGCAGCTCGGCGAGGCCGATGAACCCGCCACGCAGGACGTCGAGCAGCGCCGTCCACCCGAGGGCGGCGGCGCGCGGCGGCGTCGTGGTCGGCGTCGTCATCACCCGACCACGATAGGCGGCTCCGGTGAACAGAACCTGTGCCCGGCCGGTGAGTCGCCGGCGGGCGGCGCCGTAGACTGGTCGATCGTGAGCGAACGCGTCCTCGTCGAAGATCTGCAAGCCCGTGAAGACGGCCCCGTCGTGGTGTCCGGATGGGTCGAGACCGTCCGCGATCAGAAGAAGGTGCAGTTCGTCATCCTGCGTGACGAGACCGGCGCCGTGCAGCTGGTGAACCCCGCGACCCGCCCCGCCGAGGACGGCAGCGAGCAGGACGCCGACGCGCTGGCCCTCACCGACACCATTTCGAACCTCGCGCACGGCACGTTCCTCACCGTTCGCGGGGCCCTCAAGCACGATGAGCGTGTCAAGCTCGGCGGCGTCGAGGTCAAGATCGGCACGCTCGAGATCGCGGCCGCCTCGCTGCCCGAGACGCCGATCGCCGCCGACAGCGGACTCGACAAGCGGATGGATTGGCGCTTCCTCGACCTGCGCCAGGCCCGCAACAACCTGATCTTCCGGGTGCAGACGACCCTCGAGCACGCCATGCGCTCGTACTGGGTCGAGCGCGACTACATCGAGATCCACTCCCCCAAGCTCATGGCGAGCCCCGCCGAGTCGCGCGCCGAGCTGTTCTCGATGGAGTACTTCGGCGACCAGACCGCGTACCTCGCCCAGAGCCCACAGCACTTCAAGCAGATGGCTCAGGCGGCCGGATTCGGCAAGGTGTTCGAGATCGCCGACGCGTTCCGCGCCGACCCCAGCTTCACCAGCCGCCACGCGACCGAGTTCACGTCGATCGACTCCGAGATCAGCTGGATCGACGGCTACGAGGATGTCGCCTCGATGCAGGAGGAGCTGCTGGCGGCCGCGTTCGCCGCGGTCAAGGAGAAGCACGGCGCTGAGATCGAGGAACTGTTCGGGGTCACCGTGGAGGTGCCCACGCTGCCGTTCCCGCGCATCCCCCTCGCCGAGGCGCGCGAGATCGTCGCCGCCCGCGGCTACGAGATCCCCCGCGCCGACGGCGACCTCGACCCCGAGGGCGAGCGCCAGGTGTCGGCGCATGTCAAGGAGACCTTCGGTCACGACTTCGTGTTCGTCACCGATTACCACCCCGAGATCCGGCCCTTCTACCACATGCGCGACGTCGAGACGGGGCTCACCAAGAGCTACGACCTGCTGTACAACGGCACCGAGATCACGACCGGGGCTCAGCGCGAGCACCGCATCGATGTGCTCGAGCAGCAGGCGGCCGAGAAGGGCCTCGACCTCGAGGGACTCGAGCACTACCTCGACTTCTTCCGCTACGGAGTGCCGCCGCACGGCGGGTTCGGCATGGGCCTGGCGCGTCTGCTGATGCTGATGCTGGGCGAGTCCTCGATCCGCGAGGTCACCTTCCTCTTCCGCGGGCCGACGCGCCTGGCGCCCTGACCCCCGCTGCCTCGCGACTCAGTCGGCACGCTGCGCGAGCGCGACGCGCAACCGGTCGGGTGACACGCGCCAGTGCGCATGGAGTTCGCCGTCGATGAGGACGACGGGGATCTTCTCCCACCAACGCTGGTACAGCGCCGGATCGTCGAGGATCGACCGGCGCTCGATGGCCACCGCGTCGTCGGGCAGTTCGGCCGCGACCGTCTGGATCACCTCGTCCGCGACCTCGCACAGGTGGCAGTCGGGCTTGCCGATGAGGGTCAGGGTGATCACCGCCCCATCCTAGGTCGGCGGGCGGAGCGCCCCTCGACTTGCGTCTGCGGGTGCCGATCTGCCTACGGTGGATGATCCCGACCCCGGAGGAACGACATGTGGGAGCCCTGGATCGAATTCGCGATCGCCATCCTGATCTGCCTGGCGGGCGCTCTCATCGTGACGATCGCGGTGACCCTCATCACCAAGCTCGCCGTGCGCAAGGTGGAGTGGCCCAAGGAACTCGTGCACCGGTGCCGCCGGCCGTTCCGCGTGTTCGTGCTCGTGATCGCGCTGTGGGTCGCCGTTGGTGCGACGTTCCCCGACGAGGACTGGAAGCCCGGCCTCAGTCACCTCTTCCTCATCGTCACCATCGCGGTCGGGACGTGGCTGGCCATCAGCCTCATCATGTTCGGCACCGACCAGATGCTCGGTCGCTACCGGCTGGACGTCCCCGACAATCGGGTCGCGCGCCGCATCCGCACCCAGACGCTCATCCTGCGCCGTCTGGCCATCGCGATCGTGGTCGTGATCGCCATCGGATCCATCCTCCTCACCTTTCCGCAGGTCCAGGCGATCGGCGCCAGCGTGCTGGCATCCGCGGGCATCGCGTCGATCGTGGCGGGCCTCGCGGCGCAGTCGACGCTGGCGAACATGTTCGCCGGGATCCAACTGGTCTTCAGCGAGGCACTGCGCGTCGACGACGTCGTCGTCGTCGAGGGCGAGTGGGGGCGTGTCGGCGAGATCACGCTCTCGTACGTCGTCGTCAACCTGTGGGACGAACGGCGTCTCATCGTGCCGTGCACCTACTTCACCCAGCAGGCCTTCACCAACTGGACCCGGCGCGGCAGCGAGATCCTCGGCACCGTCGAGCTCGACCTCGACTGGCGCGTTCCGGTCGAGGGCATCCGCGAGCGCCTCGACGAGGTGCTCGCCGACACGGACCTGTGGGACGGCCGGTCGAAATCGGTGCAGGTCACCGACGCGACAGGCGGCCATGTGCAGGTGCGCATCGTCGTGAGCGCCGCGAACGCATCGCTGCTGTGGGACCTGCGCTGCCTCGTCCGTGAAGAGCTCGTGGCGTGGGCGCGCACCTCGGCGCCGGCATCGCTGCCCGTGCAGCGCGTCGAGCTCAGCCAGTTCGCCACCGTCGCCGATGCCGAGAAGGCCGATGCGCCGGAGTCGACGGCGCCCCACCCCCGTGAAGGGCTGTTCAGCGGCAGCGAGGACGCAGATCGTCGGGCGGCCGAATTCACCGCCGCGATCCCGATCGTCCGCAGCGACGAGGACCGCTGAGCGGACCGCCGCCGCAGACACGAAGCGCCCGTCCACAGGACAGGCGCTCGGTGTCGGATGCCGCTTACTTCTTGTTGCGGCGCTGGTGGCGGGTCTTGCGAAGCAGCTTGCGGTGCTTCTTCTTCGCCATGCGCTTGCGGCGCTTCTTGATGACAGAGCCCACGGAAGAACCTCACTAGATCGGGGATCTGGACGCGGTTTCGCGCCCCGGAACCGGGCAGATACGGAAATATGCCTCGGAACAGTCTAGCCGACGTCGGCGATGGGCCGCTGCAGGGCCTGCGTGACGGCCGTCTCGGGCACCCGATAGCTGCGTCCGAACCGCACCGCGGGCAGCTCTCCCGAGTGCACCAGGCGGTAGACCGTCATCTTCGAGACGCGCATGAGTTCGGCGACCTCGGCGACGGTGAGGAACCGCACGTCCGGCAGCTCTGCCATCTCGACTCCCTTCCCCACGCCCGGCGCGACATGCGCCGTTCACGTCAACTTTAGAGGGTCGACGGGACTCGTGTAAACGGGTGTGACGTGTGTGACGTCTGGGGCGACGTCGCTCAGCGCCCGGGGAACTTGCGCAGCGCGCTCTCGAGCGCGTGCTTCGCGGATGCGGCGGCTCGGCCGACCACGTCGGCCGCGTGAGCCGCGGTGTCGGGCAGAGGTGCGCCGTCGCGGTCGATCTCACCGGCCGAGCCGTCATCCAGGAACGGCAGCAGCCAGTCGTCCACCTCGTCGAGCGGGCCGGCCGACAGGCTGTAGAAGCGATGCTGCCCTTCCTCACGCACGGTGACCAGGTGAGCGTCGCGCAGCACCTTGAGGTGCTTCGAGACCGTCGGCTGACTCGCACCGAGTTCCTGCACGATCTGCGACACGCTCGTTCCGTGCTCACCCCCGGCAGAGCGGTCGAGGAGGATCCGGAGGATCTCTCGACGGGTGCCGTCTGCGATCACGTCGAAGATGTCCGCCATGGAATCAGAGTAGTCGCGCACCCGCCGGAGTACCATGACCGGGGACTTCCGGCGAAAGGGTGGACGCATGGCGACGGACCCCGGCCGGTCGTTCGCTGGCCGCATCACGCGTGCCCTGCACCGCGTGTGGGACGCGATCCGTCACCTCACCACCTCGTCGCCGTCGCGCTTCGCCGTCCTCGTCTTCGCGTCGCTGATCCTGCTGTTCACCGCGCTGCTGTCGATCCCCGCGGCATCCACGACGGGACGGACGTCGTTGGCCGATGCGGTGTTCACGGCCGTCTCGACGATCTGCGTGACCGGGCTGACCACGGTCGACATCGCCACTCACTTCTCACCGCTGGGCAAGGTGATCATCTTCGTCGGCGTGAACATCGGCGGCATGGGTGTGCTCACGCTCGCATCGATCCTGGGCCTGGTGATCTCCAAGCGGCTCGGTCTGCGCGCGAAGCTCATCGCGGCCAGTGACAGCAACCCGCTGCGCGCGCATGCCGGCCCCGTCAATGAGGGCCAGACGGTGCGCCTGGGCGAGGTCGGACAGCTTCTGCGCACCGTCGCGCTGTCGACGCTCGTGATCGAGGGGACGGTCGCCCTCGCGCTCTACCCGCTGCTGCTGCTCGCCGGAATCGGACCCTTCGAGGCGCTGTGGGAGGCGCCGTTCTACGCGGCGATGGCGTTCACCAACACCGGGTTCACCCCGAACCCCGGCGGGCTGACGCCGTTCGCCGACGACTATGTGCTGATGACCGTGCTCATGGCGGCGGTCTTCCTCGGCAGCATCGGCTTCCCGGTGATCTACGCGCTGTGGAAGCACCTGTGGGACGTACGCCGGTGGCCGCTGCACACCAAGCTGACGATCATCACGACGGTGCTGCTCTTCTTCGCGGGCGCCGCCGCATTCCTCGTGCTCGAGTACAACAATCCGAAGACGTTCGGATCGATGGATGCCTGGGACACGACCTTCCAGGCGTTCTTCCTCTCGGCCATGACACGCTCGGGCGGCTTCGCCGTCGTCGATGTCGGCGAGTTGTACGGGTCATCGCTGGTCGTCGGGAGCATGCTCATGTTCGTCGGCGGAGGATCGGCGTCCACCGCCGGCGGCATCAAGGTGACGACCCTCGCGGTGCTCGCGCTCGCGGTGTGGAGCGAGGCGAAGGGACGGCAGACGGTCGAGTCGTTCGGACGCCGCATCCCGAGCGATGTGCAGCGCGTCGCCCTCTCGGTCGTCGCGTGGGGAGCCACGATCGTGGCGCTGTCGACCATCGTCATCGCGCAAATCAGCCAGGAGCCGACCGCCGACGTGCTGTTCGACGTGATCTCGGCGTTCGGAACGGTGGGTCTGTCGACCGGCCTGACCGCCGACCTCGAGGATCCGGCGGTGTACGTCATGGCGCTGACGATCTTCATGGGGCGGATTGGTACAGTGACACTCGCCGCGGCGGTGGCCGCGACATCCCGATCGCAGCTGTACTCGCTGCCGGTGGAAAGGCCGATCGTTGGTTGAGCGGATCAGGGGCGACGCGCCCGTCCTCGTGATCGGTCTCGGCCGCTTCGGCGCCGCGTGCGCCGGCGAGCTCGACCGGCTCGAGCGTGAAGTGCTCGCCATCGACGAGTCGCTCGACCTCGTGCAGAAGTGGTCGGAGCGGGTCACCCACACCGTGCAGGCCGACGCCCGCAACATCGAGGCGCTCAAGCAGGTCGGCGCACAGGACTTCCAGGTCGCGGTGGTGGCGGTCGGATCGTCGATCGAGGCATCCGTTCTCATCACCGCGAACCTCGTCGACCTGAAGGTGCCGCAGATCTGGGCGAAGGCGGTCTCGCAGTCGCACGGCAAGATCCTCGCGCGCGTCGGCGCGAACCACGTCATCTATCCCGAGCGCGAGGCCGGCGAGCGCGTCGCGCACCTCGTGAGCGGACGGATGCTCGACTTCATCCGCTTCGACGACGACTTCGTGCTCGCCAAGATGTACCCGCCCAAATTCATCCGCGGCGTGGGCCTGAACGAATCGGGCGTGCGCACCAAGTACAACGTCACCGTGGTGGGCGTGAAGAGCCCCGGCAAGCCGTTCCGCTACGCCGAAGCGAACACGGTGGTGACCAACCACGACCTCATCATCGTGTCGGGCACCAACTCCGACATCGAGCGCTTCGCCGCACTCGAGCGCTGAGGTCAGCGCAGCTGCGCGAAGGCCTCGACTCTCGCGCTCGGACCGACGATGAGCGTCTTGTCCCCCTCGGCGAGCACCGTCTCACCGTCGGCGTTCTGCCACGTGCCGTCCTTCGGCTTGTACGCAGTGACGGTGATGCCGTGCTTCTGGCGGATCGTCGTCTTGCCGAGCGGGACGCCACGCACCGCCGCGGGCGCGACGACCTTGGCCATCGAGTAGCCCGGCTCGATCTCGACGTAGTCCATCGCGGCCCCCCGGACGAGGTGGGCCACGCGGCGGCCCATGTCGCGCTCGGGATAGATCACGTGGTGTACGCCCAGTTGCTCCAGGATGAGCCCGTGCTGATCGCTCACCGCCTTGGCCCAGATGACCGGCACGGTCAGCTGCAGCAGCAGCGAACAGGTGAGGATCGACGACTGCACGTCGTGTCCGATCGCGACCACCACGCGGTCGAACTCGTCGACGGCGAGCTGCCGCAGCGTCTCGGCTTTCGTCGAGTCGGCCCGCACCACCTGGGTGAGCTCGCCGTTGAGCGACTGGACGAGGTCTTCGTCGACATCGATGCCGAGCACCTCGGTGCCTGAGGCGATCAACTCGAGAGCGAGCGAACTGCCGAAGCGCCCGAGGCCGATGACAGCGACGGAGTCGGCTTCGGCGATGCGCCGCGACGACTCGGTGAACAGCGAGAACCTACCCAATTGCGGGCCTCTCTTTCGCGTACTCGTAGAGGATGCGCCGCTGTCGCAGCGCGATGGCCGAGCCCAGGGTGAGTGGGCCGATCCGTCCGAGGAACATCAGGACGACGAGGGTCAGCTCGGCGCCGTCGGGCAGATCGGCAGTGACCCCGGTGGACAGTCCGACGGTGGCGAACGCAGAGATGGCCTCGAACAGCACGGCGTCCGAGCGCAGCCCGGTCATCACCATGATCGCGATGGCGGCGGTCATGATGGCGGCGAGCGCAATGAGCACGACGGTGATGGCCTGCCGGTGCACCGCACGCGACAGCCGCTTGCCGAAGATGTTCACGGCGCCCTCGCCGCGCAGTTCGGTGACGATGATGAAGAACAGCACCGCGAACGTCGTCACCTTGATGCCGCCCGCGGTGCCCGCCGGTCCGCCGCCGATGAACATGAGTACGTCCATGCCCAGCCAGGTCTCGTCGTGCATCTGTCCGACGTCGACCGAGTTGAACCCCGCCGTGCGGGTCTGCACCGCGTGGAAGAACCCGATCAGCACGCGCGACGCGGGGTCGTACCTGCCGAGGGTCTCGGGGTTCGACCACTCCAGCGCGGTGATGTACACCGAACCCACCACGAGCAGCAGTGCTGTCGCCCACAGCACCAGCTTGGTGTTCATCGACCAGTGGAGGGGACGTCTCGCGCGGCGGAGCAACTCCATGAACACCGGGAACCCGAGCCCACCCAGGATGATCGCCGCACACATCGGCAGGCAGACCCACGGATCTGTGGCGTAGGGGATCATGTTGTCGGTGTGCAGCGCGAACCCGGCGTTGTTGAACGACGAGACCGCCAGGAACAGCCCCTGCCACGCCGCCTCGCCGGCATCCATGCCGTACCCGAAGCCGAAGCGCGGTGCGAGGAAGACGAAGGTGATCGCCTCGATCACCAGTGAGATGAGCACGATGCGGCGCACCACACCCCGCACGTCGTCGAAACCGATCGCCCTCGACTCGGCGGCGGCGTTCAGACGCGTGCGCACCGAGAACCGGCGCGCGAGCACGAGACCGATCAGCGACGCGAAGATCATGATGCCCAGTCCGCCGAGCTGGATGAGCAGCATGATCACGACGAGCCCGAAGGCGCTCCAGTGGGTGGCGGTGTCGACGACCGTCAGCCCGGTGACGCAGACTGCCGAGGTGGCCGTGAACAGGGCATCGACGAGATTGGTCCACTCCCCGCTGCGTGAGGAGAGCGGGAGCATGAGCACGCCGGTGCCGACGAGGTCGGCGGCGGCGAAGCCGAGGACCACCGCCTGGGCGGGGTGCACACGCACTGCGCGACGGCGTCGCGCGGTCGCCGCGACGCGATCAGTCACGGCGTAGAACTCTACGCCTGTTCCGACCGCCCGCAAGCGGCTCTTCTTGTGCGCGACTACGCGCCGGCGGCGAGTTCCTGCGCCCGCCTCAGCGCGGCATCCGTGGCCCGACCCAGCACCTCGTCGAGACGCGCGTCCTGCAGCACCGCGATCGCACGCTCGGTCGTGCCGTTGGGGCTCGTGACGCGGCGCCGCAGCTCGGCCGGATCGTCGGGTGAGGCATCCATCAGAGCCGCGGCGCCGACGACGGTCTGCTCGGCGAGCAGGCGTGCCTGCTCGCGCGAGAACCCCTTGCCGATCGCGGCCTCGGTGAGCACCTCTGCGAAGAGGAACACGTAGGCGGGCCCCGAGCCCGAGATCGTCGAGAGGGCGTCGATCTGCTCCTCCGGCACCTCGACGACGGCACCCACGGTCTCGAAGAGGCGTCGCACCAGCGAGACGGCGCCGGCGTCGGCGTGCGCACCCGCCGCGATGCCGGTCACGCCCTTGCCGACGAGCGCGGGCGTGTTCGGCATCGAGCGCAGGACCGCGGTCCCCTCGGGCAGCAGCGACTCGAACGTCGCGATGGTGACCCCGGCGGCCAGGCTGACGACGATCGCGCCCGGAGCGAGCGAGGGGGCGATCTCGCCGAGGAGGTCGCGCACCATGGCCGGCTTGACCCCGATCAGCACGATGCCCGCGGATGCCGCGGCGGCCCGATTGCCGCCCTCGTCGACCTCGAGGGCGATCGAGGTCACGCCGTCGAGGCCGGCGAGCGTCTCGGCCTTGGCGACGGAGCGGTTGGTCGCCACGATGCCGCCCGTGGCAAGCCCCGAAGCGACGACACCTTCGAGGATCGCACCGCCCATCGAGCCGGCGCCGAGAACGGCGATGCGCGGAAGTGGATCGACGTCGGCAGACATGGCGTCATCCTACGGCGCGGGTCTGCGAGGAGAACATGAAAGTCGGTTCACATCCGCTATGAGGCAGGGTTATCATCGAGGAGCCGGCGCGGCGATGCGCCCGGCGAGCAACTGCGAAGGAACGTCGATGACCCTCTTCGATGGCATCACCTCTCGGGTGATCGAGACGCCACGGCTGAACGTGAACATCCTCGAGCGCGAAGGCGACTCACCCGCCACCCCGCCGGAGCGCACGGTCGTGCTCGTGCACGGCAACGTGTCGTCCTCGCTGTTCTGGCAGGAGATCATGCAGGATCTGCCGGGCGACCTGCGCGTCATCGCCATCGACCTGCGCGGTTTCGGCGGCACCGAGAACGTTCCTGTCGATGCCACACGGGGCGTGCGCGACTTCAGCGACGACGTGTTCGCGACCCTCGAGACCCTCGAGATCCCGACGGCACACTTCGTCGGCTGGTCGATGGGCGGCGGCGTGGTCATGCAGTACGCGCTCGACCACCCGGCGCTGAGCCTCACCCTGCAGTCGCCCGTCTCGCCCTACGGCTTCGGCGGAACCCGCCGCGACGGCTCGCGGCTCACCGACGACGACGCGGGCACAGGAGGCGGCGGGGCGAACCCCGACTTCGTGCAGCGCCTCACCGACCGCGACACGACCGACGAGGCGCAGACCTCGCCTCGCAGCGTGTTCCGGTCGGGCTACGTGGCTGCCGACCACGCCGCCGAGCACGAGGACGTCTGGGTCGAGTCGATGCTGTCCACCTCGACGGCGTCGGGAAACTATCCCGGCGACGCGACCGCGAGCGAGCACTGGCCGGGCTTCGCGCCGGGGACCAGCGGAGTGCTCAACACGATGGTGCCGAAGTACTTCAACGTGTCGGGCATCGTGGACCTCGAGCCCAAGCCGCCGATCCTGTGGGTCCACGGCACCGCCGACGCGATCGTCTCGGATGCCTCGTTCTTCGACCTCAACAATCTCGGGGCGCTCGGTGTGATCCCCGGCTGGCCCGGAGCCGATGTCGCCCCGCCGCAGGAGATGGTGTCGCAGACCCGCGACGTGCTGGGCGCCTACGCCGCCCGGGGCGGCGAGGTGACGGAACTCGCGATGGAGGGCGTCGGCCACTCGCCGCACCTCGAGCGTCCGGCCGAGTTCCGCCATGCGCTGCTCGAGCTCATCGGCTACATCGGCCACGCGCAGAACCCCGCCCCGCCGACCGAGGCCATCATCCTGAAGGCATCGGACTGACGGATCCTGTACCCACCGGCGCATCCGGTCGGGTGCAGGCGTCCCTAGACTCGACGGCATGAGCGCATCCGGCGGCGGCAAAGCGATCCTCGCCGCATTCCTCGCGAACATGGGCATCGCGATCGCGAAGTTCGTCGCGTGGGCGATCTCGGGGTCGGCCTCGATGCTCGCCGAGGCGATCCACTCGGTCGCCGACTCGGGCAATCAGCTCCTGCTGATGCTCGGCGGGCGCCGCGCGAAGCGCGAGGCCGACGCGGAGCATCCGTTCGGCCACGGGCGCGAGCGCTACGTGTACGCGTTCGTCGTCGCCATCATCCTGTTCTCGGTCGGCGGCCTGTTCTCGATCTACGAGGGCGTCGACAAGCTCACCCACCCCCATGGGCTCGAGAACGTGTGGATCCCCATCGCGGTGCTGCTCATCGCCATCGGCCTGGAGTCGTTCTCGCTGCGGACCGCGGTGCGCGAAAGCAACCAGGTGCGCGAGAAAGGACAGTCCTGGATCGCGTTCGTCCGCCGGGCGAAGGCGCCGGAGCTGCCGGTCGTGCTTCTCGAAGATGTCGCCGCCCTCACCGGTCTCGTGTTCGCACTCGCCGCGGTGAGCCTGTCGGCGATCACCGGCGACCCGGTCTACGACGCCATCGGCACGCTCATGATCGGCACGCTGCTCGTCCTGGTCGCGATCGTGCTCGGCGTCGAGACCAAGAGCCTGCTCGTCGGTGAAGGCGCCAGCGAGGCCGATCGGCGGCGCATCCTCGACGCGATCGACTCCTCGCCCGAGGTGCAGCGACTCATTCACATCAAGACCCTCTATCTGGGCCCCGACGAGCTGCTCGTCGCTGCGAAGATCGCCTTCGCCGCCGACGCGCCGTTCGCCGACGTGGCCGCCGGGATCGACGCCGTCGAGACCCGCATCCGCGAGGCGGTGCCCGCCGCCCGTGTCATCTATCTGGAGCCCGACGTGTACCACCAGCCCCCGCAGGATCCGCCGCCCACCGAGGCCATCGTCATGAAGTCGGCGGACTGAGGCGCCATGGAGTACTGCCTGTTCATCGAGCCCCAGCAGGGTGCCGACTACGAAACCCAGCTCGCCTTCGCCCGCGCCGCGGAGGACGGCGGCTTCGACGGCTTCTTCCGCAGCGACCACTACCTGCGCATGGGCGGCGGTGACCCGCTGCCGGGGCCGACGGATGCCTGGACCACGATCGCCGGTCTCGCCCGCGAGACTTCGCGGCTGCGGCTGGGCACGCTCGTGTCCTCGGTGACCTACCGACAGCCGGGCGTACTCGCGATTCAGGTTGCTCAGGTCGACGCGATGTCGGGTGGCCGCGTCGAGCTCGGCCTCGGCACCGGCTGGTTCGAGCGCGAGCACCGGGCGTACGGCATCCCCTTTCCGGCCAAGCGCTTCGCCCTGCTCGAGGAGCAGCTGGAGCTGATCACCGGCCTGTGGTCGACGCCGGCCGGTTCGCCTTACTCGTTCGCCGGACGCCACTACCACCTCGAGGACTCCCCTGCGCTGCCCAAGCCCGTGCAGGACCGCGTGCCCGTGATCGTCGGCGGCGCCGGACCGACCCGGACGCCGGCGATCGCCGCGCGATTCGCAACGGAGTTCAACATCGCCTTCCAGTCCGACGAGGTGATCGCCGACCGGTTCCGTGGGGTGCGCGAGGCCTGCGAGCGGATCGGGCGCGACCCGGCCACGCTGAAGCTGTCGGTCGCGCTGACGACCATCACCGGTGGCGACCGCGCGACGCTCGAACGCCGGGCGGCGGCAACGGGCAGCGACCTCGCCTCGTTCGAGGCGGGACCGGTGTTCGTCGGCACCGGCGCCGAGATCGCCGAGACGGTCGAGCGCCTGCGGTCGCTCGGGGCTCAGCGGGTGTACTTCCAGGTGCTCGACCTGTCGGACATCGACCACGTGCACGAGCTGGGCGCGGAGGTGCTGCCGCACCTGCCGCGATGAGCGGCGAGATGCCGCCCAGCGTCATCACTCTGCTCGGGGCGGCGGCGGCGATCAGGCGTACAGGCCGGTGAGCAGATCGTCGAACAGCGAGATCTCGTAGGTCTGCTGCCGCGACATCTGCTGCGCGAGCGTGCTGACCCGGGTGATCGCTACGGCATCGACGGCGGCGTCTGCCATATGCACCCCGCCGACGTGGTGGGCGCGCATCAGCTCGAGGAACTCGCGCCCCTTCTCGATGCCGGTCAGCTCGGCGAGGCGGCGCATCTGGGCGTGGGTCGCGAGGCCGGGCATCGATGCGGCGGGCGTCTCCATGCCCATCCAACCCATCACCGTGTCGGGCGGCGCGGTGCTCTGGCCCCACTCGGCGAGCCACGCGTGCATGAGCCCGCGCTCGTACGACTGGTTCTGCAGGATCTCGGCGGCCGAGTTCTGCACGGCGCCTCCGGTGTCGGCTCCCAGCACGCGCTGGCACATCGCCACGGCCTGCTCGTGGTGGAACGCCATGTCGGTGCAGAAGCCGAGGTCGGCATCGTTCGGCACCGCGGCATCCGCCGTCGCAGCCCCGGAGGCACAGGCCGTCAGCCCCACGCCCGCCAGGGCGACCACCGACCCGACCAGGAAGCCCCGCCGGTCAGCGGATGCGGCGGAGCGCTCAGCACGTCGCACGGCTGATCACCCGCGGCCGCTGGGCAGCGCACCGTCGGCGACTTCCCCGTGATAGCAGCCGAGGATGTACGGGAAGGTGGTGGTCGTGTAATAGCGGTACTGACCGTCGGCGTCGACCCGCCCGTTGCACTCGTCCAGATCCCCCGAGCCCTCGACGTAGCTGTGCGCAGACCAGGTGTCGGTCGCGAAGGCGGATTCGTCGGTCAGCTGCCAGCTGCTGGTGAGCTGTGTCATCGACGTGCACCCCTCGTCGGCACACACCAGGCCCGACATGATGGGGTATCCGTCGGCCGCCCACCCGACCAGGATCGGATCACCCGACTCGACCTCCTCTGCCGAGTACAGGCAGTCCACGCCGTCGGCCCAGCCGAACAGGTGCATGTGGAACGCGCCCGGTCCGTTGTGACTGCCGCACTCCGACAGCGCACCCACCAGCGAGAGCACGTCGCCTCCCGTTCCTTCGGTCGGGCCGAAGATCGAGACGCCGTCGACCGCGACGCCGATGGCGCCGAGCCGCGGGACGTCATCGGGGCTGGGATCCGGGTCCTCCTGCGGCTCGGTGGGCAGCGTGAACGTCTGCTCGACCTCGTTGGGCGAACCGGGCGTGGTCGCGATGTATTCGTAGTCGGGGATCGAGTTGCTCACCACGACGATCGCGTCGCCCGCGCAGGTCGCCTCCAGCGCGGGATCCGCGAGGTCGGGGTTGGCTGAGACGACGTCTCGGAACGTCGCCGCGGTCGCGTCGCAGTCGCCGGTGGTCGGACCGAACACCGTCGCGGCCGCCGTCGTCGCGGTCGGAGACGCGTCGGCCGTCTGCTCCGCGGCTCCGCTCGTGTCCGCGGAAGTGTCGGCGGCACTGTCGGCGCACCCGGCGAGCGCGATGAGCACCGCGGCGCACAGCCCGATGGCCGCACTGCGCCTCAGTCGGGAAGATGTGGAGATCATGGTCACCTCTCGGGGGAATCGAGGGCCGACGCTACGGATGCCTCCTATGCGGGAGTGATGTGTTTCGCATGCCTGCGATCTCAGAGCGCCCCGCCCGCGCGCAGGCGCTACCCCCGCCGGGCGTCGAAGAAGTCGCGCAGCAGGGCGGATGCCTCGTCCTCGGCGACGCCCGCGACCACCTCCACGCGCACGGGCAGACGCCGATCGCGCAGCACGTCGTACATCGACCCCGCGGCACCGGTCTTGTCCTCCCACGCCCCGAACACGACCCGGGAGATGCGCGACTGAAGGATCGCCCCGGCGCACATCAGACAGGGCTCCAACGTGACGGCCAGTGTCGCTCCCTCGAGGTTCCACGAGCCGACGGATGCCGCCGCCCGCCGCAGCGCGACGATCTCGGCGTGCGCGGTGGGGTCCGCCTCGACCTCGCGCGCGTTCATCCCCTCGCCGATCACCCGGCCGGCGGCATCCGCGACGACCGCCCCGACCGGCACGTCGCCGGCGGCACCGGCCTCGCCCGCCAGCTCGAGCGCACGCCGCATCAGTGCCGCATCCCCCGCCGTCGCCGCCATGCCCACGGCCCCAGCGTAGCCAGCGGCATGCCGGCGCCGTGCCCTAACCTGAGCGTATGCGTGTGCACGTCGCCGACCATCCCCTCATCACCCACAAGCTCACCGTGCTGCGCGATGAGCGCACCCCATCGGCGGTGTTCCGCCAGCTCACCGAGGAGCTCGTCACCCTGCTGGCCTACGAGGCCACGCGCGGCGTGCGGGTCGAAGAGGTCGACATCCGCACCCCCGTCACCGAGACGCGCGGCGTGCGCATCGCCACACCGCGGCCGATCGTCGTGCCGATCCTGCGCGCCGGGCTCGGGATGCTCGAAGGCATGGTCAAGCTCATCCCCACCGCCGAGGTCGGCTTCCTCGGCATGGTGCGCAACGAGGAGACGCTCGAACCGTCGACGTATGCCGAGCGGCTTCCGGACGACCTCAGCGACCGGCAGTGCTTCGTGCTCGACCCGATGCTCGCCACCGGCGGATCGCTCGGGGCGGCCATCGACTTCCTCTTCGCGCGTGGCGCGCAGGACGTCACTGCGATCTGCCTGCTCGCGGCCCCCGAAGGCGTCGAAGCCATCCACCAGCAGGTCGGCGACCGCGACGTGACCCTCGTGCTCGGTTCGCTCGACGAACGCCTCAACGAGAAGGGCTACATCGTGCCCGGGCTCGGCGACGCCGGAGACCGCCTCTACGGCACCGTCTGACGCCGACTCACGGGCGCGTCGCGCGCCCCCAGCGTCGATCGCGCAGGCCCGCCTTGTCGGTGGCGGCGAAGGCCCCGGCCGCGAGGGCGTAGAACACGATGTCGGCGACGATCTTGCCGGCGAGCAGTCCGAGGATCGGGTCGGGCAGCAGCCACACGCCGAGCAGTACGGCCACCGGGCGGATCAGCAGGGTGTCGAGCAGTTCGGCCGGACCGAACTCGGCGACCAGCAGCAGGCCGGTGCGGCCGATCGCGCGACGCCAGCCGAGGGCGACGTGCGACTGCTCGGTGTAGATGGTCACGGCGAGCACGGTGTAGAAGCCGACGATCTCGCCGATCAGCGCTGCGGCGGCGATCGCGACCGGGTTCGTCGTCCACGCCGTCACACCGAAGCCGGCCAGCACCATCGCTGCGGTGCCCACGATCTCGGCGGGGAGGTAGCGCGCGATCCAGAACGCGAGCCCACGCCGACGCTTCGGGATCGGCGGTGTCGTCGCCGTGGTCGCAGCCGTCGCGGGCGCAGGAGCGAACACCGGTCCGGCGGTCGCAGGGGTCAGAGTTGTCATGGCGCTCTCCCTTCCCCCGAGAAGAGCGAGCGGACCCTGCCGTGATACAGCACCGACAAGATGCGGCGCGGCATCCGCCCCTCGCCGAACGGATGCCGCGCCTGTGCGCGTTGGCGCTCAGCCAGGCTACGTCGATCGGTCTTCGAGCCGGACGGGGTTGACAGGCGACCAGCGGCGGTCTAAGTCTCGTCGTCGAGCACGGGGCCCGACGGTGCCCGACGACCGGTCTCCTGCTCCCAGAACTCCAGCTGCTGGGTGAGCGCCTTCGCGAGTTCGAACACCTGCTCGGGAGGGATCCGGATGCGGCTCACCACGCGCGCCGGCACGATGGTGCGCCGCTCCCCCGTCTCGGGGTCGGTCTGATCGCGGGGCGGCTGGGCGAGCGTCAGGAAGTCCATCACGAAGACGGTGGGGGTGTGCCACACGTTCGCGAAGTCGGCGTACGACCCGGGGATGACATCGGGCGGCAGGTCGATCTCGAACTGGCGGGGTGCGTCGTCGGCCATGGAAGCCTCCGTTCGGATGCCGAGAGTCTACGCGCGGGCCCGGATGCGCGTGCGTCGCTCACGCACGACCGATGAGGCGTGCGAACCCGCTGAGCCGCGCGACGCCCTCGGGCGTATAGGGCAGGTCGTCGAGCAGTCCCGGGGAGTGCACGAGGTAGGCGGCGTGCATCGCCCGCGAGATCGCGACGTTGAGCCGGTTGCGCAGCAGCAGGAACTCGAGCCCCCGCGGCGCATCGCGTCCCGACGACGCCGCCAGCGACACGATCGCCACGGCGGCCTCCTGGCCCTGGAAGCGGTCGACCGTGCCGACCGGCACCGCCCCGAATCCGGCGTCGGCGAGGGCCTCCTCCACCGCCACCTGCTGGGCGTTGTACGGCGTGACGACGATCAGGTCAGCGGGCTCGAGGGGCCGCGGGTCGAGGGTGCGTGACACGCCGTCATCGTCGGTCGCGACCGGCGTCCAGGCGCGCCCGACGAGGTCGTGCACGAGGGCGACGACCGTCGCCGCCTCTTCGAGGGACTGTGTCGCGTTGCCGCGGTGGCGCACGGGTACGGCGTGCACCCCGGGCTCGACACCGTCGAGCGTGCGCTGGGCTGTCGACGGATGCGCGGCGAGTTGCCCGCCGTACGACAGACGTGACACCGCACTCGCCACCTCGGGGTGCATGCGCCAGGTGCGCGCGAGGAAGTACCCGTACTCGGGCGGGATCACGTCGGCGCCGTCGATGACCCAGCCGAGCGCCGAAGCGTCCACGGGCTCGGGGTGCGTTCCCTGGCTGACCTGCGGCAGTTGCTGCGGATCGCCCAGCAGCAGCAGGCGGGAGGACGCCTGAGCCACCGCTATCGTCGAGGCGAGTGAGAACTGACCGGCCTCGTCGATGACCAGCAGGTCGAGACCCCCGCGTGCGACACGGCGCTCGTTGCTGAAGTCCCACGCGGTGCCGCCGACCACGGCGCCATCGCGGTACTCGTCGAGGAACGCCGCCATGCCGTTCTTGGGGAACGGCGTGTAGGGGATGCCGTCGGCGTCCGGCTTCTTGGGTGCCTTGCCGACGCGCGCCGCCGGCACTCCCGCCGCGATGACCCGGCCGAGCATGTTCTCGACGACCGCGTGCGACTGCGCGACCACGCCGATCCGATAACCGTGCTCGCGCACCAGCCGCGCGATGACGTGCGAGCCCACGTAGGTCTTGCCCGTGCCGGGCGGTCCCTGCACGGCGAGATAGCTGCGGTCGAGATCGACGATCGAGCGGACGATCGCGTCGACGTCGTCGCCGCGCGACGCTGCCAGCGCTCCGGAACCGGTACGCGGCGGGCGACGGCGCAGGATGTCGGTCGCCGGATCGAACGGGAGCTTCGGGTCGGCGGCGATGACGGCGTCGGCCCACGCGTCGATCGCCGTCTGCTGCGACGCCGCCCTCGGCGGGGCGGCGGGGGTCAGCGCGACCGGCAGCGTCGACCACGTGTGCTCGTCGACGGCGAACTCCTCGACGAGCGCACCGTCGTCGAGCACCTCGCGCACTGTCACGCGATGATCGGCATGGATCCACCGCGGCGATGCCGTGAACGGGAACGGCACCGGCAGCTCGTACAGCGCGAACGGTTCACTGCCCTCGCTCAGCCGTGTGCCGGGCGCGAGCTCACCGCGCAGCTCGATGACGCGTCGCTCGACGCGCGCACCCTCGGGGCGATGCCAGTCCTCGACGACTCGACATCGCGACGGGTCGAGCACGACGACGTCGCGGGTCTCCTCCCAGATCGAGACCGGCTCGCGAAGACGCAGGAAGTGCGTCGCCCAGAACGACGCCGCCTCGCGCGGATGGTAGTCGAGGGCTGCCGCCGCGAGACGCAGCGTCTGGGCATCCGGCGATTCGGGATGCCGCAGGGCGGCCAGCTGCTCGAGCGAGACCGCTCTCGCCGACGGCTCGTACGCGGCCTCGTTCTGCGCGAGGTCGACCGCGGGAACGAGCCCGCCCTCGCGGGCGCGGTCGACCAGCCAGTCGCGCAGCCGCAGCGTGGACACGCAGTCGTAGCGGTTGTAGTCGGCCAGGTCGTCGAGGATGCGCTGGGCCTCGGCGGCGTCGGTGGGCTCGCCGGTGTCGTGCAGCGAGCGCGCCTTGACGTACTGGACGATCGAGTCGTCGCCCTTCTGCACGTCGGCGGTACGGACCTGGTCGCCCATGTACAGCGGCTCGAGCTTCTTGATCGAGTACGACCGAGACCCGACGCGCAGGGCGCGGCGCACGACGGGGTACAGGTCGACGAACACGCCGTCGCGCAGCAGCCGCGCGACCTCGGCCTCGCACGTGCCGTGCCGGGCCGCCATCGCGAGCAGATGGGTCGGCTCGTACGGGGCGTAGTGATAGATGTGCATCGACGGATGCTGCCGCCGCCGCAGCCCGACGAACGCGATGAAATCCTCGAGCGCGCGCTTCTCGTCGGCGAAACTGTGCGCCCACAGGGCGGAGTACGTCTCGGTGCGGTCGACCCACCCGAACAGGTAGTCGATCCCCCAGCGCTGCTCGCCGTCGAGCGCCCCGCCGACCTGTTCGGTGTACAGAGGGTCGCCCTCGAAGTCGAAGAACAGGTCGCCGAGATCGGGACGGGGAAGAGCGCCGAGCGCCTTCGGCTCGACGACCTCGTAGTGCGGCACCGGGGCGGGGCCCTCGACGGGACCGGCGGGCACCGTGACCCCGGCCGGGCTGTCGAGCTGCAGCCGTGCCTGGGTGCGCAGCATCGCGAACGTGTCGGGACTCATGCCGTCGGGCGCCGACGCCGCGGCGGCGAGGTCGTCGATCGTCGTGAGGCCGGCGGCGCGCAGGCGCACGCGCTGGGTGGGACGCATCCCTGCGATCAGCAGCAGATCGCGGGCCGCGATCACCTCGGCGTCACATGTGGCGCACCGCCCGCACGCCATCACGTCGAGGTCGCCGCGGGCGTCGCCCCACGCGATCGGGGCTCCGCCGGCGCCCTCAGCGAGTGCACGGTCGGCGATCAGCGCGCGCAGTCGCTCACGACGCAGCCGGAAGACCGGCAGGATGTCGTCGACCTCGTGCGCGCTCGTGGTGCCGTCGCCCAGGATGAGCTCGACGCGGTCGGCGCGCGGGACGCCCATGCGGTCGAGCTGGTCGACGTAGGCGGCGAGCTGCATGAGCGCCGTGACCCGCGCGCGGCGGGCGAGCTTGGTGTCCTGCACGATCCAGCGGCGATCGTCGTCACGCACGAGGAAGTCGGCGAAGCCCACGAAGTCGCCGTCGGCCAGAACCGCCTGGTACACGACCTCGGCATCGGACGCGAGCGCGTCGCGGGTGAGGGCGGCGGCGTCGGCGAGCGCCGCGGCATCGGCCGAGTGCGTCTCGGGCACGATCACGACGGCGTCGCCGTGTCGGGTCACGTACTCGTCGAGCACTCGCCGCTCGTGCGCGGTGCCCAGACGCGCGGCACGCTCGAGGGTGAGGTCTTCCGGTTCGACGACCGCGTCGATCCTGCCCAGCTTGGCGTCGATGGCACGCATCCACGCGAACTCGCATTCCGCAGCGGCCTTGAGGTCGCTCGCCGACCAGACGATCCGGCCCTCGTCGTGGATGTAGCGCATGCTCCCCTTTCCGCCCTCGACGATAGCCCGCACCTGCGACGTCCCCGCCGCGCACCCGTGGAGATGCCAGACTGTGGACATGGGACTGCCGTTCTCGAGTGCCTACCGCCACGGATTCGCGCGCGTCGCCGCGTGCACGATCCCGGTCGCCGTCGCCGATCCGGCGACCAACGCCGCGACCGTCCTCGAGACCGCGGAGGCCTGCGACGCCGATGCGGTCGCCGTCGCCGTGTTCCCCGAACTGTGTCTGACCGGGTACGCGATCGACGACCTCGTGATGCAGGACGCGGTCCTCGACGCCGTCGTCACCGCGATCGAGGGTCTTGTGGCGGCATCCGCTGAGCTCTTCCCGCTGCTCGTCGTGGGCGCTCCGCTGCGCCATCGCAACCGCCTCTACAACTGCGCCGTGGTCATCCATCGCGGCGAGCTGCTCGGCGTCGCGCCGAAGTCGTACCTGCCCACGTACCGCGAGTTCTACGAACGACGCTGGTATGCCCCGGGCGACGATCAGGCGGGCGAGGACATCCGCGTGGGATCGCTCGAGGCGCCGTTCGGCCCCGACCTGCTGTTCGAGGCGCTCGACGTGCCCGGCCTCGTCGTGCACGCCGAGGTGTGCGAAGACGTCTGGGTCCCGATCCCGCCGTCGTCGTCGGCCGCCCTCGCCGGCGCCACCGTGCTGTTGAACCTCTCGGGCAGCCCGATCACGATCGCCCGCGCCGATGACCGCAAGGACCTCTGCCAGTCGCAGTCGCTGCGCTGCCTCGCCGCCTACGCGTATGCCGCCGCCGGCATGGGAGAGTCGACGAACGATGTGTCGTGGGACGGCCAGACCCTCGTCTACGAAGGCGGGATGCTGCTGGCCGAGACCGAGCGCTTCCCCGATGGGCCGCGCCGCTCGGTCGCCGATGTCGACCTCGACCGGCTGCGCCAAGACCGCATCCGGCAGGGCACCTTCGACGACAACCGGCGCACCCATGCACCGGCGATGCGCACCGTGCACTTCGAGCTCGACCCGCCCGCGGAGGATGTGGGCCTGCGCCGCGCGCTCGATCGCTTCCCCTTCGTGCCCGACGATCCCGGCCGTCTTGCCCAGGACTGCTACGAGGCCTTCAACATCCAGGTGTCGGGGCTCGTCCAGCGCATGACCGCGATCGGCGGCCCGAAACCGGTCATCGGGCTGTCGGGCGGCCTCGACTCCACCCACGCACTGCTGGTCGTCGCCCGGGCGATGGACCGCATGGAGCGGCCGCGCAGCGACATCCTGACATTCACGATGCCGGGATTCGCGACCAGCGAGCACACCAAGGCGAACGCGCACGCCCTCGCACGCGCCGTCGGAGCGACGATGGAGGAGATCGACATCCGGCCCGCCGCGACCGAGATGCTCGAGCGGATCGGGCATCCGTTCGCCGACGGCGAGCCGGTGCACGACATCACGTTCGAGAACGTGCAGGCGGGCCTGCGCACCGACTACCTGTTCCGTCTGGCGAACCAGCACGGCGGCATGGTGATCGGCACATCGGATCTGTCGGAGCTCGCCCTCGGCTGGGCGACGTACGGCGTGGGCGACCACATGAGCCACTACGCGGTCAACGCGGGCGTGCCCAAGACCCTCATCCAGCACGTGATCCGCTGGGTGATCTCCCACCGCGGCGACGAGGGCGCAGCGGCGCTGTCCGACGACGCGCGCGACGTGCTGCAGGCGGTGCTCGACACCGAGATCTCGCCCGAACTCGTGCCGGCCGGACAGGACGGCCGCATGCAATCCACGGAAGACCGCATCGGCCCCTACGCGCTGCACGACTTCGCACTGTTCCACGTGCTGCGCTACGGCATGCGGCCGTCGAAGATCGCCTTCCTCGCCGAACACGCGTGGTGCGATCCGGATGCCGGGGCGTGGCCCCCCGGGTTCCCCGACGAGGACCGGTACGGCTACGACCTCGCGGCGGTCGCGAAGTGGCTGCAGGTGTTCCTGCAGCGGTACTTCGCCTTCGCGCAGTTCAAGCGCTCGGCGATCCCCAACGGGCCGAAGGTCTCGGCCGCGGGCTCGCTCTCGCCGCGCGGCGACTGGCGCGCCCCGAGCGACGGCAACGCCCGCGCCTGGATCGCCGAGCTGCACGCGGCGCTGCCCGAACTCGTCGAGGAGTAGACGCCGCGGCGGCGAGGCGAGATGGGAAGACGCGCGACGGTGGTCGGCAGCGGGCCGAACGGTCTCGCCGCGGCGGTAGCGCTCGCCCGCACCGGATATGACGTGCACGTCGTCGAGGCCGCCGACTCACTCGGCGGCGGCGTACGGACCGCCGAGCTGACGCTGCCGGGCTTCCAGCATGACGTGTGCTCGGCGGTGCATCCGGCCGCACTCTCGTCGCCGTTCTTCCGCGCATTCGGCCTCGCCGAGAAGGTCCCCTGGATCTCGCCCGACATCTCGTACGCCCAGCCTCTCGACGACGGGCGCGCCGCCGTCGCATGGCGCGACCTCGACCGCACCGCCGAGGGTCTGGGCGCCGACGGCGACGTGTGGCGCGCGGTCGTGCGGCCGTTGAGCAGTCACCTCGACGCCGTCGTCGACTTCACCGGTGCGCAGCTGCTGCGCATGCCGCGGCATCCGCTCACCACGGCGCGGTTCGGTCTGCGCACGCTGCAGCTCGGGTCGCCGTGGGGACCGCGCACGTTCCGCACCGAGGAGGGCGCGGCGCTGCTGTCTGGCGTGCTGGCCCACGCGAACACGGCCCTGCCGAGCGTCGGGGCGGCCGCATCGGGGCTCTTCCTCGCGGCCCACGGACACGCCGGGGCCGGCTGGGCGTACCCGCGCGGCGGCGCACAGCGGATCGCGGACGCCCTGATCGACGACCTGCGTGCGCACGGCGGCACGACCGCGACGGACACGCACGTGGCGCGCCTCGCCGATCTGGACTGGGGCGACCCGCGCCGGGGTGACGTGCTCGTGTTGGACACCTCACCGAAGCTGCTGCTCACCGCGGCCGACCTGCCCGCGAGGTACGCGGCAGCGATCCGGCGGTACCGGTACGGTCCCGCCGCGGCGAAGGTCGACCTCGCGTTGGACGGACCCGTTCCCTGGCAGAACCCGGATGTGGCGGCGTCTCCCACCGTGCACCTCGCCGGAACGGCGGCCGAGGTCGCGGCGAGCGAGAACGCCGTCGCGCGCGGTCGGGTGAGCGACCGCCCGTACGTGCTCACGGTGCAGCCGTCTGTGCTCGATCCGACGCGCGCGCCCGAGGGCTCGCAGACCCTGTGGGCGTACATCCACGTGCCGGCGGGCTCGGCGATCGACCCGACCGAGCGGGTGCTGAGGCAGCTGGAGCGCTTCGCGCCCGGAGTGCGCGAGCGGGTGATCGCCTCACGGGCGATGACCGCCGCCGACCGCGCGTCGTTCAACCCGGCCGACATCGGCGGCGACATCCTCGGCGGTGCCTTCACCGTGCTGCAGGCGATCCGCCGACCGGTGATCTCGGCCGCGCCGTGGCGCACCCCGCTGCCCGGTGTCTACCTCGCATCGGCGGCGACACCTCCGGGTCCGGGTGTCACCGGCATGCCGGGCTGGTACGCGGCCCGGCAAGTGCTGCGCGACGTCGACGACCTGCGCCTCGAACCCGCCGATCTGTTCCGGATGTGACATGGTGGACGGCTTCGCGGCGGTCGACTTCGAGCTCGCGCGGCAGGTGCTGCAACGCGGGATCGCGGCGCTGTTCCTCGTCGCCTTCGTCTCATCGCTGAACCAGTTCCCCGCCCTGCTCGGCGAACGGGGGCTGCTTCCGGCACCGCGGTTGATGGAGTGGGCGGGTTCGTCGCCCCGCGCGGGGCGCATGCTGCGGCCGACGCTCTTCCGCTGGGTGCGGTACACCGACCGGCGCCTGCGCACGCTGTGCGTGATCGGCATCGTCATCGCGGCGACGCTGGTGGTCGGCATCCCGCAGCTGGGACCGCCCTGGGTGCCCCTGCTGTGCTTCCTCGCACTGTGGTTCGGCTACATGTCGATCGTCAGCATCGGCCAGACCTTCTACGGGTTCGGGTGGGAGATGCTGCTGCTCGAAGCCGGCTTCCTCGCCGCGTTCCTCGGCTCGGACGATCAGCCGCCGCCGACCGTGACGATCGTGCTGCTGTGGTGGCTGGTGTTCCGCCTCGAGTTCGGCGCGGGGATGATCAAGATCCGCGGTGGACGCGAGTGGCGCGACCTCACCGCCCTGATGTACCACCACGAGACCCAGCCCATGCCCGGTCCGCTCAGTCGGCTCGCGCACCTGCTGCCGGCATGGTTCCATCGAGCAGAGGTGCTCGGCAACCACGTGGCGCAGCTCGTCGTGCCCTGGTTCCTGTTCGCGCCGCTGCTGGGGCTGTGGCTTCCCGGACCGTGGCCCGCGATCGTCGGCACGGCCGCGGCGGCGATCATCATGGCGACGCAGCTGTGGCTCGTGCTCACCGGCAACTTCGCATGGCTGAACTGGGCGACGATCGTGCTCGCGTTCTCGGCGGTCTCGTTTCCGGTGCACGGTGCCGAGGAGGGCGCGGGGGGCGTGCTTCCGCTGTGGTGGATCGTGGTGACCTCGGCCGTCGGCGTGCTCTACGTCGCGCTCAGCTGGCCCGCCGCCCGCAACCTCGTCGCGCGGCGGCAGCTCATGAACGCGGCCTTCAATCGATGGCAGCTGGCGAACGCCTACGGCGCGTTCGGCACCGTCACCAAGCGCCGCGTCGAGATCGTGGTCGAGGGAACGACCGACGACGATCCCCGGACGGCGCACTGGCGGGAGTACGCGTTCAAAGGCAAGCCGGGAGACCCGCGGCGGTTGCCGGGCTGGTTCGCGCCGTACCACCTGCGGCTGGACTGGCTGATGTGGTTCCTTCCGCTCGGTCGGTCGCTCGACGACTGGTTCACGACGCTTCTTGTGCGGCTGCTCGATGCCGACGCACCGACCCTGCGGCTGCTGGCCGACGATCCGTTCGGCGGTGCGGCGCCGACCTGGGTGCGCGCGGTGTCGTACCGCTATCGTTTCGCGAGCCGGGCGGAACGCCGTCTGCACGGCGTGCGCTGGGTGCGCGACGATCGACGCGAGGTGGTCGCGCCGATCAGGATGCCGCGACCCCTGCGCCCTGGTGGATGACGCTGGGTCCCTCGGCAGTGGCCTCGACCAGCAGCTGAGCCGGCAGCTGCTCCTTCATCGCGGCGACATGGCTGATGAGACCGACCGTGCGTCCGCCCTGACGCAGCTCGTCGAGCGTGCGCATCGCCACGTCGAGGGTCTCGTCGTCGAGCGCCCCGAAGCCTTCGTCGATGAAGAGGGTGTCGAGCCGCACGCCGCCGGCGCGACCGGTGACGACCTCGGCGAGCCCGAGAGCGAGCGACAGCGACGCGAGGAACGTCTCGCCGCCTGACAGCGACTGGGCGGGCCGCGCCTGGCCGGTATGGGCGTCCATGATCTCGAGCCCGAGACCCGACGCGGCGCCCCGGGCAGCGCGGGCGTCGGAGTGCTGCAGGCGGTAGCGGCCCGCAGACATCTCCTCGAGGCGCACGTTGGCCGCAGCGACGATCTCTTCGAGCTCGGCCGCGAGCACGAACGACTCGAGCGTCATGCGATGGGTGTTCGGCGCGCGCCCGGCGACGGTGTCGGCGAGGCGCACGATCACGTCGAGGTCGCCGGCCGGGCCGGCGACGGCGGTGTGCGCGGTGCGCGCACGTTCGGCGAGGTCGGCGAGCCGCGCCGAGCGCTGCGCGGCGTGCGCTGCGGAGTCGACGGCGGCTGCCCATGCGTCGCGCGCGGCGGCCAGAGCGGCGGTCGCCGGCGCGAGGTCGAGCAGCTCGTCCTGCTCACCGGCGAGAGCGAGTTCGAGGTCGCGCAGCCGCGCCCGTTCGGTCTGCAGCGCCGACTCATGTGCGCGGACCCGATCGTCGATGCGTGCGCGCTCGGCGGCGTCGCGGAGGGCGGACGTCGCCGCCGAGTGGTGGTCGAAATCGGATGCCGCAACCCGCGCGTCACGGTCGGTCTCGGCCTGTGCGGCGACTGCCGCCGACGCCGAAGCCGACGCGATCCGGTCGGCCAGCCGCACGGCCGCGTCTCGGCGAATCGTCTCGTGCTCGATGCGTTCGGCGACCGTCGCGAAGTCTCCGCGCGCGGCTTCGACCTCGGCTCGTACGCGAGCCCGCTCGGCCGACCCCACGTCGACCGCGGTGCGCAGCTCCTCGAGGCGCGCCGACACCGTCGTCCGCTCCTGGGCAGCAGCGGTGTCGGCGGCGACCACCTCGGCGCGCTGCTGCGCCGTCCGATCCCGCACGGCGCAGGCCTCGCGCGCCGCGGCCAGAGCGGCATCGGCTTCGGCGAGCAGCACATCGAGCTCGGCGGTGGTCGCTCCGCCAGCCCGCGCCACGGCGTCGACGTGGGCGGACCGGGCTGCGGCCGCGGCCGCAGCCGACGTCTTCTCGGCGGCGGCGGCCGCATCGCGAACCGACTCGGCGGCCGCGATCGCCTCGTCGGTCACCGGCTCGGCGTCGCCCCGCGCAGGATCGGGGTGCGCGGTCGACCCGCACACCGCGCACGGTTCGCCGTCGACGAGCGCGGCGGCGAGTTCACCGGCATGACCGGCGAGCCGCCGGCGCAGGAGATCGGTGACGTGGGCGCGGGCGCGGTCGTGCGACGCGGAGTCGTGCAGGTACTGCGCCTCAGCGGCCGTAAGCTGCTCGGCCAGCCGCTGCGCTTCGGACGCGGCACTGCGCCGTGCCGCGAGATCGGCACGGCGTTCCTCGGCGGCGGGCAGCGCCCCGGCCGCCTCGCGCGCGTTCGCCAGCTCGACGTCGAGCGTCTCGAGCAGGGCGGGCACCGCGGCGCGTCGGTCGTCGATCTGTGCCGCGGCGGACGTGAGCTCCTCGACGGCTGCACGGTCTGCGGCGAGCTGCTGGTCGAGGGTCGCGAGCCGGCGTTCCTCTTCGCGCGCGGCCGCCCACACCGCCAGGCCGCCGGTGAGCTGTTCGACTTGGGCGCGCAGGGCATCGATCGCGTCGTCGCCGGACCCGCCCACCGAGCACCACTCGGCACGGGCCTCCTCGACCGCCTCCTCGGCAGCGCGCGCGGCGGCGCGATCCCGCTCGGCGTCTTCGATGGTGGCACGCAGGGCCTCGGCGGCGATCGCCCGCTCGAGCAGGACGCGATCGGCCGCGACCGACTCGGCCTCCGCCTCGAGCCGTGCGAGCGCCGCACGCGAGATCGAGCGCTGCTCCTGCTGCTCGCGCACCTTCGCGAGGGCGCGGTGACGCTCGTCCGCGGCCCGGTGTGCGGCGTCGGCGGCGTCGCGCTCGCGCACGAGGGTCTCCGCACGGTAGGCGGCGCGCTGGGCGAGCACCTCGATCGCGGCCAGACGTGCCACGATGTCGCCGGCGGACGCATCGCCGTCGGCCACGAGGTCGCCGCCGACCACCTCGGCTTCGTCGAGCAGCATCCCCACCGTCGCGAGCGCCTCATCGACCTCGCGCTCGGCGGCGCGACGACGCTGCTCGAGCGACTCCTGGTACTGCTCGTACGTGCGCGTGCCGAACAGGCGTCGAAGCACCCGCTGTCGATCGTCGTTGCGGGCGAGAAGGAACTCGGCGAAGCGGTTCTGAGCGAGGAGGATCACCTGCAGGAACTGCTGCTGGCTGAGCCCGAGGATCTCGTCGAGCTCATCAGCCACGTCGACCGGGCGTGCCGCGCGCCCCTGCCAGTGTCCGTCGACGAACTCGTGGAGCTCGGCACGATGCGGCTCGGTCGTGAGGCCTTCGCCGCGCTGCTTCGGACGCTCGTACTCGGGTGAGCGCGTGACGCGCCAGCGTCGCCCCGCCGCGGTGAACTCGACGCTGACCGACGTCGGCTCGTGCGGCTCGCAGTGGTCGCTGCGCAAGCGCTTGTGCATGCCGTCGTACCGCGGCACGCCGCCGTACAACGCGAAGCACACGCCATCGAGCACGCTCGACTTCCCCGCGCCGGTGCGCCCGGCGATGAGGAAGATGCCGTCATCGGCGAAGGCGTCGAAGTCGACGACCTGACGTTCGCGGAACGGACCGAACCCTTCGAGCTCGAGCCGGTGCAGCCTCACGCGCGCGCCTCCGCGAGCGTGCGTTCGTCGATGACGTCGGCGATGAGCTGCGCCTCGCGCTCGGATGCGCCTTCACCGGCCCGCACATGCTGCAGGAATGCGTCGACGAGGTCGGCGTGCGACCGCGCCTGCGCCTGACGCACCCGCCTCGCGTAGGTGAGACCGTCGCCCTCGGCGACGCGGTCGGGCAGATGCATGACGGTCGCGCAGTGCGGAAAGCGAGCCTGCAGTCGGCGCATCGGCTCGCGTTGCGGCGTGGCGTCGGTGTACTGCGCGCACACCCACGCGTCGACGAGGTCGGCGTGGGCCGGGTCGGCGAGAAGCTCGTCGAGCGGCCCACGGATCGTGACCAGGCGGCGCGGCACGGGCAGGTCGAGCCACGCGACCCCGCCCAGCCCCCTCGCGTCGAGGTCGACGAGCCACGAACCGCGCGGCTTGTCGCCCTCGCCGAAGCTGTAGTGCAGAGGTGCGCCGGCGTAGCGGATGCCCGGGGCGAGGGTCTGGCGGCCGTGGATGTGACCCAGTGCCGCGTAGTCGACCCCGTCGAAGACCGAAACCGGCACGACGTCGAGACTGCCCTGCCGGATCTCACGCTCGACCCCCGCGGTGGCCTCGACCCCCGCGGCGAAGCAGTGCGCGATCACCACCGACCGCCCGCCGCGCATCTCGAGGTCGGCCCGCACGAGGCCCATCGCGTGTTCCATGACCGCCCGCTGCGAGCGCAACGGCACATCGGGCCACCGGTGGCGGACGAGCACCGGCTCGAGGAACGGGATGCCGTAGAAGTGCACGGGTCCGTGTTCGTCGTCGAACGTGATCGGTGTTCCCACCGTGGCGGGGTCGGTCACGATGCGGATGCCGTCACGCAGCAGCGCGGCCTGGAAGCCGAGCCTCGCCGCGGAGTCGTGGTTGCCGCTGGTGACGACCACGCGCGCCCCGGCGTCGGACAGCGCGGCGAGCGCGTCGGTGAGCAGCGTGTAGCACGCGGCGGCGGGTGCCGCGGAATCGAACACATCGCCGGCGACCACCACCACGTCGACACCGTGGTCGCGCACCTGATCGGTCAGCGCCGTGAGAACACCCCGCAGCGCGTCCACGGTCGAGTGACCGTGGAACGACCGGCCGATGTGCCAGTCGGAGGTGTGGAGGATGCGCATGCGAATACGGTACGTTCGGGCCCCGACATCGACGGCGAGGCAAGCCGGGGATGCCGGCATCCGTCCGCCACGGCGGGAACGGTCGACTTGTCGCGAACGAGTCCGATCTGGTCGAATGGGGCGCACGACCCGGGGACGGTCCCGGGGAAGCCGACCGGATGGGAGCCGCGTGCGACAGCCGATCCGTGCCGCCTTCTGGGTCGCCGCCTACCTGCTGCTCGCTCTCGCACCTTTGATCCTCAGCCTCATCCAGCTCGATCCCGGTCGCGGCTTCTGGGTGAACCTCTCGGTGGCTGCGGGTTTCGTCGGTCTGTCGCTCATGGGACTGCAGTTCCTGCTCGCCGCCCGCAGCGTGCAGGTGACGGGTGTCTTCGGCCCCGATGTGATGCTGCGGTTCCACCGCGGCATGACGGTTCTCATCGCGGTGCTGATCTTCGCACATCCGATCATCCTGTTCGTGTGGGACCCTCGCTTCCTCGCGCTGCTGAACGTCTTCGTCGCGCCCACGCGCGCGCAGTTCGCCGTGGCTTCCGTGCTCATGCTGATCGCGCTGATCGCCACCTCGATCTGGCGCCGGCGACTTCACCTGCGCTACCCGACCTGGCAGGCGGTCCACGCCGCGCTCGCCGTCGCGATCGTGGTGACGGCGCTCGTGCACGTGCTGCTGATCGGCTACTACGTCGACCAGCCGTGGGAGCGCGCGCTGTGGATCGCCTACTCGATCGCCTTCATCTGGATCGGCATCTGGGTGCGCATCGTCCGCCCGGTCCTGCACTGGCGTCGCCGCTGGCGGGTCGTCGGAGTGCGCGACCAGCCGACGGGCGCGCACACCGTCTCGCTCGAACCGGCCGACCCGGCGGCCCACGGCCCGGACGGCTTCCGCTTCGAGGCCGGCCAATACGCGTGGATCCGCACCGGACGGAATCCGTTCGCGATCACCTACAACCCGTTCTCGTTCTCATCCAGCTCCGAGCATCCCGAGCGCGTCGAGTTCACCATCAAGACCGAGAGCGGCTTCACCACCACCATCGGCGACTTGGCCCCGGGCAGGGTCGTGTACCTCGACGGCCCGTGGGGCCAGCTCTCGATGGACCGGAACGAGGGGCCGGGCTTCGTCTTCATCGCCGCCGGCGTCGGGGTCACCCCGATGGTGAGCATGCTCGCCACGATGGCCGACCGCGGCGACACCCGCCCGGCCTGGCTCGTGCTCGGAAACCGCCGCGAGGACGAGATCATCTGCCACGACGACATCGCCGCCCTGGCCGAGCGCATGCCGCAGCTGACGGTCGTGCACGTCATCAGCCGACCGGGCGAGGGCTGGAACGGACGCACGGGACGCATCAGCCGCGTCCTCCTCGACGAGGTGCTCCCCGCCGAGCGCACACGGCTGCAGTACTTCATCTGCGCGTCCGACGCCGTGATGGACACCGCCCAGACCGCCCTGGCCGAGCTCGGCGTGCCCGCCGAGCGGGTGCACGCCGAACGATTCTCGATGGCATAGGGGGCGACGGTGAGAGAGGCGATGGTCACACGGTTCGTGTGGGGGATCTCACTGGTGATCCTGCTCGCGTGCGTCGGGTGGGCGGTGCTGGTCCAGGTCGCGGTACCGGATGCCTGCACCTATCCGACTCCCCCGCCGAACGCCCAGTACCTCCACTGCGACTGACACGGCGGGTATGCGGGCACCGCGACCGCACGGGGACGTATCGTGGAATATGGCGCCTTCCACAGACTCCGCACCGCGTTCCACCGTCGTCGCCCTCGTGGGCGCAGGCAGCGAGACCCTGCTGAGTGGTCTCGCCGACGTTCCCGCGATCAGCGTCTTCTCGCTGCGCGAGAGCGAACCCGACCTCGCCGCGCGGCGCGTGGCCGCAGCATCCCGCCCCTACGTCGTGCACGACGCCGACCCGCTCGAGCACGTCGCCGCGGCGTGGGTCGAGCTCTTCGAGGAGCGCGCGACGCTCGGCACGCTCGATGTCGAGGTCGAAACGATGCTGGAGCGATTCGCCGACGGGTCGGCGATCATGCCCGACTACTACCTCGTGGCCGGTCCCGAAGCGACCGAGGGTACGTGGCGGCACTGGTGGCTCGGCGCCCTCGCACACCGTGCACCGTCGCGCGTGCTGCCGGTCGAAGCCTCTGACATCGCCGTGCGGCGGCAGCTGCGGGCCCTGCCCTCATCACGCCCCTGGCCCGACCCGGGGAGCTGGCTGACCCGCATCCAGTTCGACATCCCCGACCGCGTCGGCCTGCGCGACCACGACGCCGCCTGACCGGCGCGGCGGTCAGGCGGACTTGACCTCGTCGACGAGTCCGTCGAGCTCGTCGTCCTCGACCTGTACACCCGCCTGCTCCAGGCGCTGCGCGAGGATGTGGCGAACGCTCTCATGCTCCTGATCGGCGGCGTCGATGCGCGTCTGGGCGACGATGCCGGCGATCTTCTCGGAATCGGGCGCGTTGTTCTGCGCCAAGATGGGCTGATCCTGCTCGGAACCGTCCATCTCGTGCTGCGTCTGGCCGCCCGAGAGCGTGCCGTCCGCGTCGTCCTGCCCGTGGTGGTCGGCACTGCCGTGGTGTTCGTCCATGGTGGACCCCTCCCGTCGGCTTCCATCGTCGCGCCGACGTCGTCGACCGCGACGGGGGTTGACGAACCGGGGGCCGCGGGGTACGACGATCGCGTCAGCGCGCCGCAGCGCGCGCGTGGACGATGCCGGCGCGCTCGGGGTGTGCGGCGAACCAGTCCGCGACGTACCAGCAGACCGGGATGACCTCGCGGTCACGGGAGGCCTCGAGTTCGGCGACGACGCGATCGACGAGCTCGCCCGCGTACCCGTGGCCGCGGAACGTCGGCACGGTGTAGGCGCGGGTGAGCGCCATCGTGCGCCCGTCGTCGCGGTAGTCCAGGACGCTCACCAGGTCGTCGCCACGGTGCAGTGTGTAGCGCGACGCGTCGGGTTCGTGGGCGAATCTCAGGTCGGACATCACGTCAGAGTAACCCCGCGACGAAGGGGTCGGCGTCACTCACGCGCGCTGCGGGCGAACACGGCGCGGATCACGAAATAAACGATGACCGCGACCACGGCGACGAGGAGCACCTTGACGATGAACACGAGCAGTCCGGCGAGAAGCTCCACGAGGATCCACGCGATCGCGATCGCGGCGACGACGGCGAGGATGGTCCAGACGGTGCCCTTGTTCATGGCGTCCAGCCTAGGCGGGCAGTGTCCGCTCGGAGATGAGACGTCGGTACCACTCGGCGCTGTGCTTGGGCGTGCGCTCGAGACTGTCGAAGTCCACGCGGACGATGCCGAACCGCTTCGCGTAGCCGTATCCCCACTCGAAGTTGTCCAGCAGCGACCACACGAAGTAGCCGCGCAGGTCGACGCCCTGCTCCATTGCGCGCAGCGCGGCGGCGAAATGGCGTTGCAGGTAGTCCACGCGCAGCGGGTCGGGCACCGATCCGTCTTCGGCGACCTGGTCATCGAAGGCGGCGCCGTTCTCGGTGATCATCAGCGGTTGGTCGGGGAACTGCGCCCGCAACGACAGCAGCAGCTCCTCGAGGCCCTCCGGTGCGATGTTCCACCCCATCGCCGTGTACGGACCGGGCTGCTCGACGAATTCGACGACGCGGTCGCTGCCCGGCCATGCGGTGCCCCCCGCCGCCGTCTTGTGGCCGTCGTTGTGCTGCATCGGCGCGGAGCCGTCCCACAGCCGCACGGTCGCCGTCGAATAGTAGTTGACACCCAGCACGTCGATCGGCTGCGCGATCGTCTGCAGGTCGCCGTCGCGCACGAAGGCCCAGTCGGTGACCTCGGCCGTGTCGTCGAGCAGATCGGCCGGGTACTCCCCGCGCAGCATCGGGCCGGTGAACGCGCGGTTCGCGAGGGCGTCGATGCGGCGCATCGCCTCGGCCGCCCCGTCTCCCTGCCCGCGGAGCACATGGAAGTTGAGCGTCGCGGAGTAGTGCGGCGACCCCGTAGAGGTCGCGCGCAGGGCCTGCAGGGCGCGGCCGTGGGCGAGGTTGAGGTGGTGCACCGCGGCGAGCGCCGCCGCGGGTTCGTGCCGGCCGGGTGCGTGGCCGCCCTGGCCGTAGCCGAGGTACGCCGAGCACCACGGCTCGTTGAGGGTGGTCCACGTGTGCACGCGATCGCCGAGGGCCGCGCCCATGATCGAGGCGTACTCCGCGAACGCGTCAGCGGTCGCGCGCGCAGGCCATCCGCCGGCATCCTCGAGCGGCTGCGGCAGATCCCAGTGATACAGCGTGGCGACGGGGCGGATGCCGCGCGCAAGCAGTCCGTCGACGAGGCGCGAGTAGAAATCGACCCCCGCCTGGTTGACCGGCCCCGTGCCCGTGGGTTGGATGCGCGGCCACGCGATGGAGAACCGGTAGGCGTCCAGGCCGAGGTCGGCCATGAGGTCGAGGTCGCCCTCCCACCGGTGGTAGTGGTCGCAGGCGACATCGCCGGTGTCTGCGTTCCACACCTTTCCGGGCGTCTTGCTGAAGGTGTCCCAAATCGAGGGGCCGCGGCCGTCCTCGTCGAAGGCGCCCTCGACCTGGTACGCAGCGGTCGCGGATCCGAAGGTGAAGTCTGGGGGGAAGGCGAGTGAGGTCACGGAAGTCATCGTGTCATCCCCCGCGTCATACAGCGTCATGATGCCGGATTGCGCCGACATGATTTGACGCACGGCGACCCGGGCCGACATAATCGCGGTCATGACCAACAGCGCACGCTCTCTGTCCGCCTGGGAGGCGAACGGGACTGCCGGCATGATGATGGCCGGCCGCGTTGACCTGTGTTGTCGAATGTGCCGCTGATCCAGCGACACCCCGCCCGGCTCTTTCTCCGCCTCTGACGCGGATGGGCCCCGAGCATCCGAACCGGATTCCGGATGCTCCGCACCCGCCCCTCGAGGGCACCTTCGCAGCACCCGCACCGGGACCGTGATCCCGGCATCCCGCAAGGACCATCATCATGTCGACCACCGCTCTCCTCGACCGCCCCGTCCGTCCCCGACACCTGCGCGCCGTGACCTCGCCGATCCCGACGGCGGCGTCGTCGCGCACGGCCGCCGTGGCAGATCACGCTCCCGCAGTCCCCGCGGCGCCGACCGCACCGCGCGTCGCACGCAACATCCCGGCCGGGACGGCGCCGCGCGGTTTCGCGCTGTACGTCGGCATCGACGAGGCCAAGGCCGAAGCGGACGGCGTCGATCTCGGCACGCTGGTCGCGGCCCTGCGCCGCACGCTGGCCGAGCTCTCGCCGTCGGCCGAGTCGTACGCCACCGTCGCGCTGGCCCCCGAGGGATCGGGCGGACGCGATGTCGACGTCGTACGCCTCGCGTTGCACGAGCCGTCGGCCATCGCCCGCACGAAACAGGACGAGCCCGAAGAGGAAGACCGGGTCGCCGGCGCCGTGGTGGTCGACATCTCACGCAAGCGCGTGCTCGTCGACGGCGAATCGGCGGGTTTCACGTACAAGGAGTTCGAACTGCTGCAGTACCTCGTCCTGCGTGAAGGCCGCACGATCGAACGCACCGAGCTGGTGTCGTCGCTGTGGAACGCCGCCTCCGACGAGGAGGCCCCCGGCGAGCGCACCATCGACGTGCACGTACGGCGCCTGCGCGCCAAGCTCGGGCGCTACGAGGACATCGTGCGGACCGTGCGCGGTGTCGGCTACCGATTCGACCGTCACGCCGACGTCGTGATCCGCTACGGCCACGGCACTCCCTCGCCCGACCGGTTCTGAGGTCGACTCGAGGACCCCGCGAGTTCGACCGCGCCGATCGTCGGGTGCCCACCACATCGACCCGCGATTCAGCGCGGTCGAACCGGACCGCCTGTGCGCGGATGTCGGCGGCCGACGCGTAGGGTGGCGGCATGACGACCTCGCTGCGGACGCCCGACGGGTACCGCACGCGGGGCCGGTCCGTGCCGGCCACGAGCGCGCGCGACCCTCGCCCGGTGCACGACCCGCCGCTCGAGACGGTCTATCGACCGCGGCATCCGGTCGACCTCGCTCGCACGGTGCTGATCCACCGCCGCGGCACCGGCGACCCCACCCACACCGTGGCCGGTCCCGTCATCTGGCGTGCCTCGCGCACACCGGAGGGCATCGCGACGCTGGCCCTCCGCCCGCACGCAGAAGGCGTGCGGGCCGCCGCATGGGGACCCGGATCAGCGTGGGCGCTCTATCAGCTGCCGGCGCTGTGCGGGGCGCACGACGATGCCGCAGACTTCGATGCGACGCGGCATCCGCTGGTCGCACGCGCCCATCGCCGCAATCCCGGCCTGCGCCTGAGCCGCAGCGACCTCGTCTTCGACGCTCTCGCCGGCGCGATCATGGAGCAGAAGGTGACCGGCATGCAGGCGTTCGCCGCGTGGCGGCGCCTGGTGACGTGGTGCGGTGAGCGGGCGCCCGGGCCGACGCCGCGTCCGATGTTCGCACCGCCGTCGATCGACGGGTGGCGGGGCATCCCCAGCTGGTCGTGGCACCGCGCGGGCCTCGAACCGCCGCAGTCGAAGACGATCGTCGCGGCCGCGCGTCAGGGCGAGGCCCTCGTCGCCGCGATCGAACGTGCCCCAGACGGCGAGGCCGTCGACCGCGTACTCGTGAGCCGACCCGGAATCGGCCCATGGACCTCAGCCGAGACCCGCATCCACGCCCTCGGCGACCCCGACGCGGTGAGTGTGGGCGACTTCCATCTCGCCCACGAGGTCGGGTACGCCCTCACGGGGCGCCGCGTCGACGACGACGGCATGGTGCGCCTGCTGGCGCCCTGGGCGGGCCAGCGCCAGCGGGTCGTGCGGCTCATCGGGCTGAGCGGCGTACGCGAGCCGCGTCGCGGACCGCGCCTGCACCCCGAAGACCACCGCGACCGGTGACACGCACCCTGTCGAGCGGGCAGGATGGACGCATGCTGGAACAGATTGAGAATCTTCCCGACGGCGTCATCGGCTTCCGCGCGACCGGAAAGGTCGACGCCTCCGACTACGAGACCGTGATGGACCCCGCTGTCGACGCGGTGATCGCCGACGGCGGCACCGTCAACTGCGTGTACGTCATGGGCGAGGGCTTCGAGGGCTACACGCTCGGCGGCGCCTGGCAGGACATGCTGCTCGAAGGCAAGCCGCACCACGTGTGGGGCCGGGCCGCGCTGGTCACCGACGATCACGCGATGGCGTCGATCGTACACGGCCTCGCTTTCCTCTTCCCCGGTCAGCTGAAGGTCTTCCCGCTGGCGCAGGAGCAGGATGCCGTCGCCTGGGCCGCCGGCGCCGACTCCTGAGCCGATGGCCGAGAACGGCAAGGGCTGGCCGCGCGGACGCCTGCAGTGGGTCTTCGGCACGGCGCTGATCCTCGCCCTCGGGGCCCTGTTCGGCCTGATCTTCGGCAACCTGTGGATCGGACTCGTGCTCGCCGGTGCGGTTTCGATCGGCTGGTTGATCGCCTACGAATCGTGGCGAGGCCGCACCCCCGACATGAACGACGAGGACGACAACGGGGCGCGCCTCTAGGCGTAGTAGAGAGCGACCGCGCGTCCGTCGATGACGCGCACGTCCACGGCTGTGCCGTACAGGTCGGCCAGCACGTCGGATCGCATGATGCCGGCAGGCCGGTCGTCGGCGACGACCCGGCCGCCGCGCATCGCGACGATGCGGTCGGAGTGCGCCGAAGCGAAGTTGATGTCGTGCATCACGACGACGATCCGCTTGTCGAGGTCGTCGGCCATGCGCCGCAGCAGCCGCATGATGTCCACCGCGTGGCGCAGATCGAGATTGTTGAGCGGCTCGTCGAGCAGCACGTAGCGGGTGTCCTGGGCGACCACCATCGCGATGAACGCCCGCTGCCGCTGTCCTCCCGACAGCTCGTCCAGGAAGCGCGAGCGCAGGTCGCCGAGGTCGAGGTAGGCGAGAGCGCGCTCGACGGCCTCGCGATCGTCGAGGCCGAGTCGCCCGCCGGCGTGCGGGAACCGGCCGAACTCGACGAGATCCTGCACGGTCAGCCGCGCGGTCAGGTGATTGTCCTGCCGCAGCACCGCGAGTCGGCGGGCGAGGTCGCGCGGCGGCGCGGTCGCCACGTCATGCCCGTCGACGGCGACGCGACCGGCCGTCGGCGAGATGAGGCGCCCGATCGCTGAGAGCAGGGTGGACTTGCCGGCCCCGTTCGGGCCGATGATGCTCGTCACGCCGACATCGCCGAGCTCGAGCGTCACATCGTCGAGCACGACCTGGGCGCCGTACCGGTGGGAGAGGTGGTCGACGGTGATCATCGGGCGCCCTTTCGCAGCACGAGGAAGAGGAAGAGGATGCCGCCGGCGAACTCGATCACCACCGACAGGGTCGTCTGCAGCGCGAAGACCCGCTCGAGCACGAGCTGTCCGCCGACCAGGCACGCGAATCCGACCAGCGCGGCCATCGGCAGGGTGTGGCGGTGGCGGAAGGAACCGGACAGCGCGTAGGCGAGGTTGGCGGCGATGAGGCCGAGGAAGAGCGTCGGTCCGACCAGTGCGGTGGATGCCGCGACCATGACCGCGACGATGGCGAACAGAACCGACACCGTGGCGCGGTGACGAAGGCCCAGGCCGATGGCCGCGGGAGCGCCGAGGGTGAGCACGTCGAGCCGGTCGTGCAGGGGCACGAGCGCAGCGAGGGCGGCACCGATGACGATCAGCGAGAACGTCAGCAGCTGCGGGTCGGGGCGTGTGAAGCTCGCGAAGAACGCATCCTGCAGCACGGCGAACTCGGCGGGGTCGATCATGCGCTGCAGCCACTCCGTCACCGAGCGGAAGAACACGCCGAAGACGATGCCCACCAGCAGCATGAGGTGGATCGACCGGCGGCGGCCCGCGAACAGCCAGCGGAACAGCACGACGGCGAACCCGGTCATCGCGACGATCTCGATGAGCCACATGAGCGTCGGGTCGGCGGTCGCCAGGGTGAGCGCTCCGAAGGCGAAGACGACGATCGTCTGGATCAGGAGGTACAGCGCGTCGAACCCCATGATGCCCGGGGTCAGGATGCGGTTCGCGGTGATGGTCTGGAACACGACGGTCGACGCGCCGATCGCCGCCGCGACGGCCAGCATCGCGAGCACGGTGCGGCCGCGCACCTTCAGCGCATAGTCGAAGGAGCCGGGGATGTCGGTGCACAGGTAGACCGCGACCAGCGCGACGACCACGGCCGCGACGACGGCGAGGCGCACCCCTGGACGCATGCCGCTCAGGCGGGCGTTCACGCGCCGGCCGAGGCCGGACCGCGGCGGTGCGACGACGGTGTCAGTGTGCACGGGAGCCCTTTCGCAGCAGCAGCCAGAGGAACAGCGCGGCCCCGATCGTGCCTGCGACGACGCCGAGCGGGATCTCGTAGGGGAACCGCACCAGACGACCGATGAGATCGCATGTGAGGATGAACCCTGCGCCGAGCACCGCGACCCACGGCACCGACCGCCGCACGTTGTCTCCGAGCACGAGGCTGACGATGTTGGGCACGACGAGGCCGAGGAACGGGATCATCCCGGCGGTGACGACGACGGATGCCGTGATGATCGCGACGACCGTGACGCCGAGGGCGACCACGCGGGCATGGTTCAGGCCCAGGTTGACGGTGAACTCCTCGCCGAGGCCGGCGACGCTGAAGCGGTCGGCGGCGATCCACGCCACGACCACCATCGCGGCGGCGATCCACAGGAACTCGTAGCGGCCCCGCAGCACCCCCGAGAAGTCGCCGGTCATCCAGGTGCCGAGCGTCTGCAGCAGGTCGGTGCGGTAGGCGATGAAGGTGGTGACGGCGCCGATGATGCCGCCGAGCATGATGCCGACGAGCGGGACGAGCATGATCTGGCGCACGGGCACGCGGCGCAGGATCGCGAGGAACAGGGCGGTACCCGCGAGCGCGAAGACCGCGGCGACGGCCATCTTCCCGGGCACCGGCATCGCCGGGGCCAGCAGGGTCGCGACCAGGATGCCGAGTGCGGCCGACTCTCCCGTGCCCGCGGTCGCGGGTTCGACGAAGCGGTTGCGCACGATCATCTGCATGATGAGGCCGGCGATCGCCATCGCAGCGCCGGCGAGGATGACGGCCACCGTCCGCGGGATGCGGCTCGCGAACAGCACGAGGGCGGCCTCGGAGTCGGCTCCTCCCGCGAGCAGCGCGAGCGGCGAGGCATCGGCGACACCGACGAACACGCTCGCGACGGCGAGCGCGGCGAGGCCGCACAGCGCGAGCACCCCCGCCCCGGCGCGGGTTGCGCGCGGGGTGGGGGTGACGGCGACGGGTGCGAGTGTCACCGGTTCAGGACAGGCCGTCCTGGACCTGGTCGATCATGGTGTTCACGGCGGTGATGCCGCTCATCACGATGTACCAGGGCGCCGGGTCGAGGTACACCACCTGGCCGCTCTGCCACGCCGAGGTCTGGGCGACGAGTTCGTTGTCGAGGATCTGCGCCGCGGTTTCGGTGCCCTCACCGGTGGCGGCGTCGCGGTCGACGACGAAGAACCAGTCGGGGTCTGTCTCGAGCAGGAACTCGAACGAGACCGGGTCGCCGTGGGTGGCAGCCTCCACGTCCTCGATCGCGGGGGTCACGCCGAGCTCGTCGTGCAGCCAGCCGAAGCGCGATCCCGGCCCGAAGGCCGTGACCTCCCCCGCCGACGTCAGCACGATCAGCCCAGAACCGGCGTCCGCGGCGGCATCCTGCGTCTCGGCGATTCGGTCCTCGATGGCCGTCAGCGCGGCCTCCGCCTCGTCCTGCACGCCGAAGATCTCGCCGAGCGTCTCGGTGTTGGTCTCGAAACTGCCGAGGAAGTCGGTCCAGTCCAGTGTCAGATCGACGGTCGGCGCGATCTCTGCCAGCTCGGGGTAGGCGGCGGCAGAGCGGTTGGCGACGATGATGAGGTCGGGTGCGGCGGCCTCGATCGCGGTGTAGTCGGGCTCGAAGAGCGTGCCCGCATCGAGGTACTCGTCCGACTCGTAGCCGGCCAGGTAGGCCGGCAGGTTGCCCTTCGCGACCCCCGCGACCTCGACCCCGAGCGCGTCGAGGGTGTCGAGGCTCGCGAGATCGAGGACGATCACCGTCTCGGGGTTCGCCGGCAGTTCTGTCACGCCCTGCGCGTGCTCGATGGTGAGGGTCTCGGGTGCGGCGGCCGCCGCGGGGTCGGCGTCGTCGCTGCCGGTGGCGCAGCCGGCGAGGACGACGGCAGAAGCGAGGGTGAGGGATGCCGCGGTGAGCGGGCGGGCAGTGCGCATACGAGTACTCCAGACACAGGTGTGAGCGGCGACACGGAGCCGTCGCGCAGGCGCGCCGAACGGCTCCGACGGCGTCGTCGTGATGGACAGGCCGGGCCGTGTCACCCGAGGTGCGGCCCCGCCGCGAGTTAGGTTAGCCTAACCATTATGACGCTGTCGACCACCGGCTCCACGGATGCCCCGACCCGACCCTTCCGCCTTGAGATGCGCGGCCTCGACGTGCGGTTCCGAGCCGTCCGTCTCGCCGCGCGCGAGTGGCTGACGCCGTCGTACGTGCGCGTGCGTCTCGAGGGGGACGACCTGCGCGGCTTCGACTCCCCCGGTTCCGACGACCACATCCGCGTGTTCTTCCCCGACGGCGCGCCCAGCTCGGTCGAGGAGCTGCGGGCCGCACCGAGCCGGGAGTACACCCCGCTGGCGTGGGGCGACGACTGGCTCGAGCTCGAGTTCGCGATCCACGGCGACCAGGGCGTGGCGGCGCCGTGGGCGGCCACCGCTTCGCTCGGCGCCGCCGCGGGCATCGGGGGACCTCGCGGCGCGAAAGTGCTCACCGGACGCCCGGATGCCTGGTTGCTCGCCGGCGACGAGACGGCCGTGCCGGCGATCCGGCGCTACGTCGCGCTCATGGACGCCGATGCCGTGGGCCACGTGCTCATCGAGGTTCCCGACGCCGCCCATGCGCTCCCCGTGGACGCGCCGTCGGGCGTCGTCGTCGAGCAGGTCCTGCGCGGCGACGCGCCCGCCGGATCGGCCCTGACCGCCCGGCTCGAAGCGCTCGGTGTCGACGAGCGTCCCGCGGGAGCGGTCTTCGGCTTCGTCGCCGCCGAGCAGGCGATCGTCAAGCCCGGCCGGGCGCTGCTCCTGGACCGCTGGTCCCTGCCTGCGGACGAGGTGACGGTCAAGGGGTATTGGAAGCGCGACGAGACCGAGTACCACGCGCCGCATTGAGCGCCGCGGCGGCCGTCGCCCTACCCGAGGAGCTCGGGACGGACGAACTCGCGGCCGTGAACGTGCTCGTCGAGGAACGCGAAGACCGTCTGGTACCAGATGACCGTGTGCTGCGGCGAGAGGATCCAGTGGTTCTCGTCGGGAAAGTACAGGAACCGGTGCGGCAGCCGACCGTCGTCATCGGCGTGATGCTCGGCGAGTTCCGACCACAGACGCAGCCCCTCGCCGATCGGCACGCGATAGTCCTTGTCGCCGTGGATGACGAGCATCGGCGTGCGGATCTCTGCGACGCTGTGGTGCGGTGAGTGCGATGCCATGCCTTCCGCGGTGAAGATGCGACTCCAGAACTCGGAGTCGTCGGTCGTCGGGCCGAACTGGTCGAGCGCCCACAGGCTCGCGTGCGTGACGATCGCCCGGAAGCGGTCGGTATGCCCGGCAACCCAGTTCGCCATGTAACCGCCGAACGAACCGCCCATCGCCGCCGTCTTGTCGGCGTCGATGTCGTCGCGCGCCACGACGGCATCGGCGATCGCCATGAGGTCGGTGTACGGCTCCCGGCCCCACGCGTTCCAGCCCCGCGCCACGAACTCGAGGCCGTAGCCGGTCGACAGCCCGGGATCCGGCAGCAGCACCGCATAGCCGCGCGCCGCGGCCAGCAGCGGAGCCCAACGCCAGCTCCACGCGTTCCAGCTCGCGAACGGACCGCCGTGGATCCACAGCAGCAGCGGCGCCGGGGTCGCGGCATCCGCCCCCTCGGGAAGCACCAGCCAGCCGCGGATCCGGGTGCCGTCCGAGGCCTCGGTCTCGACCTCGGTCAGCTTCGCCGTCGTCGAGGGCACGGGGGCCGGCGTGGCCAGGGGCGTCACCGCCCCGTCGGCGTCGATACGGACCGGATGCGGCGACTCGACCCAGCTGGAACGGAGCGCGACGTAGCCGCCTCGCGCGCGGTCCACCCCGACGTGCGAGTAGGCGTAGTGGTCGTCGGTCAGCTGCAGGACGGGGGCGCCGTCGAGCGGCAGACGGAACACCGGGCCACGTCCGTCCTGGTCGGCAGTCGCGATCAGCGCGGTGTCATCGGCATCGAAGACGAGCTGGGTCGGCCAGCGATCCCAGTCCGCCGCGACGCGTCGCGCACCCGAGCCGTCGAGCGCGCACACCCAGACGGCGGCGTCGAACGGGCGTTCGGCCGAGCCGCGGTCGCGGCGGACGAAAGCCAGCGTCTGTCCGTCGTGGCTGACCACCGGCTCGCCGAAGTCCACGCCGTCCTCGTCGAAGAGCACCGCCCGCTCGCCGGAGGCGACATCGATCGCGACCAGGATGCTGCGCGACCCGCGCGGCAGGCTCCGCCGCATCCCGGCGAACAGCGTCGCGCCGTCGGGCGTGAGCGCCGCGCCCTCGACGTCGGCCGAACGCCGGGGCGCAGGCGTCAGGTCGCGCGGGCGCGGCAACGACGAGGGATACGGCGTCGAGGCATCCATCGTCGCCTCCGCGTCTTCGGCGGCCTCATCGGCCACCGCGGCCGCGATCGTGTCGTCGAGCGCTGAGAGGTCGAGGGCGAGCAGATGAGGGTCGGCCGGACCGAGGTCATGGTCCCAATGACGCACCGGATAGGCGTCGTGCAGGATGGCCGACACCTTCTTGTCTTTGCGCTTCTTGCGCAGCACGGCTTCGTCCTCGAGCGTGGTCGCGGCCGGAAGCAGATCGGCCGAGACGATGACCGAGGCCGACGCCTCGGCCACGGCCGCCAGCGACGACACTCCGCCCGCGAGCCGCGTGACCGGGCGGGCCTCGCCGCCCGCCGCCGGCAGCAGCCACAACTGGCCGGCCTCGGGCGCGTCGTCGCCATCAGGACGCGCCGAGACGAAGAGCACGTCGCCGCCGGCGGTGAAGGCGGCGCCCGCTTCGCCCTTGGCCGAACGGGTGAGTCGGCGAGGGCCGCCCGACCCGTCGGCGGGCACCTCCCACAGCGATCGCTCGTAGCCGGTGGCATCCTTCCTCAGCGCCGCGACGGTGAGCACGGCTCGCCTGCCATCAGGAGAGAGGGCGAGAGCCTCCACACGGGGCAAGGCGATATAGGAGTCGAGGTCGTCGAACGCAGAAGCCGGCATGACCTCCACGCTAGCCGGGGGCGCCGCCGCTGCGCCGGTTCGGCCAGGATGGAGGAGGACGGAAGGGGTCGGGGTGCGCATCGCAGTCGCAGGCGGGACCGGCATGGTCGGCGCGCACGTGGTCGAACTCGCTCGACACCGAGATCACGACGCCGTCGTGCTGGCCCGCAGCCACGGGGTCGACCTCATCAGCGGCATCGGACTCGGCGAGGCGCTGGCGGGCGTCGATGTGGTGATCGACGTCTCGAACGTGTCGACGCTGCGCACCGATGCATCCGTGTCGTTCTTCGCGGGCGCCGCCAAGAGCCTGCTGACCGCGGAGCGTGCCGCCGGTATCGGTCACCACGTCGCACTGTCGATCGTGGGTGCGGATGCGGCGCCCGAGGGGTATTACGCGGGCAAACTCGTACAGGAGCGACTGATCGAAGCCGGCGAGGTGCCGTGGACGATCCTGCGGGCGACGCAGTTCCACGAGTTCGCGGCGATGCTCTACGTCACCGCGAAGGTCGGCTCGGTGCGGGTCGCCCCGCGAGGTCGCCTGCAGCCGATCGCCGCGCGCGAGGTCGCCGCCCATCTGCTCGATCTCGCCGAGGGCAAGCCGGTCGGCCGCGCCGCCGAGATCGCCGGGCCGCGCGAAGAGAGCCTCACCGCGATGGTCCGCACGTACGCGTCTGCCGTGGGCTATCGCCGGCGCATCCCGTCCGTGGCCCTGCCCGGAGCACTCGGGCGCGCTCAACGGGACGGGTCGCTGCTGCCCGGCCCCGGCGCGATCCTCGGCCACCAGACCTTCGACCAGTGGATCGATGCCCTGCCCGACGCGTGAGCCGGGCGGCTACATCTCCTCGTGCGTGTCGGGGTCGGCTCCCCACAGGCGTCCCCGCTCGAGCCCCGAGATCGCGGCGATCTCCTCGTCGGTGAGCGAGAACCCGAACACGTCGGCATTCTCGACCTGACGGTCGGCGTCCGCAGACTTCGGAATGGGCGTGGAGCCGAGCTGCGTGTGCCAGCGGAGCACCACCTGGGTGGGCGTGACGCCGTGGATCTCGGCGGTCTCGCGCACGACCTGCTCGGTCAGAAGCTCGCTGCGCCGCGCGAGCGGGCTCCAGCTTTCGGTGCGGATGCCGTGCTCGGCGTGGAACGCGCGCAGCGCGCCCTGCGGGAAGTACGGATGCATCTCGACCTGGTTCACCACGGGCGTGACGCCGGTCTGGTCGATCAGGCGCGTGAGCATCCGCGCGGTGAAATTCGACACGCCGATCGAGCGGACCAGCCCCCGTTCCCGCGCCTCGATCATCCCCCGCCACGTGTCGACGTACTTGTCGACGCTCGGGTTCGGCCAGTGGATCAGCTGCAGGTCGATGCGCTCCAGTCCGAGCGCGGCAGCCGACCCCTCGATGCTGGCGATGGCCGCGTCGTATCCGTGGTGGCGCCCGGGGATCTTCGAGGTGATGAGCAGCTCGTCGCGGCCGACCTCGCTCGCGCGCACGGCCTCGCCGACCTCGGCCTCGTTCTCGTAGTTCACGGCGGTGTCGAGCATCCGGTACCCGGCGCCGATCGCCGCGACCATCGCCTCGACCCCGGCGGGGCCTCGCAGGTTGTACGTGCCCAGTCCGAGCTCGGGGAACCAGGTGCCGTCGTCGAGGGTCACGGTGGGGATTGTCAGCATGTGTCCATCCTGCCGCCCTCCGCACCGGGCTGGGGCGTTCAGCCGACTCCGATGAGCTCGGAGGCGTGCGAGTCGGCGATCACACGATCGAGGGCACGCGTGAGATCGTCGGTCAGATCATCCACGTGCTCGAGCCCGACCGAGAGCCGCACGATCCCGGCCCCCGGCTTGGCGGCTGCGACCACGGGTCGATGCGTGAGCGACGCGGGGTGCTGGATGAGCGTGTCGACGCCGCCGAGCGAGACGGCGTGCGTGATCAGATCGCACGACTCCGCGACCATCGCCGCCGCCCGGTAGCCGCCGACCAACTCGATTGCGAGGATCGACCCCGGTCCCTCGAACTGGCGCCCGAGCAGGCCGGCCGGATCCTGGCCCGGCAGACCCGGGTAGAGCACCCGTGCAACGGCGGGGTGCCGGCCGAGACGCTCGGCGAGGACACCCGCGGTCTGCTGCTGGGCGCGCACCCGGACCGGCAGCGTGCGCAGTCCGCGATGGAGCATGTAGGCCGCGAAGGGGTGCAGCAGCCCGCCGGTGAGCGCACGCACCTGGCGCAGGCGCTCGACCCACCTCTGCGGCGCGGCGACGACCCCGCCCATCACGTCGCCGTGACCACCGAGATACTTCGTGGCGCTGTGGAGCACCAGCGTCGCACCGAGGCGAGCGGGCTGCTGCAGGACCGGTGTCGCGAACGTGTTGTCGACGAGCACGGGCACATCGCCGGCCTGGGCGACGACCGCGGCGATGTCGACGAGTTCGAGCGTGGGGTTCGCCGGGGTCTCGATCACGACGAGACCGGTGTCGGGCCGCACGTGGCGGGCGACGTCATCGGCGTCGGCCCAGCTCACCTCGGTGCCCAGGAGGCCCGTCTCGAGCACGTGGTCGGTACCGCCGTACAGCGGACGCACCGCGACGACATGCGGCGTTCCCGCCGAGGTGATCGCGATCAGACAGGCCGACAGCGCGGCCATGCCGCTCGCGAAGGCCACAGCGGCCTCGGTGCCCTCCAGGTCGGCGAGCGCCTCCTCGAAACGCGCGACGCCCGGCTGCCAGAGGCGCTGATAGACCGCGCTGCGCCCGGCGCCGAGGTCGTGACCGGTGGCCAGCTCTTCGTAGGACAGACCGCCGACCTCCACGTCCGCAAGGGCATTGGTCGTGGACAGGTCGATCGGGGGCACATGCCCGCCGGCAGCCCGAAGTCCCTGCATTCCACCGTGCACCGCGCGTGTTTCGATCCTCTGTGACATGGTGTGATTTCAGCAGATCCGCCATCTGCATTCAATCGATGTCGCAGAAACCGCGTAATCGACGTTGATCCTCGCGTATCCTGCGATCACGCCCACCGAGGAGGCATCCGTGTCGAACGACATTGAACTCGACGGCACCGACCGGGCGCTGCTGCGCGCCCTCTCTCGCAACGCCCGAGCGTCGGGAGCCGCCCTGGCGGCCGCCGTGGGCGTGGCGGAGTCGACCGTATCGCTGCGAATGCGGCGACTCCAACGATCCGGGGTGATCCGCGGCTACCGCGTCGAGCTGGACAGCGATGTGCTGGGCGCGACGGTGCAGGCGCTCATCGCGGTACGACTGGCCAAGCACAACCGCGACGAGATCGAGGCGTTCCGCGCGATGGCCTCGTCGCTCCCGGGTGTCATGGCCCTCTTCCACATGGCCGGCGCCGACGACTACCTGCTGCACGTGCTCGCACGCGACTCGGGTGAGTTGCGCGAGTTCGTGCTCACGCACCTCACAGGGCATCCCGCGGTGGCCCACACCGAGACCAACCTCGTCTTCGAGCACGCCGACGCCGACGGATGGCTGCAGCTGCTCGACTGAGCCACGGCCCCGTCCGACCTGTCGTCGTCACACCGATGTCGCGGCTTCGCGACCCCGGCTACCCTCATTGTCATGAGCGCTCCGATCGATGCCACGACCACGCCCGCCTGGGACGAGCTCGCCTCGCTGCGCGACGGGTTCTCACCCGACCTTCGCGGCTGGTTCGCCGACGACCCCGGCCGAGTCGAGCGCCTGAGCTTCGATCTCGCCGACCTGCACGTCGATCTGTCCAAGAACCTCGTCACCGACGAGGTGCTGGCCGCCCTGGTGCGCCTCGCCGAGCAGACCGGCGTCGCGGACCATTACGCGGCGATGCTGGCAGGCGAGCACATCAACACCACCGAAGACCGTGCGGTGCTGCACACCGCCCTCCGGCGGCCCGCCGGAGCATCCCCTGCGCTCGTCGTCGACGGGCAGGACGTCGACCACGACGTGCACGCGGTGCTCGACGCGATGGATGCCTTCGCCGACCGCGTCCGCTCGGGCGAGTGGAAGGGCGTCACCGGCAAGCGCGTGCGCACTGTCGTCAACATCGGCATCGGCGGCTCGGATCTCGGCCCGGTCATGATCTACGAAGCGCTCAAGCCCTACGCGGATGCCGGTGTCGAAGCCCGCTTCGTCTCGAACATCGACCCCACCGACATCGCCCAGAAGACAGCCGACCTCGACCCCGAGACGACGCTGTTCATCGTCGCGTCGAAGACCTTCACGACGCTCGAGACCCTCACCAATGCGCGTCTCGCGCGCGACTGGCTGTGGTCGCGCCTCGCCGAGAACGGCGCGATCGGCGACGACGAGGCATCCCGCACCGACGCCGTCGCTCACCACTTCGTGGCCGTGTCGACGGCGCTCGACAAGGTCGCCGCGTTCGGCATCGACACCGACAACGCGTTCGGCTTCTGGGACTGGGTGGGCGGCCGCTACTCCGTCGACTCGGCGATCGGGCTGTCGCTGGTGATCACTCTCGGGCCCCGCGCGTTCCGCGACCTGCTCGCCGGCTTCCACAGCGTCGACGACCACGTGCGCACGGCTCCCCTCTCGCACAACGTGCCCGTGCTGATGGGGTTGCTGAACGTCTGGTACACGAACTTCCTCGGGGCGCAGTCGCACGCGGTGCTGCCCTACGCTCAGCAGCTGCACCGGTTCGCCGCCTATCTGCAGCAGCTGACCATGGAGTCCAACGGCAAGTCGGTGCGCTGGGACGGCTCGCCCGTGACCACCGACACCGGCGAGGTCTTCTGGGGCGAGCCCGGCACCAACGGCCAGCACGCCTTCTACCAGCTCATCCACCAGGGCACGCGGCTCATCCCGGCCGACTTCATCGCCTTCGTGAACCCCGCCTACCCCCTCGATGACGGCAGCCGCGATGTGCACGGTCTGTTCCTGGCGAACTTCCTCGCACAGACCAAGGCCCTGGCGTTCGGCAAGACCGCTGCCGAGGTCGAGGCCGAGGGCACGACCGGCGCGCTCGTCGCGGCCCGCACATTCGCCGGCAACCGACCGACGACCTCGATCTTCGCGCCCGCTCTGACCCCCGCCGTGCTCGGCCAGCTCGTGGCGCTCTACGAGCACATCACGTTCACGCAGGGTGTCGTCTGGGGCATCAACTCGTTCGACCAGTGGGGCGTCGAGCTCGGCAAGCAGCTCGCCCTGCAGATCGCCCCGGCGATCGAGGGCGACGCCGACGCGCTCGCCGCGCAGGATGCCTCGACCCGCGCGCTGCTGGATTACTACGCCGCCCACCGCGAGGGCTGACCGGTGCCCGCCGGCGCGGGATCTCTAGACTGCCGAGCATGACGGACACCTCGCCCCGCCGCCGCATCCCCGCCATCCGGCGCGGGCTGTGGTGGGCGGCCGACTACTTCTATGCGGGGCGCCGTCAGCTCGCGGTGCTGACGCCGCCCTGGACCATCGGACGACCCCGCCCCGTGCCGGACGGCTGGCAGGCGGGCGACGCCGCCCTGCCCGAGATCGTGCTCGTCCCCGGCGTATACGAGCATTGGACGTTCCTGCGCCCGCTTGGCGACGCACTTGCCGCGCGCGGCCACCGGGTGACGGTCGTGCACGGGCTCGGCATGAATCGTCGCAGCATCCCAGCCACCGGCGAGCGGCTCGCCCGGCTGCTCGCGTCGCGACCGGCGCCCTCCGCCGGTCGCGTGATCGTCGCCCACAGCAAGGGCGGCCTCATCGGCAAGAGCGTGCTCGTCGCCGCCGAGAACGGTGAGGCGACGGGCGACCTGCTCGGCGTGGTCGCGATCGCCACGCCGTTCGGCGGCTCCCGCCGCGCGGCGCTGTTCGTCGATCCCAGCATCCGGGCCTTCCTGCCCCGCAACGAGACGATCGTCGCGCTCGGTCAGGCATCCGGGGTGAACGGACGCATCGTGTCGGTGTTCGGCCCCTACGATCCGCACATCCTCGAGGGGAGCGCTCTGGTCGGCGCAACGAACGTCGAGGTGACCACAGCCGGACACTTCCGCGTGCTCGGCGCCGCTAGCACGCATGAGGCGGCCATCGACGGCGTGCGCCACCTCGCGGCGGTCGCGCGTCAGTCGCCGGGGCCGTAGAGTCGCGCGATGTCCTTCGACTCGAGCCATCCTTCATAGGTCGGCGTGCGGGGCCACCCCTCGGGCGAGTCCTGCCATTCCTCGCGCCGGCCGTAGGGCAGCAGATCGATGAGGCCGAACTGATACGAGAGTCGCTCGGTGCCTCGACCGTTGGTGTGCCAGGTGCGGTAAACGGTGTCGCCGTCGCGCAGGAAGACGTTCACCGCGAAGCCGCCGTCTGGCGGTGCATCCATGTCGGCGCCGAACGGGCTGTCGGCGGTGGAGTACCACTGCATGCGGTTCGCGACGCGGCGCTTGTACTCGAGCGCCTCGTCGATCGGGCCCTGCGTGACGATGACGAAACGGGCGTCGTAGGCGTCGAGGAACTCGAGCCGGTCGAACTGGGCGGTGAAGCCGGTGCAGCCGCCGCACTGCCACTGCGCTCCTTCGTGCCACATGTGGTGGTACGTGATCAGCTGCGTGCGCCCCTCGAAGACGTCGGCGAGGCGCACCGGCCCGTCGACGCCCACCAGCGTGTACTCGGGCAGCTCGACCATCGGCAGCCGGCGCCGCTGCGCGGCGATCGCATCGAGCTCGCGCGTCGCCGCCTTCTCGCGCACCCGAAGGGCATCGAGCTCTGCCCGCCAGGCGTCGGCGTCGGCGACGGGCGGGCGTGCGGTCGCGGTCATCGTGTCTCCCTCGGTCGGCATGATCGGTGCGCTATGTTGACACTGTACACATTGCCGGTCCGAGGTCAAGGGGTGAGGATGCCGCACGCCGACTCCCCGCGGTCGTACCACCACGGCGACCTGCGCGAGGCGCTCATCGGCGCGGGGCTCGAACTCACGCGGGACGGCGGAGCGGACGGACTGGCCCTGCGAGACGCCGCGCGACGCGTCGGCGTATCGCCCACTGCGGTCTATCGCCACTTCGCCGACCGCGACGCCCTGCTGTCGGCGGTCGCCGAACGCGTCCAGCAGAGGGTGGCCGACGGGATGCAGGTGGCCGAACCGCCCCCCTCGACCTCGGCCCGCGATCGCCTGCGCGCCGTCGGCCTCGGCTACATCGGCTTCGCGCTGCGCGAGCCCGGCTGGTTCGATCTGGCCTTCGGCCGTCCCGGTGCTCTGCAGGAGAGGATCGAACCGGACCGAGTGCCCGCGCCCTTCGCCGCCCTGTCGGCCGCGCTGGACGCGTTGGTCGCCGAGGGCGCGCTGGATGCCGCACGTCGGCCCGACGCCGAATGGCCGTGCTGGTCGGCCGTCCACGGGTTCGCGCTGCTCGCGCTCGGCGGTCCCCTGCGCGGCGTCTCGGCGGAGGAGCTGCGGGAGGCGGCGTCCCGCACCGTCGACATCGCGATCGACGGCCTGCTGGCCTGAGGCGGGTCAGGGCACGACGACCAGCTTGCCGGGCACGTGGCCCGCCTCGACCTCGGCGAGCGCCGCGGCTGTCTCGGCAAGCGGTGCGACGCGATGGATGCTCGAGCGCAGGCGCCCGTCGGCGAGGAACTCGCCGAGCACCGCGATGTCGGCGCCCGACCAGCGCGCGGTGAAGTTGACGACCCGCTCGGGGCGGAACCGGCTGGTGATCAGTCCGCCGAACATGCGGCTCGCCGGGCCCAGGACCGCACCACCCGCGGGACCGCCGATGAGCACGAGGCTGCCGCCCGGGGCGAGGCGCCCACGCAGGAAGGCGATGGGCGTGCCGCCCGCGATGTCGAGGATCACGTCGAACTGCTCGTCCAGCGCCTCGACGTCGCCGGCGGCGTAGTCGAGCACCCGATCCGCACCGAGGTCTGTCACCAGCGATGCGTTGCGCGCGCTGCAGCTGCCGACCACGCGCTCGGCGCCCAGCGCCTTCGCCAGCTGCACCGCGTAGTGGCCCACGCCGCCGGAGGCGCCGAGCACCAGCACGCGCGCCCCGGTCGTCATCCGTCCGTGGTCGCGCAGTCCCTGCAGAGCCGTGAGACCGGCCAGCGGCGCGGCCGCTGCCTGCTCGAACGTCACCGAGGGCGGCTTGGGCGCGAGATACTCGGCCCGGGCGACGGCATACTCGGCGAGGGCGCCCGCGGCGCCGCCGAACATCTCGTCGCCGACGGCGATCCCCTCGACGCCAGGACCGACGGCATCCACCACGCCGGCGACATCGACGCCGAGCCGCTCGTCACGCGGAGCCCGCCAGCCCGACATCGGACGCATCATGAGCGGCAGTCCGCGCATGTGGTGCCACTCGAAGGGGTTGAGCGACGACGCCCGCACCGCCAGTCGCACCCGCCCCTCGGTCGGCTCGGGCACGGGCCTCTCGGTGAGCTCGAGCGCTTCGGGTCCTCCATAGCGCTGACGCGTGATCGCGCGCATCCTGTTCTCCATCTCTCGCCGCGACACGGCGGCCTTACACTGTATGGCTTACGTCTCGATAGTAGGCTTACGCCGTAAGTTCGTCAAGGGAGGACGGATGCCCGAAGCCGCCGACCGCCCCGCGCGCGCGCCGCTCACACGCGATGCCGTCCTCGACGCGGCCCTCGAGATCGCCGACTCCGAAGGCGTCGACGGCCTGAGCATGCGCTCTCTCGGCCGCCGGCTCGGCGTCGAGGCGATGTCGATCTACCACCACCTCCCCAACAAGCAGGCGGTGATCGACGGCATCGTCGATCGCGTGTGGGCCGACGTCGACCTGGCACCGGCGGAGGACTGGCGGCGCGCCGTGCGGCGCACGGCGCGCTCGGCATTCGTCACGCTGTTGCACCACCCGTGGGCCAACCGCATCCGGGCATCGAGCGGGGGGCCTGCGCGCATGGCCTACATCGACGCCTCCCTCGGTCATCTGCGGCGCGGTGGCTTCAGCGCCGAGCAGGCGTTCCACGCCCATCACGTTCTCGAGGCGTACATCCAGGGGTACGTGATCCAAGCCCTCGACTTCGCCCCCGGCGATCCCGACGACGAGCGCGCACAGCGCGATGCCGCGATCGCGTATCTGACGGATGCCGGAATGAACCACCTCATCGAACACATCGGGCTGCACGGTGGCGAGCAGGGGTCGGGCTTCGACTTCGGTCTCGAGCTTCTGCTCGACGGACTGGCACGCCGACTGCCCCACTGACCGGTCAGCGCGACCCGCCGAGAGTGGTCAGCGCACCATGCGAGCGTCGACGATGCCGGCGATCGGGTCGGTCTGCTCTTCACCGTCGAGCGCGAACCCGTTGCGCTCGTAGAAGGCGATCGCCCTCGGATTGCGAGCCGCGACCCACAGCACCGCCGGATCATCTCCGAGCACGGCGTCGAGCAGCGACTGCCCCACGCCCGTGCCGTGGTGGATGGCTGCGACATACAGCCCGTAGAGCTGCCGATCGCGGGGAGGCTCCGCGCCCGGCTCGCCGAGCGCGGGTCCGGCGAACCCGTAGCCGACGATCGCTCCGTCCGCCTCGGCCACGCGCACGATGCGGTCGGGATGCCGCTCACCCAGCACCCTCGCCCACAGTGCGTGGCGCGACGCCGCGAACTCCTCGGTGAAGAAGTCGGCGGGAAGCAGGTGGGCGTACGCCTCACGCCAGGTGGCGATGTTGAGTCGGGCGATCTCGTCGGCATCGGAGAACGCGGCAGCACGAAGGGTGAACTCCATCGACACATCGTGCCAGCCCGCTCGACGCGCGGGGGTTGTCTACCGCGGATGCGAGGCGTTGACTGACAGAGTCCTCGACGAGAAGAGGCGAGTGTGAGCGAAGCCGAGCAGGGACAGGTGAACGCCGACTGCCGCGCGCGTGGGCCCCGCGAGGCGCACGACGCAGCGCGCGCTCGCGAATCCCGGCGAACCGGCGAGGAGTGAGTGGGGTGTCGTCTCCACAGGCGCTCAGCGAGACCGACCGGCGGGCGCTCGCCTCGTGGGCGGCTGACTGCGCGGAGCGCGTCCTCCCACTCTTCGAGCTCGCGTCGCCGGAAGATCCACGCCCCCGCGACGCCATCGCGCGCGCCCGAGCGTTCGCGAACGGCGAGCTCGATGCCGCGGGAGAGATCCGTCGCCGCTTCGTCGCCGGCCGCGCCGCGGGCGCCGTCAACGCCCCGGAGGCGGTGGCCGCTGCGCGGGCAGCGGCACAGGCTGCCGCTGTCGCGCACATGGGCGCGCACGCCCTGGGTGCTGCTGCCTATGCTGCGAGGGCCGCCACCCTCGCGGCGTCCGACGATCCCGCTGCGGCCGGCCAAGAGATCCGCTGGCAACTCGAGCACCTGTCCGCCGCTGCACGAACCGCGCTCGCTCGGCTGCCCCCTCTCGGCACGGACTCGGCCGGACCCCTCGGGCCCGGCCTGCTGGCGCGCGGCGACCTCGCTTCGAGCATCCGCTCCATCCAGGCAGCTCTGGACGAAGAGCGGCCGCCGCCGCTCTGAACGCCGCCTCAACGCGGGGTGCGCGGCACCTGCACGTCGACCCACACCAGCCGGTGATCGCTGCTCGGGAACGGGAAGGTGCCGGTGAGCGCCGACAGCGGATCGGCCTGGACGGGCCAGAACACCTCGGCGTCCACCACGCGCAGATCCCTGGACGGCAGCACGTAGTCCGCACGCAGATTCCCGGGCGCCGGGTTGTCGTTGAAGTCGGCGGTGTCGTACGCGGGGTCTCCGACGTGTGCGAGGTTCGCGCCGCCCTGCAGAGTGGCCGCCTCGACGGCCCCAACGGACGTGGGCAGGGGGTCGACGATGCGGCGGTTGTCGAGCAGTTGGTCGATCGCGGCATCCACCGAGTCGCCGTCGAGCGGGTCGGCGTTCTGATCGCCGAGGATCACGAACGACTGCGACGGGTTCAGGCCGCCGCTCACGCCCTGGTCATCGTAGATGTAACGCCCCTGTCCGGGAGTGACGTAGTCGCTCCAGAAGCGGATCTCGTCGTGGTTGCGGCGGCCGTTGCGGTCTTCGACGCCGTCGAACGTCGGCGGAGTCGGGTGCGATGCGAGCACGTGCACGGTGTGCGGCCCGACCTGCACCGGCACGTCCCAGTGCGACTTGCTCGACAGGCGGAACACCGCCAGCTCCTCGGGCGAGTACCAGTCGGCCGGTGCCTCGGTCGCGGGGTCGTCGGGCAGCAGCGCCCCGGGCATGTCCTTCCACAGGAACGTCTGGAAGGTGCGCACGTTCGCGGTGTCGATCGGATGCTTCGACAGCACAGCCATGCCGTACTGCCCCGGGAAGAAGCCGAAGCCGAACGCGTCGTCGCCGCCGCCGATCACGCCGTCGTTGTTGAGGTCGAATCCGCTCGGGATGCCGGTGTTCGACGGCGCGACGAACGCGTACGGGAACTCGATCGGGTCGGCGCCGTTCTGGCTCACTTCGAGGTAGTTGTCGCGGAACAGGTCGATCGCCACATCGCCGTCGACGTAGTCGAACTCGTTGAGGAGGATGACGTCGGGGTCGGTGCGCTGGATGATCTCGGCGACCGTCTTCGCCTGCGCGTTGTCGCCGGTCGAGAGATCGGCGACAAGCTGGCCCGCGGCGTTGCGGTTGAGGGAGAGGTTGTACGTCGCGACCCGCAGGGGCTCTGCCTGATATCGACCGTCGGCCGCGGGTCGGTCGTCGGACGGCTTGGGATCGGCGACGGCAGGGGCGGCCAGAAGCAGCGCCGAGGTTGCGGCGATTGCGGCGGGAACCAGAAGGCGGCGGGCAGTGGGCATGGGGACTCCTTCGCGTCGCGGCCGGGCGGGCCGACTTCACGCTAGAACGGCGACGGCGCTCTGTCAGCAGAACGATCGGTGAACGCCATGAGGATTCCCTCATGTGCCGGCCGCTGCCCGATCACAGAGCAGTCTTGGTTTCCGTCACCGATGCTCATCCGACAAACGACAGACCAGCCGGCTGCGACGTGAGATGGATCGCGGCGCGCGTGCGTCACCGTCGATGACGCCAACGCCGTAGGACGAGCCCACCGATCGCGACGCCGACCATGAGGACGGCAAAGGGAGACATCGCGATAAGGGCGACCGAGGCGCCGGCCGCGGCCGTCAACAGAACGCCGTCGAGTGCCCACGCGAGCCGTGCGGCCGCACCGAGGTCGCCGGCCGGCGTCGGGATGGGCGCGAGGAGCGCGGGAGGCAACGGCCCCTTCAGCGCGCCGCTGACTCGCGCGGCAAGAGTCATGAGACCAAGGACGACCGAAGCGACTCCAGCGGCGAGGGCGGAGTGTCCGCTGACAAGAGCAACGATGAGCGAACTCGCGACGAGCACCGTGACGGTGAGGTCCTGCTAATGCTGAGGTTGTACTCGATCTGCGACCGGCTTGACGCCCTGAACTACAGATCGGTTGGCGAAAACTACAGGTCGTCTGTCACAACCACAGACTCGATGGCCGAAACTACAGATGGGTTGTCATCGGACAGGAAGAGTCCTCACTACTGAGGATCACGAAAAGGTAACGAGAAATGCTTGCCTATCGTTACCTCGTCGTTATAGAGTGCAAGCACGGTAGTTGTTTTGCTGTGGCAGCTGCCGACATGTGATTGCAGGACACTCTTGGTGCAAGGGACAAGGGCCGGTCGGGAGCCTCTCCGACCGGCCCTGACCCGTTTCCGTGGGCGTGATGGTGGCATCGCCTCCTCCCCAGCGCCGCGATTCCGGCGGATCCGGCGAGATATCCACAATCCTGCTCTGATCAGGTCTTCGTTCCTGCGAATGTCGGAACCCACGGGCATGCTGAGGGTATGGAATTTCCGCTCGAGGCACTTCGCGACACCGTCGCTGAGCTGGGCGGGATCCTCGGAGGAGCGCTCCACGGAACCACCCCGCGCACTCTCTCCGACACCGATCTGATCGACTCGCTCCGACTTGCCGAAGACCTCGGTCGGTGGGCGGATGCCGCGCGTGTCGCCCTCGCCGGCGAAGTCGGGCGGCGCAGCGAAGCCGAGGCCCGTGACGACCGCATCACGACCCGGTACGGCACGAGGGACGCCGCCGATCTGGTCGAGCGCGTCACGCACGTCTCCACGGCGACCGCCCGCGAGCGACTCCGCACGGCCCGTGCCATCACCCCGAGGACGACGCTGACCGGCGCCGACCGACCCGCGCCGCTCGACCGCGCACGGGCGGAGTTCACGGCCGGCCACCTCAGCCTCGACGCCCTCACCACGATCGTCGGCGCGCTGCGCCCGCTGCATGGTCGATGCGGCACCGACGAGCTCGCGGCAGCAGAGCTCGAGCTCGTACACGCGGCGACGGGCGAACCGGCCCGCGACGGCGGTTGCGACGACGAGGGAGCGCCGCCCTGCAGCATCCACGAGCTGCGGATCATGGCGCAGACCTGGGCGCTCTTCCTCGACCCCGACGGGACGCTTCCCGGAGAGACGATCGAGCGGCTGCGCGCGTTTCGCCTCGGCCGCGAGCGCAACGGCCTGTTCCCCCTGCGCGGCAACGTCACCGCCGATGTCGCTGCCCAGCTGCAGCGACTGCTCGACGCTCACACGAACCCGCGCAGCGACGACCGCGGACCGCGGTTCACCGATCCCGCGACGAACGGGCCCGCCGACTCGGAGGCATCCGACGACGACATCCGCGACGGGCGCACTGCCGATCAGAAGCGGCACGACGCGTTCGCGGCGATCCTCGGCGCGGCAGCCTCAGCCGTCGACGCACCGCGCCTCGGCGGAGCGGCACCCACCCTCGTCGTCACCGTTGCTGAAGATCAGCTGCACCGTCCCGACGGCGTCGCGTTCGTCGACGGGCCAGACGGCCCAACACCCGTACCCGCCGCCTTCGCGCGCCACATCGGGTGCGAGGGCGCGATCCACAGGGTCGTCTTCGACGAGCGCGGCGCGATCGTCCGGCTCACGGTGCACGACCGGGTGTTCAACCGTCACCAGCGTCGGGCGATCACGGCGCGAGACGGCGGATGCATCATCCCCGGATGCCGCGTGCGTGCCGCCTGGTGCGAAGTCCACCATGTGGTCGAGGCGTCGCGCGGCGGCCCGACCTCGGTCGACAACGGCGTGTTGCTGTGCTGGCACCACCACCGGACGATCGAGACGAGCGGATGGCTGATCCGGATGGCCGACGGCGTGCCCCAGGTCAGACCGCCGACCTGGGTCGATCCCCGGCGACGATGGCGGCCGGCCAACCGCGTCCTGCACACTGAACTCGAGCGGGCGCGGGCCCGATCGGCGTGACCCGCGACGACCCACTCAGGTCACCCGCCCATCCCCGGGTCGCGAGACCCGCAGCCATCGATAGCCGTATGCCGCGACTTCGAGCTCGACTCGACCCTTCGTGCCGATCTCGATCCGCTCCGCTCCCAGCAGATCGACCAGCGTCGCACCCTCGGGCTCGTCTGCCACGGCGAATCGGGTCGTCGCCGGCGCATCGGCGAAGTTGTGCACGGCGATCACGCGGCCCACATCGGCGGTGAGCGAATGCACCAGGATCGCTTCGACGTCCTGGCCAAGTACCTCGAAGCGCCCCCACCCGAGCTCGGGCGAAATCCGGTATCGCGCGGTCAGGTCGCGGAAGAAGTGCAGCAGCGACTCCCGATCCTCGACTTGCGAGGCGACGTTCACGTGCTGCGGCGCGTACCCGTCACCCGGCAACGGAGCGACCAGCCGCGAGGGTGCGGCATCCGAGAAGCCGCCATTGCGATCGGCGGACCACTGCATCGGCGTACGCACCGCCTCGCGGCCATCGATCTCGATGTTCTCGCCCATGCCGATCTCTTCGCCGTAGAAGAGCACCGGGGTGCCCGGCAGCGTGAAGAGCAGGCTGTACGCCATGCGCACACGCCGCGGATCGCCCAGCATCGGCGGCAGACGCCGCGTGATGCCCCGACCGAAGACACGCTGCCGCTCATCCGGCGCGAATGCCGCGAACACCTCGTCGCGTTCATCGTCGGTCAGCTTGTCGAGCGTCAGCTCGTCGTGATTGCGCAGGAAGTTCGCGTACTGCACCTCGACGGGCAGGTCGGGCCGATCCTGAAGGGCGTCGATCAGCGGCGCCGCGCTGCTGCGAGCGAGCGACAGATAGATCGACTGCATCCCGACGAAGTCGAACTGCATGGTGAGCTCGGATGCCTGCTCACCGCCGAAGTACTCGACCTGCTGCGCGTACGGCAGGTTCACCTCGCCGAGGAGGATGGCCTCGCTCGAACGACGCTGCATGAACGCACGCAGATCGCGCAGCAACTCGTGCGGGTCGGTCATGTGCGCGCCCGGTGGCACCTCGAGGAAGAACGGCACGGCATCGACGCGGAAGCCCGAGATGCCGAGTTCGAGCCAGAAGCCGATGACCTTGGCGATCTCGTCGCGCACCTTCGGGTTGGCGACGTTGAGATCGGGCTGGTGCGGGTAGAAGCTGTGCTGATACCACTGGCCCGACTTCTCGTCCTTCTCCCAGATCCCGTCGGCCTCGCCCGGAAACACCGCGTTCTTCTGACCCTTGGGCGGCGGATCGTCACGCCACACGTAGAAGTCCCGGTACGGACTGTCGACACTGCGCTTGGCCGACACGAACCACGGATGCTTGTCCGATGTGTGGTTCACGACGAGGTCGACGATCACCCGCATGCCGCGATCACGCGCGGTGCGCACGACCTCGACGAAGTCGCCCAGGGTTCCGAGCCGCGGGTCGACGCCGTAGAAGTCCGCGACGTCGTAGCCGTCGTCGCGATCCGGTGTCGGGTAGAAGGGCATCAGCCAGAGGCAGGTGACGCCCAACTGTGCCAGGTAGTCGATGCGCTGGGCGAGACCCTGCAGGTCGCCGACCCCGTCGCCGTCGGAGTCGAGATAGGTCTCGACGTCGAGGCAGTACACGACGGCGGTCTTCCACCACAGGTCGCTCGTGTCGGTGATCTTCACAGCGCCTCCCGCAGTCGCGGCAGCAGTTCGGATTCGGCCATGTCGAGGTAGTCGGCCTGGTCCTGGCCGACGTGGTGGAGATAGACCCGATCGAAGCCGATCCGCACGAGGCCGGCGACGCGCTCCGCGAGCGAGGCGGGGTCATGGTCGACCAGCACGGTCTCGCGCAGCTCGTCCTCGTCCACCTCGCCGACCGCGGCGTCGAAGTCGTCGGGATGCTCGATGTCCCACGAGCGGGGCGGAGAGACGAGACCGTTGCGCCACTGATCCTCGGCGATCGCGTAGGCGGCGGCGTCGGTTTCGGCCCAGCTGACGTGCACCTGCAGCGCGGTGGGTCCGCGCCCTTCAGCGGCGCGGTAGGCCGCGAGCGCCTGCTCGAGGGCCTCGGGCGGCTGCGCGACGGTGACGAAGCCGTCGGCCCACGACGCCGCCCACTCGGCGGTCTCGCGGCTGACTCCGGTCGCGAACAGCGGAGGCGGTGTCTCGGGCAGGCTCCACACCCGCGCACGGTGCACGCGCACCAGGCCGTCGTGGTCGACCTCCTCGCCAGCGAACAGCCGCCGAATGACGGCGACGCTCTCGCGCAGGCGCTCCTCACGCACCGGCTTGTCGGGCCACCCCTCACCGGTCACGTGCTCGTTCATCGCCTCGCCGCTGCCCAAGGCCGCCCAGAACCGTGCCGGGAACATCTCCTCCAGGGTGGCGAAGGCCTGCGCGACCATCGCCGGGTGGTAGCGCTGGCCCGGCGCGTTGACCATGCCGATCGAGAAGTCGGTGCGCGCGAGCGCGGCGGCGATCCAGCTCAGCGCGAATCCCGATTCGCCCTGTCGCCTGCTCCATGGGGCGACATGGTCCGAGCACATCGCCCCGTCGAAGCCGGCCGACTCGGCGCGTTGCACATCGCTGAGCAGCCGACTGGGCGGGATCTGTTCGTGAGAAGCGTGGAATCCGATGAACACCATGGCCCGAGTGTCACCGACCTCGCCGACGATCGACCGGGTCTTGCCCGATGCCGTCACTTCGGCTACCGCGAGTCGATCAGACTCCGCCGCCGCCCCCGCCGCCGCCCCCACCGCCGGCCGAGCCGCCGCCGCTCGACCCGCCCGATGTCGATGACGACGACGCGGTGCTCGCTGACAGCGACGAGATGCCCGACGAGAACGACGACGCACTGAAGCCGTGCGAGCCGGAGTACCAGGAGGGCGAGTTGCCGGCGCCGTAGAGGATCGCGAGTTCCTTCGCCCACTGCTTCTCCTGGCCGAACACGACCGCGTACGGCAGCAGCACCTCGTAGAGCTTGAGCATCTGGCGCGGATCATTCGGATCGACGCGCACCCGTTCGGCCCCTCTGGGCGACTGCAGCATTCGGATCCGATCGGCCTCGGCCCACTCGATGAACACCTTGAGGCCCTTGAGGTGGTCGCGCACCTCCGCACCCTTTGCGCTGAGCGGGCGATGCGCGACGAGGCCGATCGTGATGAACACCACGACCGCCGCGAGCATCATGAGAGCGATCGGGATGAGCTCGTCGACGCCGTTGCCCATCGCGAAGAATCCGAACACCCACACCAGCGCCGCCGCCGCTACCGCTGCCAGCACCGGTCCGCTGCGCGCGAGCGGCGAAACGTGCCGGCGCAGCCCATTGCCCTCCAGCGCCTGATCGGCGGCCTTCAGGATGCGCTGGGCCGCCGAAGACAGACGTGTGTCGCGCGTGCCGAACTCGAACTCCATGCCCGGCGTCATCAGCGAGCCGAACAACCCGCGCAGCAGCATCCGCCCGTCGCCGTCCGCCCGTGACGGATCGAGCAGCACGGCCTTCAGGCGCACGCCACCCCAGAACTTGCGCTTGCCCTCGACGATGCGGATGCTGCCGACCACCGCCTGTTCGAGCACCTCGGCCGGGATCGCCTTGGCCTTCTTGCCGAGCAGCACCGCGCTCTCGAGCGCATCGACACCCTGAGGCGGCTCGTACTCGGCGATGATCGTCGGGCGCCCGGGCGAGTTGCGCAGGCGACCCGCACGCGTGGCGATCCCCCACACCAGCGCGAGCACCAGCCCGACACCGGCGGCGGCCTGCGCCCAGCCGAAGCCCGACGCGAAGTACGAGGAGTCGAAGGGAGCGAACGTACCCGGTTCGAACCCCACCGCGATCGTCATCGTCTGGAACGGCAGCACATCCGTCGCGACGGCATGGGCGCCGGCTGACGTCACCGCGATCTCGCAAGGGTCCGTCGAGCCCCCGTAGCCCTGGTAGCAGGCGGCGGCACCGGTCATCGTCGCTGCGATCTCGGGGGCGACGACCAGCTGGGCTGAGACCCGCCCGAAGGGCTGCCGCCACTCGGTGCCGTTGACGTTCCAGTAGAACTCGTCGACGCCGGTGGAGTCGTCGAAGTTCCGCGTGACGTTGCGCAGCGTATAGGTGAAGACGTACGTCTGGCGGCCGTGCACGAAGTCGTCGGCCCTCGACGTCATCGAGTAGTAGCCGTCCTCCGAGTCTGCCTCGGCCGCCCGGGGTCGACCGTCCTCGTCGGTGATCGAGACCAGGCTCGGGAACAGCGGGACTCCGAGATAGCTGGCCGGGATGCTGCGACGCATCCCACGGTTCTGATCGAATTCGGGGAACACGGCGACGAAGCGCTCCACGACCCGCAGCTCGCTCGTACCGTCGTCCGCGAGCGCGAGCGTGTACTCGACGTCCATGCTGTCGAACGTGAAGTCGTCGACATCCGCGAGGGTGGCGCGTACCGCGGCATCCGGTGCGGCCGGAGCTTCTGCCGGTGCCGCGAGCGCACTGGAGGCACCCGCGCCCAGGAACGCGAACACGAGGGCCGCACCCAGACCGCGGGTCAGCCAACGGCCGATCCTCCCCATGCGGACACTCTACGATGCCCGCGATGGTCGTACTCTGGTCTGCGTGACCGATCGCCGCCTCGCCATCGACGCCTGGGAGAGCCTCTTCCGCGCTCAGCACGAGGTGTTCGCTGAGATCAGCACCGACTTCGACGGCGACGAGCTCACGCAGGCCGAGTACGACGTCCTGCTGACCGTCACGCGCGGCGAGGGCCGCACCGCCCGACTGCGCGACGTCACGGCGAACATGCTCATCAGCCAGCCCAGCGTGTCGCGCCTGGTCGACCGCATGGTCGCGCGCGGGCTGGTGACGAAGTGCGCCGACCCCATCGACGGCCGCGGAGCGCTCGTGACGGCGACCGATGACGGCGCACGTCTGTTCCGTGCACTCGCCTCGGCGCATGGTGCCTCGATCGCCGAGCGGATGTCGCAGCTGACCGACGACGAACTCGTTCAGTTGCGCGACCTCACCGCCAAACTCCGCCGCCCGCGCGTCGACGACTGCTGACACGCGGATGCCCCGCCCGAGGGAGCGGGGCGGGGCATCCGGAGAGCGCGTTACTGCTCGACGGGCTGGGGCTCGTCGGATTCCTGCGCGGTGAGAACCGGCGACGCGGTGTCGGTGGTGACCGCGACCTTGCGCGGCTTGGCCTGCTCGCTCACCGGGATGGTGACGCTGAGCACGCCATTGCCGTAGGTGGCCGAGATGCGCTCGGTGTCGATGCCCTGACCGAGGTTGAGCTGGCGCAGGAAGCTTGCGCCCTCGCGCTCGCGGGTGATCCACTTCACGCCATCGCCCGACGGGAGGGTGCGCTCGGCGCGGATCGTCAGCAGCTGGCCGTCGACGTCGATGTCGACCGAACCCGGGTCGATGCCCGGCAGATCGGCGGACAGGACGTAGTGGTCGCCATCGCGGTAGAGGTCCATCGGCATGCGGCGCGGTCCGCGGCGCGCGTCGAAGAAGCTCGAAGCGAGGCGATCGAGGTCGCGGAACGGGTCATAGGTGGCCATGTTCGTCTCCTTCTGTGTGGATGTACTGGTCTGAAGTTGAGTCATGTCGACTCAGGTATTCACAGATTAGCACTCGACCCCCGAGAGTGCTAACGAGAGATCGTTCGCTGTGAGCGAACGCGATCGTAAGGCGAGCAATACTCTCGGCGGCTCGAGGATCAGCACTCGATGACGTTGACGGCGAGTCCGCCCTCGCTCGTCTCCTTGTACTTGTGCGACATGTCGATGCCTGTCTGCCGCATCGTCTCGACCACCTGATCGAGCGAGACGTAGTGGGACCCGTCACCGCGCAGCGCGAGACGCGCGGCTGTGACCGCCGTCGATGCTGCGATCGCGTTGCGCTCGATGCACGGGATCTGCACGAGGCCCCCGACCGGATCGCACGTCAGTCCCAGGTGGTGCTCCATCGCGATCTCGGCGGCGTTCTCGACCTGGCGGTTGGTACCGCCCATCACCGCGGTCAGTCCACCCGCAGCCATCGCGCACGCCGAGCCCACTTCGGCCTGACACCCACCCTCGGCCCCCGAGATCGAGGCATTCGCCTTGAACAGCGATCCGAGAGCGGTCGCGGTCAACAGGAAGCGCCGGATGCCACGACGCCGGTTGGCGTCGGCGATCGCTTCTTCGGGCACCCCGACCGAGCCGGTCGTGATCGCCTGAGCCGCACCGAAGCCGAAGAGAGCGCTGCCCACCAGCTCGCCGTGCGGTGTGACCGCGTTGCCGACGCCGAGACCGGAATCGGCCAGGTAGCGCCACCAGTACATCGCGACGGCGGGCAGGATTCCGGCGGCTCCGTTGGTCGGCGCCGTCACGACCCTGCCGCCCGAGGCGTTCTCCTCGTTGACCGCGAGCGCGAATGCACCCAACCACTCCCCCGGCAGCTCACGATGGCCGTCGGACTCGGCTTCTTCGAGCTGTCGGCGGATCACGGCCGCGCGACGCTTCACCTTCAGCATGCCGGGCAGGACCCCCTCGGCGTGCAGGCCCGCGTCGACGCATCCCGCCATCGCGTCCCAGATCCCGTCCAGTCCCGCCGCGACCTCTTCCTCAGACCGGAGCACCTCTTCGTTGCGGCGAGCCGCCTCGGCGATCGTCATGCCCTGCTCGTCACAGAGGGCGAGAAGCTCTTCGGCACTCGAGAACGACAGCGGGAACACGGCGTGCCGCACAGCGGCCGCTTCCCCCTCGCGCCGGATGAAGCCGCCGCCGACCGAGTAGTACGTGTCTGCGGCGAGCACCTCGCCGCGGGCGTCGAGCGCCGTCAGTGTCATGGCGTTCGGATGCTGCGGCAGGCGGGTGCGCGGCTCGAAGGCGATATCGGACTTCGCGAAGGGCATGGGCAGAGAGCCGTCCAGGAGCAGATCCCGGCCCTCCGGCCAGTCGCTCCACGCCGAGCGCACGGCGTCCGGATCGACCGTGTCCGGATGACGTCCCTGCAATCCCGCGACGACGGCATCCGGCGTGCCGTGGCCGATGCCGGTCGCCCCCAGCGAGCCGTACAGCACACACGTCACGCGCGCGACCCCGGGCGATCCGCTCACACGGCGGGCGAAGTCGGCGGCCGCGCGCATGGGGCCGACGGTGTGCGAGCTCGAGGGTCCGATGCCGATCGAGAACAGCTCGAACGCCGAGACGTACGCGCTCACGGGCGCTGGAAGGCGACCAGACCCACGGTGTTGCCTTCGGAATCGGTGATGAACGCCTGCCACTCCTCGTGGTCGGCCGGCCCCAGGGTGTCGTCCTCGTGCGTGAAGATCACGTGGGGGTGGGAGACGACGTCGACGATGCCGTCGAGACGCTCGAGCGCCTCGTGCACATTGTCGACGCGCAGGTAGACCAGCGACGACGGCGCCTCACGGTCGAGCAGCAGGCGCACGCCGTCGAGGTCGAAGAAGAGCAGGCCAGGCGGATCGAACCGCGCCGCCGGCTCGCGTTCGAGCAGCACGGTGTAGAACTCAGCCGCGCGATCCAGGTCGTCGGCGTGCTGGGCGATCTGCACGAGTCCCATGCGGCTCAGTCTATGGCCGTGCAGACGACGAAGCCCCGCGGATGACCGTGGGGCTTCGTTCGGTACTGTCTCAACACAGTGCGCGCCCGAAGGGACTCGAACCCCTAACCTTCTGATCCGTAGTCAGATGCTCTATCCATTGAGCTACGGGCGCACATGCCCGGCGCGAAACGGCGCCAGGGCACCCGAGAAGCTTACCCCACCGCCGACGGAGCTGCGAATCCACGAGGGCCGCCTCAGTCGGGGGCGGCGATGGCGGCGCGGCGATGGGCCTCGAGCCGGGCGAGATCGATCAGCCGGATCGACTGCATCCGCGCCGCGCGCATCATCGCGTAGTCGGGATCGAGCTCGGGCCGCATGCCCTCGACGGCCAGCCGCCGCTCGAGATTGGCTTCCACGTCGTGCCACGCGGCATCCCTCGCCTGCTCGATGAGTGTCGCCATGTCGGCGGGGTCGTCGGCGCGCTTGCGCAGGGCGTGCGCCACCCCTCGGTACTGACGCTCACGACGGCGAAGGTTGCGGGTGTCGCGCTCGCGGTAGTCGTGCGTGCCGTCGGGGTCGGTGTAGTTGCCGCCTGCCCGTCGGCGCAGCCGCTTTGCGAGGTCGGCGGCCGCGTCCTGCTCGTCGGCGAGTGCTCTGAGCACCTCGCTCGCCTGCGGCGCGAGCCGCTCGGCGTCGAACGGCTCGTCGTTGGCGATCGCGCCGACGAGGATGCGGTTGCGCATCGTCAGCCGCGCTGCGGCATAGGCGATCGCCACGCCCTCCGCGATCGCATCCGCGGTCCGTCCCATCGACCCCATCCTCCTGAGGAGAGGCTAGCCGAGCCGAGGCCTGGGGATGACGGGCAGGCGCCGCCGTCACCGTGGGCGACAATCGAAGGATCCCCGATGGAAGGACACCCGTGGCAAGGATGCGACGACTCGACCCACGCGGCGCTACCAGCGTCATCACCGGAGCGGCCAGCGGCATGGGAGCCGAGGTGGCGCGGGAGCTGGAACGGCGGGGGGCGCGCCTGGCGCTCGTCGACCGCAACGCCGAGGGTCTGGAATCTCTGGCGGCCTCCCTCACCGGCACCGGCCACACCGTGCACGCGGTCGATCTCACCGACGACGCCGGCGTCGCCGCGCTCGCCGTCGACATCGAGGCGGCCCACCCCCACATCCAGAGCCTCATCACCTGCGCCGGCTCGTCGATGCTGGGGTCGATCGACCAGCTGACCATGGCCGAGATGCGCTGGCTCATGGACGTCAACCTGTGGGGCACGGTGAACATCACGCAGGCGCTGCTGCCCGCGATGCGCCGTCAGAAAGCGGCCCACATCACGCACCTGGTCTCGATCTACGGACTGGCGGCTCCGGCCGGACGCATCCCCTACGCGATGAGCAAGTTCGCAGTGCGCGGCTTCACCGAGTCGTTGCGCCATGAGCTGGAGGACTCGTCGGTCACCGTGGGGGCCATCTACCCGGCCGGCGTGAAGACGGGGATCATCCTGCACGGGCGCTACGCGGCCGCACTCGACCCGGCGATCGCCCAGCGGGCCGCGGCGGCCCAGGCCGCGATGTACCACACCGAGCCCGCTGACGCGGCCCACCGCATCGTCGAGGCGACGCTGCGCCGCAGACCCCGCACCATGATCGGCCGCGAAGCGCGGCTCGTCGACGTGCTCGCGCGGATCACTCCCACGCGGTACTGGGCGCCGATGCGGGGTCCGCTGCGCGAGGCCGTCGACACGACCACCCCCGTCACGTGAAGTAGCAAGCACCGGGCCATCGCGCAACCCCCGTGACGACCCGATCACGCGCGCGTAGCGTCGTCGCTGAGCTGATCGGGAAGGGGCACGAAATGGGATTCATGGATGACGCGAAGGAGACGGCCGAGGCCGTCGGCGAGAAGATCTCGCGTTCGTGGGAGGACACCACTGAGCGCATCGAGGACAAGGCCGACGAGATGAAGGCCGACGCCGACGTCAAGCGCGCCGAGGCCGAGCGCGACTCGGTCCACAAGCGCAACGAGATCAAGGAAGAGCTGCGCGACAGCTGATCCACGGACCACCCGGCGGCGCATCGCCGGCGGAAGACGCGGAGGGCCTCGGAGAGTACTCGGGGGCCCTCTGTCGCGTCAGGGCTCCGGTCAGCCCAGCGGACGGATGCTCCACGACGCGGTCGCGGGCGCTCCCGGTTCCAGCACGATCAGGCCGGTGTCGAACGGGTACGTCGCGTCGTTGAAGGCGTCGGGTGCGCATGTCATCGGCTCGATGGCCATGCCTGCGCGGTGGCCGGGTTTGCCGGGCTTGTCGGAGGTGTGCACCTGCACCCACGGGCACGCTCCATCCCATGAGATCGCGACCCCTCGGCCGGAGGCATCCGTCACCCGCACCTCGGTGACTGCGCCGGTCCGGCGCAGACCCGTGTAGGCGTGGTCGAGCTCGGTGGGGCCGATCTGCCTGCGGATGCGGAAGTCGAAGCGCTCGGGATCGTGCGCGTCGACGCCGACGAGTTCGGTCGGGATGAGCCGATCGGGCGTCACCTCGAGCACGCGGTCGGCGGGCAGTTCGAGATACCAGTCGTCGACGACGCCGTCTCCGGCCACCAGATAGGGGTGCGCGGCTGTGCCCCACGGTGCCGCCGTGTCGCTGAGGTTCTCGGCGACGACGGTCTGCGTGATCCCGTCGGCGTCGAGCGCGAACGTCGTCGTCACCGCGACCCGCCACGGGTAGCCGGTCTGCGGCTGGATCACCGCGCGCAGCACCACGCGATCATCTGCGGTCTCGACGGCCTCATAGTCGAGCCAGCTCGAGAGCCCGTGGAGGGCGTGCCCGCGGGCGGGCTCGGTGAGCGCCACCTGGAACTCCTCGCCGGCGAAGGTGTACTTCCCGTCGACCACGCGGTTCGGCCACGGCGCGAGGGTGGCTCCGCGATAGCTGAGACGCACCTCGTCGGCCTCGTACGGCACGGTGAGGTGCCGGCCGTCGGCGGTGTACGAGCGCAGGGATGCCCCGACGCTGGCGACGACGGCCTCGAGTGCGCCCGCTCGAAGGACGTGCTGAGTGCCGGACAGAGGGGTTGCGGACATGCAGGATGCTCCGATCGAGAGGGTGCTCGGAGCGGTCAGAGCCCCAGGGCCAGTCGATAGTATGCCGCGTTCCAGCGCAGCTCGCGCTGGAAACCGCGCACGGTGGTCGCCTCGTCGATCGTCAGCAGCTCGACGCCGGCGATCTCGGCGAAGTCTCGGAACACCTCGATGCCGACCGCCGTGGTCATCACCGTGTGGTGCGCGGCGCCCGCCGCCAGCCAGCACGCCGCGCTGGTGGCGAAGTCGGGTTGCGGCTTCCAGACCGCGCGGCCGACCGGCAGGTTCGGCAGGTCGGGCGCTTCGATGTTGTCGACGACATTCGCGACCAGGCGGAACCGATCGCGCATGTCGCTCAGCGCGACGACGAGCGCGGGTCCCGGGTCGGCGGTGAAGACCAGCCGCACCGGGTCGGCCTTGCCGCCGATTCCCAGCGGATGCACCTCGAGCCGCGGCTTCGCCGTGGTCAGCGACGGCGCGACCTCGAGCATGTGCGCGCCGAGGATCTTCTCGTCGCCCGGCACGAGGTCGTACGTGTAGTCCTCCATGAGGCTGGCGCCGCCGGGGAGGCCCGCGCCCATGACGTTCGCGATGCGCACGAGGATCGCCGTCTTCCAGTCGCCCTCGGCGCCGAACCCGTACCCCTCGGCCATGAGTCGCTGCACCGCGAGTCCGGGCAGCTGGGTGAGCGACCCGAGGTCTTCGAACGTGGTCGTGAACGCCCCGAATCCTCCATCTTCCAGGAAGGACCGCAGCCCGAGTTCGATCGCGGCGCCGTCGCGCAGCGACGGGTGGCGGTCGCCACCGGGACGCAGGTCGGCCTGCACGTCGTACAGCTCGAGATACTCGTCGACGAGCCCGTCGACCTCTGCATCCGTCGCCTGCCCGACGGCCTCGGCGAGCTCGTTGACACCCCACGTGTTCACCTGCACCCCGAAGCGCAGCTCGGCCTCGGTCTTGTCGCCCTCGGTCACGGCGACGTAGCGCATATTGTCACCGAATCGCGCCAGCTTGAGGGTGCGGGATGCCGCCCACCCGGCGGCCGCGCGCTGCCAGTCCTCGACCTGACGGCCCACGGCCGGGTTCGACACGTGTCCGACGACGGTCTTGCGCGCGATGCCGGTGCGCGTCTGGATGTAGCCGAACTCGCGGTCGCCGTGCGCGGCCTGGTTCAGGTTCATGAAGTCGAAGTCGATGTCGGCCCACGGCAGCTCGACGTTCGCCTGCGTGTGCAGGTGCAGCAGGGGCTTGCGCAGCTCGTCGAGGCCTGCGATCCACATCTTCGCGGGGCTGAAGGTGTGCATCCACGCGATCACGCCGATGACGTCGTCACGGGCGTTGACGTCGAGGGCCAGCCGGCGGATCGAGTCGGCGTCGGTCAGCACCGGCTTCCACACCACGCGCACGGGCAGTCCGACGAGCCCGGCCGCCACCTGGTGCGACTGCTCGGCGACCTGGCGCAGCGTCTCCTCGCCGTACAGCGATTGGCTGCCGGTGACGAACCAGACCTCTTGGCCGTCGAGGGATGGGGACAGCGGCGTGCGGGTCATGGGTGGTCCTTCGGGTCGGTCAGAGTGCGTCGACCGCGGCGCGCTCGGCGGCGAGACCGGCGATGTATCGGTCGAGGTAGGCGGCGTAGCCGGCCACGGCTTCGGGGTCGGGGTCGGCGACGTCGACGGCGGCGCTCGCGAACACGGTGCCGTCGAGGTAGTCGCCGAGTGCGCGGCGGGGTGCGTGCGCGAGGTAGGCGGCCAGCACCGCGATCCCCCACGCACCACCCTCCGATGCGGTGTCGCCGACCGCGACGGGTGCATCGAGCGCCGCAGCGAGAAAGCGCTGCGCGACCCCCGCGGTGCGGAAGACCCCGCCGTGCGCGAACATGCGCTCGACCATCACGCCCTCGTCGGCGAGGACGCGCATCCCGATCGACAGCGTGCCGAACACGCCGTACACCTGTGCGCGCATGAACGATCCCAACGTCAGGGCGCTGTCGGGCGCGCGCACCACCATCGGCCGGCCCTCGTCGAGGCCGATGATCGGCTCGCCGGCCAGATGGTTGTAGACGACGACTCCCCCGGCATCCGCGGGACCCGAGAGCGCCTCGCCGAGCAGGGTCTCGAAGACGGCATCCTGCTCGAGCGGCGAGCCGGCTGCGGCGGCGAATCGCCCGAACATCGCGGCCCACGCGGCCAGCTCGCTCGCGCCGTTGTTGCAGTGCACCATCGCGACCGGGTCGCCTGACGGGGTCGTCACGACATCGAGCTCGTCATGCGCCGCTGCCGGCGGATGCTCGAGCACGACCATCGCGAAGACGCTTGTGCCGGCGCTCACGTTTCCCGTCCTCGGGGCGACGGCATTCGTGGCGACCATCCCCGTGCCCGCATCGCCCTCGGGCGGGCAGAACGGGATGCCGGGACGCAGGCTGCCGGTCGGATCGATCAGCAGCGCACCCCCCGCTGTCAGCGTGCCGGCGGATCGCCCCGCGACGAGCACCTCGGGCAGCAGGTCGCGCAGCGGCCGGGAGAGCGCGGTGCCGGAGACGAGGTCGTCGTAGGTGCGCAGCATCCGCTCGTCGTAGTCGCGCGCGGCGGGGTCGATCGGGAACATGCCCGACGCGTCGCCGACGCCGAGCACGCCGCGGCCGGTGAGCCGCTCGTGCACGTACCCCGCGAGGGTCGTGATCGACCGGATGCCGGGCACGTGCGCCTCGTCGTCGAGGACGGCCTGGTGCAGGTGGGCGATCGACCACCGCAGCGGGATGTTGACGCCGAAGAGCGTCGAGAGCTCTTCTGCGGCCCGGCCGGTGGTCGTGTTCCGCCACGTGCGGAAGGGGACGAGCAGGTCGCCCGCCTCGTCGAAGGCCAGGTAGCCGTGCATCATCGCGGAGATGCCGATCGCGCCGAACGTGTCCGGACGCACGCCGTGCCGCTCCTCGGCGTCGGCGACGAGGGCGCCGAACGCCGACTGCAGACCTGCCCACACGTCGTCGAGCGCGTAGGTCCACGTGCGGCCCTCGAAGCGGTTCTCCCAGTCGTGGCCGCCGACGGCGAGCACGGTCGCCGGGTCGTCGGCGTCGATCAGGCACGCCTTGATGCGGGTCGAGCCGAACTCGATGCCCAAGGCTGTGCGGCCCGATGAGATCGCCTCGGCGCCGGCGGCGCTCACGACGTGACCCCGTCGTCGCGACGGTCGTCGCCCGCCTGCCCGTACACGTTCTGGTAGCGGGCGTAGAGGGCGTCGATCTTCTCCTGCGGGATCGGGATCAGCGGTCCTGCTTCACGCGCGAGATGCACCGTGCGCGCGGCGTCTTCGCACATCACGGCCGCCTTGACCGCGTCGGCGGCCGTGACTCCGATCGTGAACGGGCCGTGATTCAGCATGAGCACAGCTCGCGAGCGATGCCCGCGCAGCGTATCGACGATTCCACGGCCGATGGAGTCATCGCCGATGATCGCGAAGGGGCCGATCGGGATCGGCCCGCCGAACTCGTCGGCCATGCCCGTGATGACGCACGGGATCTCCTCGCCACGCGCGGCCCACGCGACCGCAAAGGTGGAGTGCGTGTGGACGACGCCGCCGACGTCGGGCATGTGGCGGTAGACGTACGCATGCGCCGCGGTGTCGCTCGACGGGCTGCGCTCGCTGCCCGACGTGCCGGAGACGACGACGCCGTCGAGGTCGCACAGGATCATGTTCTCCGCGGTGAGGTCGTCGTAGCCCACACCGCTCGGCTTGATGACGAACAGATCGGCGCCGGGCACGCGACCCGACACGTTTCCGCCCGTCCACACGACCAGGCCGTAGCGGACGAGCTCGCCGTGGAGGCGAGCGACATCGACGCGCACCTGCATGATGGCCGCCTCGACATCGGGGCTGAACAGCGTCACGGGTCCTCCATCGGCGTCGTGCGAACGTCGCCGATGTTACCGGTAACACTCCCTGTGCGCCAGCGATGATGCGTTCCGGCCCGCTCCTTCGGCGGTCATGCCGGCGGAGACGCGGACGACGCGCGCACCACGAGCACGGGCGGTTTCACGGGCGAATACTGCGCGCCGATCATCTCGGCGACGACGCGGCGCGCCTCGCCGTCGAGATCGAGCCGTACCGTCGTCAGCGCGGGCCGGTAGTAGGCGGCATCCGGATTGTCGTCGAAGCCGGTGACGCTGACCACGCCCGGCACGTCGATGCCTCGTTCGCGCAAGCCCGCGATCAGACCCAACGCCATCTGGTCGTTGGCGACAGCGACCGCGGTCGGGCCGTTCGGCGCGACGATCGCATCGACCACCTCGGGTGCCAGCGCCGCCCCGGAGGCCGCCGACCAGTCGCCGACCCACGACGGACCGGGCGTCACTCCCGCGGACGCCATCGCCCCGTCCACACCCTCGTCGCGCGCGGCGGCTTCGAGCCAGTCGGAGGGGCCCGAGACGCGAGCGATGCGGCGATGGCCGAGACCGGCGAGATGGGCGACGGCCAGGGCGGCCGCACGCCGTTGCGCATCGGCGCCCGGACCTGCGTGCAGCGCCGCCACCGGAACGTCGGCATGCGTGCGGACGATCGTGGGCAGGGTGCCGGCATGCGGTGCCAGGACGACGATCCCGTCGACGCCCTGGTCGCGCAGGTGCGATGCCGCGGCGACGACCGATGCCTCATCGGCGGCCGCGGCGTAGGCCGTGGCGATCCATCGGCCCGCATCGCGAGCGGCGGCCTCGAGCGCGGCGATGCCGGCCGAGGGGCCGAAGAGGGTGGCGTCGGAGGCGAGGAGGCCGATCGTGCGGGTGGTCCGCGTGCCGAGAGCGCGCGCGGCATTGTTCACGCGGTAGCCGAGCGCGGCCATCGCGTCGAGCACGCGCCGCCGCGTCTCGGGCCGCAGGTTCGGGTGGTCGTTGATGACGCGCGACACCGTCTGAGTCGACACCCCTGCCGCCTGCGCGACCTGCCGCACGCCGACGCGGCCGGAACCGCGCGCGGAGGGAGTGCTCACGAGTGCACAGGCTAGCGCGCGACGCCGCCGGGCTCGGCACATGGCACGCTGGAGCCATGAGCAGCGAGCGCGTGACGCACACCCGCGACACGCGTCGGTCGGCGCTGCGATCGACACTGCTCACCGCCCTGTCGGGCGACCCCGACGGCGCACCGCCGTGGGTGCTGCGGCTCGAAGACGGCGACGACGCCGGGTACTTCGCCGAGGACGGACCGGCCTGGACGGTGCACGCCGGCATGGGCACGCTCGTCGCCGGCATCCGTGCCCTGCTGATGCAGGCGCTGCATCCCGGCGCCCTCGCCGGCGTGCACGACTGGTCGCGGTATCGCGAAGACCCGCTCGGACGCCTCGCCGGCACCGTGCGGTGGATCATCTGCGTCACCTACGGATCGACGGCCCAAGCCGGGGACGAGACGGCCCGCGTCGCGCGGCTGCACGAGCGGGTGGCGGGCACCTACACCGCCGGCGCGGGCGCCGAGCGTCGCTACTCCGCAGCGGACGCCGAGCTCGTCGAGTGGGTGCATCTCGCCTTCACGGACTCGTTCCTGACCTGCCACCGCCACTGGGGCGGGCCCATCCCCGGCGGCGACGACGCCTATGTCGCCGACTGGGCCACGGCGGGGCGCCTCATGCACGTCGCCGACCCGCCGCTGTCGGCGGATGATCTGACCGCGCGGCTCGACGGCTTCGCCGACCGCGGTGAGCTGCGCGGCGACGCCCGCGTCGCCGAGGTCGTGGGGTTCCTGCGGCGGCCGCCCTGGCCCGGCGTGATGGGCATCGCCTACCGCGGCCTGTTCGCCTCGGCCGTCGCGACCATCCCGACGCGCTACCGGCGGATGCTCGGCCTCCGGCGCCTGCCGCTGCCGGTGATCACGACGACGCGGCTGGTGCTCGCCGTCGCCGGGCGCGCCCTCAGTTCCGGCGGTCCGCGCGCCAACGACCGCGCCCGTGTGCGTGTGCGGCGTCTCGGCGTCTGAGCCGCACCATGCGAGGTCAGCCCAGGGTGTCGAGCACCTCGACCAGCAGCTCGTACGAGGTGAGCGGGCTGATGATCGCGAAGCGCAGCACCGGCTCGCCCGCGTGGGAGCTCGGCACCACGAACGCGAGCTGCTCGCGCAGGAGCCGATCGGACCACGCCTGATAGTCGGCCATCGTCCAGCCCTCGCGGCGGAACACCACGACCGACAGCTGCGGCTGCCGCACCAGCGACAGGCCGTCGCGGGCCTCGATCTCGTCGGCGATCCGGCGCGCCAGGTCGATGCCGTGCGCGATGGCGGCGCGGTACTGGTCGGTGCCGTGCGCCGCGAGCGAGAACCACAGCGGCAGGCCGCGTGCGCGGCGCGTCAGCTGCACCGCGAGGTCGGAGGGGTTCCAGTCGGGCGAGTCGGTCAGGGTGTCGAGGTACTCGGCCTTCTGCGTGTGGGCGAGGCGGGCGGCATCCGGGTCGCGATAGATCAGGGCGCACGCGTCGAAGGGCGCGAACAGCCACTTGTGCGGGTCGACGATGACCGAGTCGGCGCGCTCGACGCCCGCGAACGCGGGCCGCATGCTCTCGACGAGCATCGCCGCGAGCCCGTACGCCCCGTCGATGTGCAGCCAGACACCCCGCGCGGTCGCGGCGTCGGCGATCGAGGCGATGTCGTCGACGATGCCGAAGTTGGTGGTGCCGCCGGTCGCGACGACCGCGAACACCGCATCGCCGTGCTCGTCCAGCGCACGGGCGACGGCGTCGCCATGCAGACGGCCGTCCTCACCCGGTGTGGCCGGAGCGACGTCGACGTCCATGATCTCGGCGGCCGAGGCGATCGACGAGTGCGCCTCGGCGCTGCACACCACGATCCAGCGCCGCGGGTCGGGCAGGCCCTCGGCGCGGCGGCGACGGCGGGCGACGTCACGCGCGGTGACGAGCGCCGACAGGTTGCCGATCGTGCCGCCCTGCACGAACACACCGCCGCTGCCCGCAGGCAGACCGAACTCACCCGCGAGCCAGTGCAGCACCTCGTTCTCGGCGAAGACAGCGCCCGCCCCTTCGAGCCACGAGCCGCCGTAGATCGACGAGGCCGACACGACGAGGTCGAACGCGCTGGCCGCCTTGGTCGGCGCGGACGGGATGAACGACAGGTACCCGGGATGGTCGGTGGACAGGCACGTCGGGGCGAGCACATCCTCGAAGAGGGCGATCGCCCGGTCGGATCCCATGCCCTCGGCAGAGATCGATCCGGATGCCGTCTCAGCGAGCTCGATCATCGTCTGCGGCAGATCCAGCGGCACGTCTTCATAGATGACGCGCTTGCGTGCGTAATCGATGACGCCGTCGACGGTCGCGCGGGTCTGCGGCGTCAGCGCGTGCATTCCGGTGGGTGAATCTGACACGGATGCCTCCGAGGAACGGGGAACAGGGGCGCCCGAAGTCTACGGCCCCGGTCACAGCGCGAGGAGGCGTTCGATGTCGCCGAAGACCTCCAATCCGGCGCACTCGGCGATTCCCTCCAGCAGCACGCGTCCGTCGAGGTCGCGATGCCGCAAGCGCACGCGCGCGTCGAGGGTCTCTTCGACCCGCTGGTGCATGGCCGTGCGCAACGGGGCGTGCAGCAGACCGCCGCGCACACGCTCGGCATCGAGCTCGAGCGTCCCGTCAGGACCGCCGACGCTCCACCGCACGTGCGTGTCGGTGATCTCGAGACCGGTCTCGCGCGAGCGGTTGTACGTCGTCCACTTGTGCAGGCGACCGCCGTGCCGGAAGCCGATGATCGAGCCCCGGAAGCTGCCGCCCAGCCACGGGATGATCGCGACCGACGCGATCAGCGAGGCATCCGTCGCGTCGCCGGTCGTGGCGTCCACGTGGTTGCTCGCGAGCCACACATACCCCGACGGGAATGCACGGCCCCAATCCTTTTCGATGTAGCCGCGGCCGCCGTCGAACGAGACGTCGGATCCCTCGACGTCGAGGGTGCCGGACAACCCGTGCCCGAACGACACGATGCCGTGGAAGCACTCCATGAACGGCACCAGCCCGTACCAGCCCATGATCCCCGGCTCGCGCACCGTCACCGGCCAGGGTTCGAGCGCGGAGGTGAACTCGACCCGGCCCTGCAGCTGCGGCAGGTCGAGGTCGGCGCCGGACGCCGAGAACCGGTTGGGTCCGACGCGAACCTCGAACTCCCGATCGGATGCCTCGAACTCCGCCGCGTCGAACCGGTGGTACCACGATCGGCCGGTCAGCCCGTCGAGCACCTGCACGAACGCCTCATCGTCGGCGGTCTTCCCACGCTCGAGCCCCTGGAAGATGCCGGGGATCACCGCCCACCGCTGCGCGCGATCGGCCGAGACGAGCTTGACGTACCAGCCCTCGAAGAACCCGCGTGCGACCCCGTGGCCGTGGAAGGCCTCGGGATGCCGCACGCCGCGCAGCCACGCCGCCGGAGACCGCATGCGCGACCTAGGGCAACGGCTCGACGATGCCGAAGTTGGGATCGCCGGGGTCGAGCACCGAGAACAGGTCGGCCAGTGCCGAGAAGTCGCCCTCGACCTCGATGCCGTCGGTGGACGTGTCGCCGGCTGCGAGCTGCAGCAGCCGCTGCTTCGTGAGTCGGATCGTGAGATCGGCGCCGTCGGCCGGCTCTCGCTCGATGTAGGTGAGCACGCCGTTGCGCAGCCGCAGGCGGAAGCTGCGGCCGAGGTCGCTGATCGTGACGTCGGTGATCGAGGCGAGGTCCCACGCGCGCGGTGCGTCGATGGTGATGGCGAGGGCATCGAAGACCTGCTCCGGCGAGAGCTCGGCCAGGATCGTCGGCGCGTTGGTCGCGGTCGGCGTGCCGAAGTTGCCCTCGCGCAGCTCGTAGGCGCCGGACAGGAAGAAGTTGCGCCAGGTGCCGTTCTCGGCCTGGTAGCCCAACTGTTCCAGCGTGTCGGCGTACAGCTCGCGGGCGGCGGCGTGGTCGGTCTGGACGAAGATCGCGTGGTCGAGCAGCGTCGCCGCCCACCGGAAGTCCCCGGCGTCGAAGGCGGTCTGGGCGAGACCCACGACGGCGTCGATCCCACCCATCGCCGCGACGTACCGCTCTGCGAGCGCCGCCGGCGGATGCGGCCAGAGCCGCGCCGGGTTGCCGTCGAACCAGCCCATGTACCGCTGGTAGACGGCCTTGACGTTGTGGCTGAGCGAGCCGTAGTAGCCGCGTGCGCTCCACGTGTGCTCGAGCGCCGGAGGAAGCGTGATCTGCTCGGCGATCTCGGTGCCGGTGAGGCCCTTGTTGAGCAACCGCAGCGTCTGATCATGGATGTACGAGTAGAGGTCGCGTGTGTTCGACAGCAGCTCGACCACGCCGTCACCGCCCCAGGTCGGCCAGTGATGGGGCGAGAAGATGACGTCGCTGCGGTCGCCGTAGAGCTCGATGGCCTCGTTCAGGTAGTGCGACCAGATGCGGGGGTCGCGCACGACGGCACCACGCAGCGTGAGGATGTTGTGCATCGTGTGCGTCGCGTTCTCGGCGATGCACAGCGCGCGCCACGCCGGGAAGTAGAAGTGCATCTCGGAGGGCGCCTCGGTGCCGGGCGCCATCTGGAATTCGATCTCGACCCCGTCGATCGTGTGGCTCTCGCCCGTCGTCGTGATCGTGAGCGTCGGGACGAGGATGCCGGCGACACCGGTCGACGTCGTCTGCCCGAGCCCCGCGCCGACCTGCCCCTTCGGCCCGCGGGGCAGCTTGGCGCCGTACATGTACCCGGCGCGGCGGCCCATCGCGGTGCCCGCGTAGACGTTCTCCTCGATCGCGTGCTCGAGGAAGCCGTCGGGCGCGATGATCTGCACGGCACCCGAGTCGACGTCTGCCTGCGAGGTCACGCCGAGCACGCCGCCGAAGTGGTCGATGTGGCTGTGCGAGAAGATGACCGCCACGACCTTGCGGTCGCCGCGATGCGCGCGGTACAGCGCGAGCGCCGCGGCCGCGGTCTCCTCCGAGATGAGCGGGTCGATGACGATCACGCCGTTGTCGCTCTCGACGAAGGTGATGTTCGACAGGTCGAAGCCGCGCACCTGGTAGATGCCCTCGACGACCTCGTAGAGACCATGCTTCGACACGAGAGTCGACTGGCGCCACAGGCTGGGGTTGACGGTGTCGGGGGCGTCGCCGGTGACGAAGCCGTAGCCGGCGGCATCCCACACCACGTCGCCCGAGGCGTTGCGGATCGCGCCGTCGTCGAGGGTCGCGATGAAGCCTCGATCGGCGAGGTCGAAGTCTGTCGTGTCGTCGAACGGCAGCGCGTCGCGCACGGCGCTGTTGGATTCACGGACCGCAGCGGTCGCGTCTTTCGGGGGCATTGGTTACTCCTTGTCGAGGTCAGCCATCGAGGAAGTCGTCTGGTTCCACGTCGTCGAGGAACTTCTTGAACTCGTCGACGCTCTCCTCAGCATCGTCGGCGGTGGTGAACACATCGGGAACGCCGGCTTCCTCCATCACGGCGTCCGCGACCCAGATCGGCGCGCCCACGCGGGACGCGAGGGCGACGGCATCGGACGGACGCGCGTCGACGTGTCGATCACCCGACGACGTCGTGAGCCCGATCTCGGCGTAGAAGGTGCCGTCGTCGATCTTCGTGACCTCGACACGCTCGACCCCGGCTCCGAGCGTGTCCAGCATCGACCGCATCAGATCATGCGCGAGCGGGCGCGGCGCCGCGGCCCCTTCGATGGCGATGAGGATCGACGTGGCCTCCTGGGATCCGATCCAGATCGGAAGCAGCTTGCCCTTGCCCGGCAGTTCGTCCAGGGGTTTGAGCAGGATCACATGCTGCTGGGAGGCGTCGAGGGCGACGCCGGCGACCCGCACCTGGACCATGGCCGCCTCCCTTCGCATCGGGGGCTCCAGCCATCGTAGGACGGATGCCGCCGTGTGTGACCCGTGCTGCCGAGCGGCCTCACGCGGCGGGTACGGTCTCGCGCAGCACCATCGCCTCTTCGAGGGTCGGTGCGACCTGCTCGACCTGCGCATCGATGCCGCGGAGCGCGTCACGCACGCGATCGACGTCGACGCCGGCGACCCGCACCGCGCGGCCCGACAGCATCGTCGGCAGGCCCGCGTCGCCGAGCGCCGTGAACGCCTGCTGCCACTGCGGCGAGCGCACGAGGACGGCGGTGACCCCGGTCGTGAGGTCGGCGACCGAGCCCGCGCCGATGAGCCTCCCCTGCGACAGCAGCGCAAGGCGCGTACACTGCTCGGCCTCCTGCAGGTAGTGGGTCGTGACGAGAACGCCGCGCCCGGCATCGGCCTGCGCGTGGATGACGTCCCACAGCCGCGCCCGCGACAGCGGGTCGACCCCCGAGGTCGGCTCGTCGAGTACGAGCAGCTCGGGGTCGTGCCCGAGCGCGAGCGCGAACGCGAGCTGCCGCTGCCGGCCGAGCCCGATGGACTCGACCACGCGCTGCGACACCGCCGCCAGCGACGGCGGCAGCGCGATCTCGGGGGTGCCGTACACGCGCGAGAAGAACTCGACGTTCTGCGCGACACTGATCGTGCGGAACAGTCCGAGGCCCTGCGGCACATATCCGAGTCGTCGACCGGATGCCGCGTCCGGGGGCGCGCCGAACAGCCCGACCTGACCGTCGTCGGGACGATCGAGGCCGATGAGGGCGCGCAGGAACGTCGTCTTGCCCGCCCCGTTCGCGCCGATGAGGCCGACGACCTCACCGGCCCGCACGTCGAGGCTCACGGCGTCGACCGCGATGTGGGAGCCGAAGCGCCGGGTGACGTCACGCCCCTCGGCGACGACCGCGCCGGGTGCCGCGGACGCAGGTTCGTCGATGGTCGGGCTCGCGGCATCCTCGGCGCTCGCCCGCCGTGCCGCTCGCCGCGGATGGGCGGATGCCTCGTCGTCGGCCACTGCGCGCCGCGCGAGGGTGAGGGCGATGAGCGCATCCTCGAGGTCGGGCGACGCGATCGGATCGGCACCGTCGAGCGGCGTCCCCTCGGGAACCCACGTGTGGCGCTCGACGCCCCGGCGCCATGAGCGAGGCGGCACCGCGATGCCGGGACGAAGCATCCCGATCGCACCCGGAACTCCGGCGATGATCTCGTCGGGCCGGCCCGCGGCGATGACGGCACCGGCGTCGAGCGCGGTGACGGACGCCGCGCGCGCCGCCTCATCGAGGTAGGTCGTGGCCATGAGCACCGCGGTTTCGCCCGAAGCCGCCGCCGAGATGAGTCGCCACAGCTCCACACGGCTGACGGGGTCGACCCCGGTGCTGGGCTCGTCGAGCAGGATCAGCCGCGGCTCATGCAGGATCGCCAGGACGAAGCCGAGCTTCTGCCGCATGCCGCCCGACAGCGCGCGTCCAAGTCGCGTCCGGGCATCCGCGAGCCCCGCCCGCTGGAGCAGCTCGTCTCCGCGAGCGCGCACCGCCTTGGCGGACATGCCGTACGAACTGCCGACGAACTCGATGTTCTCGGACACGCTCAGATTGCCCCACACCCCTGACGTCGACGGCTGGTAGCCGATATCGGCCTGCGGCAGAGTGCGGATCGCTCCGGACACCGCACCGACCCGGCCCGCGAGCACGCGCAGCAGCGTCGACTTGCCCGCGCCGTCACCGCCGACCACGGCCGTCACCTCACCCGCCGGCACCGCGAGCGAGACGTCGTCGAGCGCGACCGTGTCGCCGAGTGCGACGCGGAGGCCGTCGACCCCGAGCCCGCTCACGAGCGCTTCCCGTGGGCACGCGCGGGCTTGCGCGGCCGCGCCGGCGAGAGGCTCGCGTGGAGGCGAACGACGGCGAGGCCGAAGATCACGACGGCCATGACGGCGAGGACGGTGAGCGGCAGCCAGAGGGAATCGAGCGGCGCCCCGCGCAGCATGACGCCCTGCGAGATCATCGTGAAGTAGGTCAGCGGCAGCAGGTAGCCGATCCACCGCACACCCGCCGCCATCGCGTCGAGCGGGAAGATCATGCCCGAGAGCAGGATCTGCGGCAGCAACGTCATCATCGCGAGCTGGATCGCCTGGCCGGACGTCTGCGACACGGATGAGATCAGCACGCCGATGCCGAGCACCGCGAACAGGAACAGCGCGGCGCCGAGGATGAAGACCCAGACGCTGCCGACGAACGGCACGTCGAAGAGCCAGATCCCCAGCAGCGCGATGAGCGCCATGTCGAAGGATGCCAGCAGGAAATACGGCATCACCTTGCCCAGGATCACCGAGCTGGCCTTCAGCGGCATGACCGCGAGCTGTTCGAGCGTGCCCGCCTCGCGCTCGCGCACCAGCCCGATGCTCGTGATGATCGTGCCGATGAAGGTGAGGATCAGGCCGATGATGGCGGGGATCATCACCCACGAGGTCTTGAGATCCGGGTTGAAGAGGATGTCGATCTCGAGCGGGGGCGCCTGGGGGTTCTGCCCCATCTGCTGCTGCACCTGGCTGAACAGCACCTGCGCCGACTGCGCGGCGAACAGGTTCGATCCGTCGAGATACACGGTGATCTGATCGGACTCGGCGTCGATCGCGACATCGGCCTTGCCGTCGCGCAGGATGTCCTCGGCATCGTCGGCGGTGGCGTCGGCGTCGATCGAGACGACGTTCAGGTGTTCGGCGAGGTCCTCGGTGTCCTCGATCTGCGTGTCGACGGTGTCGGCGTCGGCGCCCACGATGGCGACGTCGAACTCGTCGACGGTGAAGTTGGCCGCGTAGCCGAAGATGATCAGCAGCAGCAGGGGCATGACCACGAGCATCCCGAGCGTGCGGCGATCCCGTCGCAGTTCCTGGAACTCCTTGAAGAAGACAGCGCGCATGTCCGCATTATTCAACGAGCAGTGAATATCTGGCAAGCCCCGAGTGCAGCACGTAGGGTTTCGGCATGGCCGATCCCGCGCTCCCGGTGCCGCGTCGTCGCCGTCGCGGACGCCCGAGCGGAGGCGCCACGGACGCACGCGAGCGCATCCTCGATGCCGCCGTGGCCGAGTTCGAAGCGCACGGCTACGACGCGGCGACCATCCGGTCGATCGCCGCGCGCGCCGATGTCGACCCCGCGCTGGTGCACCACTACTTCGGCAGCAAGGCCGATCTGTTCACCGCCGTCATCGACGCCCCGATGCAGCCGGCGCGGTTCCTGCCCGAGATCCTCGACGGCGACCTCGATGGAGCTGGCGAGCGGCTCGTGCGCTTCCTGCTCGATCTGTGGGAGCAGCCGGATTTCCGCCGCCGGGGCATCGCGGTGATGCGCGCGATGATGGGCAGCAAGCGCACCGCGAACATCCTGGTCGGGTTCGTGTCGCGCGAGATCCTGCGCCGCATCACCACGCGACTCGGCGGCGGCGACGACGCACGCCGCCGCGCGGGCCTGGTGGCCAGTCAGATCGTCGGCCTCATCGTCACGCGCTACGTGATCGAGCTGCCGCCGATCGCCGAGGCGACGCCCGACGAGGTCGTCGCCGCCGTCGGTCCGACGCTGCAGCGCTACCTGACCGGCGACCTCGAGGGGTGAGCGAACCGGTCGATCGGCTAGCACCCCGGCAGGTGGGAATCAATCCCCGTACGGATCCCCACGCCCCGAATTAACGTGATGCCACCGCCCCCCGAAGGAGAAGCGATGGCCACCAAGACGAAGCCCGCGTCCGCATCGACGAAGACCGCACCGAACCGCCGGCGTCCCGCGAAGGGCGGCGCCGGCGCACGGCTCACCGACGAGCAGAACGCCGAGAGCGGGTTCCGCGCGTCCACGACGCTGAGCGAGAGCCTCCAGCGCGTTCTGGTCGACCTCATCGAACTGTCCCTGCAGGGCAAGCAGGCCCACTGGAACGTCGTCGGATCGAACTTCCGCGACACGCATCGCCAGCTGGACGAGATCATCGACGCCGCGCGCGAACTCGGCGATGTCGTCGCCGAGCGTATGCGCGCGCTCCACGCTCTGCCCGACGGCCGCAGCGATGTCGTCGCGCAGACCACCACCTTGCCCGAGTTCCCGCAGGGCGAGATCGACACGTCCGAGGTCGTCGACCTCGTCACCGAGCGCCTCGAGGCCGTGGTGGCGACGTGCCGCGATGTGCACGACGGCGTCGACGAGGAGGACCCGACGAGCGCGGACATCCTGCACGGCGTCCTCGAGAAGCTCGAGCAGTTCGCATGGATGGTCAGTGCCGAGAACCGCACGCCGTCGGGTCGGCGTTGAGTACGGCGCTGCGGGAAGCCCCCCGGCCCGTTTCCGCCGTGATCGAACCCGCCGATCAACCCCTCTCGCTGCACCCGCTCGGGCACCGGGCATCCGGCGCCGCGGCCTCCGTGCTGGACGCCGCGCGGCAAGTCCCCCTGCTCGGGACCCACGTCGCCGCCACGGTCGACTGGGCCGTGGAGAGCGGTCGGCGCACGCCGCTGCCGGGGTCGGGTCGCACGCACGGCGCATGGGAGGTGCTCGCATCCACGGCCGCGCTCGATGTGACCGCCGCACGCGTGCTCGAGCCCCATCTGGACGCCCTCGCGATCCTCGCCCAGGCTCGTGACGACGGTCTGTCCGTCACGGCTGCGCTCTCGGCGGTCGGCGCGGGCGACGACTCGTCGTGGGGTGTGTTCGCCGCGGAGGGCACGCGTCTGGAAGCACGGCGCTCGGGCGATGGCTGGGTGCTGACCGGTCGGAAGCAGTGGTGCTCGCTCGCGGCCGTGGTCTCGCATGCACTGGTCACCGCGTGGACGGGCCCCGACACGAGACGCCTGTTCGCGGTGTCGCTGCGCAACGAAGGGGTCACCTGCCATCGCGGGCCCTGGGTCGCCCGCGGCCTGAACAAGGTGGTGAGCGCACCGGTCGACTTCGCCGACGTGCCCGCCGTTTCGATCGGAGACGACGGCTGGTACTACACGCGCTCGGGATTCGCATGGGGCGGGATGGGAGTCGCCGCCGTGTGGTGGGGTGCGACGGCACCCCTGGTCCGCGCCGTCGTCGCGAGGGCCGCGCGAGACGACGCCGACCAGATCGCCGCGATGCATGCGGGCGAAGTCGACTCGGCGTTCTGGACCGTGCGGGCACTGCTCACCGAGGCCGCGACGCTCGTCGACGCCGGCATCGCCTCCCGCGATCTCGCGATCACGGCCGAGCGAGCGCGATCGGTGACCGCGACGCACGCCGAGCGCATCCTCACCCTCGCCGATCACGCACTCGGGCCGGCGCCGCTGACCATCGACGAACGTCATGCGCGACGCGTCGCCGACCTTCGCATCTACCTCAGGCAGCACCATGCAGAGCGCGACTTCACCCGCCTCGGCAGATTGTTGGCGACGTCGTGACCCTCACCTTCGACCACCGGGATCCGGGAACCGACGAACGACACTGGGCCGAGGCGGCGCCGTGGCAAGACGCTGCTGCGCTGAATCTGGACTGCGACCGGGTCGTCGTGGTCGCAGCGCACCCCGACGACGAGACGCTCGGCGCGGCAGGACTCATCGCGACGGCGCGCGCCCGTGGCATCCCGGTCATGGTGATCGTCCTCACGGATGGACATGAGTCGGGCGCCGACGGCGCCTCGCCGACCGCCGTCGCCCGCACGCGGCGACGCGAAACCGTCGATGCACTCGCAGAGCTCGGGGACGGAATCGCCCTCACGTACGCCGCCCTCCCCGACGGGGGACTGCGCGAGCACGAGGCCGACGTACGATCGGCGATCGCCGGCACACTGTCGACGGCGGCGGCGGGTACCCGGACGCTCCTGGTCACACCGTGGCACGGCGACGGTCACCGCGATCACCGGATCGTCGGCTCGGTCGCCGCGCGGCTCGCCGGTGCAGGAGTCCGCGTCGTGCAGTACCCGATCTGGATGTGGCACTGGGCGTCGTCCGAGAGCGTCGACACCGCTGCGTGGCGAACGCTCACCCTGGACGACCACGCCCACGCGGCCAAGGTGGGTGCCGTCGATCGGCACGTGAGCCAGCTCACGCCTCCGTCGCCGGCCGAACCCCCGATGCTCCATGCCGGAATGCGCAGCCACTTCGAGCGGAAGGTCGAGGTCTACATTGAAGACGTCGGGGGGCACGACGTGTCGGTGGATCCGTCGTGGTTCCGGGCGTTCTACGAACGCCACGACGACCCGTGGGGCTTCGAGTCACGGTGGTACGAGCGCCGCAAACGCGAGCTCATCGTCGCGTCGCTGCCCCGACAGCGGTACGAGCACGTGCTCGAACTCGGCTGCGCGACGGGACTGCTCACCGAGCTGCTCGCCGCACGGTCGGCCCGGATCACCGCCGTCGATGTCGTCGACGCGGCTCTGGCCAAGGCCCATGCGCGGGTTCCCCACGCCCGTCTCCTGCAGCAGCGGGCGCCCGGCGAGTGGCCCGACGGCAGATTCGATCTGGTGGTGCTGTCCGAGCTCGCCTACTACTGGTCGGCGGCCGAGCTGGCCGATGCGCTCCGCCGGATCCGAGGGTGCCTCGCCCCCGACGGCGAGCTCGTCGTCTGCCACCACCGACCGCGCATCGACGGCCGCGCGCTCGCCGGAGACGACGTCCACGCGGCGATCCGCGCGAGCGGACTCTTCCGTCGAGTGCTGACCCACGCCGAGGATCCGTTCCTGCTCGAGGTCTTCCGCGCCGACGACGAGGAATCGCGGTGAACGCGCAGGACGCGATCGACGGTGTCGTCGTCGCGATCCCCGCGCACGACGAAGAGGAACTGCTCGGGGCGTGCCTGGAGTCGGTCGCGCTCGCGGCGCGCGCCGCTCAGGCCGGCGGAGTGTCCGTCGACACGTGGGTCGCGCTCGATGACTGCTCCGACCGCTCCGAGGCCATCGCGCGCGCCGCCGGGGTGCACACAGTCGCCCTCACGCAGCGGCGGGTCGGGGCGGCGAGACGTGCCGCGATCGAGAGCGCTCTGGCGGACTTCGGCGAGGCCGCGCTGTCGTCGCTGTGGCTGGCGCACACCGATGCCGACAGCGTCGTCCCGCCACACTGGCTCGTGCACCAGCTGCGACTCGCGCGAGACGGAGCCGACGTCGTCATCGGCACGGTCCGCCCCGACTTCCGCGACCTGACCGAGCGCCAGAGCGCGGCGTGGTGGCGCACTCACGTACCCGGCGTGGCCAACGGGCACGTGCACGGTGCGAACCTCGGCATCCGCGCGTCGACCTACCTCGCCGCGTGCGGCTTCCCCCCTGTCGCGGCCCACGAGGACGTCGCGCTCGTCGACGCGACCCGAGCGGCCGGAGCCCGCATCGTCGCATCGGATGCCGCCTGGGTCCGCACCAGCGGGCGGGGTGTGGGCCGCGCGCCGGACGGGTACGCACGCTATCTGCGCGACGATCTGGAGTCGCTCGCCGCGGTGGCCGGATCCGACCGCGCGGCCGAGATCGCGCTGCTCTGAGCCGAGCCGCGGGCTCAGGACGCGGAAGCGACCTCGAGGCGTGCACGCAGCCATCCGCGCGCACCCGCGAGCAGTGCCTGCGCGGGCGCGCTGTCGGTGGCGAACGCCTCGAAGCCGTGCGGCGCCCCAGGCACGGTCTCGAAGTGCACCTGCACTCCGGCGGCCCTCAGCCGGTCGGCGTAGGCGCGAGCCTCCGCGTAGAAGAGCTCGACGTCGGAGGCGTAGCTCCACGTCGGCGGCAGGCCGCGCAGGTCGTCTCGACGCGCCGCCGACGCGTACGGCGGCAGTACTGCCGCGCCGACCTCGTCGCCGAGGTACGCGCGCCAGCCGACGAGATTCCTGCGGTTGTCCCACACGTAGTGCTCCGCCGCGTCGAGGCGGCGATCGACGGCGGTGCGATCGTCGAGCATCGGGCAGAACAGCCACTGGGCGGCCAGCTCCACCCCTTGGTCGTGGAGGCGCTGCACGAGGGCGGCGGCGAGTCCCCCTCCGGCGCTCTGCCCGCCGACCGCGACCCGCAGCGGGTCGACGCCGAGCTCGGTCGCGTGCGCGCGCATCCACTGGAATGCGGCGGCGCAGTCGTCCAGCGGCTCGGGGAAGGGATGCCGCGGAGGCAGGCGATAGTCGACCGAGACGATCGTCACGCCGGTCTCGCGAGCCGTCACGCCGCAGAATCGATCGTCCATGGCGGCCGCGCCGATCACGAGGCCCCCGCCGTGCATCCACAGCAGCGCAGCGCCCGAGGCGTCCGCGGGCGTGTACACGCGGACGTTGACCGCGCCCTCGCGCACGATCCGGCGTTCGACGCCGTCGACCCTCGCGCCGGGGGCGAGCCGAAGCGCGGCGGCGGTGACCGCTCGGCCGAAGCCGGTCAGGATCGGCAGCTTCGGCACGCGCCTGGCGGCGTCGCGCAGCGCGGGGTCGATATCGCTCAAGTCCACGGGCGTTCCTCCGGCCGGTCGGCTTCGGGTCTCGCCCGGCGACGGCAGGTTACCCGTGCGGTCGGTGCGACGATGGTGCCGCGCAGGACGATCCGCGACACCGGGGTCATGGTCGACCTGATCGCGGTCCACGGCGACGACCGCTTCGAGGCCACGCGCCCATCGGCCTGAGCCCGGGGTCGGCATTGTCGGCGGGGCCCCCACGGAATGTCAAGTCCCCTCCCTGCGCGGGCAGGACGGGGTGCAATGGTCTCCCGACCTGAGGAGGAGAAGATGGCACAGATCATCGAGACCATCGACGTCGACGTCCCCGTCGAGACCGCTTACAACCAGTGGACGCAGTTCGAGAGCTTTCCGAAGTTCCTCGACGAGGTGACCTCGGTCACGCAGCTCGACGACACGAAGCTGCACTGGGTCGTCGAGGTGGGCGGTGTCCAGCGCGAGTTCGACGCCGTCGTCACCGAGCAGCATCCCGATGAGCGCGTCGCGTGGACCAGCACGGGCGGCGAGACCGCCCACGCGGGCGCGGTGACCTTCCACAAGCTGTCGGACTCGACGTCACGGGTGACGGTCCAGATCGACTGGGAGCCGGACGGCCTGCTCGAGAAGGCGGGCGCGCTGGTGGGCGTCGCGAGCCACGCCGTGAAGAAGGACCTCGACAACTTCAAGCGGTTCATCGAGGCCCAGGGCGTCGAGAGCGGTGCATGGCGGGGCGACGTCGACGCCTGACGACACCCTGCCTGCGGGATTTACATTCACCGGAATAGATCCCGCCGGGAGTGGGTTGGTCCCACGGAAGCGACCCATCCTCGAAAGGACTCCCATGACCGACACCACGACGATCGACGTTCCCGGCTACAAGGCGGGCACCTGGACCCTCGACCCCTCGCACAGCGAGGTCGGCTTCAGCGTGCGCCACATGATGATCTCCAAGGTGCGCGGCGCCTTCAACATCAAGCAGGCCACATTGGTCGCCCCCGAGAACCCGCTCGACGCCCAGGTCACGGCGACCGTGGACGTCGCGTCGGTCGACACGAAGGATGAGGGTCGCGACGGCCACCTGCGCTCGGCCGACTTCTTCGACGTCGAGAACCACCCCACGATCGACTTCGTCTCGACCGGCGTGCGGATCGACGACGGCGACTTCCTCGTCGACGGCGACCTCACCATCCGCGGAGTCACCAAGCCGGTGACCTTCGAGTTCGACTTCGGCGGCTTCGGCGCCGACCCGTGGGGCAACTACAAGGCCGGCGCCACCGCGCAGACGGTCATCAACCGCGAGGACTTCGGTCTGACGTGGAACGCCGCCCTCGAGACCGGTGGCGTGCTCGTCGGCAAGGACATCGCGATCACTCTCGACCTGCAGGGTTCGCTGCAGAGCTGACGAACGACGGATGTCGCGCGGGGCCGGTCCGGAAGGGCCGGTCCCGCCCCGTCTCACCCCGAGAACGCGGCGACGAAGCGATCGCGGAACTCGTCCATCCGCCAACGCGGAGCATCCGCTGACGGGTGCAGTCCCGGCTGCCACCCCCACGACGAGATCTGCTCGAACACCGCCGGGTCCTGCGCGATCACGGTGACGGGCACGTCGCGATCGGCCCCGCTGCCGCTGACGATGCGAGCCGGCTGGTGGTCGCCGACGAGCACGAGCACGAGGTCGCGCTGCGAGTGCTCGCGCAGGTATGAGAACGCGGCACCGAGGGAGTACGCGAGCGACTCCGCATACCGGTCACGCACGCGGTCGGGATCGCCCCACACCTCCATCGGCGACGGCTGGCCGTCGCCGTGACCCTCGAACACCGTGCCGTCGCCGAGACGATGCCACGGCACGAGGCGCGGTGTCGGCGTCCAGGGTGTGTGCGACGAGACGAGGTCGATCTCGGCCATCACGGGTGTCGCCCCCGTCGAGGCGGCATGGTCGTGGAACACCTGCCAGGTGAACTGATCGGGCATACGGGCGTAGCCGAACCCGGGGCCCCGATAGCCCGAGTTGCGCGCGTCGAGCACGGCGTCGTAGCCGTAGAACGTCGACGCGAGCGGCCACGGCTCGGTGTTCGACGGCACGACGGCGACGGTGCGCCATCCGGCCGCGGAGAACAGGCTCGTGAGCGTCCGCCGGTCGCCCGACGTCAGGCGGTCGTACTTGCCCTGAGAATCGACCCAGACGCCGCTCTGGAGAGTGGCGTGTGCGAGCCAGCTCACTCCGCCGAACGTCGGTGACTCGAGCAGGGCACTGCGCGCCGTGTAGCCGTCGCGCGCGAGCTGGTCCTCCCCCGCACGCAGGGTGGCCGCGATCCGGTCGGTGAAAGGGGCCGGCCGCAACGCGACCTCGCCGTAGCTCTCGACGAAGGCGAACACGACGTCCTTCCCTTCGAGCCCGGCGAGCAACCGGGAGTCGTCGGCCGCCGCGAGCGGATCTGACCCGAGCGCTCGCTCGAACGCGGCGTCGTCGTGCACGCTCTGCACGGCGCGGGCGGATGCCTGGGTGAGCACCGATGCCGCGGGCCCGGCCGCGAACGGCACGCCCGGCACGAGCTGCGCACCGGTGAGCGCGGCCGCGATCCACACCCCCGTCAGGGCGGTGACCACCGCGCGACCGGTCGGCGCGGCGACGTCGGCGGCACGCCCCACACGCAGCGCCGCCGCCGCGAGCCCCGCTGCCCCGGCGACCAGCGCGAGCGCGGCGCCGCCGACGGCGAGCCCGGCCATCGCGGGTCCGGTCGCGTCCGCCACCACACCGACGGCGGCAGCGACCGCGCCCGCATCCTGCACCGGATCGAATCGGCGATCGATCGTGGCGGTGAACGCGAGGTCGAGCGCCGCGACGGCGAGCGCCAGCATCACCGTGAGCCCGAACAGCCCCGCCACCAGCATCCGGACCCCTCGCGCCGCGACGGCGAGCAGCAGGAGCGCCACCGCGAGCGGCTCGACGGGGACGGCGAGCAGTGCGTCCGGACTCCCACGCGAGAGCGCGGAGGCCAGCAGCGGAGCCGCGACGACGGCGGCGACCGCGACGGCCGAGACGACGCGCGAACCGCGCCGTGGGGTGGGGTGAGGCCCGGATGGCATGGCTCCGCCGCGGTCAGGTCGGGAAGGGAGGGGCGGCATCGTCGGACACGGCCCGGTCGCAGCGCTCCGACAGGGCGTAGCGAAGCAGCACCACGTCGCCGATCGGGCGGACGTCGGCGAGCGCAGCGCGCCGGGTGGAGGTCCACGGGAAGGAACCGGCCTCGACGAACCGCGGCGCGCCCGTCTCGCCGACGAAGAACGGCGCGATCACCAACTGGAGCTCGTCGGCCAGATCGGCGACGAGGAACTGGGTGAGCAGCCTTCCGCCACCCTCCACCATGAGGCGCTCGACGCCCAGCTCGGCGAGGCCGTCGACCACGCCCGCCACGGTGGCCTCCGGTCCGAGGGGTATCACGCGGGCGAGGGCGCCGACCTGCCGCTGTACCGCGGGCGCGCACGCCGACGGACAGAAGACGATCTTGTCGACACCGTCACCCGCGGTGAAGAAGGCCGCCGTCGACGGCAGGTCTCCCGACGCGGTGACGGTGACCTTCATAGGCGACGGCGTGCGCCCCGCCTCGACGCGTTCCCGACGGCGCCGCTGGCTGCGCACGAGCAGACGGGGGTCGTCGCGACGCACCGTCGACGCGCCGACCATGATGGCGTCGCACTCGGCACGCAGACCGTCGACGCGGTCGAAGTCGGCCGCGTTCGAGAGCGCCAGCTTGCACGGCGTCGCGTTGTCGAGGTAGCCGTCCATCGACATGGCGCAGCTGAGCAGCACGTAGGGCCGGGTCATGCCGCCCCCTCGCGTCGGGCGTGGTCCCGACCACGGCGTGCGGATGCCGCGACCACGACGGCACCGGGTGCGACCGCGATCAGCGCGAGCACCCCGAAGGCCGTCGACGCCGCCAGACCCGAGGCCGCGCCGAGGCCGACGGAGGCGAACGCCCACGCCGCGACGCCCTCCCTCGGACCCCACCCGCCGATCCCGAGCGGGATGCCGCCGGCGAGCACCGCGATCACCGACACCGAGACGAGCTGAGGAGTCGGCGCATCGACCCCCACCGCCTGCGCGGCGACCACGAAGGTCACGACGTGGCACGCGATCACGACCAGGGATGCCGCCGTGACGCCCGCGATCGCGCGGGTCGAGCCGAATGCGGTGCGCAGCAGCGCGACCTCGCGAGCGAGGATCACGCGCACCCGCCGACTGACCGCGGCGATGATCGCCCCCACCGCGACGACGCCGACGAGGGCGAGGATCACCGCCCCGAGCGCCGAGAGCGAAGCGTACTCCCGCAGCAGGATCAGAACGACCACCGCAGCGATCAGCTGCACCGCCTGACCGGCTGCACGTTCGGCCGCGACGGCGCGCGCGGCGTCGGCCATGGCACGGGCGCCGCGCCCGTGCCATACCACCCGGTGCACGTCGCCGACGATGCCGCCCGGCAGCACGGAATTGAGGAACTGCGACCGGTAGTACGCCTCGATCGCAGGCCCGCGATCGAGGCGCAGTCCGAGGCCGGCCGCGACCACTCGCCACCGCCACGCCGCCGCGACCGTCGCGATCGCGCCGAGCCCGAGAGCGATCGCCGCCGTCGGCACCGACACCGCGGCGAGACCCGCCACGAACGGTTCGGCGCCGACCTGCACCACCACCGCGACCAGGATGCCGAGTCCGACCGCCGCGCGCAGCAGCGCGCGCACGCGCGGCGACGCCGACAGCGTCGAGGCGTGGGTGGTCGTCGACGTCACGGTCATGGCGGCCACGCCAGCAGATCGCGGTGGTGGACGGTGACCCGCAGCATCCCGGCGTCCCTGTGCGACGCTCTGCGCTCCGACGACGCCGCAGCGCGCGAAGCCAGCTCGGGACGCTGCTCGACGGCGGCGTCCAGCCAGCCGTCGAGCCAGTCGGTGACCAGGGCCCCGTCGGTCGCGTCGAGTCGCCACGGGGTCGACGTCTCCTCGACCGACCAGCCCGCATCGGCGAACAGGACGCGCGCACGGCCCACCCCATCCGGACCGAGCAGTCGGCGCCCACCCACGACACGCCGTTGGTGAGCGTTGAAGGCGGCCTCGAACGATCCGTCGTCACCGTCGGGCGGATCGATCTGCACGCGACCGACCACGCTCAAGGCGAACAGGACAGGAGCTCCGACCGCGACGCACGCCTCGACGATGGCGGCGAGTTCGTCGGCGGTGAGAACATCAAGCAGCGCCGACGCGGTCACGAGCGTCGCGCCGGCCAGGTCGGCGGCCTGCAGGCGCGCGATGTCGACGACGTGCGTCCGGACCGCGCCGGGCACGGGGTGCTGCTCGACCGCGCGGTCGAGCAGCATGTCGTTCCAGTCGTGCAGCACCCAGCTCTGCCGGGGATCGAGATGCGGGGCGAGCCACCGCATCATCGATCCGGTGCCGCTTCCCAGATCATGCACGACGGCAGGACTGCCGGCGAGCGCGGCCGCGCGTCGCGCGAGGGGCAGTGAGCGTGCCCGTCCGTCGGCCGGCTCGCGAAGCGCGAGCCAGTCCGCCGACACCGGCACGATCGCGGTCACGACAGGCCCGCCACGATCGCGTCGACACGAGCGGCGGCCTCGCTCCACGTCGGCCGCTCGCGGCGCGTCGACCGTGCACGATTCGTGAGCCGTTCGCGCAGGCCCGGATCGGTCAGCCACGCGCCCAGGGCGCGGCCGAGCAGATCAGGGCGGTCCGGTGGCACCAACAGCGCCGCACCGCCCACCCCGACCGCCTGCGGGATGCCGCCGACGTCGCTGGCGACGACGGGGATGCCGCGCCGCAGGGCTTCGGCGATGGCCATGCCGTAACTCTCCACCCGCGAGGGTGCGACCACCAGATCCGCGCGGCGGTAGGCCCGCTCCAAGTGGGCGCGGTCGAGGACGCCGGCGAAGGACAGCCGATCCTCGATCCCCGCCCGGCGCGCCCGCGTGCGCACGTGCGCCACGAAAGGGGGACTCCCCTCGACCGAACCAACGATCGTGCAGTGCCAAGGATGATCGGTGCCGACGCCCCGGAGCGCCTCCACGAGCACGTCCTGTCCCTTGTGCGGCGCGACCGTGCCGACGCACAGCAGCGCAGCGCCATCCGGTGTTCCCAGCGAGACGGGCGCCGGATCCGTGCCGGGTGCGACGACGACGACCCGCTCGCGGCGAACGCCCTCGTCGTCGATCAGGCGACGCTGCGTCCAGTCGCTCGTGGCGATCACGGTGCTCGCCGACCGGAACGCCCGCCGTTCGGCGCTGATCTCGTGCTCGGCAGCGTCGGCGAACGCGGCCGTCACCATGTGCGCGAGCACCGCCGTCCGCACGCGTCCGGCGTGCCGCTCGAGCACATCGGGTCCCGCGCGCGCGACGAGTCCGTCGATGAGCACCGGTGCACCGTCGGGGATGTCGTCGAAAACGTCTGCGAGCGCTGCCGGCGTCGCACCGACCTCGACGACGCGCACCGGACGACCGCGCGCGACGAGCGCGTCGGCGAGTCGGCGGTCGAAGACGCTGCCGCCGCTCACGCGCGCAGGATCGTCGACGCCGCGCGGGACGACGAACGCGAGCGTGGCGGCATCCGTCACAGAGCCACCTCGAACGATGCCCACGCGATGTGCGATTCGTGCAGCGTCACCGCGATCCCCGACAGCGCAGCCTGCCCGAGGCGTCCGTCGCGCAGTGCGGCGACGAGGCGGTCGGTGATCACGCCGCACAGTCGCTCGGTCGTGGTGTTGACGCCCTGGAAGGCCGGCTCCTCGTCGAGGTTCCGGTACGAGAGCTCGGAGAGGATGCCGCCGAGCACCGTCGACGCCCGCCCGATGTCGACGACGACCCCGTCGGGGTCGAGCTCGCGCGCGCGGAAGGTCGCGTCGACGACGAACGTCGCGCCGTGCAGACGCTGCGCGGGTCCGAAGCTCTCGCCGGCGAGGCTGTGGGCGACCATGATGTGGTCGCGGACGGTCACGGAGTAGGTCATCCGGCATCCCTCCAGTCGATGGTGTGACACAGTCCAGGTGCCGCGCCGGACGCGATCGCGGCCATCACGGTCGGCAGATCCCGCCATGACGACTCGCCGGTCAGCAGCACGTCGAAGGCGTCATCGCGCAGCAGATCGAGCGCGAGCGCGAGCCGATCGTGCGGACGACGGGTGCCTCGCCGCCGCGGGGAGACCGCGCCGACCTGGCTGGAGCGGATCGTCAGACGCCGTGCGTGGAAGTCGCCGCCCAGGTGCAGGCGCACCGGGCGATCGCCGAACCAGCTGGCCTCGACCACCTCTCCGTCGGTCACGGTCGACTCCAGTGCGAGCTGGAGTCCCTCGTCCGAACCGCTCGTGTCGATGACGATGTCGCGGTCGACGGGCGCACTGCCGGGGTGGGCGTAGGCGACGTCCAGCCGGCGGCATGCGTCGGACTTTCCGCGATCCACGTCGACGACGACGAGGTCCACGCCCGGGATGCCGCGGGCCACGCGCGCGACTGCCAGTCCGATCATGCCCCCACCGATCACGGTGACGCGGTCGCCGACGAGCGGCGCGGCATCCCACAGGATGTTGATCGCCGTCTCGACCGCACCGGCGAGCACCGCCCGTCGGGGCGGCACGTCGTCCGGGACCGGCACGACCGACGAGGCGGGGACCACGAAGGAGGACTGGTGCGGGTGGAGTGTGAAGACCGTGCGACCCCGAAGCGGCGCGGGACCCCGCTCGACGACGCCCACGTTGAGGTACCCGTACTTGACCGGCCCGGGGAAGTCGCCCTCCTGGAAGGGGGCGCGCATCCGGTCCCTCTCGCCGGCGGGAACCTCGCCGCGGTGCACGAGCGCTTCGGTACCGCGGCTGATCCCGGTGTACAGGGTGCGCACAGCGACCTCGTCCGGCCCCGGCGCGCGGAGCTGCGACTCGCGGAGCGCGCCCTCACCCGGCGCCTCCAGCCAATACGCTTTCGCACGATGCAGAAGGCTCATCTCACCCCGCTCTGGTCGGTCGGCGCCGGCGTCATCGGACTGGTCGCCGTCGACGCGTCGGACGCGCTCTCTGCGGCGGGATGGGGTGCCGGACTCCTCTACCTAATCGTCTCGAACACCCTCCTCGCCAGGGGGTTGCGGACGCGGGGGGTCATGCGCTTGGGTGCGGCGAACATCGTGACGGCGTCGCGGTCGACGCTCGTGGCGTTGGTGACGGCGATCGTGGCGACCTCCTTCACCGACGCGATCTCGGTGCCCCTGCTCGTGGTCCTCGCCTCGGTCGCCCTCGTCCTCGACGCGGTCGACGGCTGGGTCGCGCGACGCACCGGCACGTCGAGCGAACTCGGTGCGCGGTTCGACATGGAGGTCGACGCGTTCCTGCTGCTCGCGCTGAGCGCGTTCGTCGCGTCGGAGCTGGGCTGGTGGGTGCTCACGATCGGTCTGCTGCGCTACGCGTTCGTCGCCGTCGGCCGGGTCGTGCCCTGGATGCGGGCGCCCCTGCCGCCGCGGTACTGGCGCAAGGTGGTGACGGCCGTGGCGGGGATCGCCCTCGTCATCGCAGCATCCGGAATCGGCTCACCGTGGGTGGGGCTCGGCGTCACTGCATTCGCCCTCTGTCTGCTGTCGGAGTCGTTCGGCCGTGACGTCGTGTGGCTGGTGCGCCACCGGGGCGGGGCGGCGGGCGCCCCTGGTGGGCTCGCGCCGGATACGGCATCCTGAGGTCCGACGGAAGGGGACGCAGATGGCTGCTGCTCGGACGCGAGGGATGTGGGTCCTCCGCATCCTCAGTGCCCTGGTCCTGCTCGCCGCCGGAGGGATCCACCTGTTCCTCGTCTTCACCGGCACCGGCGGAGTCCTCGGCGTCATGTTCGTGCTCAACGCGATCGCGGGCCTCGTGCTCGCCATCGCGATGCTGATCCTGCGCGGGCGGCTGCTGCAGCTGGCCACCGTGCTGAGTCTGCTGTTCCTGGTCGCGACCCTGCTCGCTCTCGTTCTCGCGCTCACGGTGGGATTGTTCGGCATCCACACCACCTGGGACATGGCGCTCGTCCCCGAGACGGTGATCGTCGAGGCGATCGGCATCGTCGTGCTCGCCGTGACGACCGCAGTCGTGCTGCGCCGTCCGGTGACGGCGCAGCACGACTGACCCCGGCCGGTCACATCCGATCGGCCTCGCGGGCCTCCTTCTCGAGGATCTCGTCGCGGCGACGGTCGAGCTCGGCCTCGAGCGCGAGCCGGTCCTTCTTGAAGGGGCGGTACAGCAGGGTGAGGAACAGCGCGTTGATCACCATCACCCCGCACACCAGCCACAGCATGACCTCCTGCAGTCCGATCGTGTCGGCGAGGAATCCGGCGGTGAGGGTCCAGATCGCGAACCCGGCCGACTCGACGATCGAGACGAAGATCGCGAACGCGGCGCCGCGCAGCTCGGGTGGCACCACAGCCATCACGAGCGGACGGTTGACGCCCGGGTTCAGACCGACGGTGAGGCCGACGATGCCGAACAGCACCAGGTACGGCACGATTCCGCCGTACGTGATCTGTGTGGCGAAGTACGCCACGAAGGCGAAGATCAGCTGCGATGCCTGGAGCATCGCCGGGCGACCGTAGTTGACGCTGACCCTGTTCAGCCAGTCGCTGACGAAGCCGCCGATGATGGTGCCGACGAGATAGCCGATGCCGAAGGGCGCCATGGCCGTCGCGGCGATGGCGACGTCGAAGCCGAACTCGTTGACCAGCAGTACGACGCCGAATGTGCCTAGCAGCAGATGCGTCGACAGGAGCCGGCTGCCCAGCAGGACGAGATAGCTCGGAATGGTCAGGAGCGCACGCACCTTGGCCCAGGTGATCTTCGAGGCCGCCTGGCGCTCTTCCTGCGTGAAGGTCTTCAGCTGCGCCTCGCCGGCGCCGGTGCCGGGATCCTTGTAGAAGAACAGGATCAGCAGACCGAAGAAGACGTTGATCGCGCCGAAGATGAAGAAGCCGTAGCGCCACCCGTCCTCGATGTTGGCAAGACTGCCGATGAGTGGCGCCATCAGGCTTCCGATCGCGGCGGTACCGCCGTAGACCCAGCCGACGACGCGGCCGCGCTTCTTGTCCTCGAACGAGTCGCCGATGACCTCGGGGACGAGCACGTGCGCTGCGGCGGTACCGGCCGCCATGATCGCGTAGAGCACCAGCAGCTGCGCGAAGTCCTGCGAGAGGCCCGCGGCGACGGCCCACAGTCCCCAGAAGCCGGTGGCGATCGCGAGGATCGCCTTGCGGCCGAACTTCTTGGAGAGGAAGACCCACGCGGGGCCGGCGACGACGCCGACGATGCGGCCGACCGCCGCGAGCACGCCGAGGGCGCTGGTCGCGAGGCTCAGGGCCGCGGCGATCACCGGGAAGAGCGTGGTCGCCATGCTGCCCTCGCCGCCGTCGGCGACCATCGAGCCGCCGAGGATGACGAGGTTGGTCTTGCGGCGGGGCACGCCGCCCTTCTTGTCGAGGTCGCCATGCCGGATGGCAGCGGTCACCGTGGGGGCGGCGACCGGCGGCGCGGGGGCCGTCATCGGTTCGGTCGTGTCGGACATCGGTTGTCACTCCTTTGTGAGGTGGGCTGCCCTGGGCGCCCGGGATCAGTCGGTGGGGTCGGGTTCGGACGGGGGTCGGGTGATGACGGCGGGCTACCCCCGCTCGACGGGCTCGGGCGCCGGGGCGGCGCCCGCTGCGGTGAGCTGCTGGGCGAGGCCGGCGAGCACGGGTCGGGGCAGCAGGCCGACCATCATCGCGGCGATCTGCAGCAGGGTGAGCTTGCCGATCATCCCGAGCATCGGTCCGCCGGCGAGCATGGGTGCGTGCTCGACGAGCACTCCGCGCGTTGCGGGATCGCCCAGCAGCTCGGCGAGCGGGCGGTCGAGGATGACACCGTCGGCGCCGAAGTCCTCGGCACGGGATGCCGGGGCCAGTGACGCCTGCAGCATCGGCCACTGCTTCTCGATGAGCAGGTGCTCGTCGGTGACCTCGCCCTCGGCCGGAAGACCGAGCCGTACGAACTGCTCGTGGGGAGCATCCGCCGCGACCATCGCGTCGCGCAGTGCCTGCGCGAGGCGCAGCTCGAGCGCGGGGTCGCGCAGCGGGTCGTGCTGCTCGGGGTCGGACTCCAGATCGAAGAGCTGGGTGCCGAACGCGAACGGACTCACCCAGGCGTGCGCGGGGGTCTTCAGCACCTTGAGCCCCTTGGTGAACGGCAGCGGGTCGACGAGCTCAGCCTGTGCGAGCATCTGCTGCGGGAAGAAGCCGTTCATCACGGTCGGCATGAGCGTGTGCTCCGACAGCGGCTGATTCTGAGGCGTCGCCGACGCGCGCATGTAGACATAGCGGCCGTCGGTGACGCATACGTGACCGCCGAAGATGCCGAACAGCGCGTGCTCACGCACCGGGGTGTCGTCGGCGACGACGGTCGCCAGCGACGCGCCCTGCATGTCGTCGGTCGTGTCGAGACCGAAGTAGTCGAGCAGCGTCGGACCGAAGTCGATGGTCTGCACGAGTGCTCCACGCCGCTCACCGGCCACCTGCGCGCGGGGATCCCACACGAACAGCGGGTTGTGGATCGTCTCGTCGTACCAGGGCTGCACGTTCTTGCCCCACCAGCCATGCTCGCCGAGCATGAAGCCGTGGTCGGTGCAGACGATGAGCATCGTGTCGTCCCACATGTCGTGCTCGTCCATGAGGTCGAGCACGCGGCCCAGCGACTCGTCGCACATCGACAGCAGCGCCGCGTACTCGGCGCGGGCGTGCTCCACCGCCTCGGGCGTCTCGGTGACCTTCGCGTAGTCGGGCCAGTCGAAGTGGGGTCCGTCGTACTCGGCGGCCGCGTAGTGCGCCTTGTACTCGGCGTAGCTGAAGAACGGCTCGTGCGGGTCGAAGGTCTCGATCTGCACGAACCACGAGTCCTCGGCCTTGTTGGTCTCGATGAACTCGACGCCGGCGTCGAAGGTGAGGGTCTGCGGGTGGTCGGCCTTGTCTTCCAGATGCGCGCGGTTCACCCAGTCCTGACGCCAGTACTTGGGCTTGACCGTGGAGGTCAGGCCGAGCGACTCGGGGATCTCGGGGTCGGCGACCTGCCCCTTCCAGGGGTCGCCCTCCTGGCCCCGGAAGAACTCGTACGTCGAGTAACGGTTGTGGTAGGTCGCGCCACCGTCCTCCCAGTAGTGCTGGTGGTCGGTGGTGAGGTGGGTGTGCACGCCGGCGGCGGTCAGCATCGCCGGCACCGAGTCGTCGAACGGCTCGAGGGGCCCCCACGACCGGTGAAGGAAGTTGTATCGGCCGGTGTGCATCTCGCGGCGGGCGGGCATGCAGGGCATCGAGCCGCCGTAGCAGTTGTCGAACGTGACCGAGCGCGACGCGAGGCGCTCGAAGTTCGGCGCGTGCACCCAGTCGCCGCCGTAGTTCGGCAGCATCCGTCGGTTCAGGCTGTCGAACATGACCATGATGGCTCTCATGCCGTGTGCTCCTCGGTGTCGGTGTCGGTGTCGGTCGCCGCGTCGCGGGACTCGAGTTCGGTGGTGATCATCGTGCGCATCGTCTCGAGCCAGTCCATCCAGCGGTCGACCGAGTCGGCGCCGAAGTAGTGCATCTGCTCGCCGTAGCGCAAGTAGCGTTCGGCGTCGAAGCCGTCGATGGGCTGCACACCGACGAGGCCGCGCTTGCGGACGCGACTCTTGGCGACCTGCGCGCGGCGGTAGGTGAGCTCGGTCTCGACCACGCGCAGTGCGGCTTCGAGGTCGAGGGCGACGGCGAAGGTGAACCGGGTGTTGAAGTCGGCATCCTGGAATCGGCTCGTCGGCTCGTACGGGGAGCGCACCCACTCCATGAGCACCTGCCGCCCCATCTCGGTGATGCGGTAGACCTTGGCGTCGGGCTTGCCGTCGCGGGCGTCGATCTCGAACTCGACGAGCCCGTTCTTCACCATGCGGGCCAGCTCTCGGTAGATCTGGCTGTGGTGGGTGTTCGAGCGGATGAACTGCCCCTCGACGTCGAACCACTTCATCAGTTCGTAGCCGTGGAAGGGCTTCATCGCCAGAACGCCCAGCACCACGTTCTCGAACTTCATGTCGCCTCCTCATTGCGGCTCTGTGCATCTGCACATATGTAACTAGTGTTATAGCGACGCCTCCCGGCCTGTGTCAAGCTTTCGGTGTGACTTCCTCTCTCCGGGGCGCCGCGATCCGCCCCGTACCCGCCGGCGAATACCTGCTCGGCGACGCGTTCGACGAGGGCTACCCGTTCGACGGCGAAGGCCCCCGGCGAACGGTCGAGCTCCCCGCATTCGACATCGACGAAACGCCCGTCACCAACGCGCAGTTCGCGCAGTTCGCGGACGCCACCGGCTATACGACCGACGCCGAGCGCTACGGCAACTCCGCGGTGTTCCACCTCGCTGTCGCCGCACCCCGCCACCGTGTCGTGGGGTCCTCCCCCGGCGCGCCCTGGTGGCTTCTCGTCGACGGCGCCGACTGGCGGCATCCGTTCGGCGAGCTCTCGGACATCGACGAGCTCGCGGACCACCCTGTCGTGCACGTGTCGTGGGCGGATGCCGCCGCCTACGCCGACTGGGTCGGACGCGCGCTGCCGACCGAGACGCAGTGGGAGGCCGCCGCACGCGGCGGTCTCGTCGGTGCCCGCTACGCCTGGGGAGACGAGCTCACTCCCGATGGTCGATGGATGTGCAACATCTGGCAGGGCCGCTTTCCCACCGTCAACACGCGCGAGGACGGCTGGCTCGCCACCTCGCCGGTGCGGACCTACCCCGCCAACGGGCTCGGCCTGTACGACGTCGCCGGCAACGTCTGGGAATGGTGCGCAGACCGTTTCACACCGACGACCGATGCCCCGCCCGCGGGGGGCCGGCGACTGCCGCTCGTGCACGAAGAGCGCCGCGTGACGCGTGGCGGCTCGTATCTGTGCCACGAGTCGTACTGCAACCGCTACCGCGTGGCCGCACGCACCGGCAACACACCCGACAGCACAATGGGAAATTGCGGATTCCGTACGGTCAGCCGGCCTGCGGATGCCGCTCAGGAAGGACCCCTCCCGTGACCGACAGGCGCTTCCCCCGCTCTGTGTACGGCGTCGGCGACGAACCCGACCCCCGGTTCAGCCTCGCCAACGAACGCACGTTCCTCGCGTGGATCCGCACGGCGCTCGCGCTGCTCGCCGTCGGCGTCGCCATCGAGGCCCTCGCCCTCGGGGCCGATCCCGTCCTGCGGTTCATCGCCGGCTTGATCTTCATCGCGCTGGGTGCGGCCGCCGCCGTCTACGGATGGGTGTCGTGGCTGCGCACCGAACGGGCCCTTCGGCAGAACCGCGCGCTGTCGGGACCCACCGCCGGGGTGTACGTCGTGGTGGGCGTGGTGGTCGCGATCCTGCTGCTGGTCGCCGGGATGCTGCTGTGACGACGGCCGAGCACGACGGGCCGTTCGACGTCGGTCTGCAGGCCGAGCGCACCCTGCTCGCGTGGCGGCGTACGAGCCTCGCGCTCGCGGTCGGCAATGCGATCGGCATCCGCTACCTGTGGGACACTCTCGGCCTCGCCGCGGCGTTCATCGGGATCACCGGCCTCGGTGTCGCGGCCGCGACATGGATCATCATCTCGATCCGCTATCGACGATTCCACACCGCCTTGCGCGCCGAGGAGCCCTTCGGCGGCGGACTCATGCCCCTCGCCCTCGCCGTTCCGGTGCTCACGGGATGCCTTGCGGCCGCGCTGCTCGCGTTCACGAACTGGGCGCCGTGGTGACGTCACCGCCGACCCAGCCGAGGGACTTCTCGATCGCACGCTTCCAGTCCGCGTAGAGCCGCTCACGCTCCTCGGGGGCGATCGTCGGCTCCCACCGGCGATCCTCCTGCCAGTTCGCCCGCAGCTCGTCGAGGTTCTGCCAGAACCCGACCGCGAGCCCCGCGGCGTAGGCGGCCCCCAGCGCGGTGGTCTCGGCGACGACCGGCCGTATGACGGTCACATCGAGGATGTCCGCCTGGAACTGCATCAGCAGGTCGTTGGCGGAGGCGCCTCCGTCGACCTTGAGATCGGTCAGCGGAACGTCGACGTCGGCGTTGACGGCCTCGAGCACGTCGCGCGACTGGTACGCGATCGATTCGATCGCCGCCCGTGCGATGTGCCCTTTGTTCACGTATCGGGTGAGCCCGACGATCGTCCCCCGCGCGTCGGGTCGCCAGTACGGGGCGAACAGGCCCGAGAACGCCGGGACGAAATAGGCGCCGCCGTTGTCGTCCACCGACGTCGCCAGCGTCTCGATCTCCGGCGCCGAGCTGATCAGGCCGAGGTTGTCGCGCAGCCACTGCACCAGCGAGCCGGTGACCGCGATCGACCCTTCGAGTGCGTAGTGCGCGGGACCATCCCCCAGCTTGTAGCCCACGGTCGTGAGCAGACCGTTCTCGGAGTAGACGATGTCCTCGCCGGTGTTGACGATGACGAAGTTCCCGGTTCCGTACGTGTTCTTGGCCTCGCCCTGATCGAACGCCGCCTGGCCGAAGGTCGCCGCCTGCTGGTCGCCGAGGATGCCCGCGATCGGCGCCTCGCGCAGCAGGCTGCGCGGGTTGGCGGTGCCGTACACCTCCGACGACGATCGGATGTCGGGCAGCATGGCGCGTGGGATGCCGAAGTCGGCGAGGATCTCGTCGTCCCAGTCGAGGGTGCGCAGGTCCATCAGCAGCGTGCGCGACGCGTTCGTGACGTCGGTCGCGTGCACACCGCCCTTCTTGCCGCCGGTCAGGTTCCACAGCACCCACGTGTCGGTGGTGCCGAACAGCAGATCCCCGGCCTCGGCACGTTCGCGTGCACCCTCGACGTTCTCGAGGATCCAGACGATCTTGGTGCCCGAGAAGTAGGTGGCCAGCGGCAGGCCGACGCGGTCCTTGTAGCGGTCGGCGCCGCCGTCTGCCGCCAGTCGGTCGACGATGTCCTGCGTGCGGGTGTCCTGCCAGACGATCGCGTTGTAGACGGGCTTCCCGGTGCGCCGGTCCCACACCACCGCCGTTTCGCGCTGGTTGGTGATGCCGACCGCGGCGATGTCATGGCGCGTCAGGTCGGCCTTCGACAGCGCCTGGCCGATGACTTCGCGGGTGTTCAGCCAGATCTCGGCCGGATCGTGCTCGACCCAGCCCGCGCGGGGGAAGATCTGCTCGTGCTCGAGCTGCCCTGTCGAGACGACCGAACCCGACCGGTCGAAGATGATCGCCCGGGTGCTGGTCGTGCCCTGGTCGATCGCGATGATGTGCTCAGCCATGGTGCGAGCTCCTTCGCTCGTGGTGTGCGGATGCGGCCTCGGGCGACTGCGTGCCGATCAGCCTATCGCCGGGGCCGGTGCCCGAACGTTGACGTCGGCGCGCGAAGATGATGCAGTTTCGGCATGGGTCGACGCGCGCTGGGGTGGCGGCGCGGTCTGGTGCGCGCCGTGGCAGGATGCCTGCTGGCGCTCGGCGCGGTGGCAACGCCCGTCCACGCGTCGGCGCCCGCTTGGGGACTCACGACGAGTGCGCCCGACCCCGAAGCGTCGACGCCGGCCCCGCTCGCGCCGACCGAATCGCCCGAGCCCACGCCGACACCCACGGCCGAGCCGACCCCCGAGCCGACACCGACCGAGGCCACGGCCGAGCCGACGCCCACGGCCGACCCGGACCCCACGCCCACACCGACGCCCGCCACGACCGTCGCCCCGATCCCGCCGGCCGTGACGACGTCGACCGTCGGGCTGCCGACGCTGCTCATCGCCGGGGCGGTCCTGGCCGCCGGCGCCGTGCTGGTCGGCTTGCTGCTGCGGCGCCAGAGAACCACGACCGAGCCGACACCGACCGCCGCGGTCACGCCGCCCGCGAACGAGACACCAGCGATCGTGCTGGAGTCGATGGCCGGCCTCGGCACGGCGATGATCGACAGCGGCTACCCCGTCGGCCTCGTGCGGGGAACCCTCGAGGAGATGGCCGCGGCGAACGGGCTGCCCGCGGCATCCGCCGTCGTCTTCCCGACGTCGATCCTGGTGTCTTCGAGCGAAGAAGGCACGGCGCAGACGAGGGCTGTCGGCGCCGGCGACCGCCCGGCGCTGCTGTACCAGGTCGACGCGGTCGATCGCATCGCCGGCGTGGCGCGGTCACGGCCGGCCAGCGCCGGGTGGGTGCGCCGCCAGCTCGAGCGGACGCGTGCTCTGCCCCGACCGTTCAGCGCACCGCAGCGCATCGCTGCCTACGCGCTGCTGTCGGGAGCCCTGAGCGTTCTGGTCGGGTCGTCGTTGCCCGGCATGCTGCTCGCCGCGCTGCTGGGGGTCGGCGTCGGCACGCTGCTGCTGGTCACCGACCGGCTCAGCGCCGTGTACCGCGCGCTCGCCGTCGTGGGCGCGTCGCTCGGCGTGTCACTCGTCGTGCTCCTGGTGGCCCGCTTCGTCGACCCCGGCGTGCTCCCCGCGATCGTCGCCCCGCTGATCATGCTGCTGCCCGGTGGTCTCCTCACGATCGCGGCGATCGAACTCGCCACCGGCGACATCATGTCGGGTGCCGCGCGGGTCGCAGCCGGTGCGATGAGGCTGCTGCTGCTGTCGACCGGCATCGTCGCGGCCAGTGCACTCATCGGGGTGCCCGGCGTCACATCGACCGAGTGGCCGCTCGGCCCGGTCGCGCCCTGGCTGGCCGTCGCGGTCTTCGGCATCGGCATCGGCATCTACCAGTGCGCCAAGCCGCGCTCGATCGGCTGGATCATCGTCGTCCTGTACGTCGCCTACGGTGCGCAGGTGATCGGCGACGTCTTCTTCGACGGCGTGCTCTCGGCGCTCGTCGGGGCGGCCGCGATGACGCCCGTCGCGATCGTCATCGCGCGCCAGCGCACCGGGCCGCCCGCGCTGGTGAGCTTCCTGCCCGCGTTCTGGCTGCTCGTGCCGGGAGCGCTCGGGCTCATCGGCGTCGCCGGCGTTCTCGAGGGTGACGCGTCCGGGACGGGCACGATCGTCACGACCATCGCGACCATGGTGTCGATCGCGCTCGGCGTGCTGATCGGTCTCGCGGCGACGGGCTCGGTGCGCGGCTTGCGCAACGCGCCCATCGAGGACTGGATGCGCGAGGAGGCCGGCGGCCGCGAGGCCGCCGGCCGACGCTCGGGCTAGCCGCGGGCCTTCATCTCGCGGCCGTGCACGGTCAGCGCGTAGATGATCAGCACGTCGAGCGCAATCACGATGAGCGACCACCACGGCTGCGCGGGGATGGTGAACAGGTGCCCGACGGCGCTCAGGATCGCGAGGATGACGGCCACCACGCGCGCCCACGTCGCCCCGAGGAACAGGGCGATCGCGACGAGCACGAGCAGGAGCCCGATCAGGAGCGTCCACCAGCCCCAGCCCTGCAGATCGAAGACGAAGAGCGTGCCGTCGAGCACGAAGTAGGCGCTGTCAGGTGCCAGGATGGCCACGAAGCCCTGGATCGTGTCGAAGATTCCTGCGATGAGGAGAACCGTGGCGGCGAAGTATCCCCACCCGACCCATCCGGTCACGTTGCTGTTGTCGGTCACGAGTATCGCTCCTTCTGATCGGCGAGGTGATCATGCGCTCCCTCTTCCGGCTCTGCGCCGGAGGGGGCCCGCGTCGACGATAGATCCCGCGCAGAACGGCGCGCATCACACGATCCGGGTGAGAACCCGACGCGCGATGCGGATGGTGCCGGCATGATCGCCGCGCTGGCGGTGCTGATCATCCTGCTGGCGTGGAGCGCGTTCTCGGGCGCCCTCGATCGCCGCGGCATCACATCGGCGCTGTTCCTCGCGACTGCAGGGCTCGTCGTCGGACTGCTGCTGCCGAGCGCCTTCGAGGCGCCGACCGACCTGACGACGGCTCGCCTGATCGCCGAGCTCGCACTCGTGCTGCTGCTGTTCAGCGACGCCATGCGCATCGACCTGCGCGCCCTGCGACACCAGCTCAGCTGGCCGAGCAGGCTGCTGCTGATCGGCCTGCCGCTCACGGTGCTCGCGGGCGTCGGCGTCGGACTGCTCGTCTTCCCCGACGTGGCCTTCGCCTCGGTCATCCTGCTCGCGATCATGCTCGCGCCGACCGATGCGGCGCTCGGGCAGAAGGTGGTCGAGGACACCGCGGTGCCGAGCCGCGTCCGTCAGGCCCTCGACGTCGAGAGCGGGCTCAACGACGGACTCGCCGTGCCCCTGTTCCTCGTCGCGCTGTCGATCGCGAATGCGGAGCTCGAGATGAGCGTCCCCGGCGCGGTGCTGATGAACATGTGGACGCAGATCGGCGGCGGCGTCCTGGCCGGGGTCGGCGCGGCGATCGTCGGCGGCACCGTGTTCGCCTTCGCGGATGCCCGCGGCTGGGTGGGCGCGCACTGGCGACAGGTGATGCCGCTGGCCACCGCGTTGCTGTGCTTCGCGATCGCCGACACGCTCGGCGGCAGCGGATTCATCGCCGCGTTCGTCGGCGGGCTCGTGTTCGGCCGGGTCGCCGGCCGCGCGCGCTCCGAGATCAGCGTGCTCACGGAAGAGGCCGGAGACCTGCTCGCCGCCGTGACCTGGATCGGTTTCGGCGCGCTCGCCCTCGTGCTGGTGCTCCCCTCCATCACGTGGCAGGTGGTGCTCTACGCGGTGCTGAGCCTCACCGTGGTGCGCATGGTGCCGGTGGCGGTCGCACTGGCGGGGCGACGCATCCGGCTGCCCACGATCGCGTTCATCGGATGGTTCGGTCCGCGCGGTCTGGCTTCGCTGGTCTTCGGGCTCATGGTGCTCGAGGAGGGCGTGCCCGAGGGGAACATCCTGCTGTCGACCGTCGTGGTGACCGTGGCTCTGAGCATCCTGCTGCACGGCCTGTCGTCGGTGCCGCTCGTGGCGGTCTACCACCGGTGGTCGACCGCCCACATCGCGAGCGATCCGAACTCGGCGGAAGGGGTCCCTGCGCGAATGCCGCGACTGCGGCGTGAGCGCCCGGGTGCGTGAGAACCTGCCGAGCTCACCGCGGCCGCCTGGTCAGCGGCTATCGGCACCTGCCGCGTACAGGCGGAACGACAGGATGCCGGTGCGGCTGGCCGCGATCGGCACCGGGCCGAACCCGGGCGGATCGTCGCGGGTGATCCGGATGTGGGTTCCTCCGCCCGTCTCATCGCCGTTGAGGACGCGGGCCGGCACCAGCCCGTCGTCGGCTCTGGCCACTTCGACGCACGACTCCACCCACAGCCGGCTGCCGTCCGCGCGGCGCGGTGTGAGCACGACGCCGCTCCCGCACAGCAGGAACCCATCCGCACAGGCGACGAGAAGGCCGTAGCCGTCGGGGAGGTCGCCCTCGCCCTGCGGGTCGAAGTCGCGCTCGATTTCGAACGTGACGCCGTCGAGTGCGATGCTCTCGCGTGGGCGGTCGTCGTCGAGGTGGAACGCGGCCCGTTCTCCGGTGCCGGCGACCTCTGCCACCGCCGACAGCTGTGCATAGGCACGCGCGATGCGGGCCAGTTCCCCGTCAGAGGCCGAGTCGACTCCGAAGGCCGCCATTCCGATCGCGGATGTCCGCCCCAGGGCCCGGAACAGCTGAGCGGGCGAGTCCCGACGCATCTCGGGGATGAACTGCATTCCGAACGACGCGTCGTACGACGATGCGCGTTCGAAGACGTCGCCGGCATAGACGTCCGGTGCCGCGAAGTCGACCGACGGCGCGGCGGCGCGCCAGATCTCCAGCATCCGCGGCACAGGGCCGCCGCTCGGGAAGTCGCCGGGCGCCGTGCCGCCCGCCATGGGGTTGGCATCCTCGTCGCCATCGAGCCAGGCGTTGACGTACATCGGCAGGGGCCACTCGCGTTTGCCGGCCTCGGCGACCGTGTCGACATACCGGCCGTAGTGCCACGCCATGAACATCTCGCCCGCGCGGTCGACGTCCGCGTCGGCATCGGCCCAGGCGTCGAGACCGAACCGGGCGGGTGGGCGCTGCCGCCAGGCGCGCTCAGCGAGTGCGCCGTGATCGCGGGCCGTGCCCAGCAGGCCCACCTCGTTCTCGACCTGCACCATGACGACCGTGCCGTGTTCCGCGTCCGCCTCTCGCAGATGCGACATGAGCGAGGCGAACGCCCGCGCATCCGCGGCGGCATTCGCGTCCGCGAGAGTCGAAAGCGCCATCAGCGGCTCGCCGTCCGCGCGTCGGGCGAGAGGGAACCGGTGGGGGTCGCGTTTGACCCACGCGGGCGTGTAGCTGGAGACGCCGTTCTTCCAGCTGCCGAACCACAGCAGGATGAGACGCTGACCACCGGCGCGCGCCACGGCGAGGAGATGGTCGACCAACCGGGTGTCGAAGACCCCCTCGGTCGGCTCCCACTGATCCCACGCGACGGGTGCGAGCACGGTGTTCGCGCCGCTGCGGGCGACCGCGACCCATGCCGCGTCTATCGAGACGGGTGTGGATGCACTCGAGTTGTGCAGCTCCACGCCGAGCACGGTGAACGGTGCGCCGTCGACCAGCAGGCGTCCGTCGTCGAGACGAGATCGCGGACTGCTCATGTCGATGCCTCGCTTTCCACGGGAAGGCTACGCGAGGCGATCAGGTCGCGGTACCAATACGCACTGCGCTTGGGTGTGCGTTCGAGTGTGTCCCAGTCGACGTGCACGATGCCGAACCGCTGGCTGTACCCCGCGGCCCACTCGAAGTTGTCCATGAGGCTCCAGAGGTAGTAGCCGCGGACGTCGGCACCCTCCGCGCGAGCACGGGCGATCCACTCGAGGAACCCGCTGACGTACCTGATGCGTTCGTCGTCGTCGGCTGTCTCTCCGGCTGAGGTCTGCACGGTGTCGGACATGCCGTTCTCGGTGATGAAGATGGGCAGATCCACCCCGTACTCGTCGGTCACGATCCGTATCGCGTCATAGGCGGCGCGGGGGTAGAACTCCATGCCGTTCGCGAGGTAGTTGCCACCCGGGTGCTGCTCGAGCGCTTTCCACCACTCGTCGACCTCCTGGTCGGCACGTGCGATGATCCGCGAGTACACGTTGAGCCCGACGAAGTCGATCGGACGCGCGATCTGTTCGAGATCGCCGTCGGCGATCTGGAAGCCCGAGCCCTGCGCGTCGAAGCGAGCGAGCATCGCCTCGTCGTACCCACCCGCGAACAGCGGGTCGAAGAAGAATCGGAAGCCGTCCTGTTCGCCCCGCAGCGCCGCGGCGGCGTCATCAGGATGATCCGTGGCGGGATGGCGCTTCCATACGTCGATGACGATGCCGATCTCGCCGGTGGCCCTGCTCGCCCGGAACACGTCGACTGCCCGGCCATGTGCGACGAGGGCGTTGTGCATCGCCTGATGCGCCGCCGCACGATCGGTGCGCCCCGGCGCGAACCCGCCCAGGCCGTACCCGACCCACAGCGCGATCGGCTCGTTGAGAGTGCTCCACTGCGGGACGCGATCGCCGAGCGAATCGAACATCAGACCCGCATACTCGCCGAACCAGTCGATGCTGTCGCGCGACGGCCACCCGCCTCGATCCTCGAGCGCCTGGGGCAGGTCCCAGTGGAACAGCGTCGCCGACGGCGCGATGCCCGCCGCGAGGAGGTCGTCGACGAGGCGGTCGTAGAACGCCAGCCCTGCCGGGTTCGGTCGTCCGGTGCCCTCGGGGAGCACGCGCGGCCAGCTGATCGAGAAGCGATAGGCGTCGACGCCGATCGAGGACAGCAGCCGGACGTCCTCCGCGGAACGGTGATAGTGGTCGCAGCTCACATCGGCGCGCTGGTCCTGCCAGATGGCGCCGGGCCGCCGCGAGAAGGTGTCCCAGATGGACGGGCCCTTCCCGTCGGCATCCCACCCGCCCTCGATCTGGAACGCGGATGTCGCCGTGCCGAAGACGAAGTCGTCGGGGAAGCGTGCGCTGGTCATGTCATCTCTTTCCGGGCAGCACCGGGGTGGGGCAGGACGCCCCGCCCCGGTGTACGGCGTCGACTCACTCGGCGACGGTGAATCCCTGGTTCTGGGCGTACTCCACGATCCGCCCCTGCCAATCCAGCAGCGCGGCCTCCATGTCGCCCCCGGAGTCGATCGCCGCACCGACCGTGTCCTGGAACACGCTCGTCACGTAGACCTGGAACGGCAGCCACTCCCAGCCCGGGGCGGTCGTGTCTGCGGACTCGGCGAACACCTGACGAGCCTGCTGACCGCCGAGGTAGGCGATCTCCTCGTCGACGAAGTCCGGTGCTTCCCACGCCGCGTTGGTCGTGGGCAGGAGACCCTGATCGTTCTTCAACGACTCGACGGCGACGGGATCGGAGTTGAGCCACAGCGCGAAGGTCGTCGCCGCGTCCTTCTTCTCGCTCTGTTCGAGCACGACGGTCGAGCTTCCTCCGAACTGGCTCGACGCGGGCTGACCCGCCTCCCAGCTCGGCATCGGCGCGACGCGCCACAGGCCCTCGTTGTCGGGCAGGTTGTTCTGCAGCGCCTGCAGCCCCCACGCGCCGACGACCCACGAGGCGATCTGCCCGTCACCCATCTGCCGGAACCACTCATCGGAACCCATCGTCGAGTGGATGAGCAGGTCACGCGCGTTCAGGTCGCCCCAGTACTCGGCCCACTGCTGCGGCCCGGCTCCGCCGAGGTCGATCGACACGTCGGCGGAGCTCACGCTCCACGGGTCGGCTTCCATCTGCCAGAAGCCCATGTAGGCGAAGTCGGCGAGTCCGGCATCGAGGTAGGTGATGTACCGGTCATCACCGGACGCCCGGATCGCCTCGGCGGCCACGGCGTAGTCGTCCCAGGTCTCGGGAACCTCGACTCCCGCGTCCGTGAAGACGTCCTCGCGGTAGTAGAGCACTCCGGGCCCGAAGTCCTGCGGTACGCCGTAGGTGGTGCCGTCGACACGCACGTTCTGCAGCACACCGCTGAGGAAGATGTCATCGAGATCGGCGTCGGTGCTCTGCTCGATGTCTGCCAGAGCGCCCGTGATGGCGAAGCTCGCGATCGCGTCGTAGGTGACCTGTGCGACGTCGGGGCCACCGCTTCCCGCGTCGATCGCGTTCTGCATCTTGGTGTACTGCTCCTGCCCGGCGCCCACGTTCTCGAGGTTCACGGTGATGTTCGGATGCGCTTCTTCGAAGAGATCGATCGTGGTCTGGATGTTCGGCAGCCACGACCAGAACAGGATCTCGACCGGTTCGTCCGACGTCGTCGGGTCGCCGGTCGGCGCAGACGTCGTGCAGCCGGCCGTGACCAGGGTGAGCGCGACGAGGGATGCCGCAGCGGCACCCCAGCGCTTGGCGGCGATGCTTCGGGTGATCATGGACAGTGCTCCTTTGCATTTCGCTGTGTTCGCGTCGCGGGTGCGGCGCATCGGATGGACGAAGACGATCGCGGGTTCATTGCTTGATCCCGCCGGCGGCGATACCGGATTGCCAGTAGCGCTGCAGGAAGACGAAGGCGACGCACAGGGGAAGGATCGCGACCAGGGCGCCGGTGATGACCAGCGGGTACAGCGGTTCGGCGACATTCACACCGCCCGCGTTCGCGAGCTTGTTCCACTGGCTCAGTCCTACGGTGAGCGGGAATTTGTCCTGCTGGTTGAGCACGATCAGCGGGAGGAAGTAGTTGTTCCAGGTCTGCACCAACTGGAACAGCAGCACTGTGACGAAGCCGGGGGCGAGAAGTCGGAACGCGATGGTCCAGAACGTGCGGAACTCGCCCGCCCCGTCGATCCGCGCAGCCTCCAGGAGCGAGTCGGGTACGGCGTCTGCGGCGTAGATCATCATCAGGAACAGCCCGAACGGACTGACCAGCGACGGCAGGATGACAGCGGCCTCGGTGTTGATGAGTCCCCACTGGCTGAACAGCATGTATGTCGGAACCGCGAGCGCCGTGCCGGGAACCGCCGTCGCACCGAGGATCGTCACGATCACGGCCCGCTTGCCGGCGAACGTGTACTTCGCCAACGCGTACCCTCCGATGGCCGCGATCACCGCGGCGCCGCCCGCGCCGACGACGGCGTACAGCACGGTGTTGCCGAACCAGCGGACGAAGATCCCATCCTGGTACGAGACGAGGTCCTGCAGGTTGTTCCACAGGTTGAGTTCGGGGGGCAGTGCGAGCCCGAACGTCGTGAACAACGCCGCGTTCGATTTCGTCGCATTGATCAGCAGCCAGGCGATCGGAAGAAGGAAGTAGGCCAGCAGCGTCCAATAGACGATCGTGAGCACGACCGAGCGCCGACGCGGCCGACGGCCGACCGCGCCGCGCGGCGACCGCGTGCGGGCCACGGCGTCGACTGTCGACTCGACCGTCGCGGTCATGACCGACCACCCCGTCGCGCTCGCGATGAGACGACTTGTACGAAGATCGCGGCGATCACGGTGACAAGGCCCATGAGGATCGCGATCGCGGCGGCGTAGTTGATCTGTCCGCCCAGGAACGACAGGGAGTAGGCATAGAGGTTGGGGGTGTAGTTGGTTGTGATCACGCTGGGACGCAGCGCCTGGAGGATGCTCGGCTCGTTGAACAGCTGCAGGCTGCCGATGATCGAGAAGACGAGGGCGAGCAGCATCGCCGGGCGCAGGGCGGGCAGCTTGATGGACCACGCCCGCCGGAACTCGCCGGCACCGTCGATCGCCGACGCCTCGTAGATCTCGGTCGGCACCGCCCGCAGCGCCGCATAGAAGATGAGCATGTTGTAGCCGACCATCGACCACGTGACGATGTTGCCGATCGACGGAAGCATGAGTCCCGGCCCGAGCAGGTCGGGGGCGTCGACGCCGAAGAAGCCCCAGATCTGGCCCACGAGGCCGAACTGGCCGCCGAAGATGTACCCCCACATCAGCGCGGCGACCACCGACGGCACGGCGTAGGGAAGGAACAGTCCCAGGCGGACGATCCGGCTTCCTGCGAGTCGTCCGCTGTCCAGCGCGAGTGCGGCGGTGAGCGAGATGAAGAGCATGATCGGAACCTGCACAGCGACGAACAGCAGGACTCTGACCACGCCCTCGCCCAAGAGCGGATCGGTGAGCGCGCGGGCGTAATTGTCGAGGCCCACGAAGACGGTGCCGCCGATGAGTCTGTTCTGGAAGACGCTGATCGTGAGCGCGTACAGCAGCGGTGCGATGACCGTCAGGGTGAACACCAGCAGGAACGGCAGGAGCATCGTCCACGCCACGACCATCAACCGACGCTGCACCCGACTGCGTCGGTAGGCGGTCGGGCGACCGGCCTGCCGTGTCGTCATCGCAGTCATCTTCGGCTGTTCCTCACCTGCGCCCGTCGTTGTTAGCGCAACCAATGACCACCATTGTTAGCGCAACCAAGCCCGTTGTCAAGCGGAGAGGCGACTTTCGCTACTGCCGAGGCGGCGCGGTGCTCTCGCGCACGACCAGTGAAGGCACGAGTGGGCGGAAGGGGTCGGGGGTGCGACCGTCGATCAGCTCGACCACCGAGACGATGCAGCGGCGCCCCAAGGTCTCGAAGTCCTGGCGCACGGTCGTCAGGGGCGGGATCAGGTACTCCGCCTCGGGAGCGTCGTCGAACCCGACGACGGAGACATCCTCCGGAACGCGCACGCCCCTGCCGTGCAGCGCGAGCAGCGCACCCTGGGCCATCGCGTCACTGGCCGCGTAGATCGCCGTGACCGTCCCGTCCACGAGAAGGTCCGAGACCAGCTCGAATCCGCTCTGGGCCGACCAATCGCCGTGCACCACGGGCCCCGGCTCGAGCTCTGCTGCGACGCACGCATCGCGCCACCCGAGCAGGCGCGCCTCCGCGGCGGCCCAGCCTGCCGGCCCGGCGAGGTGGGCGATGCGCGTGTGCCCGAGACCGACCAGGTGACTCACCGCCTGGCGCGAGCCTTCGGCAGAATCGAGCATGATCGGCTTGACCGACTCGGACTCGAACGCGCTGAGTGTGACGATGGGGGTTCCTTCGATGGACACGATCTCGAGCTGGGTGTCTTCGTGTTGAGGAGCGATCATCACGATGCCGTCCACGCCCTGCGCCCGCAACCGCCGGAGCCCGTCGAGCATCGCGGCACGATCGTCGCCACGCAGGCTCACCACGGTCACCGCGTAGCCGGCCTCGCGCGCCGCCTCCTCGATCGCCCACAGCGAGGACGTCGGCCCGTGGCCGACGGCGTCGGCGACGAGCACGCCGAGCACATGCGACTTCCGGGTGACCAGCGCGCGCGCCGCGAGATTGGGACGGTATCCGGTCGCCTCGACCGCTGCGAGAACCCGCTCGCGCGTTTCGGGCTTGACGAACTCGTACTCGTTCAGGACGCGCGAGACGGTGATGGCGGACACCCCGGCCTCCCGCGCCACATCACTCATCGTCGGCTGACGGTCGGCCATCGCACACCCTCCGTTGGTATCGCAACCAATTGTAGGCACGGGGCCCGACCGGTGAGGCACTTGCGTTCTCGTACTTAGTACGAGTACCATGGGCTCATCCATCCGAGATCGAACGTCTGGAGTCCATGGTGCGCCTGCTCGCCATCCTCGCCCTCGGCATCGGCGCGGTGCTGCCCGCGTCCACCCCCGACCCGGACGTCGAGACAACGATCGCCGTGGAGCTTCCGGCATCCGGCGCCCCGGGCGTCGCCTATGCGGTCGTCACCGACGGCGAGGTGTCGGCGGGCGGCGCCGAGGGCGAACGGCTCGCCGGCAGCGGAGAGGCCCTCACCGCGCAGACGCCGTTCGTCATCGGATCGATCTCGAAGAGCTTCACGGCGCTGGCGATCATGCAGCTGGTCGAGGCCGGAGAGATCGACCTCGACGCGCCCTTCTCGGACTACCTCACCGACTTCGCCGACGGCCCCGCGGCCGGCATCACCGTGCGCCAGCTGCTGAGCCACACCAGCGGGTACTCGACCCTGCAGGGCAACGCGTCGCACGACGGCTCCGACGATACGGAGGCGCTCGCGCAGGTCGTCGACGGTCTCGTCGACCTCGACCCCGCCTACGCGCCCGACGAGCGGTGGGAGTACTCGAACACGAACTACCAGATCGCGGGACGGATGCTCGAAGTCGTCAGCGGCCAGGAGTACCAGAGCTACATCGCCGAGCACATCCTCGAGCCGGTCGGCATGGCCGACAGCTTCGTCGCCGACGGCGCGGCGCACGACGAGATGGCGATCGGCCACCGACCGTGGTTCTTCGGGAGCCTGCCCGCCGACACACACACCGACCGCGCGACCGCCCCGCAGGGCGGGGTCGTCTCCACCGCCGACGACCTGGCGCTCTACCTGCAGACGATGATGAACGGCGAGGACGACGTGCTCAGCGCCGAGGGCAAGGCGCTCATGATGCGCCCGGCGAGCCCGGCCTCGCCGTGGTACGGACTGGGCTGGTTCATCGACACGGCGAACGGCACCGTCTGGCACTCGGGCGCGACGCCCGGCATCGAGACCCTCGCCACCATGGTCCCGTCGCAGGCCGACGCCGTCGTCGTGTTCGTGAACCGCGGCAGCGGAATGGGCTTCGGCGAGACGGTTCAGCTGCGCAACGCGGTGACCGCGGCGGGTCTCGATCGGGAGTATGCGGGCGAGGGCTCGCGCTGGGGTCAACAGCTCCTGTTCATCGGGCTCGCGCTGCTGCCGCTCTTCTATCTCGCCGCGATCGTGTGGGCGTGGCTGCACCGTCGGCAGATCCGGGCGAAGTCGGGCGTGGCCGGTCAGTTCAGCCTGTGGTTCCCTCTGCTGACCACCATCATCGCCGCCTGGGTGATGCTGAGCCTCGTGCCCGACATGATCGGTGCGCCCATCGGCACGATCCTCCTCTTCCAGCCCGACCTCGGCCTCGTGCTGATCGCGGGCGCCGTACTGGGGGTGGTGTGGTCGACGTTCCGCCTCGTCGTCGCCTTCACCGGCCGGCGTACGTCGACCCCCACCGAGGGGTAGCCACGCCCATAGGATTGCGCACATCCCAGGAGGCGCGCCCATGGAGCTCGAGGACACCGAAGAACGGATAGACACCAGCCGGGACGCCCGGCTGCCAGATCAGTTCGCCGCGGTGGTCGACGCCCTGTCGAACACCGTCGCACTGCGCGGACTCGTCGCGATCGCCGTCGGCACGGTCGTGCTGCTGCTGCCCAATGCCACGACGAACCTCGTGACCCTCATCCTGATCTCGCTGCTCGTGTTCAGCGGCCTCATGGACCTCTTCTACTCCATGACGGGCCGCCGCTGGTTCGGCCGCCGCATCAACCGCTGGCTCACCGCCCCGCGCGGACTCGCCGCCCTGCTCGCCGCCGCCGCGATGGGCGTGCTCACGTATGCCGGATCGAGCGACATCACCCTCACCGTCACCGTCGGTGTGCTCGGCATCTACGTCGGCGTCCGCGGAATCGTCGCCGTGATCGCCGCGATCGTGAAGCGTCGCGATCAGGACATGCTGCCCGGGCTCGTCGGGGGCGCACTGGCCATCATCGCCGGCATCCTGGCGTACACGGTGCCGTCGTCGATCGTGTCGACCGTCATCGTCGCCGCCGCGTCCGCATCGCTCGTGATCGGGTTCGTGCTGATCTCGTGGAGCTTCCGGCGCGCGTCCCGCGGCACGGGCGTCGATCCCGCCACGGCGTCGATCATCGATGTGCTGTGGGACTGGATCGACCGATCGGATGTCGGGCGGAAGGGTCGTTCGGAACGGGCGGACACCCTCTATCTGGAACGTCCCCAGCGGCTCACCAAGCTCGGCACGTGGTGGGTCATGCTCGTGCTCTCGGTCGCGATCGCGACCTTCGCGGTGCTCGCCGACTCCACGGCCGTCATCATCGGAGCGATGCTGGTGGCCCCGCTCATGACGCCCATCCTGGGGCTGTCGGGTGCGATTGTGAACGGGTGGGGCCGGCGCGCCCTCGAGTCCGCCCTGCTGGTGGCATCCGGAGCCGCCGTCTCGGTGGTGCTCGCGTACGGCATCACAGCATGGGCACCGGTCGCGATCTCGTTCACCACCAATTCGCAGATCGTCTCGCGCGTCAGCCCGAACACGATCGACATGCTGATCGCACTGGCCGCCGGCGCGGCGGGGGCGTTCGCCACCGTCAACTCGCGCGTCGCCGCGGGGATCGCCGGTGTCGCGATCGCCGTCGCCCTCGTGCCGCCGCTGGCCGTGGTCGGCGTGTGTCTCAACGGCGGCCGTTTCGACGACGCCGTCGGGGCCGCGCTGCTGTTCCTCACCAACTTCGTCGCGATCGTGCTGGCGGCCGCCGCCGTGTTCGTCATCACCGGCTTCGCCCGACCGTACGCACTGCGCAACAAGCCCCGCCAGATCCTGCAGACCGTCGCACCGTTCCTCGCCCTCGCGGGCATCATCATGCTTCCCCTCATGCTCACATCCGAGAGTCTGCTGCAGACCGAGAACCGCGAGCGCGACGTGCAGAACACCGTGCAGGAGTGGCTCGGCGACGACTCCGAGTTCGACATCACCTCGGTCTCGGTCTCGCCCGGACAGGTGCAGGTCACCATCACCGGCCCCGGCGACCCTCCCTCGGCGCAGTCGCTCGCCGATGCCGTGCAGGGCGACGTCCCCAACCCGGTGAGCCTGCAGTTGACGGTCGTACCGGTCGAGGTGACGACCATCCCGGCACCGTCGGGCTGAGCGACGATGTGACGCCGGTCATCCGGCGGCCGCGGCCCGGAAGGCCATCGGCGTGCATCCGGCATGGGCGCGGAATGCGCGCGAGAACGCGCTCTGGTCGGAGAAACCCGCGAGGAACGCGATCTCGCCCAGCGAGTTCGCCGTCTGGGCGAGCAGCGTCTCTGCCGTGTCGAGCTGCGCAGCGCGGGCGACGGACTGGAACGTCACCCCCTCGTCGGCGAGACGCCGGTGCAGAGTGCGTTCACTCATGCCCAGCCGCCGGGCGATCACCGTCCGCCGCGGAACCCCGTCGGGCAGGGCATCGGCGACCGCGACGTAGACCAGCGCCCGCACCGACGGGTCGCGGGTCTCGCGCTTGAGCACGTCGAGCTCGGCGAGGAAGTACGCCGACAGGCCCTCGTCGCCCAGCTGCGTCGGCCGCTCGAGCGCGGAAGGTGTGAAGCCGATCGCATTCCGCTCGGCGTCGAAGCGCACGGGGCATCCGAAGAACGTCTCGTGCTCGGCCGACGATGTCGGGCCCGGATGTCGGAACGACACCTCGGTGAGCGGAAGGTCGTCGCCCGCTGTCGTCCACAGCACCGATGCCACGGCGGCGAGTGCGCACTCGTTGGCCAGCTGGGCGCCCCGGCGATGGCTGGGCCGCGACATGACCAGGGCAGGATGGCGCCCCTCCTGCAGCTCGTACTCGAGAGTGTCGCTGAGCACCAGGATGTAGCGCACGAGCCGCACGAGTGCATCACGCACGGTGGGAGCCGTCTTCAGTCCCAGTCCGAGCGCACCGAGGTCGTCGGCTCGCAGCAGCGACGCGTAGCGCAGCGGAAGGCTGTGATCGCCCGGCGGCGTGACCCGCTCGAGCAGGTCGTAGTACGCGTCCGCCGCGACCACCTCGCGGGCGGCATCACGCGGTGGGATGTTCGGCGCGAGCCCCACGCTCGCAAGCAGCTCGTCGCGTGTTCCGGCATCCCGCGCTGCGTCGATGACGCGCCGGATGACCGGTCCGCCCACGACGCTCATACGACTCCCCCGTTCGCCCCCAGAGCGTAGTGCCATGCGTGGCCGCAGGTGCCCAATACGCGGCCGAATCGCGCAATACCGCGGGTATCCGCCGTTCCTAGCGTGGGGACATCACCTCACCGAAACCGACTGAGAGGACACACCATGAGCTTCCGCGAGAAGAGCGCCTGGGCCGTCATGGGGGTGCTCGCCGTGATCTTCGGCGGCTACGCCGTGGCGGTCGCTCAGCGCGTGGCATCCGTCGGCATCGCGGCGACCACCGTCACCGACGTGGCGGTATGGGCCGTGATCGGCACGGTGGTGCTGCTCGCCGCCGTCCACATCACGATGGCGGCGATCGCCCCACCCACCCGCGGCGAGCGCACGAGCACCGACGGCCGACGGGCGGGGTACGCGATCCTCGCCGCCGGCGCCGTCATCGCGTTCGTCCTCACCCTCACGGATGCCGCACCCTTCTGGGTCGCGAACGCGCTCATCACCGCCCTCGTGGCGGGCGAGATCACCAGTGCCGCCGCATGGATCAGCCACGAACGCAGGAACGCCCGCACCCAGCGGGCCTGAAGACAAGGAGCGATCATGACCGCCACCGACACCACCGCCCGCCTCGCGGGCGCCGCCTCGACGCCACGGCGACTGCGCCGTCTCGCCCGGATCGCCGGGGTGCTGTACCTCGCGATCTTCCTCATCTACCCGCTGTCGACGGCCGTGCGGGGCTCGCTGTTCGTGCCGGGCGACGCCGCGGCGACCGCGGAGGGCATCCGCGCCGACGAGACGCTGTTCCGCCTCGGCATGGCCGGTGAGGCATCCATCTTCCTGATCGAGATCGCGGTCGCCGCCGTGCTCTACGTGCTGTTCCGGCCCGTCAGCCGTGCGGGGTCGCTCGCTGCGGCGCTGGCACGCGTGGCGGAGGGCGTCGTCATGGCCGCCGGCAACGTGTTCACCAGCATCGCGACCCTCGTCGCGCTCAGCGGAGCAGGCTTCCTCGCTGCCTTCTCGGCCGGGCAGGCCGAGGCCCTGGGTCAGTTCTTCCAGGAGGCGAACGGATCGATCGTGCTGGTATGGGGCCTGTTCTTCGCCCTGTCGCTCACACTCACCGGCTGGCTCGCCTTCCGGTCGGGCTTCCTGCCGAAGATCGTCGGGATCCTGCTGGGCCTCGCCGGACTGGGCTACTTCGCCCAGAGCTTCGGCGTGCTGATCTTCCCGGAACTCGCCGGCCCGCTCGAGATCGTCGTGATCGTGCTCGCGATCCCCGGCGAGCTGCTCTTCGCCCTGTGGCTGCTCATCAAGGGAGTCGACACCGAGGCGTGGATGCGCAAGGCCGAGCAGGTGCAGCCATGAGGGCCGTGCGCACGCGTCGGCCCGGCTCGGTCGACGCCCTCCAGCAGACGGACCTGACCGTGCCGACGCCCGCATCGGGCGAGGTGCTCGTGCGCGTGCACGCGACCTCGGTGACCCGCGGCGACGTGGTGCTGCGCAAGATGCCCGCGCTGGTCGTGCGTGCCTTCGGCGAGAAGCCCAAGCGCGTGCTCGGCCACGAATTCGCCGGCACGGTCGCCGCCGTCGGCGACAGCGCGGTCGGCTTCGCCCCCGGATGCCGTGTCTTCGGCACGACGTCGGGCACCGAGCACGGTGCGCACGCCGAGTACGTGATCGTCGACGCCGAGGGGATCATCGCCGAGATCCCCGACCACGTGACGTTCGACGAAGCGGCACCGACGCCGGTCGGGGCGATGACCGCACATCACTTCCTGGACGAGGCCGGAGTCGCGAGCGGATCCACCGTTCTGATCAACGGCGCGTCCGGCAGCGTCGGAAGCTTCGCCGTGCAGATCGCCCGGGCTCGGGGTGCCGTGGTGACCGCGGTCACCTCGGCCCGCAACGCCGCGCTGGTACGGGGCCTCGGCACTGACGACGTGATCGACCACACGACGACGGATCCCACCGCGATCGGACGTCGGTTCGACGTCGTCTTCGACGCCGTCGGCACCCTGCGGGAGCGCCGGGTGCGAGGCATCTTGGCCGCCGGCGGGCGCTACGTGACGGTACGCACCCGCCGAGAAGAGACCCTCGACGAGCTGATGGCCGTGCGCGATCTGCTCGCGTCGGGCGCGCTGCGAGCGGTCATCGACCGCGAGTACGGGCTCGACGACATCGCGCAGGCGCACATGCACGTCGAGACGGGCCGCAAGCGCGGAAATGTGCTCGTGCGGGTGCGGGGCGAGGAAGGATGGGGGCTGTGATCCTGGCATCCGCTCTCACCGTCGCCCTCGCGCTGCTCGCGGTGTTCCAGGCCGCGCTCGTCTTCGGCGCCCCCCTCGGCCGCTTCGCGTGGGGCGGACAGCACCGTGTGCTTCCGGCCCGCCTGCGCATCGGCAGCGCCCTGTCGATCGTGATCTACGCGCTCATCGCGGTGATCGCGTGGGATCGGGTCGGTGCCATCGACGTGTTCGGCGACGTGTTCTCGCAGATCGCGATGTGGGTGATCTTCGCGTACTTCACGCTCGGGATCGTCATGAACGCGATCTCGCGCAGCAAGCCCGAGCGGTACATGATGGTGCCCGTGTCGATCGTGCTGGCGGCCCTGTCGCTGCTCATCGCGCTGAGCTGAACCCTCCGTCCGACAACAGAAGGAATGCGCCCATGTGCCGCTGGCTCGCCTATCGCGGAGAACCGCTGCAACCCGCGATCTTGATCCTCGATGCCGAGCATTCGCTGGTGAAGCAGTCTCTGAATTCCCCGCTGGGCGCAGAGACGGTCAACGGCGACGGGTTCGGGTTCGGGTGGTATCCGGCGGATGCCGCCCAGGGCGGCCTTCCGGCGACGTTCCACTCCATCGAGCCGGCGTGGAACGACCAGAACCTGCGCGAGATCACCCGTGCGGTGCGCAGTCCGGTGTTCCTGAGCCATGTGCGCGCCGCCGCCGCACCACCGATCCAGCAGACGAACTGCCACCCGTTCCGGTACGAGAACTGGCTGTTCATGCACAACGGCTATCTCGCCGACTTCCCTCTGGTCAAGCGGGATCTCACGTTCGCGATCGACCCGGACCTGTACCCGCACGTGCAGGGGACGACCGACAGTGAGGTGCTGTTCCACCTCGCGCTGACCTTCGGACTGCGCGATGACCCGGTGGCGGCTCTGGCGAAGGCCATCCAGCGCGTCGAGTCCGTCGGCGCCGACCACGGTGTGAAGTTCCCCGTGCAGGGCACCTTCGCGGTGTCAGACGGGGTGACGCTGTGGGCTTTCCGCTACTCGACGCAGGGCCGCACACGGTCGCTCTTCCACTCGGTCGACGTGCCGACCCTGCGGCGGATGTACCCCGACGCCGAACGTCTCAGTCTCTTCGGCGACGACGCCCACGTCGTCGTTTCGGAGCCGCTCAACAGCCTGCCGGGCACGTTCGTGGAGGTGCCCGAGTCGACGGTGGCCATCCTCGACCCCGACGGGTACCGCCACGAGTCGTTCGCAGTGCGCTGACTCGGGCGCTTTCCGGGCTGAGACGGTCGGTAGTGGTCGGCGCAGTATGCGTCAACCCCCTCCCCATCTGCCCCCGTTCGCGCTCTGATGGGAATCGGGAGGCGCGTGATGAAGAGGATCGTTTACGCCGGCAGTGAGCTGCTCACCGGTGATGCCATCGCCGATTCGCTCATGAGCCTGAGTCAGGCGCTCGCAGATGTCAGGGCTGCAGCGAGCGTCGACATACCGGTGATCCTGCCGAGCGGAGCACGAGGGGTCGCCTCGCTGCTCGTCGGCCCCGCCAGCCAGATCGTCGCCGTCGCCTCCGAGAGCGACACCCCCGAGCTCATCGACGACGACGTCGTGACGGACCTCGAGTCACGCGTCCGGCGGCTGCGTCCGTCGGCGATGACCGATGACGAACCACCCCCCGGGCTCGAGTGGGCGGACGACCTCTGATCGACCGGTGAGGGAACTCCTGAGACCCGGCGACGGTGACCGCTGCCCGGGGTAGCGACGCGAGACTCCGATGGTGTGGGATGCCGGTATGCGAGACGAACAGATCCCCCTGCTCGACGCGTGGTGGCGCGCCGCCAACTACCTGAGCGTCGGTCAGATCTATCTGCGCGAGAACCCCCTGCTGCGTCGCGAGCTCGTCGCAGAGGACGTCAAGCCTCGACTGCTGGGGCATTTCGGCACCGTCCCCGGGCTCAATCTGATCTACGCGCACGCCAATCGACTGATCCGGGAACGCGACCTCTCGGCGCTGTACATCGCCGGTCCCGGCCATGGCGGTCCCGGCATGGTCGCGAACGCCTGGCTCGACGGCACCTACACAGAGCGCTACCCGTCCGTGACCCGCGATGCCGCGGGCATGACGCGGCTGTTCCGGCAGTTCTCCACGCCCGGAGGCATCCCGAGCCATGCCGCACCGGAGACGCCGGGATCGATCCACGAGGGCGGCGAGCTCGGGTACTCGCTCAGCCACGCCTACGGAGCGGCCTTCGACAACCCCGACCTCACGGTGTTCTGCGTCGTCGGCGACGGCGAGGCCGAGACCGGACCACTGGCCACCGGCTGGCACGGGAACAAGTTCCTGAATCCGGCCACCGATGGCGCAGTACTGCCGATCCTGCACCTCAACGGGTGGAAGATCGCGAACCCGACGGTGCTGGCGCGCATCCCCGAGGCCGAACTCGAGAGCCTGATGCGCGGGTACGGGCACGATCCGATCCTCGTCTCGTTCGATTCGACGGATGCCGCCGAAGAGGTGCACCGCCGGTTCGGCGCCGCGCTCGAGATGGCGCTCGATCGCATCGCGGACATCCAGACGGCTGCGCGCGAGAACGGCTCGTCCGAGCGCCCCGCGTGGCCGGCGATCGTGCTGAGGTCCCCCAAGGGATGGACCGGCCCCGTCGAGGTCGATGGGCTGCCCGTGGAGGGCACGTGGCGCGCGCACCAGGTTCCGCTGCCGTCGGCGCGCGACAGCGACGAGCACCTGCAGCAGCTCGCGGACTGGCTGCGTTCGTACCGACCCGACGAGCTCTTCGACGACGAGGGGGCACCCCTGCCCGAGACCGTGGCGCTGGCGCCGCGAGGCGACCGACGGATGTCGGCGACGCCGCATGCGAACGGGGGCCTGCTGCGACGCGATCTCGACCTGCCCGACTTCCGCGACTTCGCCGTCGACGTCGACGCTCCCGGATCGTCCGACGCCCAGGCCACCGCCGTCCTCGGCGAGTACCTCGCGGAGGTGATCCGCCGCAATCCCCGGGACTTCCGGCTGTTCGGGCCCGACGAGACGGCATCCAACCGCCTCGCGCCGGCCGTGTACGCGGTGACCGACAAGCAGTGGAACGCCCAGACCATCCCGCTCGATGAACACCTCGCTCGGGCCGGGCGGGTCATGGAGGTGCTCAGCGAGCACCAGTGCCAGGGCTGGCTCGAGGGCTACCTGCTCACGGGCCGTCATGGCGTCTTCAACAGCTATGAGGCCTTCATCCACATCGTCGACTCGATGTTCAACCAGCACGCCAAATGGCTGGAGGCGTCGTCGCAGGTGCCGTGGCGGGAACCGATCGCGTCGTTGAACTACCTGCTGTCCAGCCATGTGTGGCGACAGGATCACAACGGATTCACCCACCAGGACCCGGGGTTCCTCGACGTCGTCGTCAACAAGAGCGCAGACATCGTGCGCGTCTACCTGCCCTTCGACGCCAACACCCTGCTGAGCACCTACGACCACTGCCTGAGAAGCACGGGCTATATCAACGTCGTCGTCGCGGGCAAGCAGGACAGTCCGCAGTGGCTGTCGATGGACGATGCGGTCCGCCACTGCACGCGGGGCCTGGGAACGCTGGCCTGGGCGGGCACCGAGACCGACGGCGAGCGCCCCGACGTCGTCCTTGCGGCTGCGGGCGACGTTCCGACCGAAGAGATGCTCGCCGCGGCGGCGATCCTGCGCGAACGCGCCCCCGACATCTCCACGCGAGTGGTCAACGTCGTGGACCTGATGCGGCTGCAGTCCGAGGACGCCCACCCGCACGGCCTGTCGGATGCCGACTTCGATGGGCTGTTCACCGCCGACAGGCCGATCATCTTCGCCTTCCACGGCTATCCGTGGCTGATCCATCGCTTGACGTACAAGCGCACCGGACACGGCAACCTGCACGTGCGCGGCTACAAAGAGAAGGGAACGACGACCACGCCGTTCGACATGGTGATGCTCAACGACCTCGACCGCTTCCAACTCGCCATCGATGTACTCGACCGGGTGCCCGGCGCCGCAGAACGGCATGCGATCCTGCGCCAGGAACTGCACGACCGCCGCACCGCCGCGCGCGCGTACACGCGAGAGCACGGTGAGGATGAGCCCGACATCGAGGGGTGGCGCTGGCACGGCTGAGCCGGGACCTTCGACCCTGATCGTCGGCAGCGGCCGGTCGTAGCCTGCGGATGTCGGACGGTGTCCCGGCCGGCGGACGGAGGGAGCGGACATGCAGAACATCGTCGTCGGGTATGACGAGAGCGCGGCCGCACGGAGCGCGCTCGAGTGGGTGGCGGACCGGTGCGCGGATCGGACGTGCACCGTCGTGCTCGCGATGGTGACGTCGGCCCTCGCCCCGGCCGGGGACCACTCCAAGAACCGGCTCGCCCTCCACGAGGCCGAGCGGCGGGTGCGGGATCGATCGCCCGGCTCGCACGTCGAGTCCCATCGCGTGGGGGGAACGATGCCGAAGGCCCTGGTGATGGAGGCCGACCATGCCGATCTGCTGGCGATCGGGGTGCACCGCGGGCGACCGATCCGCACCGCCCTCGGCGGATGGATGCCCTCACGCGTGATCGCGCGGGCCGACACCCCGGTGTGCCTGGTGCCAGATGACTGGAGCGCCAGTGACGAGCCGGTCACGGTCGGCGTCGACGACGACGCCTCGTCGGATGCCGCGCTGATGTTCGCCGCGCGCGAGGCCGAGGCCGGCGGCGGACGGCTGCGCATCGTGCATGCCTGGTCGATGCCGACTCCCACCATGGAGGGGGCCGTGGCATTGCTCGCGTCCCCGCTGCAGGTCAAGGAGGGCCATCGGCAGATCCTCAGAGACGCGGTGCGCCGCGTCAGGCAGGCGCGCCCCACGCTCGACATCGAAGAGCGACTGATCGCCGCACCACCCGGCGGTGCGCTGTGCGCCGAAGGGCCCCGGTCGAGCATGGTCGTGATCGGCACTCATCGACGTGGCGTGCTGGAAGCGGGGCTCATCGGGTCGGTCGCGCGAGACGTGATCGGCGAGGTCGACATCCCGGTCTGCGTCGTGCCGCCCGTCACTGCTCAGTAGACTCCCGCGTACCCGACTGAAGGAGGCCGACGTGCGCGCGACGGACTCCGACTCGACCCGGCGGCATCTCGACGGCCTCCTCGAGGCGGCCGGCAGCGTGGTCGAACGCCTCGAGCTCGAAGACGTCCTCGGCCGGATCGTCGAGTCCGCGATGGAGCTCGTCGGCGCGCGGTACGGTGCGCTGGGCGTGCTCGGTGACGACGGGATGCTCGACCGCTTCCTGCACCGCGGCATCCCCCGCGACATCGCGGCGCAGATCGGCGCCCCACCGCGCGGCTCCGGCATCCTCGGCGCCGTGATCGCGGCCGACGCACCGGTGCGGCTCGAGCACCTCGGCTCCGACCCGCGATCGGTCGGCTTCCCCGCCCACCACCCGCCGATGGACTCGTTCCTCGGCGTGCCGGTGCGCGTGCGCGGAGAGGTGTACGGCGACCTGTACTTGGCAGAGCGCATCGACGGGGCCTTCACGCACGAGGACGAGGCCCTCATCGTCTCGCTCGCCGCGATCGCCGGGATCGCGATCGCCAACGCGCGCCTGTTCGAGCGAGCCCGCACGCGCGAAGCCTGGAACGCGGCGCTCGCCGACGTCATGGGCGCTCTGCTCGTCGCCGACAGCGCAGACGCGTTCGACGTCATCACCGAGCGGCTGGCACCCATGGTCGGGGCCGACCTCGTCATCCTCGGAACGCTGGACGCGTCAGCGACGGCGCTCACCGTGGTCGCAGCGACCGGAACGGATGCCCCGAGTCTGCGCGGCCGCACGATCCCGCTCGAGGGGACCTTGGCCGAACGCGCGCTGAGGTCGGGGCGCGCCGCGAGCGCCCCTCACGTGCCCGAACTGAGCGAGCGGTCGTCGCTCGGGCCGACCGTCTCACTCCCGCTGCTGTCGGGCCGCGAGGCTCTCGGGGTGCTCACGCTCGCCCGCCGGGACGGCGGACGAGCATTCACCGACGATGAGCTCGAGATGGGGTTCGTGTTCGCCGGTCAGGCCGGTGTCGCGATCGAGGTGGTGCGCGGGCGCGACGACCGTCGTCGGCTCGAACTCGCCCGCGACCGCGCTCGCATCGCGCGTGACCTCCACGACCACGTCATCCAGCGCCTGTTCGGAGCCGGGCTCGCGCTGCAGGCGGTCGCGTCATCGGCCGATGACGGCACGGCCGCGGCGGTGACCGAGCAGATCGATGCACTCGACGAGGCGATCAAAGAGATCCGCACCGTGATCTTCGCGCTCGGCACCGGCGACGGCGCTCACAGCGGCGGCACCCGGGAGAGGCTGCTCGAGATCGCCGCCGAGGCCGCCCACCGCCTGCCATCCGCGCCGCGCATCCGCTTCTCGGGTGCGATCGACACTCTGGTGGGTCCCGACCTCGCCGAGGATCTCGCGGCGGTGCTGCGGGAGTGCTTGTCGAACGTCGTCCGTCACGCGGACGCGACGACGGTCGATATCGTCCTGCGGGTGGGCGAGGATGTCGCGCTGACGGTGACCGACGACGGCATGGGAATGCCCGCCGACGCGGTGTCACGCGGTCTCGCCAACCTCGGCGAGCGGGCGGCGCTGCGCGGCGGCACATTCGAGTGGGTCACCGCCGCCACCGGAGGGACCACCGCGACGTGGCGGGTTCCGGTCGACGAGGACGAGTCATGACCACCGTCTTCCTGGTCGACGATCACGAGGTGGTGCGCCGCGGCATCGCCCAGCTGCTGCACACCGCCGGCGACCTGGAGGTCGTGGGCGAGGCGGGGACGGTCGCCGACGCGCTGCGGCGCATCGAGGCGACGCAACCCGACGTGGCGGTGCTCGACGTCCGGCTGCCCGACGGCAGCGGCATCGCGCTGTGCCGCGAGGTGCTCTCCCGGCACAGCGGCATCCGTTGCCTCATCCTGACCGCGTACGACGACGACGAAGCGCTGCGAGCGGCCGCCCTGGCCGGCGCGAGCGGATACGTGCTCAAGGACGTGCGAAGCGGTGCCCTCGTCGATGCGATCCGGGCGGTCGCCAACGGCCGGAGTGTGCAGTCGTCGGCCTCGCTGCAGCGCGCCGCGAGCGCATCGGCCCCGCGCTCGCAGCCGGGCGATGTGTCGACGGCGGACCTGACCTATCGTGAGCGCCAGGTGCTCGACCTCATCGCCGACGGACTGACCAACCGGCAGATCGGGGACCACCTCGGGCTGGCCGAGAAGACGGTGAAGAACTACGTCAGCGCCCTCCTGGCCAAGTTGGGGATGGAGCGTCGCACCCAGGCTGCCGTCTACGGCGCCGAACACCGCGACCACGATCGAGGCCGCTGATCCGACGGGACGTTCGGCCCTGTCCGCCGTCTCGGCGGCGCGGGAACCTGTGTGCATCGGGGCGCGCATGCCTCGGCGGGAGGAGCATCATGAACGCACTGGTCATCTACGAGAGCATGTTCGGCAACACCCGTCAGGTCGCCGAGGCGATCGCCGACGGCCTCAGGACCACAGGCGCCGGTGTCACGGCAACCGACGTCGCGGACGCACCGCGCACCGTCCCGACCGACGTCGACCTTCTCGTCGTCGGCGGTCCGACCCACGCCTTCTCGATGTCGCGCACGACCACCCGCAATGACGCGGTCGCGCGCGGCGCCGACGACAAGGACGCATCCTTCGGCATTCGGGAGTGGATCACAGGGCTCCCCGATCAGCCGCATCCGCACGACTTCGCCGCCTTCGACACCCGCGCCGACGTACCGCTCCTTCCGGGCGCTGCGTCGAAGAGTCTCGTCAAGGCCGCGCGAGCGCGGGGCTTCCGCTCCGTGGCCCGCGAGAGCTTCCTCGTATCGGGGTACGAGGGGCCGCTGGTGGACGGCGAACTGGTGAGGGCGCGAGCCTGGGGCGAAGGGCTCGCCCCGGGCTCCGCCTGACCTGGGCCGGCGCGCGGGACCAATGGCCCTACCCCGACCGCTGCGATCGGCGCAGTCTGGTGCCAGACCCTCGATGAAGGAGGAGGGAGACCATGGTCACCGCGGCGAATCCGTATCTCACGCGCATCGATCCCGCATCGCCCGCCCCTGCGGCCTCGGGCGTGGAAGAGCTCGCACCCTCGGAGTGTTGGCGCTATGTGACGGCCAGTGAGGTGGGACGCCTGGCGATCGCAACCGATGGGGGCCGACCCGAGGTGTTCCCGATCGACTTCCGCGTGCACGATGGCGCGGTCTATCTGCGATCCGCGCCCGGCACGAAGCTGCGGCTCATGGCGCAGCATCCGGCTGTCGCATTCGAGGTGGACGGATCGGACGCACGCGCGTACTGGAGTGTCGTCATCCAGGCCGACGCACATCGGCTCGACACCGACGCCGACATCGAGGCGTCGGGCATCCTCGACCTCGACAGCTCGTCGCCGACGGCGAAACACAACTACGTGCGACTGAGCCCCGTGGCGATCACCGGGCGCCGCTTCCCCCGGCGCGACCGCTCGAATGCCACGGGCGACCGCCACGACGACAAGCCGTGGCCCATCCCGCACTTCGCACCGATCCACCCGTGATCTCGCGCACCGATGCGCGCAGAAAGGACGAGACGATGGCCACCGCGAACGTCGACCTCGTGTCGACACTCGACGAAGAAGCCTGCTGGGCGCTGCTGGCGCGCGGCGAGTTGGGAAGACTCGCCCTGTCGGTCGACGGGATGCCGGAGATCTTCCCCGTGAACTACGTCGCCGACGGTCCGCGCCTTCTGTTCCGCACCGCTCCCGGGTCGAAGCTCGACGATCTGACGGCGAACCCGCACGTCGCGTTCGAGGTCGATGAGTTCGACGGGACATCTGCTGCGAGCGTGATCGTCAAGGGCACCGCGGCGCAGCTGCGGCTGCAGCGCGAGATCGATCAGGCCGATGAGCTTCCGCTTCGGCCGTGGATCCCGACGCTGAAGTACCGCTGGGTCAGGATCGTGCCCACGTCGATCTCGGGGCGCCGCTTCGACCGGGGCGTCGAGCCCGAGCGCTACGTCGCGACCTTCGGGGGTCGCTAGCCTGCGGAGAGGCACGACGAACGCGCATTTGACATGCAAGTGTTCACTTGCCTATCGTGTGATCGTGGCTGATGTGTACCGCGCGCTGGCCGACCCGACCCGCAGAAGGATCCTGGACCTGCTGGTCCAGCGTGACGGCGTGACGCTGTTCGAGATCTGCAGCGTGCTCACCGAGGCGGGCACCGAGTCGTCTCGGCAGGCGATCTCGCAGCACCTCTCGGTGCTCGAGGAGAGCGGCCTCGTCCATGCCACGAAGGTCGGCCGCACGAAGGTGCATCGGGCCGACACCGAACCGCTGCGCGAGATCACGGAGCGGTGGCCCGTCGATCGGAAGGAAACCCAGTCATGAAGGCACGACTGCATGTGATGAGCGTGTTCGTGGACGACCAGCAGAAGGCGTTGGACTTCTACACGCAGACGCTCGGGTTCGTCGCGAAGCACGATGTTCCCGTCGGCGAGTACCGATGGCTCACCGTCGTCGCCGCCGACCAGCCCGACGGCGTCGAGCTGCTGCTCGAGCCCGACGAGAATCCGGCCGCGAAGGAGTACTCGCGGGCTCTCGCCGAGCAGGGCATCCCCGCGGCGTCCTTCGCGGTCGAAGACGTGGATGAGGCGTACCGCGAGTTGACCGGCGAGGGCGTGGTCTTCGTGCAGCCGCCCGGCCCGGCCGGCCCGATGCGCATGGCGGTGCTCGACGACACCTGCGGCAACCTCGTCCAGCTCGTGAGCCCGGCCTGATCCGTCGCCGACGGCGACTGGCGTCGACGCGTCACTGCACCCCCGGATCCGAAGACGCCGGGGGTGCAGTGACACTCGCGCTAGCCGACCAGCGTGAACGACCTGGTGGACGAGTTTCCGGCCACGTCGTAGACCACGAGCACGTTCTCACCCGCAACAGCGCCGAACACCCCGGGCCTGACGAAGTTCACATCAGACCACGTGTTGTCCGTCAGGTCCTTCACGACGCCGTTGATCACGACCTTGTCGATCTTTCCCGCGTCGAACAGCTTGAAGCTGACCTTCTCATACCCGGTCCCGCTGACGACGGTGAACCCCTCGCCGGACTTGACCGACGCCACCGGCGCCGTGGCGTCCACGGTGAAGGTCACCGTGCGCGTGCGGGCGATGTTGCCGGCCAGATCCTCAGCGTTGTACTTCATCGAGTACTCCCCGTCAGGCAGCGACACCGTCGCCGAGTGGGTGCCGGACTTGGCGCCACCCTCGACGCGCGTCTGGGTGCTCTTGACGAGCTTCCCGTCCTGATAGATGTTCGCCACGATGCGGGACAGCCCGACATCGTCCGTCGCCGTCATCTCGATGTCGACCACCGGGAACGGGCCGGCCGACGCCGGAGAGCGCAACTCCACGACAGGCCGCTCCTCATCGACCACCGGCACACTCTCGTTGGCCACACGAAGAGTGTCGAACGTCGCCGTCCCCGCCGTCGCCGCATGTGCGGAGACGTAGGCCAACCCGACGTCGAGCGACTCGTCGGCATTCACCAGCGTCACCGGATCGCCGACGGGCTGCCAGGTCACGCCGTCCTCCGATACGTACCCGGTGACGACATCGCCGTCACGCGCGAGGCGGAGGTGGACGGGTTCGATCTTCGCGTTGCCGAAGCCCTGGTAGTGATCGAGATACCCGTCTCCGTTCGAGTCCGCGAACAGTGTCACGCCGCTCTCCTGCTGTGCAGCGATCGACACATACCCGGCAGCGGACCCGGGTGCGGTGATGTCGTTGCGCAACACCAGTGCGGCCTTGCTGTTGCGGCGGATCGAGTCGTACTCGGCCACCCGGACCGACACGACCGACTGGGCACCGGCGGCATCGGGTGCGTAGAGAGCGCCGAACTGATCCTGGACGATTCCGAAGCCCTGGAACATGTCGGTACCCGCCGCGGTCACCTCGTACGATCCGTCACCCTGCGAGAACGACGCATCGACGTTGCTGTACGTGAGCAGCGGCCCGGGGTCGATCGCTTCAGGGCCCACCTCGACCTGAACGGACGCCGAGACCGTCCCCACGGTCGCGGTGATCGTTCGCTCGCCCTCCGCCGGGAAGGTGACGCGGGTGCCCTCGACGACGTCGGCCGGGTTGTCACTCGTGAGGATGATGTCGCCGGCGTCCAGCGGGACGACCCTGCCGTCCGCATCCTCGCCGGTCACGGTGAACGCCACGGTGTCACCCATCGAGACGAAGGTGTGCGCAGTGCTCACGTCCACAGAGACGAGGTCGCCCGGGTCTCCCAGGCTCGACACCGACAGATCCGTGAAGTCGGCCCGACCATAGGTGATGACGTCATGGGAAACATGCACGATGCCCGCGTCCTGCACCGCATCGGCCCCCACGGTCGTACGGGTGCCCACGGTCGTCCAGGTGGCACCGTCATCCTTGGAGTACTTCGCGGTCACGACATCGCCGTCCCGACTCAGCTGGAGCGACACCGGGGCTTTCACGCCCGCAGCGATGACATTGTGATCCAGCGTGCCGTTGTTGTCGGTGTCGGAGCTGAGGATGACGCCCTTGGCCGGAGTGACGACGAGCACGAGGTAGCCGCCGGGTGAGAACGGAGTCGCGATGTCGTTGCGCAGGACGAGGCCGCTCTTGGTCCAATCGTTGATGTGCTCCTGGTCCGTGACCTTCACGGTGATCGAGTCACCATCGCCCACGGCATCCTCGACGTAGATGGCTGCGTAGTCGTCGTCGTTCTGGTTCACGCCCCAGATGTCGGCGCCCGCCTGCCACAGTGCGAACTCGTCGCCGTACTGGCCCGCCAGGTACGCACCGTTGCCGGTGTCCTTGAAGGGCGCTTGCACAGCACCGCCGACGGAGACCTCTTCGGTACCCACCGCCGACACCGTGTCGGAGGTCGCGGTGATCGTGACGGGTGCGGTCATGATCGCGTCTGTCAGCTCGCTCGGCGCGGCGATCGACCACCGCTGCGAAGCGGTCGTCCCGGTCGTCACCGAGGTGGCCGGATCGGGATCCAGCGCGGTGACGGACCAGCCGTCGGGAACATCGGCGCCGATAGCGAATCCGGTGTGGTCCGCCGCGAGGTCTGCGAAGCCCGCCGACACGATGCTCTCGCCCGCGACGGTCTCGACCGAGGTGTCCAGGCACGCGCTGCCGGGACGGTCGGGATCGGTCCCCGTCCGGCGCTCCACCGGGACGCCGGCATGGAACCGGATGTCGGTGATCTCGCAGTTCACCACATCCGCAGGCGCGAAGTTGGTCGCCTCGACCAGGGTGTTCCGGTTCGCGCGGACGATCGTGTTTCCTTCAGAGATCCAGTTTCCCGCGCCGGACAAGTTGCCGGTGTTCGGGGCACGGAAGTTCGCACCGAACCAGTCGCCGTTGACCGCGACGTTGTCGTTGAAGGTGAGGTCTCGCGAGCCCTCGTCAGGGTAGAACGCCCGGTTGCGGGGCTCGACGATGTAGTTCTCCGACCACACCGATCCAGGGTTCGCGGACAGGTTGTAGAACCCGCCGAGGTCGGTGTGCCGCAGCCCGAAGCGCGCGGTGTAGTTCGCGGTGATGAGGTTGTCACGTGCCGTCGTCGGAGTCGTGAAGATCGGCTGGTGGTCGTACAGTCCGCGATTGAGGTAGTCAGAGGACCCGCCTGCGTCGTTCGCGCCCCACCCGTAGCCGGTGTTGATCGCACCGTACGGCATGTCGGTGACGTCGTTGTGCGCGATGACCGAGTCTGCGGTGTAGGTCATCAGGATGCCGACTCCGCTGGTGTAGGTGTCGGCGGCATCCCAGATGCGGTTCTCGGTGATCGTGATGTCCGACACCGTCATGCGCGCGACGGTCGCATCGCTGACCGCAGGGTCTCGAGTGCCATCGGCGAGGGTGCCGGGATGGTGCGCCTGCTGCTCGATTCCTCCGATCGTGATGGCGTTCGAGCCGATCTCGGTGAACGTCGAGCCGTGCACCGTGATGCGCTGGGTACCCAGTCCGACGCCCGAGAGGTGCGCCGTCGCGTCGTTGCCGATTCCCAAGCCGCTTCCGCCGAGTCCGTAGAACGCGGACTCGGTGATGGTGACGTCCGTTGCGGCTGAGATCTGCACGGCCGAGGGAACCTGTCGCCAGTGGGGACGCGACGACTCGAACGTGGGGTATCCGCCCTCGGGGTAGTCGTCGCCGACCGAGAGATAGCCACCGGTCTGCTGGTCGGCGTATCCGCCGGTCTCCGTCGGCTCGTTCCACGTGGCTCCTGTGAAGGCGAGCCCGTCGAAGCTGAGGTGGTGGACCTGGTCGTCAGTCGTGCCGCTGATCGACACGAGCGTCTCGAGCCGGGGCAGTTCGACCTCGAGGGAGTCGATGTCGGCGCCCGCGACAGGCTTGTAGTACAGGGTGTCGGCGGCCGTGTCGAGGAACCATTCGTTCTCGGCATCCAGGAACGCCAGCGCGTTCTCGGCGTAGAAGCCGCTCTCATGGAACGGGCTGGCCAGATGGTCCCAGCCCCACGTGTTGTTGTGCCATGCCGGATTCGCCATCTCGAGCACCGTGCCGTCCGGGCTCAGCCCGTCGACGCCGCTGTACCGGTCGGTGAAGGAGTTGATCCCGCGCAGCTCGACCTCCGCGAGTTCGGCGGCAGACAGCGCACGCAGAAACGCCATCTGACTGGTCATGGTCAGACCGTCGGCCGTGAACGCGCTCTGCGCAGGCCGTGAGAACCGGGTCTGGGCGCGCACGGCGCTCTCGCCGTCGACGTAGAGGTTGCGCGTCTGAGCATCGGCGGGCACCGACGCGGCGTAGATGCCGGTCTCGGCGTCGGCGAGTGTCCAATTCGACACCGGAACGGCGCCGGAGATCACGGGGGTCGCGCCATCGGCCGCCGTCCATCGCACCGAGTAGCCGTTGCTGCCCGAATCCGATGCGTCGAACATCAGAGGCTCGGTGAGCCGATAGGTGCCGTTCGCGAGGACGACCTCGATGTCGGCGGACATATCCGAGTTGAGCGCGCGCACCAGCTCCTGCGCACGGATGAGGGACGCCGGGTCGGCGGCCGTTCCCGCCCCACTGTCACTGCCGTCGACGGCCACGTGGATGCGTTGTTCGGATTCTGCTGCTGCGGCGGCTGTGGCGCCGACCGTCGCGGTCGCGATCATCGATCCGATGGCCGCGCTCGCGACGAGTGCTGTGGAGATCCCGCGACGTCCGTGTCGTTTGGGGAGCATCGATGCCCTCTTCTTCTTCTCGGTGGGGCGACCACGGTGGACACCCTCGACTCACCTGAAACATACGATGTCAGTCATCTGAGCCATTCGCAAGCACTTTCTGCTTCTCGCGGATGCTGCGCCGCGGCCGTTGCCGACGTCGAGCCGGGCACACCGACCAGCGCACCCGGTTCGTGCGCGGACACGCGGTCCCGGCCGGTCAAAAAGGCGACGGCAGGGGCCGTCGTCGATCCTGAGAAGCGGTCAGCGCGGACAGGTCATCAGCGGCTTCGGCCCCGAGCGGTCGAATGAGTGCGCACTCATCGGCTGACGACACAGTGGGCACGGCCGCTCGGTGCGCGTCGGCTCGGGTTCCGTATCGTACGGCCCCACGGACGCCGGCCCCGCGACGCGCACGAGCCATCCGTTGACGAAGGCGTACAGCCCTCCGGCCTCGCGCACACGCCGCCGCAGGCTGGCTTTCGAGGGAGGGGGCGAATCGCTTCGTGTCACAATCATCAGTGTACTAAGTATTTCGCGATAGCATCCCGCCATGGCCGACGATCTGCTCAAGCTCGACAACCAGGTCTGCTTCTCGCTTGTCACCGCGGCGCGCAACGTCGTCGGCATCTACCGCCCGGTGCTCGCCCCACTCGGTCTGACCCACCCGCAGTACCTCGTGATGCTCGCCCTATGGGAGCGGGCACCGCGATCACTGTCCCATCTTGCGACGGCGCTCGCGATGGAGCCGGCGACGCTCTCGCCGCTGGTGAAGCGACTCGAGACCCAGGGCCTGGTGGATCGGATGCGACGACCCGAGGACGAGCGCGTGCTCGACATCACGCTCACCGACGCGGGCAGGGAACTGCGAGCGCGGGCGGAACGCGTGCCCGAGCAGATCATGGCACTCACCGGGATGACCGTCGCCGACCTCGAGGCGCTCCGCGACGCGCTCGCACCGTTCGCCGGGCCGCGGGATTCAGCCCGCGATCAGTGACGGCGGGCACGCCGTCACGGTGTGCCCGCCTCGGGCTTCAGCGCCAACTGGTGAGCTTGTCGGGATTGCGCACGAGCCACACGTCGGTCACCCGGTCCGCACGCACTCCGAGCACGATGACGGTGTCGACCACGCCGTTCTCGCTGACGACGAACCCCAGTCCGTCGGCCGTCATGATCGGATCGGCGCGCGCGTGCGGACGCTGCGTGAGGACACCCAGAATGAAGCGAGCGACCTTGACGGCGCCGCGCACGGGGCGTCGCGCGGCGCTGACCTTGCCGCCGCCGTCCGACGTGAGGGTCACCCCCGGATCGAGAAGCGTCATCAGCGCGTCGAAGTCGCCCGCGCCGGTCGCCGCAGCGAACGCGGCCGCGATCGCGTCGTGCCGCTCACGGGGGGCGGCATGATCGGTCCGCGCGCGCACCTTCCGTCGAGCCGATGACGCCAATTGCCGCGTCGCCTCCACGGAACGTCCCACGGTCTCGGCGATCTGAGCGAACGGCATCTCGAACACATCGTGCAGAACGAATGCGACGCGCTCTGCAGGTGTGAGGGTGTCGAGCACGATCTGAAGCGCCATGCTCACCGAATCGTCGAGGGCGACCTTCTCGAGCGGGTCCGCCGCCCGCGCTGCATCGAGGTGGACGGGCACGGGCTCGGGGAGCCAGGATCCCACGTACGTCTCGCGCCGCACGCGGGCAGATCCGAGCATGTCGAGACAGATGCGCGAGGTGACACGCATCATCCACGCGCCCGGGTTGTCGATCGCCGCCCGCTGGTCGTCGCTGAGCCGGACCCAGCGCACGAACGCGTCCTGCACCGCGTCTTCAGCGTCGCCGAGACTGCCCAGCATGCGGTAGGCCAGCCCGCGCAGCGCGGGGCGCTCGGCTTCCAGCGCGGCCGTGACCTCGTCGCCCGTCACCCCGTGCCTCCGTCCTTCGAACCGGCCGAACCGTCGGCCGGTCGGTCGTCGCTGTCCCTGACGATACGACGACGCAGGGCGCTCGACCGTGAGCCTCACACTTCGTGCGGCCACCTCGTCGGAACAGCGGGCGTGCGTAGGCCGCCCCGAACAGAAAGGTGGACATGAGAATCGCGATTGCAGGAGGAACGGGGTTGATGGGCGGTCTCGTCGTGCACGAGGCCCGGGCCCGCGGACACGAAACGGTCGTCCTGTCCCGGTCTCGAGGCGTCGACCTGACGACGGGCAGCAACGTCGACGGGGCCATCGTCGGCACGGATGCAGTCATCGATGCCACCAACCTGAGCACCCTCGACGCGGACGAGTCCAGGCGGTTCTTCGCGGGCGTCACCCGCACGCTTCTCGCGGCCGAAGAGCGCGCTGGCGTCGAGCACCACATCGCGCTGTCGATCGTCGGCGTCGATCGTGCCCCCTTCGACTACTACGCCGGCAAGCGCGCCCAAGAGGTGATGATCGAAGCCGGGCCCGTGCCCTGGACGATCCTGCGGGCGACGCAGTTCCACGAGTTCGCCGGACAGGTGTTCGCGACTGCGAAGGCCGGCCCCGTGCACATCGCACCGAAGATGCGCACACAGCCGATCGCTGCGCGCGAAGTCGCCACACGACTGGTCGATCTCGCCGAGTCGCGCGCGCGGGACGGCCATGTCGAGATCGCCGGTCCGCGAGAGGAGTCGCTGGTCGACATGATCAGGCGATGGGCGCGCGCGACCGGGCACCGCGGGTGGATCCCGGCCGTATCGCTCCTCGGTGGTGCGGGCAAGGCCCAGCGCGACGGCACCCTGCTCGCGGGCGAGGGCGCCGAGATCGGATTCGAGACCTTCGACGCGTGGTTGACGCGCACCACCGGCTGACATTCCGCTGCGATCGCAAAGCGTGATCGCGTTCTGTCTCTCCTTGTCGAGGGTGAACCAGCCTGTTCGGCGCACCGAATCGCTGTGAATCGCATCAGAGCTTTTCATTCCAACAGCGGCATGCGATTGCATGGTGGCCACGGGGGAGCCGATCGAAAGTGGAGAATCAATGCATAGGAAGACACGACTGACAGTGGCCGCGCTGGCCGGTGCGGCGCTCGTCGGAGGCTCGGCGATCGCGCTCGCCCCGGCCGCGACCGCGATTCCGGTCAATTCGCACTGCGGTACGGAATCCGCCGGGCCGCGTGCCGGTTTCGTCAGCCACGATCAGCTGACCAAGGAACTCCAGAAGATCGAGTCCACGAGCAAGGGCCGAGTCGACGTCGAGGTCGCCGGTTACAGCAACGAAGGACGCGAGATCTATCAGGCGCGGGTGGGCACCGGTGACACCGTCATGATGGTGCAGTCGCAGATCCACGGCAACGAGAACCACGGCACCGAGGCCCTGCTCTCGCTGCTCAAGGAGCTCGGCGGCAGCTCCGCCGCCGCGGCGGAGATCCGCGAGAACATCACGATCGTCGCGATCCCCCGGCTCAACGCCGACGGGGGCGAGCACGACACCCGCCAGAACGCGATGAGCTGGGATGACGTCGTCGCCGACTTCCCGCAGTTGGCCGGTGTCGACCCGGCGTGGAACTACAACTCCAGGGTGCCCGGCTTCGATGTCAACCGCGACTTCAACCCGGACCTCGACTACGTACCCCAGCCCGAGGACTTCCCGGGCAACAGCGCGGACACCGGCTGGTTCATCACCCCCGAGGCGCAGACGGCGCGTGACGTGTATGCGAACATCGAGGACGAGTTCGGCATCGTGGACTACTTCGTCGACCTGCACAACCAGTGGCCGTGCTACCAGCAGGCTGGCACCGACAACATGTCGCCGCTGTCGATCTCGGGACGCTTCATCGCCGACCCGGCCGCATTCGGCGACTGGCCGAACTTCGACTACGACGCCTCGCGTCAAGCGAACGTCGCGGTCTACGATGCCCTCCAGGACAACGGCGCGTCCGGCTTCGGCCACGTCACGCTGTACCCGCAGAGCATCAACCTGCCAGGTACAGCGCTCGGGTCGTTCGCGCTGCGCGGCAGCGCGACGGTGCTGTTCGAGACGTCGAGCAACACGCAGTCCGACGGTCAGAAGCGGAACGGCTTCCTGACCAAGCAGGTCGAGATCGGGCTCAAGGGCTTGATCACGGCGATCGCCGACGGCTCGATCGATGCGATCGACCCCGAGGACTACGAGCAGATCCCGGAGCGGATCACACTGCCGGCGGACTGACCGGCAGACCGGAGACGTCGGGGTCGGTCCTGCACGGGGCCGGCCCCGACGTCCTGCGCAGGGCTGATCACGCGCGCTGACCGAGGAAGCGGCCGACGGCGTCGGCCACCGCCACGGGAAACGCCCGGAGCTGCCCGACGTCGACCCACTCGTCGACGGCGTGCAGGCCGCCGCCGGCGGGTCCGCACACGACGGTGGGGATGCCGGCGGCCTCCCAGAGCGCGGACTCCATCCAGTACGGCGCACCGAACCGTCCGGGCTGCACGCCCGCCGACGCGAGTGATGTCGCCAGCAGCTGCGACAACGCGGCGGCATCGCCCGCGGTGCCCGCCTGCCAGGCATCCCGATCCAGAACCCTCCGTACGTCGGCGCGAAGCCCCGGTGTCCTCGCGACGACCGAGTCCACCAGGCCCTGCACCTCGCCGAGGGCGCGCTGCGGACTCTCGCCCGGCAGCGTGCGTCGCTCGACTGCGACGTGAGCGTTCGCCGCGATCGTGAACGTCGCCGTTCCGGATCGCGCCGTCGTCGCTCGCAGGGAGCCGTGACCGAGGAGCGGGTGCGCGGGGGTGAGCGTCAGCCCGTGATCGAAGCGCGCGATCTCGCCGAGCAGGTCTCCCAGTGCCCGTAGTGCGTCCACGGAGGACTCGGGCTGCGACGAGTGCGCCGCCCTTCCGCGCAGGTCGACATCGAACACGGCGTAGCCGCGATGCGCGATCGCGAGGTCGAGCCCGGTGGGTTCGGCGATGAGGCACACGTCGGGCACGATGCCCATCGACCGGACCACGTCGATGACCGTCTCGGCCCCGACGCTGCCGTCTTCTTCGTCGGCGACGAAGGCGACGATGATCGTTCCCGGGGCATCCTGCCGGGCGAGTTGCTTCGCCGCCACCAGCAGTCCCGCCAGACCGCCCTTCATGTCGCTCGATCCGCGCCCGGTGAGGCGGTCGCCGTCGAGGCGCGCGGCGAACGGGTGCACCATTTCCTCGACACCGACCGTGTCGAGATGCCCGTTGAGCACCACGGTGCGACCGACGACCGTGCCGGCGCGGACCGCCACCACGCTGATGCGGCGCGGATCGGCGACGGCAGGAACGAGGCGGACGCGGAATCCGGCGTTCTCGAGCCAGGATGCCACGTAGTCCGCGATCCGCCGCTCTCCCGCGGCGCCGGGGACCAGACTCGGGCTCACCGAGTCGATTCCGATCAGCGCCGCAGTCAAGTCGACGACGTCGTCCGGCTGCACGATCCCGAGTCTCGCACAGGGACGATCTGCCGAGCGCGCGGCGGACCGATCACCTACATGAGCTTGGTCGACTGCAGCATCTTGTCCATCTTCTCGTTCATGTCGATGAGCGGTCGCCGCAGCACGAGGCCCAGCAGCAGCATCGGGACCAGGAAGGCGAGGAGCCAGCCGAGCGAGATCCAGTAGTCGGCGTCATAGATCCCGGCAAGAGCCGCACGGAAGGCATCGATCGCATGCGTTCCCGGGAGGAACGGACTGACGTTCTGGAACCACTCGGGCAGCAGCACCAGCGGGTACGCACCGCCGGCACCCGCCACCTGGATGACGAGCAGGAACACCGCGAGTGCCTTGCCCGCGTCGCTGAACGAGACGACGAGCGTATAGATGATGAAGGTGAACACGAGCGACGTCGCCCAGCCGGTCAGCATGAACAGCAGCGGGTGCACAGGCTGGAGCCCGACGAGCAGGATGTTGCCGAGGAACACGAGAGTGCTCTGGGCGAGCCCGATCAGTGCGAAGATAGCGTACCTGCCGAGGAATCGCTGGGTGATCGTCAGTTCCGGGCCACCGTCGACCGCCTGCGTCGGCGGATCCACACGGAGGGTCACCGCGATCAGCAGCGCGCCCACCCACAGCGAGAGCACGGTGTAGAGCGCGGCCATGCCCGCGCCGAAGCTCACGACGGGATAGACCTCGATCCGCTCCAGTCCGATGGGTTGGGCGATCGCGGCCGCGAGAACCGACGGGTTCGCGCCGATGATCGCACTGACCTGGCTGAAGTCCCCGGTGTCGATCGCCACCGAGAGTGTCTGGACGACGCGATCGACCTCGTCGGCCGCCGCGGCGAGCGTGTCGGCGAGGACCCGGTTGTCCTCTGCCGCGTTGTCGAGCACGGTCACCACGTCGCCGGCGGAGTCGCTCACCGCGCTCACGTCCCCGCCCAGCGAGCCCAGCGCGCCACCGACGGCAGTGAGGGTGACGGCCAATTGCTCGAGCGTGGGCCGCAGGTCGTTGGCGTACACCGTGCTCGCGTTCGAAATCGCGGTCTGCGCCTCGACGATGCGCTCCTCGATCTGCGCCCGGAACCGCTGCGCGTCCGCGTTGCCGGCCGAGATCCCCGCGGATGTCTCACGCAGCCGGGACTCCAGCACCCGTTCCTGATCGATCGCGCGGTCCAGGCTCTCGATGATGGCGTCGAACGCCGGCAGGTCCTCCTCGGGAAGGCGCGGGCCGACGTCGGTGACGAGCCGGTCGCGCAGCTCCACGTGGTCGTCGATGAGGATCGTGAGGTCGTCCGCCATTCGATCGGTCAGCTCCGCGCTCGCCGCTGCGTCGGCGTCCAGACCGGAGAAGATGCGGTCGATGTCCGAGCCGAACCGGTTCAACTGATCGAGGCTCGCGCCGAGCGCGTCGGTGAGGGCACCGGTCGCGCGCGCGATCGCGGCCTCAGACTGCTCCGCGGCCGTGATGCCTTCCTGCACCGTGCCCGTCGCAGCCGCGAACTCCGAGTCGACGGCGTCGAGCAGGTGGGAGGCGCTCTCGACGAGGGGGACGCTGGCTTCGAGCAGCGATGTGAACATGCTCGCAGTGCCGGACGCGGCGCGAAGCTGGACGCCGACGTCGCTGATGTGCGCTTCCATCCGGGTGAGCGCCGCCTCCGATTGGCCGTCGGACAATGACTTCGCGAGAGACGAGACGAGGCTGAGCGCGACGTCGCTGAGCTCCTCCGTGAACTCCGCGTTGATCTTCGCGGTGAGGTCATCGGCGCCCTCGCTGGTGATGAGGGGGGCGAGCGGATTCGACTTGTCGTTGGTGTAGTAGTCGACGTGGGTTCGACGAGACCCGTCGGTGTAGAACGTGAGCATCCGCTCGCTGAAGTCCTCCGGCAGGACCATCGCGGCGTAGTACTCACCCGACTCGGTCCCGGCGATCGCTTCGTCCTCGGTCGTGATGACCCAATCGAGCTGATCGTTCGCGCGCAACGCCGACTCGACGATGCTTCCGACGTTGACGTGGAGCGGCAGGAGCGGGCTCGTGTACCCCTTGTCGACGCTCGCCACGGCCACCTTCAGATTGCGGGTGTTGTCGAACGGCTCCCAGCTTCCGATCACGTTGAACCATGTGAAGGCGGAGGGAATCGCGATGAGACCGCACAGCACGATGACCGACATGACCTTGCTCGTCGCCCGGCGCAGGTCGGCGCGGAAGAGCTGCCAGATGCCACTCACCGCTGGGCCTCCAGTTCTGCCAGTTCCCGACGCAGTTCCGCGTCGGGCATCTCGCCCACCTCCGTCGACAGCTTGAGGCTGTAGCGGATGTACTCGAGCGCGACGAGCGCGACGAAGATGATCACCAACCAGAGGATCCACAGGCCGACGAACGAGGTCTTCTCGTCGGGGAAGACGACGGCGAGCACGGCGATCGCGAGGATGCCGGCCAGACCCACCGCGACGATCGCGGTCCGTACCCTTCGATACGAGCGGGCGAAGGGCAGCGCCCGTCTGGCGAGCCGCTGGTTGTAGCCTGCACGGTCGGCCAGGGCGCGCAAGACGTGGTCGAGCCGGTATCCGGGCCCGGCAGGGGCCCCGCTCTCAGAGGTGAACAGCTCGGTCTCGGCCACCTCCTGGGTGAACAGACGCGTGAGGTTGGAGACGCTCGCGCGCAGGACGAGACCGAGGAAGAACGCGAGCGCGACGAAGAGGAGGAGCGTTCCCATGTATCTCCAGTAGGCGAACCCGGCGAAGCCGCTGATGACCTCGCGCATGGCATCGATGCCGTACGTGAACGGGAAGAAGGGGTAGAGCTGCTGGAAGAAGTCCGGCATGAGCTGGATCGGGTAGATGCCCGAGGCGCCCGGGATCTGCATGATCACGAGGATCACGACGAGCCCCTTGCCGATGTAGCCGAACGTGACCGAGATCGCGTAGATGATGCTCAGATAGCTGAGACCGATGAGAACCGGGGTGACGATGAAGACCGCGACATCGACGTGCTGCACGCCGATGATCAGATTGCCGATGCTGAGAGTGACGGCCTGCGCGACGGCGATCGCGGCGAACAGGAGCCACCGGCCGAGGTAGCCCTGCCTCTCGGTCAGGCCGGGGACGCCCTCGTCGTCGACGCCGAGCCTGAGGATCACGACCAGGACGAACGCCCCGATCCACAGCGACAGATTGATGAACAGCGACGCCATCTGAGACCCGTACGCGTGGGTGGGGAAGATCGTGTGCTGGTCGACGATGACCGGCGTCGACATGAACTCGGCGATCTGCTCCGCGTTCAGCGAGCTCAGAGACTCGAGCTGCTGCCACAGCGCCGCGCCGCCCAGCGCCTGCAGGTCGCTCACCGCGATGCCCATGTCCGCCTCGAGCATGGCCAGGTCGGCATCGAGACTGACCAGCGCTGCGGAGGTCTGCTCCAACTGCTGCGCCAACCCGATCAGGAGTGACTCCGCCTCCTCCAGGATCGTGCGCTGGGCCGAGACGGCGGCCGAGAGCGAATCGACGGCAGCGCTCACTTCGCCGATCCCGGCGAGCGCGGCCGCGGCCCCCTGTGCGACTTCGGCGGACCCGATGACATAGCCCGTGGTCGCGTCGCCCGCGAGACGGAGGAGATCGGTCTGCGCACGATCCGCGAGGGCCTGCGCATCGCGCAGGGTCGCCTGCACGTCGCCCAATGCGACATCGAGATTCCGCAGGGTGCCGGCGTCGGCCTCCAGACCCCGGCCGGCACTGTCGAGATCGGCCTTCAGGACCTCGAGGTGGGATCGCGTCTGAGCGATGGCCGCCGCCGCGTCGTCGAGGTCGTCGATGATGCCGGCCTCGATGTCGATCAGCTCATCCTCGGCTTCGGACCCGCCGGTCTGGATCGCGGTCACGACGGCATCGGCCACCTGCTGATTGAACGCGTCGATCATCTGCGTCTGGATCGTGGTGGCGCCAGTGTCGGTGATCTCAGGCGCGATTCCGTTGAGCTTCTCGTTCACGTAGTACTGCAGGCGAGGCTTTGTGAAGTCGCCCGACATGAGCGTCAGCAGATCCGCGGTGAACGTGCTCGGCACGACGAAGGCGGCGTAGCTGTCACCGCTGCGGATCGAGTCCATGGCCTCCGACTCAGACAGGAACTGCCAACCGAGATCGTCGTTCTCCTTGAGCTGGGCGACCAGCTGGTCGCCCACGTTCACTTCGCCGGTGACCGTGCTCGAGCCGCCCTCGTCGAGGTTGACGACTGCGACGTTCAGGTACTTCGTGTTGTCGAAAGGGTTCCAGAACGCCGCGATGTTGAACCACGCGTACAGGGACGGCGTGATGAGCGCCCCTCCGATGATCACGAGGGCGAGAGGCACGCGCCCGAGTCGCTTCGCGTCGCGGACGAACACACGCCAGACGTTGCGCATACCGGTACTCCGCCTCTCCTGGTCTGACGTACATCCGTCGGATGCCGTGCGGCTCGTGCGATCTCTGTGGCCAGCCGTTGGCCACGCTAGCGACGCCTCACCGTCGGGGCGTCGCTGCGGTCGCAGTCCTCATCCCCAAGATCACCCGACCATCACCTGTGGCTCGGCCTCGGGGTCGGAGATGAGCACGCTGTGCATCTCGATCGCTTCGCGTCTCGACGACACTCCGAGCTTTCGATACAGCGAACTCAGGTGCGTCTTGACGGTGTTCGGCGAGAGGAAGAGGGCCGAGGCGAGGTCCGCGACGCGGGCGTGGGTGGCCAGTGCCGCGAACACGCGTCGCTCGCTCGCCGTGAGGTTGAGCGTCGACCTTCCCAGCTCGGGGAACGTCAGTCCCTCGATCGCCGCGTCGACGATCGCACGCTGGTCGTCCGGCATCGCGGCCACGATCGCCTCGACCACCCACCGCGGCGTCGACAGCACAGCACGTCGCGCATGAGGATTGGTCACGAGAGACGCGAATCGCCGTGCGGACTCAGGCCCGACGGTGTCGCGCGCCACGACCTCCCACGTCCTGAGACAGACCAGATCGGCCTCTCTGGCCGGCGACGACCACGCCTCGGACGAGAGATCGCGGATGTACCGCGCCGCCGCGTCGAGGTCGCCGCGCGCGAGCGCGAGCCGGGCGAGCGCGGTGACCGCCAGGGGGCCGGGTTCCTTCACGACCAGCGCGGCGCGTTGCGCGGCCCGTTCGCGGCCCAGCATGAGAAACGACTCGATGTAGACGCGTGCGAGGATGTCCGCCGGCAGCGTACCGTCCTGCGTGCGGTGCGTCGAGGCGGCGACCCGGGCTGCTTCGATCGCCTCGAAGGGCCTGCCCGAGAGCAGGAAGTACCTCGCCTTGGCGAGTGCGACGAACGACCAGGTGAAGGCGGTCGGCTCCAGATGCAGAAGCTGCTGCACTCGCTCGGGCTCCTCGATCCCACCCGCCTCGAGCGAAACGAGCAGGTCCGCGATCGTCTCCGCCTGCGCTTCGGGCGCGTATGCCGCGGTCAGAGGTGGGAGCGCGCGGGCCGCGGCGAGTGATCGCTGCGCGTCCGCGACACTTCCGCGCAGCACCTCCGCCAAGGCCTGTCGGCCGAGCACACTCCGTTCACCGTTGGTGGAGCCGGAGCAGCGCGCCACCTCGCGCGCCGTCGACAACTCCCGCACCGCGCCCGCGGTGTCGCCGGCGAGCAGAAGCGCTGAGCCGACGGCACCATGGAGCAGCCACAGATTGCTGCCGCGCTCAGCCCGGTCGGGCACGGCCAAGTCGTAGATGCGCGCGCGGAGCACGCGCGCATACTCCGCGCTCCCGCGGAGGTCGCCATTCCATCGCGACGTGAGGATCTGCAGCACCACGATCATGTCCCTGACCGTTTCGCTTGCCTCGACATCGTCGAGCGACGACGCGTCGAACGGCGCGCTCGATGCGGCGAGCGCCGGCGTCATCGGATGCAGCGCCCTCAGAACGGAGTATCGCTCCAGGGTTCGGCCGGGCAATTCGCTGATCGCCTGCAGCAGGATCTCGTAGTGGCGGTCGTAGAGCGTCCAGAGGTTCTCGTGCACCACGCGCGCGAGCAGGTCGACGTCAGCGCCCTCCCGCGCGGTTTCGAGCGCAGCGATCACCCGGTCCGACTGTTCATTCTGCATCGCGGCAGATCCATTCCTCTGCGGTCCCACGCCTCCGAAGCACCGGGGCATGTCGTGCACTTCAGCACGAGTCGGGGCAAGGCTGACATGCGCACCGAGGCCGACGGGGCACTACACCCGCGGAATCGCCCGTGCCGTCATCCTTCGCATCCTCCCCCGATCACCCGACCGTCTCGCGGTCCGCACGCGACAACGAGATGACACCGAAGCCCGCCACCAGACCGGCGGCGATGAACGCGAACACAGACCACAGCGGAGCACCGCTGGCCTCGCCGAGGATCGTGATGCCGAGCACGACCGCCACCGCCGGGTCCACCACGGTCAGTCCGGCCACGACGACCTCGGGACGATTCGACGCGTGCGCCAACTGCACGAAGTAGATCGACAAGCCCCCGGCGACGCCGATGCCCACCAGACATCCGATCGTCAGCACGTTGGCGGCATCCAGCCTGAAGTCGTCGTGGTGGAGCGCCGACTGGACTCGCAGAATGACGGTCTTGCCGAGGGTCGCGACGAAGGCCGAGAGCACACCGCCCACGAGGACCCAGGTGATCGCAGGGACCCGGCGGCGGCGCGAAACCGCCCACAGCACTCCCGTGACGATCAGGACGACGGTCAGGACGGTGAGCACCGCCACGAGCTGGACGTCCGTGATCGCATGCTGGGTGCTCACGAGCGCCGCGACCGTCACGAACGCCGCCACTCCCAGCACGCACACCGTGATCGATCGGACGACGGCCGCCGACGGCGACCGATGCGCGAAGACGGCGGTCAGCACCACGGTGAACACGAGAGCCGTGACGCCGATCGGCTGCACCACGATGAGGGGGGCGAACGTGAGACTGGCGAGCTGCAACAGGATCGCCGCGCCCAGCAGCACCCCGCCGATCAGCCACCAACGATTGCGGACGAGGTGGGAGACCTTCGAGCCGCCTGCTCCCCCGGCCGTCTTCGTCTGCATGATGCGCACGCCGCGCGCCTGCAGGAGGTTGCCGACCGCCAGGGTCGCCGCCGACAGCAGAGCCAGGACGATCCCCGCGATCGGCGCGGATTCCAACGTCATGTCATTCCTCGCTTTCGACGTGGAGCTTCACGCTGATCTCATACGCGTCGAGCTCGTCGAGGATGTAGCGCAGCGCCGGCGTGCTGTACCTCCCCGATCGTCCGAGCTCGTGCAAGCGCGCGCGCATGGTGTCCACCACGGCGAGTTCGAGCTGATGCACGGATGCCGCATCGCCAGCAGGGGTGTCGGCTGCGACGAACCGCGACAGGACGTCGGCACCCAGCTCCGGTGGGAACGCGGTGCCGTCGGGCCGGGCGATGGCGCCGCTCTCCACGGCAGCGCGAGCGGTGGTGCGGAGGTCATCGTCGATCTCACGGATCTCGTCGCGCGGTGGTCCCGCGCCTCCCGACTTGCGCAGCCCGAGCATCTTCGCCAGCAACGGCAGGGTGAGTCCCTGGACGAGCAGGCTGCCGGCGGCGACGGCGAACGCGATGAACACGAGCAGGTCGCGCTGCGGAGTCTCGGCGGGAAGGGTCTGTGCCGCCGCCAGCGTGACCGCTCCGCGCATACCCGCCCACACCACGATCGTGCTGTGCTTCCAGGTCAAGGGCGACGAATCGAAGTAGTCGATATCGGCGCGCATGCGTCCGGTGGCCTTCTGCCGCCGTCCCGTCTGCGCCCCGCGAGCCGCCTCGAGCCGGGTGCGGCGGCGGCCGGCGGCCCGACGTGCGTGCAGACGCAGCATCGGCATGACGTAGGCGGCGCGGACCAGCACGATGAGCACGAAGGCGAGCGCTGCGATCCCGAGGCCGCTGAGCAGCCGCTGTGCACCACCGCCGTTGCCCTGCACGATGGCGAACAGTTCGAGACCCATGATGAGGAAGACCGCGCCCTCGAGGAGGAACTCGATCGTGCGCCACGTCGATGCGTCGGAGATCCGCTGCTCGGGTGTCAGCCACCGCACCGAGCCTTGACCGCACACCACGCCCGCGACGACCGCGGCGACGAGTCCGGAGCCGCCCAGTGCCTCGGTCGGCAGGTAGGCGAGGTACGGAACGGTCAGCCCGAGTGCGGTGTTCGCAGTGGGGCTGGTCGTCCAGTGCCGCAGGCGCAGCGCGATCAGCCCGGCCACCGCCCCCACGACGATCGCGGACACGACGGCCCAGGCGAACGATCCGAGGGTCGTGAGGAAGGAGAATCCCGCGGCGGCCGCCACCACCGCCGTGCGCAGCAGGACCAGCGCAGAGGCGTCGTTGAGCAGGGATTCCCCCTCGAGGATCGTGACCACCCGACGGGGAACGCCGAGCCGACGGACGATCGACGTCGCCACCGCATCGGTCGGGCTGAGAATGGCCCCCAGCGCGACGGCGAGCGCGAACCCGAGGCCGGGAATGAGCCACCAGAACAGCAGCCCGAGCAGCAGTGCGCTGATCACGACGAGCACCACGGACAGTCCGCCGATGGCCGTGATGTCGCGGCGGAACTCGATCGCCGGCGCCGACACGGCAGCCGAGAACAGCAGCGGAGGAAGGACGGCGACGAGGATCACCTCGGGCGGGATCGTGATCGCCGGGACCGCGGGGAGGAAGCTGATGACGACACCGACCATCACGAGGATGAGGGGGCCGGCCACCCCGGTGCGGCTCGCGATCGAGTTCGCGAAGACGATGATGAGCACGCCGACCACGACGACGAGGAGGATTGCCATCGACACGGGTCAGCCCGCCAGGTCCATGACGCCGGACGCGACGAGCTTGACGCCCAGGATGACGAAGAGCACGGTCATGATCACCGAGTGGTTCGACACGAGCCACACGCGCATGCCGGTCAGCCGCTGCTCGACCTTCCCGGGCGAGACGACACTGATCAGCCAGGGCACGGCGGCGGCGGCGACGCCGATGACCCCGAAGATGAGCACGACTGCGACGATCTCCTCGACCGGCAGCGAAGCCTGTGAGATCCGGCCGCCCGCCGCCACCAGCAGCGGCAGGTCCTTCGGCGAGAGCGGGCCCGAGATGAGGACTCCGATGAGGAAGGCCTTCCCGATCGTGAGTCCGTCGATGTGCGCCATCCACTTCGGCGGATCGGTCGAGGCGCGGTTGCGCCACTGCAGGACCGCGAGCGCGAGCAACCCGAGGCCCAGGATGATCTCGACGACGTCGACGAGCAGGTGGGACCCCGAATCGGGCTCGTCGGTGCCGCTGGATCGGCCGAGCAGGACGAGGACGCCGACGAACACGACGGCGAACAGATAGCACCCGAGGATGAAGGCGGTGCCGTTGGTGCGTCCCTTGCCGGATGTCGCCATGAGGATCACGGCGACGATGGTCAGCGGGCTGATCGCGATCGCGACACCGATCGTCAGCAGATCGGCCAGGACGACGAGCATCAGCCGGCCCGCTCGGCCATCGCGGGGGATGCCGCCGTGACCGCTCCCCCGTCGATGGACTGCACGTTGCGCAGGAACAGGATGATCCAGCTGAAGATCAGCATCGCCGAGACGAGCTCGACCGCCGTCAGGTTGTAGATCCCGGTGAAGAAGAGGACGGCCAGGGCGATGATCACCGCGACGTAGACGAAACCCAGGATCATGAACACCCGGGGCATGCGTGGGAGGAACCACGGCAGCCCGAGCACGAGCACCGCGTACGCGACCGCCATTCCCGTCGCCACCGTGTTGTGCAGCAACAGGAATCGGTCGACCGGGAAGATGCCGACGCAGGTGAGGAGGACGCCGATCAGAACGAACAGGATGCGGACCTCGAATCGGCGCCGGCGCTCGACCCCCGTCGCCACCGGGAGTGCCGCCGTCCCCACGCGCGCGATGGTGGTCACGATGACCCCCGAGATGATCAGGGTCACGTTGAACGTCAGCGACGAGATGTCATGGGTGATGCCGAGAGCCGACAGGTTCATCTGCCACCACTGTGGATCGGTCGCGCTCAGCATCGCGGCGACGACTCCGACCACGAGGAAGACGGCCAGCACGATGGACAGCTGTCCCGCCGAGGTGTTGGCAGCGCTGATGAAGGCGAGATAGGCGCTGAGGCCTGCCGCGGCAGCCGCCAGAATGCTCGCCGGCGTCGCGAACACCGTCGCCCCGACGAAGCTGTGATCCATGATGCTCGCTGCGCCGATCCACCCCAGAAGCGCGATCGCACCGTGGGCCAGCGCGAGCGCCGCGACGTCGAACCATCGATAGCCGACCCCCACCGCAGAGAGGCGGGCCCGGCGCCGGGGCAGAACCATCGACACGACGAAGGAGACGCCGGCGGCCGCAGCGCCCGCCAGCGCGGTGAACTCGCCGAGCGAGCCCCTCCCGTCGATCGGCAGCTCGCGACCGCCGAAGACGAGCAGCGCGACGATCGCCGTGGCGGCGAAGAAGACGGCCGCGATGACGATCGCCAGGGATTCGTCGTCCATCCCGGCGACGGCCTTCACGCGCGGACCGACGACTGACTCGGTCATCGGGCGACCGGTGCGTCGCCTTCGCCCGCACGGGGGCGACGAGCGCGCGTTCGACGATCCCACTGGGGCAGCGTGATGAACGAGGCGGCGAAGAAGCAGAGCGCGCCGATGAACGTCCCCCAGTTCGCGAAGCCCGAATCCAGGACGTCGCCGTCGGGAAGGATGTACGCGCCGACGGCGGAGATTCCGAATGCGACGCATCCGAGGAAGTTGATCGTGACCGCCCACCAGTGACGTGTGACGGGATTCCACAGCTTGGCGACGTGCGCGTAGGCCACGAATGCGAGGACACCGCTGACCAGGAAGGCGACCGAGCCGCCGGCGTCGGGATTCCAGACGAAACGCTCCTGCGCCGAGATGGACTTGGCGTAGAGGGCCGCCGATGTGCTCACGTTGAACATCAGGGTGCCGAACGTCTGGGTCGCCGCGGTGAGCCACTCCGCCCGCACCATGCGACCGGGCGCATAGGCGACCGGCACCGAGACGGCTCCGCTCAGGAACAGCTGCATGAGACCCGCGGCGGTGAAGAACCACGCGCCGACGAAGAAGATGATGTTCGCGCCGTTCGCGCCGAGCATCGCACCGAGGCCGGGCGCCGATCCGATGGCGAAGCAGGCCGACCCGATCATGAACCCCCAGCACTGCTTTGCGACAGTGGGGATGAGGAAGCCCTGCGGCTTCTCGGCGTTCACGGTTGCGACGCTCATCGCTTCTCCTCGTGGCGTGTGTCGTTCGCGGGAGCGCGGCGGCGGGGCACCACACGGGCACCCCGCCGCGACGACGCTCAGTGGTGGAAGTGCGACCCCGCGCTGGCCGAGTCGGGGAGCGCGACCTCGAGCGAGTCGAGGTACTCGACCTCGCCCTTGATGTCGGACAGGAGAGCCGAGGCGAGATCGCGGCTGAGCCCGACCTTCACGACGATCCGCTGGAGCACGACGTCCGACATGTCGTCGGCCATGGGATAGGCAGGAACGAGCCAGCCCTTCATCCGCAGTCGGTCGGCGAGGTCGTAGAGCGTCCACTTGTCGGTGTAGCCGTCCTTGAGGACCCACGCGAACACGGGGATCGTGTCGCCCTTGCTCACCAGCTCGAACGGACCGATCTTCGCGATCTCACTCGACAGGTAGGTCGCCACGTCGATCGAGTTCTGCTGCACCTCTCGGTAGCCCTCGAATCCGAGGCGGAGGAACTGGTAGTACTGCAACAGCACCTGCGAGCCGGGGCGTGAGAAGTTCAGCGCCAAGGTCGGCATGTCACCGCCGAGGTAGCTGACGTGGAAGATCATGCTCTCGGGCAGCACGGCCGTGTTGCGCCACACCACCCACCCGACGCCCGGGTAGACGAGACCGTACTTGTGACCCGAGGTCGAGATGGAGTTGACGCGGTCGAGCGCGAAGTCCCACACGAGATCGGGCTGGCAGAAGGGGGCGACCATCGCGCCGGAAGCGCCGTCGATGTGGATCTTCACGTCGAGACCCGTCTTCTCCTGGATCTCGTCCAGCTTCTTCGAGATGGCCACCGCGTCGTCGTAGAGCCCGGTGAAGGTCTGACCGAGGATCGCGACCACGCCGATCGTGTTCTCATCGACGTAGTCCTCGAGGTTGTACCCGTCGAGGATGATGTGGTCGGGGGTGACGGGAACGTAGCGGGGCTCGATGTCCCAGTAGTTGCAGAACTTCTCCCACACGACCTGCACGGCGGCCGACATGATGAGGTTCGGCTTGTCGGTCGGCTTTCCCTCGGCCTGCCGCTTCTCCTGCCACAGGCGCTTGAGCGCGAGTCCGCCCAGCATGCAGGCTTCGGACGAGCCGATCGTCGAGGTGCCGATGGTGTCGTTCTTGTCCGGCACGTGCCACAGGTCGGCGAGAATGCGCCAGCAGCGGTCTTCGATCGCCGCGGTCGCCGGGTACTCGTCCTTGTCGATCATGTTCTTGTCGGCCGACTCGAGGTAGAGCTTCTTGGCCTCGTCGTCCATCCACGTCGACACGAAGGTCGCGAGGTTCAGTCGCGAGTTCCCGTCGAGGATCGCCTCGTCGTGCACGATCTGATACGCCGTCTCGGGCAGGCTCGGTCCCGGCGGCAGCGAGAACTTGTCGAACTCGGTCGCTTCCCCCGGGCGGACGAAGACGGGATTCACGCTCAGGACCGGGTCGACGTTGGTCGTCTGCCGGGCCTTGCTGGTGTTGGTGTTGGTCACTTTCGCTCCCTGATCTCTCTGGTTCGTCGGTTTCGGTTCCGGGGCCGCCGGATGAAGCGCGTCGGAGCGACGAGCCTCCGACGGGTTCGGGTCCCCGCGGCGTGTCACAGTGTGTTCTTGACGACCTGCCCGCCCTTGATGATCACTGCGAAGTTCGCGTCGGGGTCCGCGATGACGGACAGGTCCGCGAGCGGGTCCTTCTCGGTCAGGATGACGTCGGCCCATGCGCCCTCGGCGATCACGCCGAGCTTGCCTCCGCGGTAGGTGTTGCGGTCTCCTGCCAGTTCGAACAGCGAGGCGTTGCCCGAGGTCAGGATCTTGAGCGCGTCGACGTTGCTGTAGTACTCGGCCAGCCGCGCGGCCATTGCGCTCTGCCGTGCGGCCGCCTGGGGCTCGAGGAGCAGATCCGTTCCCCACGCCGTCTTGACCTCATGGGCGATCGCCCACTCGTACACCTGCGCGGTCCCCTGGCAGATCTCGGTGTTCTTGGCGGCACGCACCGGATCGGGGTAGTGATGGTCCTCTTCGGCGAAGGGCTGCATCGACAGCCAGGCCCCGGCCTCGGCGATGCGGCGCACCGTGGCCTCGTCGGCGAGGTGCCCGTGCTCGATCGAGCGGACTCCGGCATCGATCGCGCGCGTGATGCCGGCGGGCGTGTAGACGTGCGTGGCCACATAGGTGCCGTAGTCGGATGCTGCTTCGACCGCGGCGCGGATCTCGTCGAAGGTGTACTGCAGCGTGCTGAGGGGGTCGTACATCGACGCGGCGCCCCCGCCGAGGGTGAGCTTGATCTGGCTGGCTCCCTGGCGCAGCTGCTCGCGAACCGCTGTGAGGACCCGGGGCACGCCGTCGGCGACGCGCGTGAAGTGGATGTCCTCCGTGCGGGAAGGTCGCCCGCCGAACTCCTCGGGCACGTCGTAGACGAACGAGAAGTCCGCGTGGCCGGATGTCTGCGAGATCATCGCCTGGCTCGGGAAGATCCTCGGCCCCTCGAACTCACCTCGGTCGATGAGCGCCTTCACCGGTGCCGTGTCGCCGCCCATGTCGCGGACCGTCGTGAATCCGCGGCGCAGCATACGGCCGGCCTCGGCGATCGTGTTCCCGTACAGGACTCCTGTCGGACCCTCCAGGAAGTCGGCCATGGCGTTCGCATTGCCCATGAGGTGGACGTGCGCATCGGTCAAGCCGGGGATGAGGACCCGGTCGTCTCCCGCGATCTCGAGCACCCCGTCGGCCTGATCCTGAGCGAAGGGAGAGCTCGAGACGGCGACGACATGCCCGCCCTCGAGCAGCACATCCGCCCCGTCGAGGGTCTTGTCGCCCACACCGTCGAAGACCCGCACGTTGCGCACGATGATCCTGCCGGGTGCCTTCGGAATACTCGTCACAGCGGCGACACTAGGACGACGCCCGACCGTCGGACGCCCCGTCGCCTCCGAATTCCCCCCGCTCCTCATCCGGGTCATCACCCGGTCCGTCACCTTGCCCGAGCACCGCTCACCCGCCTGGTTGCGGTCGGGTTCGACGTTGCTAAGCTACCGCCGCCAGCTGCCAATATGCACCTGCCGGCACTTATCTCCGCCGAGAGGAAACCATCCGATGGACACCAAAGCGTCTTCGCCCGCCGCCGGCGATGCACCCGCGAAGACCGCGATCAGCGGGAAGGCGATCGCGGCGATCCTCCTATCGATTGCTGCTCTGACCTTCGTGTTTTCGAATGTCGGACCCGCGACGCTGCGCTTCCTGTTCCTCCAGTTCACGATGCCTGCCTGGGGCTGGTTCCTCGCCGTCCTCATCGCCGGAGTCGTGATCGGCTCGCTCTTCCCCTGGTTCCGTCCGCGCAAGAAGTAGCGCAAATACCTTCTTCGGCATACTTCCCTCCCCCTTATCGACATCCTCGAAAGGATCTCGCGCATGTGCACTCGAGTGGTCTGGCCCGACGCCGGCGGCGCCGTCGTCGTCGGACGCAGCATGGACTATCACCGCGACCTCGCGACGAACCTGTGGGCGCTGCCGCGCGGCGTCGACCGCAGCGATGGGATCACCGACGCGCTTCGCTGGCGGGCACGCTACGGCAGCGTCGTCACGACCGCCTTCGACATGATCAGCGTCGACGGCATGAACGAGGTCGGACTGGCCGGACACGTGCTCTGGCTCGCCGAGTCGGAGTACGGGGAAGTGGACCGGAACCGACCAGCACTGAGCCAGGCCGTGTGGCTGCAGTACTTCCTCGACGTCTTCGCCACCGTGGCCGAGGCTGTCGACTGGGTCGTCGAGAATCAGGTGCAGGTCGTGCCGCTGACCGATCCCGCCAGCGGCGAGGTCCCGGCGATCCATCTCGCCCTGGACGACGCCACGGGCGACTCGGCGATCTTCGAATACATCGACGGCGGGCTGCGTGTCCATCACGATCGCAGCTACCGGGTGATGACGAACTCGCCGACGTACGACAGGCAGCTGGAGCTGCTTCGGGAGATCGACGCGTGGGGAGGCGACCGCCCCCTCCCCGGCACCACTGCAGCGTCAGACCGGTTCGCCCGCGCGACGTACTACGTGGAGCGACTGCCCGCACCCCGCTCACAGGTCGAAGCGATCGCATCGATGTTCAGCGTCATCCGCAACACGGCGCAGCCGTTCCGGATGCCGGACCCGGGACGCCCGGACGTGTCGCAGACGATCTGGCAGGTCGTCGCCGATCTCACGCGTCGACGCTACGTCTTCGAGTCGTCGACGCGGCCGAACATCGTCTGGGTCGACCTGGACGGCATCGACCTGAGCGACGGTTCCGGTGAGCGGATGATCGACCTCGGAGGCGGTCTCGCCGTCGTGGATGGTCTTGCCGGCAACGTGAGCGGAGAGTTCCGCCAGACGGACGGGTTGCGCTTCCTCACGCTCGCTGCCGTCGAGTCTGCGCGCTCGGCCCCATGACCGGGCCATCGCGGCGGGGAGGCACCGGAGCGCAGGGCGCATGAACCTCAGCGACGAAGCTCGCGCACACAGCGAGCTGCAGCGCGCGCTCGCGACGGGTCGTGCGGAGTTCGTCGCCGAGTCGGCCCAGGCCAACGTCTGGCCATTGATCTGCGCGCACTACCCGATGCTCATCGCCGCGATCGAGTCGCTTCCGAGCCGTGTGTTGGAGCGCTACCCCGTCCTGCGCGCTTTTCACCCGATGACCGCCGTTCTCGCGCGCACGAGTCGACCCTTCAAGCCGCTCATCTATTCCGACGAGGCGCGCAGCATGTCGCCGGACGAATTGGACATGCTCACGCTCGTCCAGATGGTCTCGTTCCGCTTCAGCGGAGACGTCGCGGCGGCGTTGATCTACGCCCGCCGCCTCGACGAGCGGATCCAGCAGGACAGGCCGGATTCACGCGAGCACGTCGACGGTCCGCTCTGGTACTTCCACCACGAGATCGGCTCGACCTACCTGGCGGCCGGCGCAGCGGGACGCGCGCTGCTCAGCTTCGCGACCGCGCGACAACTCGGCGCGCTCGCTCGCCAGCAGGACGCGGAGCGGCTCCCGCTGGGTCGCGCGGCGCTCGCGCACGCCGTGCGCGGCTCCCTCGACGATACGGAGGCCGCACTGCAGGAGGTCGCACGACAACCCGAGCCGACGCACGCGCACGTTCGGCCGGCGGAGTCGACCGAGCGGGCGGCTGCGGCGCTCGTCGCCGTCGACCGGCTCGATCCCGACCTCGATTCCCGTCTCGCCGTGCTCGAGCCGTACGACAGCATCGAACTCGCCTGGCCGTTCGCCCTGCTCGCCCGCGCACGCGCCATGATCGCCCAGCACCGCCCGGACGATGCGCTCGAAGCGGTCCGCCTCGCACGTGAGGCGCACCCGTCGCTGCACGGTGCTTTCGCCTCCGACGTGATCGCCGCGATGCTCATCGAGGCGCACTGCGCCAACGGTGAGCTGCGGCTGGCGCAGCGCGCCGCGGAGACGGGCGCCGCCACCGGGCACCTGACACAGCTCGCGAAGATCCGGCTCGCGGTACTGACCTCGCGATGGGACTACGCGGGAGGCGCACTGCGGAACCTGCAGGCCGACCGCGCACTCGGCCCCGGTGGACGGGCCGAGCTCGCCGTCCTGGCCGGATGGATGGACGTCGCGCAGGTCGGTCGACTCGAGCGCGCGACGGCGCTCCATCTTGCACACCTGGCCCGCCAGCGGAACACACGGCGAGTCTTCGCATCCGCACCGCGAGAGCTGGTGGCGGCCATGATCGACGCCCTCCCGCCGACCGAGCGCGCGAGGACCGCATCGTCGCTGAGCGACTTGTCACACGCCGAGCTCGAGACGACACCGCATCTCACGCGCAGCGAGCTGCGGGTGCTGCAGGGACTGTCCGTCCATGACACGACCGCCTCACTGGCCGCGACCTTCCATGTCTCACCCAACACGGTGAAGTCACAGCTGCGCTCGGTGTATCGCAAGCTCGGATGTTCGTCGCGTGCCGAGGCATTGCGTGTCGCCGCCCGTCTGAACCTGCTCGCGCCGGAGGACATCGCCGCCGGAAGCCCGGGTGAGTGGTGACCGGAATGGCGGGCCTGCGCGCTCGGCTGCGGGGCGTCGTGAGCGCGCTGCGCCAACCCGCACCGGAGTCCACCGACGACGGGCCCACCGGAAGCGTGCCCGACCTCCTCGGGGACCTCGGGGCGACGCTGCTCGCCGCATCGCAGGCGACGAGCGATGTTCAGCGAACGCTCGAGCGGATCGCCGCCGCCTACGGGCGAACGGACATCCGGATCTTCGTGCTGCCGACCCTCGTCCTCGTCGAGGATCTGAGCACGACGCCCACGCAGACGTCGATCTTCCCGGCGCCGAGCGCGGCACTGCGCCTGGATCAGGCAGGAGCCGTCGACCACACCGTGCGGCGGGCGCTGGCCGAGCGGCCCGACCCGGCGTCCGTCGCCGCCGAGGTCGAGGCGGCGCGCACATCACCATCGAGATTCGGCGCGGCGCTGGGGATCTTCGGCTACACGCTGCTCACCGTGGGTTTCGGTCTGGTGCTGAATCCCACAGCATCCGCACTGCCGGTGTACGTGATCCTCGGCGTCGTCGTGGGCACGATCGTGCGGTTCGGCTCACGATTCCCGACGCTCTCGCTGATCCTTCCCGTCGCCACCGCGTTCGCCGTGACCCTCATGGTCGCCGTGCTCGCGCGGCCCATCGTTCATGACGACGTCCTGCGCCTGGTCGCGCCATCGCTGCTCTCCTTCCTGCCGGGTCTGACCCTCACGATCGCCGCCGTGGAGCTCACCGCGGGACAGGTGATCGCGGGCGCCAGTCGCATGGTCTACGGCATCGCACGCCTGGGCCTGCTCGCCTTCGGCGTGTACGCGGGCCTGCTCGTCGCCGGAGAGCCGCCTTCGCCCAGCTCGAACGCGGACCCTCTCGGCGTCTGGGCGCCCTGGGTCGGCATCGCGCTGGTCAGCCTGGGCTACTACCTCTACTCGACGGCGCCGAAGCATTCGCTCGTGTGGATCCTCTACGCCCTCGTCGTGGCGTACTCCGCGCAGCTGCTCGGCCATCTCCTGGTCGGCGCCGAACTGTCCGGGCTCATCGGCGCACTCATCGTGGTCCCGGCCGTTCGTCTCGTCGCCCTCCTGCGCATCGCTCCGCCACCGGCCGTCATGCTCACCTGTGCGTACTGGCTGCTCGTCCCGGGTGCGATGGGATTCATCGGCATCAGCGAAGCCGCATCCGGAACAGCGGGGGCGTCGAGCACCATCCTGAGCACGTTCGGCTCGCTGCTCGCGATCGCGATCGGCATGATGCTCGGCGCCGGACTGAGCCGAGACGCGGTCGCGATGGCGCGCGGATGGCGCGGCGAGACCCCCACGAGAGGAACATGACATGACCGATGAGCTGTCACCACCGCCACGGGATCGGATCGCGGCCTGGCGGCTGGACAGGCCGATCACGACCGGTCTGTCTCTCGCGATCGGCGGCCTGCTCGCCTACGTCCTCGGAACCGCGATCTCGCAGCTCACGGGCGTGCTGATCTCCGTCGCGTTCGCGCTCTTCGCCGCGCTCGGTCTGGCGCCGATCGTGGGCCGCCTGCAACAGCGCGGCATCTCGCGGGCCTGGAGCATCGTCATCGTCTACACCTCGTTCGCCGTCGTCGTGACCGGGGTGATCGTCCTGGTCGCGCCGCGGGTGTTCTCCCAGATCGCCCAGGTCGTCACATCACTGCCGGGTTGGGTCTCCGACGTGCAGAAGACGTCGCTCTACCAATGGCTCGACTCGACGTTCGGCGATGAGGCGAGTTCACTCATCGACAAGGCGACCTCGTTCATCACTCAGCCGAGCAATGTCGCCACCGTGGGTCAGGGCGTCCTCCACGTCGGCACCACCGCCGCAGGGGTGATCTCGGGCGCGTTGATCGCGCTGGTCCTGAGCCTCTACTTCCTCGCCGCACTCCCCCAGATGAAAGCCGGCTTCGTGCGGCTGGTGCCGGCGCGCAGCCGCACCGAGGTCGCCGAGATGACCGACGAGATCGCGAGCTCGGTCGGCGGCTACCTCAACGGCATGGTCGTGCTCGCCCTGCTCAACTCGGTGGTCGCCTTCGTCCTGCACCTCGTCCTGGGACTTCCCGTACCGCTGCTGATGGGACTCGCTGCATTCTGCATCACGCTCATCCCCCTGATCGGGTCGGTGCTGTACTGGGGGATCGCGACCGTGCTCGCGCTGTTCACCGGGTGGCTTCCCGCGCTCGTGTTCGCCATCGCCTACCTCGTCTATATGCAGCTCGAGGCGTATGTCCTGACACCGCGGGTGATGAATCGTGCGATCTCGGTCCCCGGTGCGCTGGTCGTGATCGGCGCACTGGCAGGCGGAACACTGCTCGGTCTTCTCGGCGCCCTCGTCGCGATCCCCGTGACCGCGTCCATCCTCCTGATCGTGAAGCGGGTCTTCATCCCCGCACAGGACGCGAAAGCCTGACGGCGGCGCGCATCTCGCGCACCGCCGTCAGGCTGGGGATGCTCAGGCTGCGGATCCGGCCAGCAGCGCGGCGGTTCCGTCGCCCCCCATCGGGTCGAGTCGCGGAGTGAGCAGAACCCGGGGCCCCTTCGCCTCGGCCGCGATCGCGGCGAGATCGAACGACGTCCAGTTGAACGCGTCGTAGGAACGGAAGAAGAACTTCTGCCCCGCGAGGTCCGACATGTTCGTCCAGACCGTGTACTCGGTCGGCGGGCCCGACTGCCCGTGGTCGATCCCCTGGAACGTCACGCCCTCACCGCCGGCACCCTGAGGCGGGCTGGTCGTCGCTCCGCGCGGCCGGTCGAAGTTGTCCATGATGCGCGAGAGCGTCGTCAGTGCCTTGGCGGGCTCGTCGACCTTCTCGACGAACGTGGAGTAGAACACCGCACGGATGAAGCGATCGACCGAGGTGTGGGATCCGGGCAGCGCCGCCGTCGCGATGCCGGAGTCGGGCTGATGCACCGGGAGCGAGCCGAAGGTCGCGTTCGAGCGGTCCACGTTCGTCAGGTGCGTCCAGTTGCCGAGGTTCGTGAGATGCCAGGGGAACGTCGGACCGTTCGTCATGACTCCGGTCGGGTTGTCGTAGACGTTCTCGACGCCCTCGTGCCACTCGATGACGATCGAGGCACCGGACTTGTCGTGCACCACCAGGTGGAAGGGGAACACGGCATCGCCGACGAGCGCGATCCTGGTGAGATAGACGTCCTGACGGGCGAGCCCCTCCTTGACCTCGGCGACCGATGAGAACTGGCTGAGCACCCACGCCCCCAGATCCCAGGCCTGGATCGCCGCGAGCGTCTTGGCAGCGGCTTCACCCGGTGCGCCCGACGAGGGATAGGCGAGAAGGCTGAAGGTCACACCCGCGGTGTTGAGCCCCTCGATCACCTTGAGGTCACTGGGCGTCAGCGGCTGCTCCTTCGTGGGCATGCGGGCGGGCGCCGTGACGGCGATGAACCCGTGCTTGCCCGAGAAGTTCACCGGGTCGCTGTCGGGCGCCTGGCTCGAGAACTCCAGGCCGGGAGGCACATATGCGAGCACCCACGGTTCATCGATGTCGAGCTCCAGCGTCCGGCCGAAGTACGGCGACCCGTCGACGCCGGTGTACTGCAGTGAGGTGCACATCTGGATACCCTTCAGATCACGATCATGGTCGGCGCGCCGACAGCATCGCCGCGCCGCCTGTAACGTACTGTCCCCGCGGCGGCGGAATCGGGTCTCTGGCCGGTTATCACCCGCTATCTGACCGCCGGCATCCCCCGCCCATCGCCCTCGTTTCACTCGCTCGCCGTCGTCAGCGGATGAAGCCCGCCGCGGTGGTACTGTCTCGCCGTGAGCCTCGACCCGTCGCCTGCGAACGCGACGGAACCCTCGCTCCTCGGACTCACCCTCGGTGGCGGCGGAGCGTTCGGCGCCGCCCACGTCGGTGCGCTGCAGTCCCTCTTCGAGCGCGGGATCCACCCCGACGTCGTGACCGGTACGAGCTCGGGCGCGCTGGTGGGCGCCGCCTATGCCGCCGGCATGGACCTGAAGGCCATCGAGAAGATCGCCCTGGACTTCCGCTGGGGTCGTATCGCGCGATGGACCCTGTCGCCGCGCTGGGGGCTGCTCGATTCCCGTCCGATCACTGCGGGCATCACGCGTCTGCTCGGCGAGGACCCACCGATCGAGCGGCTGCCCCGCCGTTTCGGAGCCGTGGCGACCGACCTGCGCACGCGCCGAGCCGTCACGATCTCCCGAGGTCCGCTCAGTGCGGCGCTGCGTGCCACCATCGCCGTGCCCGGGCTTCTTCCGCCGGTGCGGATCGACGGTCGCCTGCTCGCCGATGGCGGGATGGTCGACAACGTGCCCTATCGGGCCGCGCGCGCCCTCGGCGCGAATCGGCTGATCGTGGTCCGCTTGCACGCGAGGTGGGAGACGGTGCGCATGATGCGGACGGTGGCGAGCACCGCCGAGCTGGCATCCGATCCGGGAGTCGTGCTCATCCAGCCCGAGATGGAGCGACTGGCGCAGTGGACGATGCGCGACATCCCCCGCCTGATCGACGAGGGCAGACGCGCGGCGGATGCCGCACTCGATGCACACGCACGCGCGTGACGCTGCGCTGACGCATGCGCCGGGCGCTCAACGATCGTCTGCCGCGTCCAGAAGGCGCAGCCGCTCGGCGACGCGCAGCGCCTCGGTTCGGCTCGAGCATCCGAGCTTGCGATAGATCGAGCGCAGCTGCGACTTGATCGTGTTCGGCGAAACGTGGAAGTCCGCCGCCAGCTGCGCGGTCGAGCGACCGTCCCGCAGCGACCCGAGTACGCGTCGCTCGCCGGCGGTCAGGTCGGGGAGCGGTTCGATCTCGACGCGCGCGTGGTCTCCGACGGCCGCATCGAACGCGCCGATGCGCTCGCCGGGCAGTCCCGCGCGAACGGCGTCCACGAGTTGACGGGGGATGCTCAGAAGCAGTCGCCGGTTGTCGCGGCGGTGGACCACCCGCTCCATCTGGGCCACGGCCTGGCGATCGAGTGCGCCCGTCCGCAGGAACTCGAGCCAGGCCGAGAGCAGCGCGGTCTCGGCGCGCTGCGCGGGCCCTCTGCTGTGATCCTGGTCGAGCACCCGGAGCAGGCGGTTCGCCTCCGACACGTCTCCTTCCCGCAATGCCAGCCGCACCGTGGCGAGGCGGGTCAGGACACCCGACCTCACCGCGGCCTGCTCGGCGACGGTGCGCGCGTGGGGCACTTCGTCCGCCTCCATCAGCGACATGATCGTCGTGGCGTGGACGGCGTCCGCGGCGAGTGAACCCGGCTGAATCGGATGCGCGATCCGCGCGAGCCGAACGGCCTCGAGCGCGTCGTCGGGCCGCTGCCAGGCGAGCAGCATCCGCGTCTTGGCCAGAAGCGCCAACGGCCACGCCAACTCGATGGACTCGTATGCCGGCAGCGCTGTCAATCGCTCTTCGACGTCGTCGGCCAGCCGATCGACCGAGATGATCGCGGCGGCCACGTTCTCGGTCGAGATGCACGACGATGCGTGCGCCGGCGTGGGGTCGGGGCGGCCCTGCGCCTCCCGCAGGGCGAGCTCCGCCTCACCCAGCGCCCCCCGCGCCGCATGGGCGAGCGCGATGCGTCCCAAAGCGGCACGCTCCGCGTCGGGCTGCGCAGACAACCGTGCGAGATGGCGTGTGGTTCCGAGCTCCTGCAGCGCGCGTCCGGTGTCGCCGGCGGCGAGATAGGTTGCGGCGATCTGGTGATGGAAGTACCACCGCGGTCCGTCGAGTCGGTCGCGTGACTCGTGCTGGACGTCGCGGATGCGATCCGACAGACGCTTCGCATACAGCAACGCGGCGTCGACGTCGCCGTTCGTGCGATACGCGATGATCTGGGTGAGCACGACGAAGTCGATCTCTTCCGCGCTCATCGTGCGGGCGTGCTCCGAGTACATCTCGGGCTTGAACGACCGGGACGAGCCTGCCAGCACAGCCGTCATCGGATGCACGATGCGCAGCACCGGGTACCGCTGGAGGGTGTGCGCGTCCAGCGCGGAGACCGTCGACACCAGCAGCTGCGTATGCGAGGTCAGCAGCGGCCACACGTTGATCATCGCGGCGCGCGCGATCTGCTCGGCATCCCCGCCCTGCACCGCCCGCTCCAGCTCGGCTCTCGCCCTGTCGGAGTCGCTGAGGTTCATCCGCGCTGTCGCGTCGTGCACTGCGTCGTCATCCTTTCCCGCCCGGCCGGCTCACCGGCACGTCGACGTTCCCGTGTCCGGGCTGACCGACGATGGCCCCGAACCGTCCATCGCCGCTGAATCGACGCCGTTGCTCGACCCGTGCGGGCTCGCTGCGCCCGCGGACGCGAGGCGACGCGTCGCGGCGATGAGGTTCCGGGTATAAGCATGCCGTGCATCCACGTCCATACCCGCCGCGGACACGGTCTCGAGCATCCGTCCGTCGCGGAGGACGGCCACACGATGGGAGACGCGCCGGACCACCGCGAGATCGTGCGAGATGAACAGGCACGCGGCTCCCGTGGTCTCCTGCAGCTGGACGATCAGATCGAGGATGAGCTCGCGGTTGTGCGGATCCAGCGCCGACGTGGGCTCATCGCAGACCACCACGGCGGATCGTCCCGCGAAGGCCCGAGCGAGAGCGACCCGCTGCTTCTCGCCCCCGGAGAGCTGATGCGGCAGCTTGTCGAGCGCATCGGCCGTCAAACCCGTCCGCTCCGCGAGCAGCAACGGTGTCGTCTGCCCGTCGAGCAGGCGGATGGCACGGCTCAGTGTCTGGCCGACGGTTCGCCGAGGGTTGAGCGAGGCGTCGGCGTTCTGCCACACGATCTGGACCGGCGGTGGCACGTCGGGCGCATCGATGACCACCTCGCCCGAGTGCGGGATCAGGCCGGCGATCGCACGCCCGAGCGTGGTCTTCCCGCTTCCCGTCTCACCGACCAGCCCGAGCGTCTCACCGCGCTCGATGCGGAGGCGGATGCCTTCCAGGACAGGCCGCCCTCCGTACCGCACGCCGACCCCGTCCGCGTCGACCACGGTCCTGCCGGCGGAGCGTGCATTTCGGCGCGCGGCGGCGTCTCGGCTCCGCTCGATCGCGACCGCACCGCGCGTCCACGGGTGTCGTGGGCCCGAGAACAGCGACTCGGCGGGTCGCGTCTCGACCACTCGTCCATCGACCAGGATGCCGACCCGATCGGAGTGCGCCGCGACGAGCGTCAGGTCATGGCTGATCAGCAGCACAGAGCTCCCCCGCCGCTGCACCGTCCGGCCGATGGTCGAGAGCACCGCTTCCCGCGACACCGCGTCCAATCCGGCGGTGGGCTCGTCGAGGATGAGAAGCCCCGGTCGGCGGGCAAGCGCCATCGCCAACACGATGCGCTGGGCTTGTCCACCCGAGACCTCATGCGGAAACCTGCGGGCGATGGATTCGGGCTCGTCGAGGCCGACCTCGGCGAGGACCTCGATGACCGATGGCCGCGCGGAGTCCTCTGCGCTCGAGATCGCCCTCGCGACCTGCGGGCCGATGCGCGCTGTCGGGTCGAGTGCGCGCTGAGGCTCCTGCGGCACGATCGCCACGCCAGCACGCCGGTGACGCCGCAACGCTGCGCGGTCGAGGCTCAGCACGTCGAGACCGTCGATCTCCAGGCGATCGGCCGATACCCGCGCGTGCCGTGCGAAGTGCCCGGCCAGCGCCCACGCGATCGTGCTCTTGCCCGAGCCCGAGGCGCCGACGATCCCGAACGTCTCGCCGTCATCGATGTCGAAGTCGACCTCGTCGACGACCCGACGGTACCGCCGAGGCGAGCGCAGATCGATCGACAGGCCCCGCACGCGGACGACGCTCACGGCGCGAGCACCTCCTTGACGTTGTCTCCGATGAGATTCACCGAGACGACCAGTGACGCGATCGCCGCACACGGGAACGCGACCGTCCACCACGCACCCTGCAGGAACGCGCGGTTCTCGCTGACGGCGAGCCCCCAGTCCGGCGACGGCGGCGTCGCCGCCAAGCCGAGGAAGGACAGCGTCGCCGTCACGAACACGGCGATCCCCACGCAGAGGGTCGCCTGCACGAGTGCCTGCGGCCACACATTCGGCAGCAGCTCGTGCAGCAGCATCCGTGACGGCCGCTCCCCCTGAAGACGGGCACTCTCGATGTACTCCTTGCCCGTCTCCATCAGCGTCTGCGCACGGACGACCCGGGCGATCAGCGGCGACAGCAGGACGCCGATCGCCAGGATCAGCACCGGAAGACTCTGACCGAACGCCGTGACGACGACCAGGAGCACGACGACCACGGGAACGACGATGAGCACATCGAGCACCCGCATCAGCGCGGCGTCGATCCAGCCGCGCCGGTATCCGGCGACGAGACCGACGACGGTGCCGAGCACCGTGGCGACGAGGGTCGCCGCGGGGGCGACCACCAGCACGGACTCGGATCCGGCGAGCACGCGGGCGAAGACGTCTCGACCGATGCGATCGGTCCCGAACCAGTGGTCGGCGCTGGGTGCCGCCAGGCTCGCGCCCGTATCGGCATAGGGATCGATCCCGAGCCAGCGCCAGCCGATGGCCGCGAGGATCCACGCCAGCACGATCAGTGCGCTGACCACGAACGTCGGGCGGCGGATCAGCACCCCGCCGGCCGCCCGACGTTCTTCGCGAGCCGAGTCCGCTCCGGCGGGCGCCCGCGGGCGCCGCGGCTCGCGCAGGACCGCATCGGCAGAGGTCATGACCCCTCCGAGAGCCGCACGCGAGGATCGACCGCCGCGAGGGCGAGGTCGGTCGCGAGAAGAGCTGCGAGCGAGACGAAGCCCGTCACCATGACACCTGCCGTCAGCACGGGCAGATCCTTGCGCTGTGTCGCGGTCACGAGGAGCTCGCCGAGTCCGGGATAGCCGAAGAGCGTCTCCACCACCGCGCTGCCTCCGATGAAGACGCCGAGGCAGAGCCCGAGGACCGCGATCGTGGGACCGAGGGCGTTGCGCGCGACGTGCCGGCGGAACAGTTCTCCGCCGGAGAGGCCCCTCACGACCGCAGCACGGTAGAACGGCGCGCGCGTGGTGTCGATGATGCTCGATCGCGCAGTGCGCGCGACGATCGACACGGTGCCCAGCGCCAGGGTCAGCGCCGGCAAGAGCATCGCCCCGACATGCAAGACGACGCCGCTCCCGAGTCCGTCCGTCGCTCGCACCGGGGCGATCGGCAGCACGACCGCGAACACGATGAGGAAGACGACCCCGATCACGAATTCGGGAACGGACGCGAGGGTCATCAGCGTCACCGTGGTCGCGCGATCCCCGCGCGACCCCTCGGTACGCGCCTGGAGCGCGCCGATCCCGATCGCGAGCGGCACGAGCAGAGCGAAAGCCAGCACGCCGAGGGCCACCGAGTTGACGAACCGGCCCATCACCAGCCCGAGGACGGGCACGTCGTAGACCAGGCTCACACCCCAGTCGCCGGTCGCGAAGCCCGCAAGCCACGACACGTAGCCCTCGAGCGGGCCGGCCTCCGCACCATGAGCCGAGTTCCAGGCAGCGACCTGACTCTCGGTGGCATAGGGCCCCAGCGCATTGCGGCCCGGGTCGCCCGGGACGACATGGATGAGCCAGAACAGCGCGGCGGAGACCATCAGCAAGACGCCCGGGATCTGGAGAGCACGCCGACCGAGCAGCCCGAATGTGCGGGTGAGACGTCCTCGCGCGGGCGTCGGCGCCGGCCGAACCCGCCGGGTCGTCGTCGTCACCGTGGCATCACCTCTCGACCGAGATGCCCGAGAAGTCGTACCCCGTGTAGAAGTCCAGGGGTCCGGCGAATTCCCCCTCGACGCGCGTCGACTGGACAGCCTGCGACTTCGAGTATGCCGGAATGATCGCGGGAACCTCAGACCACTGGATTCGTCCGATCTCGTCGACCAGCGCCTGCCGCTGGACCGGGTCGGTCGTCGCGTCGAATCCAGCGGCGAGCTCCTCCAGTTCGGGGTTGTCGTAGTGCGACGCGTTCCAGTCCGATCCGGCCGCATACATCGCGGCGAGGTACTGGGTGGGCGCCCGTTTCGCCCAGCTGGTCGCCGTCACCGGCGCCTGCAACCACGGCACGACATCGCCGTCGGCGTAGTACTCCTCGGTCGTCATGACATCGAGCGAGACGTCGAATCCGGGTACGGCGTTCAGCTGCTGCTGGATCACCTCGCCGAGGAGCTGGTACGACGTCGTGATGGTGAAACGGAAGGTGCGTCCGGCACGCAGTTCCTCCACACGGTCGAGGTCCTGGGTGCGCTGCTGCAGGCCCTGCGGCTTCGGCTCGTAATCGGGGAAGAACGTCGTGTCGTTGGCCACATCGGCGTTGCCGAAGTACACCGCCTCGATCAGGGCCGGGCGATCGATGGCCCAGGCGACGGCCTGGCGCGCAGTCTCATCATCGAACGGCGGTGCGGTCACATCGAAGACGAGGGCGTCGAACCGGTTGAAGCCCGACGAGATGACGTCGTAGTCCGCGAGGTCGATCGTCGACGCCACCTCCGCGGTGAGGCCGATCCGATCGATGTCTCCCGCCTGGAACGCGAGCAGCTGCGCCTGGGCGTCGGCGTAGATCTTGAGTTCCACCCCGTCGAGAAGGATCTCATCCGCGTTCCAGTAGTCGGGGTTCTTGACGTAGGTCGCCCCCTGCCCGATGGTGTAGTCGGTGAGCAGGAACTGTCCCGCACCGACAGGCTCCTCCAGCCAGCTGCCGGGCGTGTACCCGTCGGGGAGGATGCCGGTGTTCGGCCCCGTAAACAGGAGCGGGAAGTCGGAGAAGGGCCGGGAGAGCACGAAGTCGACGCTCAACTCATCGGTCGCTTCGATCGCCTCGAGCACGCCTGCGAAGGACGTCTGCCCCGGAGAAGGGCTCTCCTCGTCGATGATGGACTCGAACGTCCACACCACGTCCGTGGCCGTCACCGGCTCGCCGTCGTTGAAGCGGGCTTCGGGGCGGAGTTCCACCGTCCACGTGAGGCCGTCGGCAGATGCCGACCACTGCGTCGCCAGTCGGGGGTGGAGCACTCCGTCGGCGTCGAGGCTCGCGAGGGGCTCCGTCACGAGACCGGTGATCGCGAGCGCGTACTGGTCGGAGGCCGTCAGAGGGTCGATCTGGCTGCCGGGCGCCGAGATGGGCACGCGATAGACGCCGCCGTCTGCGCCGTGGGCGCCGGCCGCGCAGCCGCCGAGCGACGCGAGCAGTGCGACGGATGCCGCGATGGCGATGGCTGTGGTGGCACTGCGGCCGCTCCGCGACATCGATCCCCTTTCCGGTGAGACGCTCTGGGCCGCGGGCGATGTCGTGGAAGCGACGGTCGACGGTGAACGCCTGTCGCTGAGGAACGACCATTGGCGTGCCGACTCGTCCAGTCCCCCCGGCGAGCGCAGATCGCTCCGATTATCGCAGTGCTGACCGACGGCCACGACTCGCGCTGAACCTCCCGGAGCACCGGTCCGACCGTCGGTGAGCTGCTGCTCGATGCTGTCCATGATGGCTTCCTTGGAGATGGCTCGGAGGGTCGACCGGCGGCGCGGTCCGCCCCGCGAATCAATACGCAATATATTGCCTGCTGCTCGACCATGAGTGACAGCGCGCACGACTTGTCCGAGCCACGCCAGTGTGCGCAACATATTGCATGCCGATTCCCGATTCCATCCCGGGCGTAGATCGCACCCTGCTTCGCGACGACGTCTTCCACCGTCTGCGCGATGCCATCGTCGCCGGCGCCTTCCTGCCCGGGGAGCAGTTGAAGGACGGTGAGCTCGCCGAGTGGCTCGGTGTGAGTCGGACACCGGTTCGCGAGGCGCTTCTGCGGTTGAGCGCGAGCGGACTGGTGGTGACCAGACCCGGCCGTTCGACGACCGTCAGCGAGATCGACCCCCGCGCTGTCCGGGATGCTCGCGATGTCGTCGCCGCGATGCATGTGCTGGCCGTACGCGAGATGGCCGGCAAACTGACCGACGCACACGTCGAGCAGATGCGGGCGGCGAACCGCCGCTTCGCCGCAGCGCTCGACGCCGGTGACATCGCGGCCGCGCTCGACGCCGACGAGGAACTGCACGCCGTTCCGGTCGCGGCGCTCGGCAACCGGGCGATCGAGTCGGTGCTCGACCAGTTCGGTCCGGTGGTGCGTCGCGCCGAGCGTGACCGATTCCTCGAGGACGGCAGGGCATCGCATGAGCGGCACGACCGACTCATCGACCTCATGAGCGAGGGAGACGTCGCCGCGGCATCCGCAGTGACATTCGAGACGTGGCACACGCTGTCGGTCGACCGGTGGAGCGCGACGACTCGGCACTGATGCCGCCTCAGGGCCCCTTGAGCGTGACGGGCAGGTACCGTGGGCATGTCCTCACCCTTGCACTCGGAAGTGTCGTCGCGTTCCGAGCTCCGAGATCACGATCGTCGACGTGCCGCGCATGCCCTGGCCGGCTCCGGCGGCCCCGGGTAGCGTGAAGGCGTGTCCGCTCCCGTGATCGACGCACGGACCGCTCACGCCGACGGCGTCGAGCGTCTTCTCGAGAGCTTCCGCGCCCTGGGTCCGACCGACTCGGTGCGGCTTGCCAAGAGCACATCGAATCTGTTCCGATCGCGGGCGAGCTCGCCTTCCCCCGGTCTCGACACGTCAGGACTCACCTCGGTGATCTCCGTCGATCCCGACGCCCGCACCGCCGACGTCGCGGGGATGTGCACGTATGAGGAGCTCGTCTCGGCGACCCTGTCGTTCGGACTGGCACCGCTGGTGGTCCCGCAGCTGAAGACCATCACGCTCGGAGGGGCGGTCACCGGCCTCGGCATCGAGTCGACCTCGTTCCGCCGCGGGCTGCCGCACGAGTCGGTGCTCGAGATGGACATCCTCACCGGCACGGGCGAGATCGTCACCGCCTCACCTCACGCGAACGCCGATCTCTTCCGGTCCTTCCCCAACTCGTACGGGACCCTCGGCTATGCCGTGCGCCTGCGCATCGAGCTCGAGCCCGTCGAACCGTTCGTCGCGCTCACCCATGTGCGGTTCCACACGGTCGCCGAGCTGGTCGCCGCAATGGACCGCATCGTCGAGACCGGCCGGCACGAAGGCTCGAGGGTCGACTACCTCGACGGGGTCGTGTTCAGCGCCGACGAGAGCTATCTGTGCCTCGGCACGCAGACGGCCTCTGCCGGCCCGACGAGCGACTACACCGGACAGCACATCTACTACCGGTCCATCCGGCACGACGACGGCGCCGAGACCGATCGACTCACGATCCACGACTACCTGTGGCGGTGGGATGCCGACTGGTTCTGGTGCTCCCAGGCCTTCGGCGCGCAGCATCCCGCTCTTCGTCGGCTCTGGCCGCGGCGCTACCGGCGCAGCAGCTTCTACTGGAAGCTGATGCGACTCGAGCGCAGGTTCGACATCGGCGATCGACTCGAGAAGCTCAAGGGCCGCCCACCCCGCGAGCGCGTCGTGCAGGACGTCGAGGTGCCGGTCGAGCGATGCGCCGAGTTCCTGGACTGGTTCCTCGACGCCGTGCCGATCGAGCCGATCTGGCTGTGCCCCCTGCGCGTGCGCGACGGTCGCGACTGGCCGCTGTATCCGCTGCAGCCGGGTCGCACGTATGTCAACGTCGGCTTCTGGTCGACGGTGCCGGTCGGTCAGGGCGAGGGCGAGACGAACCGGATGATCGAACGCAAGGTCACCGAGCTCGCCGGGCACAAGTCGCTCTACTCCGACGCGTTCTACTCGCGCGAGGAGTTCGACGACCTCTACGGCGGCGACGCCTACCGCGCCGTGAAGAGCCGCTACGATCCCGATTCACGCCTGCTCGACCTCTACGCGAAGGCGGTGCAACGCAGATGACCACCTCGAAGGACAAGACAGCGGATGCCACGGCTTCGGGCGCGGCATCGGGCGCGGCATCCGGGAAGCTGACCCTCGCCGAGATCCTCGAGATCCTCTCGGGCGGTCGGTTGCCCCTGAGATTCACCGCCTACGACGGCAGCTCGGCCGGCGACCCCGATGCTCCGTACGGTCTGGATCTGAAGACGCCGCGCGGCACCACCTACCTCGCCACCGCCCGCGGCGACCTCGGCTTCGCCCGCGCGTACATCGCCGGTGACCTCGACATCCACGGAGTGCACCTCGGCGATCCCTACGAGCTGCTCAAAGCACTGTCCGACGACCTCGTCTTCGAGCGACCGCCGGCGCGGGTGATGGTCGACATCATCCGTTCGATGGGCGTCGAGCATCTGCGGCCGATCGCACCGCCCCCGCAGGAGGCGCCGTCCGGTCTGCGCCGCGTGACGAGCGGCCTGCGCCACAGCAAGCACCGCGACGCCGAGGCGATCCATCACCACTACGACGTGTCGAACACCTTCTACGAGTGGGTGCTCGGCACCTCGATGACCTACACGTGCGCGTGCTATCCGACACCCGACGCCTCGCTCGATGCCGCCCAGGAGAACAAGTACCGACTGGTGTTCGAGAAGCTGCGGCTGAAGCCCGGCGATCGGCTTCTCGATGTCGGATGCGGGTGGGGCGGCATGGTGCGCTACGCCGCGCGGCACGGTGTCGCGGCCACGGGCGTGACGCTGTCGCGTGAGCAGTCGTCTTGGGCCCAGCGCGCCATCGCCGAGCAGGGCCTGGGCGACCTGGCCGAGGTGCGCTACGGCGACTACCGCGATGTCGCCGAGACCGGCTTCGACGCCGTCTCGTCGATCGGGCTGCTCGAGCACATCGGGGTGCGCAACTACCCGTCGTACTTCCGGTTCCTGCGATCGCGGATGCGCCCCGGTGCGCTTCTGCTCAACCACTGCATCACGCGCCCCGACAACCGCAGCGAGCCGGCCGCGAAGGGGTTCATCGACCGCTACGTCTTCCCCGACGGCGAGCTCACCGGCTCGGGCCGGATCATCACCGAGGCGCAGGATGTCGGGCTCGAGGTGCTGCACGAGGAGAACCTTCGGCCGCACTACGCGCTGACCCTGCGCGACTGGTGCGCCAACCTCGTCGTCCACTGGGACGAGGCGGTCGCCGAGGTCGGTTTGCCGACGGCGAAGGTCTGGGGCCTGTACATGGCCGGGTCCCGTCTCGCTTTCGAGAAGGGCGGGATTCAGCTCCATCAGGTGCTGGCGGCCAACCCGCACGACGACGGGCGTGACGGCGATCTGCCTCTGCGGCCGTGGTGGACGCCGTAGATGGCGAGCTATCGCGCGATCGCGGCCGTGACGGAGGTGCTGCGGCGTCGGCTCAGCACATCGATCCGAGCCGAACTCCCTGATGCGCGGGTCGTGGCGGGCCGCCCCGATGAGGGCCTCGGCCGGGACACCGGCGCGGTGTCGGTCTTCCTCTTCGGGGTGACGCCGAGAACTGGGGCGATCGGAAATGACCTCCCGGCGCGCGGCCCCGGCGGGCGGCCCCCGCACGCACCGTCGATGGCGCTCGACCTGCACTACCTGCTGAGTTTCACCGGCGAGGAGCAGAGCCTCGTCTCGCAGCGGATGCTCGGTCTCGCCCTCGCCTCGCTCCAGGCCGCACCGGTGCTGAGCGACGCCGAGCTGGGCGCGGCGGCCGCAGAGGGATTGCCCGAGGCCATGGAGCTCGCCCAGGGTCCGGAGCGCGTGCGGCTTTCGATCACGCCCCAGAGTTCCGAGGACATGTCACGACTGTGGTCGATGGTGTCGCACCATCCGTATCAGCTGTCGGTCGTGTGCACGGCCGGCGTTGTGTTCATCGAGTCGGGCTGATCATCCGCCGCGTCGCCAGCACCTGAGTCACCTCGCCCGCGCGTCCTGCAGGCCGCGGATGTACCCGAGCGCATACAACCGTCCGAGCGTGCCATAGCCCGGCATGTCGTTGGTCTCGCCCGCCATCGTGGGCACGTGGTCGGGACGGAGCGCTCCTTGGAAGCCGGCTTGCTCATACGCGTCGAGGCAGGCGGCCATGTCGGTCGGGCCGTCGTCGTGGAAGGTCTCGACGAAGCTGTCGGCTGTACCGGCGACGTCGCGGAAGTGCACGAAACCGATGCGCTCGCGGTCGCCGAATTCACGGATGACCGCGGGCAGGTCCTCGGTCATCAGAGCGAAGTTGCCCTGGCAGAGGGTGATCGCGTTGGCGGGCGAGGGGTCGAGGTCGAGCAGTCGCCGGAATCCCTCGACGGAGCTCAAAATGCGCGGCACACCCTTCACGACCGACCTCGGAGGGTCATCCGGGTGCATCGCGAGGGTCACTCCCGCAGCCTCCGCCTCGGGGACGACCGCCTGCAGGAAGTACCGCAGCGCGTCCCACAGCTGCTCGGCGGTAACCTCACCGGGCTCGACGACATCTTCGCGAGCGGCCTGATGCTCGGCATCGAAGGCCGTCACCAGAGCCCCGCCGCGTGACGGTGTGTCGATCGACGTGCGCGCCCAGCTCGTGACGGCCATCCAGTTGTAGCAGAGCACCGGTACCCCGAGGTTCCCCATCGCGCGCACCTGGGTGATCACGTGATCGATCTGCTCGTCGCGCCCATGTGATCCCAGACGAGCCTTGTCGAGCGGCGGCGTGTCTTCGATGACCTGCACCGAGAACCCGCCGTCGGAGAAGATGCCGAGGTCTCTCGCGAGGGCCTTCTCGCTCCACGGATCGCCGTCTCCGTCCCCGCCGTCCGGGCGTCCGGTGGCGACACCGACCGACCGGAACATGCGCTGGTCCTGTTCCGCCCCGTTCATCAGCGCGGCGACCGCGTTCACTCCGCACTGCTTGACCAGCGGCCAGAGCCGCGACGGTCGGGGCGGGAGCAGCTCGATGAGCTCGATGTCGCCGGTCACCGCAGCACTCCGATCGGCGCAGGAAGGCGGGCCATCATGCCGCCGTCGACCTTCAGATCCACGCCCGTGATGAACCCCGACCGAGGCCCGGCGAGGAAGGCGATCGCCTCCCCGACCTCCATCGCCTGGCCGACGCGTCCCAGCGCGTGGGCGGTCCCCCAGTGGTCGAGCACGTCGTCGACGTCCGACCCGTTCACGCCCGCTGCCGAGGCGCGGAGCATCGGCGTGTCGATCGATCCCGGACTCACGCTGTTCACCCGCACGCCGTGAGCCGCCTCGTCGATGGCCATCGAACGGGTGAGCGCGATGAGCGCTCCTTTGCTCGCCGAATAGGCGGCGACCTTCGGCTGGCTCGCGGATCCCTGCACGGACGCCACCACGACCACGGTGCCGCCGTCCGTGGCACGGATGGCCGGCAAGGCCGTCCGCGCCGCGAGGAACGCGCCCCGCACATTCACGTCGAACACGTGGTCCCATTCGTCGACGGATGTCTCGACGACGTCACCGTATCGCTGGATGCCGCTGGAGACGACCAGCGAGTGGAGCGCTCCGAATTCGGCGAGGGTCCGGTCCACGGCGCGCTGCGACGTCTCCGGATCAGCGATGTCCCCGCCGACGGCGATGGCGCGCCCCCCGGACTCCTGGATCGACGCCGCCACCTCGGCGGCCTCGCCTTCGTCGAGCCCGTGCACCGCCACGTTCGCGCCGGCGGCGGCAAGCGCCAGGCAGGCACCACGCCCGATCCCGCTGCTTCCGCCGATGACCAGGCAGGACCGCCCGTCGTGATCGTTCATCGAATCGCCTCTCCTCATGTCCTCATGCCGCGAACGCCGCGATCGGCACCCCTCGGGTGTCGGTGTCGACGGCGAACACACTGCCGGCGAGCGGCTCGCGCTCCAGCTGTTCCGGCGTCAGGCCGTCTCGGGCCGAGGTCACGAACAGCGCCCCGTCGGCGGCGAACGCGCAGCTCGACGGCTGGCTGACCGGCATCCGCACCGTCTGGGCGAGGCGACCCGCCGTGTCGTATCGATGCACCGCGGATGCACCCCAGACCGCCACCCACACGCAGTCCTCCTGGTCGACCGCGAGACCGTCCGGCAGTCCCTCGTCGACTGTCACGAACGGCTCGAACTCGCCGACCCCGCCGTCGTCGACATCGAACGGTGCGCGCATGACCACACCGGCCATGCTGTCGATGAGGAACATCGTGCGGGCGTCTGCCGACCACCCGAGCCCGTTCGGCAGGGTGAGACCTCGTCGAATCACCGTGCTCGACGTCCGTCCGTCCCACCGGTGCAGCGATCCCCGCCCCTCGGCGAAAGCAAGGTGGTTGCTGCCGGCCCACAAGCGTCCGAGCGGATCGCACTTGGCGTCGTTCATGCGGAGGTCGGGATCGGGCAGCACCGGATCCTCGATGACGAGCTCGCCGGCGACCGCATAGCCGAATCCCTCCGACGCGGCGACCGCGAAGCCCGGGTGGGATGCGCGTGGCGCGATCGCGCCGAGGTACGTGTCGAAGTCCCAACGCTCGGTCGCGCCGGCATCCAGGTCGCTCTGCAGCAGGGCGCCGGCGAGGATGTCGACCCAGCACAGCTCTCCGGTGCGCGGGTCGACCACCGGACCCTCACCCACGCGCGCGGTCGCACGCACGATCGCACGGACTCCCTGTGTTGATTCCTCGCCGCTCATGTCGTCTCCAGGTGGTGCATCGACTGAATTCTTCCTACGAACGACCGGCCGTCGTCGCAAGACTCAGCGTGATCGCGATCTGCGTCGACGCGGACGGCCCCAGGGCCAGCGTCGCCGACCTACCCGCTCCCGATGTCGCCGTGCTCGCGGGCTCGATGGCCATGATCCGCGCGCGCTGGAACCAGGGATGGCCGCGGGAGCCGTTCAGCTCCTGCCACCACCAGGCGTGGGGCAGGATCCGCGCATCCCACTCGACATTCACCGCGAGCGCCCGATCGAGATTCGTGATCGAGTACCACCCGGCCTCGAAGTCGGAGAGCCAGCCGAACCTGCGCACGGACTCGCCTGGCAGGGGGACCACACGCAGGTCGCTGGCATCGTCGGCCTCCGGAGTGTGCGGCCACTCCGAGCTGGGCAGGTTGTGCTCGTCGGGGTCGAGTGTGAACGACCGCGCGTCCGTGTCGACGCGGCACGCGCCGTCGAGAAGCGCGCCGCCGAAGGCGGGGTGACTGACGTAGTCGATGTCGATCCCGTCGCCGCTGAGATTGGTCAGCACATCGGACTGGACGAGGGTTGCACCCTCAACGCGCAGTTCGCGCTCGATCCTGACGGGAACGGAGAAGAGATCGAGCGACAGGCGGGCGCTCGAGTCGTCGCTCGCCTTGACCTGCCACGCCGAGACGGATGCCTCACCGTGGAACCCGACCTCGGTCGCGCCGAGCTTCCGGGGCGGGCCCGCGTTGGGACACAGGGTCTGCCATCCGCCGCGGTACTGCTCGAGCCAGCGGTCGGTCGGATCCACCGCACTCGGTGCCATGACACGGTTGCGGATGATGTCGGCACGGGCACGCCAGGGGGTGGATGCGAGGATGCCGGCGCCGGACCCGGCATCCGTGATCTGAAGGATGTCCGCGCCGCGCCCGGGGTCCAGGTCGACGCGGAGCAGGCGACTGCTCAGGGTGAGGGGCGTCATGCTCCCCCTCCCTCGCATCGGGGGCTGTGCCTCCCGATGTCGAGCGGTCGGATCCGGTCCGGGTATCGCGACACTGCGTCCTCCTGTGTTCGGACGGTATCAGCGAGCGCCGAGCTTCACGTCAAGGGATTGATCGATACCGTCGCTCGTGACTATGTTAACGATACCAACGCAAAGGAGCGCCATGAGTCCTACACGTCCGTCACGTCGCATCTCCGCCGTCACCGCCGCCTCGGCGATCGCCGCGGGGGTGCTGCTCGTTCCCGCGGTCCCGGCCGCGGCAACGGCATCCGGCCCGGCATCCGCCTCCTCGAAGGGTGACAGCTGCACGTTGGTCGACAGCACGATGAGCGCGGCGGCGTCCGTCAATGAGGCCAGGACCGCGGCCTTCGCCGAGTACGGCAACTCCGGAGTCGGCTGGACCGGCGGCGACAGCACGTACTCCCTGGTCCTCGAGGATGGGCGCCAGGCGTGGTTCTTCTCCGACACGTTCCTCGGGCCGGTCGATGCCGACCTCGGCCGCCCACTGTCGACGCCATTCCTCAACAACTCGATCGTGGTCGACGATGACGGCACCCTCGACACGGTCACCGGCGGAACGGATGACGCACCGGAGTCGATCATTCCTCCGACGCCGGAAGGCAACTGGCACTGGATCGGCGACCCCGAGCTGAACAAGAAGGGCGATGTGCAGATACCGCTCCTCCAGTTCGAACGCTTCGGTCCCGGGATGTGGGACTGGGGATGGTCGGCGAACCGGCTGGCGACCCTCGATGGGACGAGCCTCGAACTCGAGTCGATCACCGAGCTGCCGTCGGCGGTCGGCATCAACTGGGGCTCCTACACGCTGTCGGAGGGCAACACGACGTACATCTACGGGATCAACGACATCGAGGGAGTGCGGTCCGCGTTCGTCGCGCGTGCCAACGGAGGCGATCTCGCCACGAAGTGGAAGTTCTGGGACGGCAAGCGCTGGGCTCCGAACGAAGCGGATGCCGTGCCAGTCGCGTCGTACGTCGCCAACGAGTTCAGCGTGGAGCCCTACCGTGACGGGTATCTCATGGTCACGCAGGACACGAGCGAACTGTTCAGCACCCGCATCGTCGCCCAGGTCTCGTGCTCGCCGACCGGACCTTTCACATTCGCAGCGGAGTTGTACCGCACCCCCGAGACCGGCATCTTCGGCTCGTACGGCAATGCGAACGTGTTCACGTACAACGCGCATGAGCACCCCGAGGACCGCGACGGCGACACCTTGCTGGTGACCTACAACGTCAACAGCTTCGTCGGCGACGACCTGTATGACGACGTCACGATCTACCGCCCGCGCTTCGTCGACGTCGAGCTGACCATCACGCCGTGACCGGCAGAGGCGATGGGCCCGGTGCGGACCGGGCCCATCGCCGGGAGGATGACGAGATGACTCTTCGACCCAGCAGCCTTATCGCATCGGTGCGCGACCTCGGCGTGCAGTTCGCGGGCAATGACGTCGACATCACCGGCCAGGACGCGGTGACCTCTATCGAACTCCCGGGCTCAGAGACGTTCTGGGTGTTCGGCGATTCGGTCGAGGGACCCTTCGACTCGATCCGCGGATTCGAGCTGACGGAGGTGCTCTCGAACACGGGAGCGATCGTTCCGCTGCACGACATCGCCGACGGGGTGCAGCGCTTCCGGTATCTGACCGACGAGAGCGGCACGCGTGCCCGCCAGCTGATCGGCTTCATCCCGCCCGAGCACAAGTCGACGCAGCGCCTGTGGGCGATCCACGGAGTCCACACCGGCGGGCACCTGTACCTCTACTACCACCGCATCACGATGGATCCCGCCCTCGATGTGTTCGAGACGTTCACGCTGGACGGAATGGGCATCGCCCGCGGCGACGCCGATCACCACTTCGAACGGCTCACAGCGCCCGACGGCAGCTACGAATGGTGGAAGGGCGATCAGCCGGGGTTCGGTGTCTGGGTTCAGCGACACGGCGAGCATCTCTACCTGTGGGGCTCGATCCAGCCAGAGTCGAAGTCGGCCGGCGACATGTATCTCGCCCGGGTTCTGCCCGACCGGATCGAAGACCTCGCCTCGTACGAGTATCTGGTGTCCGCTCCCACGCTCGCGCGGCCCGATGCCGACGTGCGATGGGCGAAGACGTTCATGCCCACGGCGTGTCTCTTCTCGGATGTTCCCAACGAGATGTCGACGTCGTGGAACGACCATCTGGGGTGCTTCATCTCGCTCACCACGTATCAACGCGACAACATCCTCGTGATCCGCACCGCCCCTCAGCTGACGGGGCCCTGGAGCGAGCCGGAGGTGGTCTACCGGCCCGAGCGAACCTCCGAGGCGGCGCTCTTCAACGCCGGCAAGGAGCACCCCGAGTTCGCTCGCGAGGGTGGCAGGGTCACGTACATGACCTTCATCGACTCCACCGTCTACAAGCCCCACCTCATCGAGATCACGTTCGCGTAGCCGCGCGCGATGGCGATTCCGCGAGGAAGGGGCGCAGAACGTCTCGCGCGAATCGCTCCCCCATCAGTCGCTGGACGTCGGGGCCCGGATGCAGGTTGTCGGGCAGCGGCATCGCCGAGGCATCCTCAGGACCGTACAGACGGAGGCCGTCGAAGTGGCGCAGGTGCCGGTCGGTCGCGCTGCGGCGAGCGACGACGTCGGCGATCGCCGTGCGAATGGCCCGCAGCGACAGCTTGCCTTGGGCGACGTCGGCCTCGGTGCCTCCGGCGATCGACCATTCCTGCGTCCGGGTCGGATCCTGCACGGTGGGCCCTGCGGCCGACTCGACGGGTGCGCAGAGGATCGGCGAGATCACGACGATCGGAGTAGTCGCGTGGCCCTCCCGCAGGGTGTCGAGGAATCCGTCCAGCGCAGGGCGGAACGCCCGCATTCGCATGACGTCGCCGTTCACGAGGTTGATCCCGACCTTCATGGTGATGAGATCCGCGGCGTGATCGCGCATCGTGCGCGCGGTGAACGGGTCGAGCATGGCGCTGCCCGAGAATCCGAGATTCGTCAGATCGGCCCCCACGGTGAGCGCCGCAACGACCGGCCACGTGCCCGAGGTGCTGTCGGCGCGGTAGCCGTGGCTGATCGAGCTTCCGTGGTGGAGCCAGCGCACCGCGCCGCGCTTCTGCGGCGCGCGGACCGGCGCATCTGTGCGCAGCGCGAGCACCTCCACCGCATCGGTGTACGGAAGCCAGAGCTCGTACGCGGCGTCACCGGGCGGGAGGCCTTCGAACCGCACCGTGGCGGCGGGGCCGTCGACGACGCGGCCGCTCGGGTTCTCGAAGCTGAACAGGTACCGCGAACCGGCCACCGCACCGGATGCCGCGACGACCGCGCCCTCGGCGGTCAGCTCGTACACGCTCGGCGGGAGCGGGAAATCCACGTCCGGAGCCATCCGGCGCGCCGAGACATCGAGTTCGATCGTCGTCGCCTCGGTGCGGAAGGCGAGACGGATGCCGGCCGACTCCGCCGCGGTCTGGACCATGAACGTGTCGGGGACCTGCGCCCGCGCCCAGGCCGGCAGTCGGTGCGGCAGGATGCCGCGACTCGTGCGCTCGATCTCGACGGCGCCGCGCACATCGACCGCGTCGAGACCGACGTCGCGAAGTCGCCCGCTCACGTCCGGTCGACCACGCGGCCGTCGGCGTGCACGTCGACCAGTCGGTCCCCGACGCGGAGCCCGCGAAGCACGGCGGTCGGATCGATCGCCGCCACGCAGCCTTCCACGTGACCGATGCCCTCGAGGCCCGGCTGGGCGCCGAAGAGCGACTCGATGACGAGCGCCACGTAGGCACCCGACGACGAGCACGCCCAGTCATTGATGTACGGAAGCTGCGGCGGTGCCTTTCGCGCTCCGCCACCCAGGAGCGGTTGCGCTTCTTCGACGAAGTGCGCCTGACCGGGAGGACCCTGGTTCGCCGTCCGCGCCAGTCCCGGGAGCCACTCGAGCGCGACATCGGGGCGCCCCAGGGCCACCAGCGCGCGAGCCGAGTCGGCCGGCCACGCGGTGTACGCACCATTCCACTGATGGTCGGGTCGCACGCTGTACGACGCATCAGGATCCCACGGTGAGAGCGCGCGCAGCCACTCGGGCGTCTGCAGCTCCCGCTGGAAGAAGGCGACCATGTCGCCACGAGTCTGATCGTCGAGATCCTCGGCGATGGATGTGCCGACGATGTTGAAGTCGTAGCAGTGGCGCACCGGGAGTTTCGTGCCGTCCGGTTGACCAGCCGCGAAGTAGCCCTCGCCGGGGAGATAGAGCTCGAGCACCGCCGCGACGAGTTCATCGGCCTCGGCGCGCAGCTCGGCTGCGCCCGCGGCATCCCCCCGCCACTCCAGCACATCCGCCGTGGACCGCAGGTTCCAGACATTCGCGGCATTGAAGCTCGCGACCTCGTGGGTGTAGGAGCTCACGCACTCGAGAAGGTTCTCGATCTCGCCGTAGTCGGCGAGCTTCGATGTGCGGCGAAGTCCCTTCCAGGCGCGGGCCCAGAGCCGGAGGTGATCGAGCACCGTGCGATCGCCGCCCGGTTGTTCATCGAGGAACGCGTCGTCGCCTGTGAAGCGTACGTAGTCGCGCACGAGTCGCGTCATTGCGTAGTCGTTGACGGAGTACCACTGGCCGACCGGCCCGCCGGTGAGCGACGACGTGCCGAACAGGGTGTGGATGTCGCTCGTGATCCAGTGCGAGAGCTGCCGCTTCATCGGCGCCGGGTCGAGGAGCGCGTGCGTGACCGAACTCAGACTGTAGTCCCACAGGAAGGTCGTGGTGCCCCAGTAGCTGGGCATGAGGGTGTCGTAGGTGCGCCCCAGCACGTTGCCTTCGTAGTCGCGTCGGAAGTACAGGATGCCCAGGATGCCCCACCAGTAGAGGCGCCGCAGCGCTTCGGACGTCGTCTCGAGCACGGGCAGGTGACCTGAGAACTGCGTGTTGTCGGGAGTCACTGCGGCTTCGATCTGCGCGTCCCAGTACGCCTCGGCGGCCGCGATCGCGGCAGGGACGTCGGCGGCGACGCGGTCGAACGCCGTGACGGTCGCCTCTCGAGTGCGGCCCACGGCCTGCACGTAGCCGAAACGCGCCTCGTCGCCGGCGGCAACCTCGAGGAGCACGGTCACGTCGCCGCCGCGGCCCATCCCGCCGACGCCGATCGAGAACGCGTCTGAGGCGGGGGCCACTCCGCTCAGCCGCGCGGTTGCGGGCACGTCGACACCCTGCACGCTCCACGCGGTCTGCGCTGCGTCGGTGAAGAGCAGCCGAGAGCCGTCGACGGATGCCTCGTTCCGCGCGCCGGGCGACTCCGCCGCGAGCCACGCATCGCCGAGGGCGACCACGCGCGCCGCAAGGGAGAGCATGACCTCGACCGAGCGGCGCTCTGTGCCCGTGTTGCGCACACGGACGTCGATCGCGACAGCGGCTTCACCGGGGACGGCCACCGTCGTCGTCTCGAGTTCGAGCCCCGGCAGCCCTGCGCGACGCACCACCCGGTCGGGACGCCACTCGTGGGTGACCGGCGCTCCGTACGACCGGAAGATCCGTCCATCGACGAATGCCACTGCAGTCGCTGCAAGGCCCTGCGAGACGGGAGGGAACTGCACCGCTGTGATGGCGGTGAGGTCATGATCGACCCGCACGGTCCCGAGATTGTTCGTCAGGCCGGTCGGGGCCACCATGTCGTCGTAGTGGTGCGTGACCGGCGCAGCGGCGAGGTCGGCCACGGTCGGGATGTGGCGCGTCTGGGTGGACACGGACTGTCTCCTAGTACTGGCCGAGCGCGAGACCGCGCGCGAAGAACTTCTGCGTGAACAGGAACAGGATGACCGTGGGCAGCGATACGAGTACGGCAGCGGCGAGGACCGTCGAGATCTGGGCGCCGCCGTACGTGCTCTGCATGCCCGCGAGGGTGGTCACGATCGGCCGCACCTCGTCGGACTGCGTGAGCGTCAATCCCAGCAGCAGGTCGTTCCAGATGAACGTCGCCTGAAGGATGAAGATCGCCACGAGCGCACTCGATGCCATCGGCAGGTAGATCCGCGTGAAGATCCGCCACGTGGACGCGCCGTCCAGCACGGATGCCTCGAACACGTTGTACGCGACGCCGGTGAAGAAGTTGCGCATGACGAATGCCGAGAACGGGATCGAGATCGCCGTGTAGACGATGATCATTCCGAGCTGGGTGTCATACAGCCCGACCCGCGAATAGGCGTCGAACAGCGGGAGCAGGATCATCTGGAGCGGGAAGATCGTGCCCCCGAAGATGATCACGAACCACAGGAAGCCACGCTTCAGGCGCAGGGCCACGATCGCGTAGCCCGCAGCAGCACCGACGAGGACTGCGACGATCGGCGATATGACGGCGTAGATGATCGTGCTGACGACGCTGTCCGCGAGTCCCGAGAGCTGCAGGGCGTCGAGCATGTTCGGGATGAGGGCGAGCCCGTTGGGGATCCACGCCTCGCTCGAGACGAACTCGGCGGGCGACTTGCTCGCGTTGACCACGAGCAGATAGATCGGAAGGAGCCAGAACAGGCCCAGGATGATGAGGGTCGCAGTGCGGAGAATTCTGGACATGGTCACATCTCGTGCTTCTGGGAGAGCTGCTGGCGGAGGTAGAGCACCGACGCGACCAGTGTCACGACCGAAAGGAAGACGGCGATGGCCGACCCAAGCCCGTAGTCGCTGTTGACGAACGTCTCGCGGTACATCGTGAGCGCGAGCGTCTCAGAGGCACGCCCGGGCCCGCCGCGGGTCATCGACAGGACGATGTCGAACGTCTTGAGGCTCGCCACGATCGACAGGCCGACGACGACCGCGGTGAGCGGGCGCAGCATCGGCCACAGAATGCTGCCGAAGAGGCGGAGGCCGGTCGCTCCGTCGACGCGTGCGGCTTCGAGCGGCTCCTTGGGAATCGACTGGAGCCCGATCGTGAACAGGAGCGCGTTCACGCCGACACCCTGCCACGACGCCGCGAGGATCATGACGATCGTGTTGAGTGGCGCGTCCAGGAGCCAGCGCGGCGGATCGACGATCCCGACCGCTTCGAGCGCCTGGTCCAGCGCACCGTTCGCCGAGAGGATGAACGACCAGATGACGCCGACACCGATACCCGAAACCGCGTAGGGGATGAGGAACGGAAGACGCAGCCAGACGCCGCCGGGGAGATTCCATGTGAGCAGCGCGATCATGAGTCCCACGCCGACCGGGATGAGAAGCGTGCCGATCACCCAGAGCAGGGTGTTCAGCAGCGACCCGACGAAAGCCGGGTCTTCGAACATCTCGATGTAGTTGTCGATCCCGACCCATTCGGGGTCGCCCAGCCCGTTGTACTCCGTGAAGCTGAGGAAGGTGGTCCACAGCAGCGGCAGGTAGAGCAGGACGGCCACCAGGAACACGCCCGGGGCGATGAAGCCCCGGGCGGAACCCTGATATGGCGTCCTTCGGCGGGATGGGCGGCCGGGGCTCCGGGTGGAGGCCTCCGTCCGCTCCCGCTCAGGTGTGTGAAGGACGGCCACGCGACTTACTCCTGGTCGGCCCAGTAGCTGTCGGCCTCGGCCTGGATGGCCTCGAGGAACGGCAGGGGGTCACCGGGGTTGGCGTTGAATGCGCCGAACTGCTCGAGCGCCACCGTGAGGATCGGCGTGGGCGTCGCCTCGAAGTAGCGCGTGACCAGCTCATGGTTTCCATCGGCGACCGTGGTGCCGAGGTCGGACAGCATCGGGTCGTTGACAGTCGCGAGCGGGTTGAACGCGACGTCGCCGCGCGCGGCGTTCCACGCCGTCTGCGCCTCGGGCGAGATCCACCACTCCGAGTAGGCCAAGCCGAGGTCCTTCTGCGGCGAATTCTCTGCGACGCACAGCGGACCAGTCTCGACGGCGACCGGTGTCGTGCCGAGGTTCGGGTTGACCGCAGGGATGACGAACATGTCGTAGTCCTCGCCGGAGACCATCCCGGCGCCGTCCAGCGAGCCGTTGAAGAACGACCCGAAGTTGATCATGGCGAACTCGCCTTCCTTGAGGCCGACGGCCGGGTCCATCGTGCTCCCCGCGTCGCTGAACCAGCCCTTCTCGTGCTGGTCGAGCCAGATGTCCATGATCTCGACGATCTCGGGGTCGGTGTACTTGACATCGCCGGTCGAGAGGCCCCGGTACAGGTCGGGGTCGGTGCCCGCGACGAGCTGCTGGAACCACTGGAACGTGAACAGCACGCTCGTCTGGTAGTACGGAGTCACACCGGCGTCCTTGAGCGTGGTCGCGGCGGCGTCGAGCTCCTCCCACGTCGTGGGCTCATCGATGCCGTACTCCTCGAAGATGTTCTTGTTGTAGTACATGACCCAGTAGGCGATGTTCATGGGAACGCAGTACTGCTTGCCATCGTAGGTGTACTCGTCGCGCAGTCCCTCGGTCGCCCAGCCCTCCTCGACTGCCGTCGTCCAGAGGTCGGTTGTCTCGGCGACGAGGCCCTCGTCGACGATCTGCTTGAGGGCGTCGCCGGTGTGCCAGGTGAACAGGCCGGGGCTCTTCTGGGTGCGGAAGGACTGCTTGATGAATGCGTCGTACTGCGCGGCATCCGAGTAGCCGGTCGTATTGAGGGTGATGTCGACGTCTTCTTCGCTGGTCGCGTTCAGCTCGTCGAAGTCGGGTTCCCAGGCGGCCTTGTCGGTGTAGAAATCGAGTGTGCCGGTCGTGGCCTCGGCCTCTTCACCGCCGCCACCGCCACCGCCGGCCGAGCATCCTGCGAGCAGCAGCGTGGCTGACGCGAGGGTGGCAAGACCCGCCCCGATCATGCGTCGTGACTTCATTGGAACTCCCTTGTCCAGGATTGGTATCGTTACCAACAGCCGTCCTCACGGTATCAACTCGTGGGAGCAGGTGCAAGGCCGGCTGCCGGCTGCGGCGAGGGCGCCGCAGTGCTGTGATGAGTGTTGAGTTGTCGGTCGTGCGTGTTCAGTTGTGAGGCCGGCGACACTCAGTCGTCGGTTGTCCGGGTTCCCCGCACGTACGCCTTCACTGTCGCGAAACGCTCGCTGCGCGAATTCGGCGTGCGGCGGACCACGTAGGGCCCGACCGCCGCGGGGACGATGAAGGTCTCCGCATAGTGGACCGTGTAGGGGGGGAAGGCGTCGGTGGGGCTGACGACTTCGACTTCATCCCCCTCGACGAGGTTGAGCACATTGACCGTGCCCTCCGTATCGTGGGCGGCCGATTGGTCGAACCAATGACGACGCGTCTCGATGAACTCGAGCTCGTGCAGCCCCGTGCGCTCCTCGACGAGACCGGACTCACGACGGATCTCTTCGACCTGGCCGACGAGATTGCGGTCGACCCAGTCGGCGTCGCGGTCCCACTGGATGTTCTTCACGCCGTGATCGAGATGCACTGGACGCGGGATGCCATCGAGACCGACGCGACCCCAATCCCACAGCTTGAAGGTGAAGATATAGGGCGTCGCCGAGATCTCGAGCACCATCGAATTCGCTCCGGAGCAGTGCACGGTGCCCGCGGGGATCGCGAAGTGGTCGTGCTTGCGAGCGGGATACGTGTTGATGTACTTCTCGGCATCGAACGGGTGCTCGCCGTCTGTCGCCGCGCGCAGTGCCGCGACCATCTCTTCCGGATCGACGTCGTTCCTGACTCCGAGGTACACGACGGCGTCGTCGCCGGCGTCGAGCATGTAGTAGCTCTCGTCCTGCGTGTACGACATGCCGAACGTGTCGCGGATGTAATCGGTGAGGGGATGCACCTGCAGCGAGAGGTTCCCGCCGCCCATCGTGTCGAGGAAGTCGAATCGGATCGGGAACTCCGCGCCGAATCGAGCGAACGTGCGCTCGCCGAGCAGCGCCCGAGGCTGGCTCAGCACGAGGTCCATCGCAGGCACCTCGACAACGCGGCCACCCGCTTCGAGCAGCAGCGAGTTCTCCTCGGGAACGCAGTCGAAGCACCACGCGTAGTTCTGGGGGGTGGGGTCGAGATCGAGCGTCGACTTCATCCACTGACCGCCCCACACCCCGGGATCGAAGAACGGCACGACACGGAACGGGCCGGTCGTCGCGGCAGCGAGCGCGCCGCGGAAGTCATCACCGAGCACGGCGCCCGCTCCCTCCGGGGCGGCATTGCCGTCGACGACGAAGTCGACGCGTTCGAACATGTCGCGCTTGTGGCGGTCGGCCGTGCGCCACTCGACGAAGAATCCGCGCTTGTACTTGCGCAGGATGTCGAGGTCTCCGTTGCCCGCGCGCCAGTTGCCCGCGCCCGCGCGCTGGCGCTGCTGGATCTCCCACCGCGCCATGTCGACGAGGACGAGCACGTCGGCGTCACGATCCGCGGCGAGGTCGGCACCCCAGCCGACGAGCACGACCGGGCCGGTGCGCTCGCCGATGCGCTCGCGCAGGGCATCCCGTCGATCGACGTCGTAGAACTCGTCGAGCTCGAAGTGACTCATGACGCCGAACACGCGGTCGCTCGTCAGATTCCGCGCGATCAGCGCCTCGATCGCCTCGGGTGTCGCACCAGCGGCGTCTTCGACATCGATGATCTCGATGCCGGGCAGAGCCGACTGGATGCGCGCGATCAGGCTATCGACGTCCCCGCCGGGGTAGACATCGACCGCGATGACGGGCCGCTCGGCGCGCGACTTCGCGAGGTCCATCGCCGCGCGCCACGCCTCGTCGCCCACGAGGATCTCACTGCCCGCAGGCAGCGGGACGGTGGGCAGCTTCACATAGCTGCTCCCATCGTCGAGCATGTAGTCCTCGAGCGGGACGCCCCGCGAGTCAACGGTCGTCATGACTTTCCTTCACTGGTCTTGCTGCCGTCGAGGTCGATGGCGAGGGTGGCGACTCCCCGCAGGACCGAGGTCGCGGGATCGTCGGGTACGACAAAGGGGGGCCGATACGAGGACGACCAGAGGTTCTCGTGCACGCTCTCGCGCAGAGACGGCAGGATCGTCTCGGCCGAGCGCATGACACCGCCGGTGACGACGACCACCTCCGGGTCGAAAGCGTGGCAGTGCGTGACGATCGCAGCAGCCCACGCAGCGATGTACCGGTCGAGAAGCGACGCCGACTCGGGCTCATCGCCGGTCTCTACGAGATCGCGGATGCCGATCGAGCCGTGCGAGGCGAGCCGATCCGAGAGCCCGGGACCGAGGGCGATGCGCTGGGCCAGGGCATCGGCAGTGAGAGCCCAGGTGCTCGCCAGCGCCTCGGCGCAGCCGATGTTGCCACACATGCATCGCGGGCCCGACACGTCGACGGTGACATGACCACCCAGGATGCCGCCATGCCCATGGCTTCCCCGGACGATCCGGCCGTCGACGACCGCTGCGGTGCCGATGCCGGTGCCCAGGATGATCAGGGCGGCGTCACGCGCGCCCCGCGCACTGCCGTCTGCAATCTCGCCGATGAGTGCCGCGCGGGCGTCGTTCTCGACGACGGCGGGCGCTCCGAATCGTCCGACAGACCACGCCGGCAGATCGACACCGTGCAGGTCTGCGTACTTGCCGTGGGCGGCGAGGAGGCGATTGCCCGTCTCGTCGACGATTCCCGGGACGGCGACGCCGACGGCGTCGGGCTGAACGCCCGTCAGGAGTGAGTCAACGCTGCGGGCAACCGAGTCGAGGTCGACCCGACCACTCTCGATGGGGGCCTCCTCGACGGCGACGAGGCGAAGGCCGTCGAAGACGCCGATCTTGACGGAAGTTCCGCCGAAGTCGATCGCCGCGATGCGCATGCTTCCTCCGCCTCATTGTGGTGGATCCAGGTGGTAACGTTACCATAGCTCATCGGTTGCCGCGCCGCAAGATCTCGTCCCGCAGATCAGACGTGCACGGCGCGACCGACGCGCACCGGCATCTCGACCACCCTGGGTGGGTCCTGCGCTCTATCGCCCCCGTCGAGTCGCGACAGCAGCAGCCGGGCGGCCTCCCGTCCCAGCTGACGCGCGTCGTGGTCGACGATCGTGACCGGAACGGGCATCAGCTCAGCGAGTTCGAAGTCGTCGAAGCTCACGATCTCGGGCATGTCGGCCGCGCGGGCACCCGCGCGAAGACGGCGGCCGATCTCGCGGAGCGCACCGACGCTGTTGCGGTTGTTCGCCGTGAAGATGGCCGTCGGTGGCAGATCGTGGTCGAGAAGGCGTTTGGTGGCCTCCCCCGCCGAGGCGGATGCCGCATCCTGCTGCTCTCGCACGATCAGCTCCGGATCCAGTTCGACCCCGCGCTCCGTCAGCGCGCGCTCGAATCCTTCGAAGCGACGGCCGCCCGTGAACGCCGAACCCACGTTGCCGAGGTACCCGATCCGCGTGTGGCCGGCGTCGAGCAGGGCACGCGTGCCCCGGTACGCTCCGCCGACGTCGTCCAAGAGCACGACATCGACGTCGAGCCCGTATATGCGACGCGACGCGAGCACCAGCGGCATGTCGCCCAGTCGCTCGGGCATGAGGTGCTCCGTGGGGCCGCCCGCGGGAACGAGGATGAGTCCTTCGACCTGTCGCCCCTTGAGGTCGGCGACGAGCTGGCGCTCCCGGGCGGACTCGCCCCCGGTGTTGCCGAGGATGATGCGACGCCCGGTCTCGGTCACGACCTCCTCGACCCCCAGCGCGAAGTTCCCGTAGTAGGGGTTGCCGAGGTTCGTGATCGCGACGCCGATGAGCCCGCTCGATTGGCCGGGCCGCAGACTGCGTGCGTTCTCATTGCGGTGATAGCCGAGTTCACGCACGGCCGCGCGGACCTTCTCCTGCGCTTCGGGACTGACGTTGGCACCGCCGGCAAGGGTGCGCGATACCGTCATCGGGCTCACACCGGCGCGCAACGCGACCTCTTTGACGGTCGGCTTCTTGCTCGCTCCGGTCGCACCGGACATATCGATCCCCTCCCTCCCGACGCGGTTTCACGGTAGCGGATGCAACGGCCGTCGTCCGGTGGAACCCGACGGTGGGCGGCAGCGGCGCGACGGTGATCCCCCGCGTGGGCGTCGGGCACTCCCGCCACTGACTGAGCTTCTCTGCGTCAGCACACCTCTGCGTCATCGACATTGCTGCCGATGCTTCCCAACGCCCGAGTGAGAATCCTCACTTCGTCTTCGTCGAGGTGATCGAGCACGCGGCGACGCGCACTCTGAAGATGACTGGGCCACGCGCGGCGCAGTCGCTCCAGCCCCTTGTCGGTGAGCACGACATCGGCCCCTCGCCCGTCGGTCGCCGACCGTTCACGGGCGACGAAGCCGAGCTGTTCGAGGCGGATCACGGTGCGTGTCGCACCGCTGATGGTCATCCACAGTCGCGCGGCGAGCTCGTTCATGCGCGCTCGATGACCGTCGGTCTCAGCGAGATAGGCGAGCGCGAAGTATTCGGTCAGCGGCAGGTCTTGATCGCGCCGCAGGTCAGCATCGAGCGCGCGCGGCACGACGTTGATGACGCGTGCGAGCGCTTGCATCAGCGCCTTTTCCTCGGGGCTCATCGTCGTCCTTCGATCTCTCATAGCCTCGATTGTACTTGAGCCGTCAAGTATCTGATATGGTTGACCAGTCAAGTACACGACGGCGAACAAGATTCGAGATGGGCGCACCGAGAAGATGAACGCGAGTAAGAGCAAGATCGCAGTGGTCACGGGCGCGGCAAGCGGCCTGGGCAAGGACATCGCCGCAGGCCTCGCCGCCCAGGGCTACACCGTGTATGGAACGACACTCTCCGACACCGAGGTCCCGGTCGCTCAGGACGTGCACCTGGAGCGCGTGGACATCACCGATGCCGCCGCCGTACAAGCGTGGGCGGCCGAGGTCAGGGCGCACACGGGCGGCCGCGTCGATCTGCTCATCAGCAACGCGGGCATTCTCACTCCTGGTCCACTCGAAGTGCTGTCGCTCGAGGAGATTCGTCGCGAGTTCGAGGTGAACACGTTCGCTCCGCTCACCGTGATCAACGCTTTCCTGCCGCAGCTGCGCGAAGGCCGAGGGCGCATCGTGCAGATCAGCTCGATATCGGCGGCATTCCCGATGCCGTTCAACGCTCCGTCGGCAGCGTCGAAAGCTGCGGCCGAGGCGCTCATGGTCGCTTACCGTGCAGAACTCCACCGTTTCGGCATCGACGTCACGATCATCCAGCCGGGCAGCATGCTCACGGGGGGACCCGCGAAGTCAGCCGCCTTGGTGTCGCAGCTGAACGAGGCATTCACGCCCGAGCAAGAGGCGCTCTACGGCGACGCATTCGCCAGATTCGCCGCCGGCTTCAACAGCGGGCAGGCGAACGGCATGCGTTCCGAGGTTGCTGCAGGACAGGTCATCGACATCGCCGAGCGGCAGCCGGCCGCGAGCATCGTCACCATCGGAGACGATGCCGCTCGAATCGCGCACGCGATTCGCACGTCCACCCCCGAGCAGCTCGACGCGATGCGCGTGAGCCTGACCTGATCCACCACCAAGAGAAAGAGAAGAGTCATGATCGAGATCTTCGACCCCGCCGACGAGCGCGCCGTGCGCAACAAGAACAACCTCATCGCCTTCTACGACCAGGCGATCAACGCGAAGAACCCGGTTGAAGCCGCCAACCGGCTCGTGGCCGAGGGCTACATCCAGCACAATCCTCAGCTGCCAGACGGTGCCGCCGGTCTCGGCGCAGCATTCGCTGCACTCACCGCCCAGCGCAAGAACGCGCGCGTGGTGATTCACCGCATCATCGCTTCAGGCGACTGGGTGTGGGCGCACGTGAACTTCTTGAACCTCTACACCGACGACCCGACCGACCTGGGCGTCGCCGGCGTCGACATCTGGAAGATGGATGCCGATGGCACCGCCCTCGAGCACTGGGATGTCCTGCAGCCGGTGGCCGCGGAAGTGAGCCCGGTCAACGGGCACGGCATGCTCTGATCCGCATGCGTGATGCGCTGGAGCGACGGAACGTGTCGCTCCAGCGCATCTCGTACGCGACTCGCCCACGTACAGAAAAGGACTCTCGTGGACTACGGACACCCACTGAAGTTCGGCGCGTTCGTCACGCCGACGAACGTCACCCCGCAAGCACCCGTTGAGACCGCCCAGCTGGTGGAGTCGCTTGGATACGACCTCGTGACGTTCCAAGACCACCCCTACCAGGCTTCCTTCCACGACACGTGGACGCTCATGTCCTATGTCGCGGCGCGTACCGACAGCATCCATGTCGCTCCGAATGTCATGAATGTGCCGCTGCGCAACCCCGCCGTCGCGGCGAGGGCTGCAAGCAGTCTCGATCTGCTGTCGGGCGGACGCATAGACATGGCGCTCGGGGCTGGGGCGTTCTGGGACGCCGTCGTCTCCATGGGCGTTCCTCGACTCACTCCCGCACAATCAGTCACCGCACTCGAAGAAGCCATCGATGTGATGCGCGGCATCTGGGATGCCGGAAATCGTGCCCCGCTTCGCCTCGACGGCACCGTACACAGCGTTGCGGGAGCAAAACGCGGACCACTCCCCGCGCACGACATCCCGATCTGGATCGGAGCGCTCAAGCCGCGCGGCCTGCGTCTGATCGGCCGCAAGGCCGACGGCTGGCTGCCTTCCTACGGCTATATGAAGCCCGGAGACTTCGCCACGGGCAACGCCACCATCGACAGAGCTGCGAGGGCGGCAGGACGTGATCCTCGGGAGATCCGTCGGTTGCTGAACATCACGGTGCCGCAGACCGGGCTCGACGGGTGGGCGGAGAGTCTCGCTGCCCTCGCCATCGAAGATGGCGCAAGCACCTTCATACTCGCCACCGACAATCCCCTCGCCCTTCGGGTCTTCGCTGAGGAGGTGATGCCTGCCGTACGCGAGATGCTCGACGCCGAACGTGCACGGATGGGCATCGACGTCGGCGAGCCGAGGAAGGCCGCCGCACTCGCGCAGCGGCGCGGGGGCATTGACTACGCTTCGGTACCCACAGGCGTGCGTGTTGTCGAACCCGGCGATTTCGACTACGCCAACGTGAAGTCGACATACATGCGCGGCGGCTCACCCGGGCTCGTGCTGCAGCCGAAGACGATCGACGAAGTCATCGACAGCGTCGCCTTCGCCCGACGGCACAGCCATCTGCCCCTCGCGATTCGCAGTGGCGGCCATGGCATCAGCGGCCGCAGCACCAACGACGGCGGCCTGGTCATCGACCTGCGTCATCTCAATACGATCGACGTCATCGACCGCGATCAGCGCACTGTGCGCATCGGACCGGGCGCTCGGTGGCTCGACGTCGCGGTGGCGCTCGCACAGGAAGGGTGGGCTCTCAGCTCGGGCGACTACGGCGGTGTCGGCGTCGGCGGCCTGGCAACTGCGGGCGGGGTCGGGTGGCTCGCACGAAAGCAAGGGCTGACCATCGACCATCTCATCGCGGCCGACATCGTGCTGGCAGACGGTTCGCTGGTGCACGCAAGCGCCATGGAGAACAGCGACCTCTTCTGGGCGATTCGGGGCGCGGGCGCGAACATGGGCATCGTTGTCAGCTTCGACTTCGCTGTCGAGGAGGTCGGCGACGTGGGCTTCGCCCAACTCGGGTTTCAGCCGAGCGACCTCGGAGACTTCCTGCAACGCTGGGGAGCCACCATGGAGGGGTCGCCACGGGATCTCACCACCGAGCTCGTCGTCACGCGCGGCACACCCACCACTCCCCGCGGCGTACATGTGATGGGGGTCGTCGACTCGGACGACCCTGATGAGATCGTCCGTCAGTTGCAGCCTCTCGCTGAGATCTCGCCCTTGATCAGTCAGTCCGTGCAGCTCGTGCCCTACAGCGCGGTCATGGCCAACGCCGACCCGGCCCCGCACTCCGGCCAGGGGGAACCCGCATCCGCCTCGGGCCTGATCGATCACATCACTCCCGACGTCGCTGAGGCGCTCGCGCGATTCATCGACACCGGCGCCAGCCCATTCGTGCAGATCCGGTGCGTGGGCGGGGCCGTGTCAGATGTGCCTGATGACGCGACCGCTTACGCGCATCGCTCGGCGAACTTCGCCATCAGCGCCGGCGGAGCGCACCGTGAACGTCTCGCGCAGGAATGGGCGAAACTCAAGCCCTATCTGAGTGGCACGTACCTGAGCTTCGACTCCTCGCTGGACCCGGCGAGAATTCACGACGCGTTCCCGCCGGCCACACTGACACGACTGCGCGAAATCAAGAGAAGAGTCGATCCCGAAGGCCTGTTCCGCGACAACTTCTCGATCATCCCGACCTCGGCAACGTAGGACGCGCGCGGTGCACGGCGCGAGAGACAGCCGCGTTCTCCGGCGTTCCGGTCGAGTCGACGTCAGATTCCGCGCTCCGATCGCGCGCCGATCCACGCGACCGCGGCGTCTGCCAGTTCGTCGACGGATGCCGTGACGTCGAGCACGACCGCTGTCTCGTCGGGTGCGATCGGCTCGAGGGTCGCCAGCTGCGAGGCCAGCAGGGCGGGCGGCATGAAGTGACCGCGTCGGCCCGCAGCGCGCTCGGCGAGCAGCTCCGCGGTGCCGGTGAGATGCACGAACACGACGTCGGGCGCATGGGCGCGAAGCCTGTCGCGGTACACACGCCGCAGCGCAGAGCACGCTACGACGATCCCGCCGTCGGCGTCGGCGATCGTGCGGCCGACGTCGTCGAGCCAGGGCCACCGGTCCTCATCGGTGAGCGGGACACCCCCGCGCATCTTCGCGCGGTTGGACTCGGGGTGCAGGTCGTCGGCGTCGCACAGGGGAATCGCGAGTCGCTGCGCCAGCGCGATCGCAACCGAGCTCTTGCCGACGGCCGAGACCCCCATCACGACGACCCGCGGCGCCGCTGCTGCGTCGTGAGAGCACCGCATGGGGGCTGGCGCCTCGGTCATCACTCGAACATACCGAAGCACATGTCGCAATGGCAGTCGGTTGACATTTCCTGACCGCGTCTCGCTCGCCTCCGCTCAGCACGGTAGCTCCGGAACGAGCAGGTGGGCCGGAGCAATCTGGCAATCGGTTGCGCGACGCGCCCGATTGTGGGAAGGTGCGACGGGACGACAACGCCGACGAAGGAGTAGCGAGCGATGGCGCGACCGAACTTCCTGTTCATCTCCACCCACGACATCAACCCGCACCTGGGATGCTACGAAGGCGTGTGGCCGGGAGCTGAGCAGGCGGTCACCCCACGACTGGACGATCTGGCGAGGTCCGGTGTGCGCTTCGACACCGCGCTGGCCGCCTCTCCTGTGTGTGCGCCGTCGAGATCGGCGATCTTCACCGGGGCCTATCCGACGAAGGTCGGAACGATGCACATGCGGGCGAATGCGGTCCCGCCGCCGGAAGTCGAGCTCGTGCCTGAGATCCTGCGGCGGGCGGGGTACTTCACCACCAACAATTGGTTCACCGACTTCCAGTTCGATGTTCCACCGACCGCCTTCGACTACTGCAGCGACGACGCGCACTGGAGGGACCGCCCTGATCCGTCGATGCCGTTCTTCGCCGCGTTCCACAGCCTGATCACTCACGAATCCAAGCTCTACGAGACCGGCGCCGCGCTCGTGGACGCGAAGTCCCAGGTGCCACCCGATGCACGTCAGGATCCCGCGGCGGTGCAGCTGCCTCCGTACTATCCCGACACGGCCGAGTTCCGCACGGCGTGGGCCAACTATCTCGACCTCATCGCCGCCATGGACCACTGGGTCGGTCGTCTGCTGGACCAGCTCGATGCGGACGGCCTGCGCGAGAACACCGTCGTGATCTTCTGGAGCGACCACGGCATCGGCATGCCCGGGGGCAAGCGCTGGGCAGCGGAGGCGGGGCTGCGTGTACCGCTGATCGTCGGTTGGCCGGCGGCGATCGCCGGGGGTCGCGCGAGGACGGACGTCGTCGAGACGCTCGACCTGGCAGCCACGGTGCTGTCGCTCGCGGGCCTGGACGTCCCCGCGTACATGGACGCGGCTCCGTTGTTCACGCAAGATGGCCAGGACCTCGTCAGCGACGGTCTCGCGTTCGGAGCGCGCGATCGCATGATGGACGACGAGGACACGTCGCGCACGGTCCGCGACGTCCAGTATCGCTACACGCGCCATCTCCATCCTGACCGCTCGCCGCTGCAGTACGGCAAGTATCCCGACCAGTTCCCCCCGACCCGGCAGCTCCGGCAGATGCGATACGCGGAGGCTCGTCAGCTCGCCGACGGCGAGCTTCCGAGCCTGCTCTCGCCACCTCAGAGACGTCTGGTCGCCACGACGAAGGACCCCGAAGAGCTCTACGACCTCGTCGCCGATCCGCATCAGACGACGAACCTCGCGTCACGCCCGGAATACGCGGCCGTGAAGTCAGGTCTCTCTCGCGCGCTTGACGACTGGATCGATGCGACGGGAGACCTGGGGCTGATCGACGAGTGCCAATTGATCGCCCGGTGGAGCCCCGACGGCGCCCGCCCCCGGACGAACGCTCCGGTCGCCGTCTCCACCGACGAGGGCATCCATCTCACGTGCGCCACCGAGGGCGCCTCCATCGGCTGGAGGCTCGACGCGCCCGACCGTCGCCCCCCGCAGGACTTCGAAACGCGATTGGGCCAGCGCATTCAGCTTGATTCGCCGTGGAACGTCTACACCGCCCCGATCCCTCCCGACGTGGGACGAGTGTGGACGCGCGCGTGGCGCCTCGGGTTCGAAGCCAGCGAGACGGTCGAGATCGGGTGATCGAGCGGCTGCCAGGCCGCCATTCACCCTGCGTGACGGTGGGCTATGCCCGCGTGGCCGACGCTGCTTCCGATACCGCGTGCCGGAGCGGCTCGCCTCGGCGATGCCGTTCGATCTCGTCGCGGACCAGCTCGCCCAACCGCCAGCGTTCCTGCCCGTGTGAGCCCGCGGTGTGTGCGGTCAGGAACACATTGGGCAGGGCACGCAGAGGTGACGTCAGAGGCAGCACCTCGTCCTCGGTGACATCCAGCACCGCTGTGAGGTCGTCGCGCTCTCGCAGGACCTCGACGAGAGCGCCTTCGTCGACGACCGCGCCACGAGCGGTGTTGAGGAAGACACCCCCCTGCTTCATCGAGCGCAGCAGGGCGCCGTTGATCATGCCCCGCGTCTGGTCGAGGAGCGGAAGGTGACAGCTGACCACGTCACTCGAGGAGAACACCTCGGCGAGGCTCGCCGGGGTGACACCGCTCAGACCCGCATCGCGGGGATCGAATGTGGGGTCGTGGGCGATGACGTTCAGGTCGTGGGCCCGCAGGCGCTCGACCACGAGCCGGCCGATCGCTCCGAGCGCGACGAGCCCGACCGTGCGGCGATACGCACCGGCGATCGACGACCGGGCGGGCGGCGGCCAGGGCGCGCCGCGTGACATCTCCCTCGCAATGCGATGCGAGTTCTTCAAGGCGAGCACCGTCTGCGCGACGGTGTACTCGGCGACGGGGATCGCGTTGGCCGCGGCCGCGCTGACGATGGGGATGCGGCGAGCCCAGAAGTCGTCGGTCACGATCCCGCGGATGCTGCCGGCCGCCATCAGGACGAGCTTCAGCCTTGGCGCGTGACCGAGCAGCCGGTCGTCGAGCACCGGCGCCCCCCATCCGACCAGGAGGTACTCGACGTCAGCGAGAAGGCCGGGGTTCGCCAAGAGGAAGGCGCGATCGACCGGCGGGTGCACCCATCGGCATTCGCGTTCGATCGCCGCGACGACATGCTGCGGGTAGACCTCCTCGCGTGAGGCGGTCTCCATGACGACGAGCGCCGACGCGCGGTCACGGGCTATCACCGTCATCCGGCCTCCGCGGCCGCGAGCGCGAGATATCGCTCCCGACGCGCCTGTTGACGATCGGGGTCCGCCACGGGCGAGGCCAGCAGCAGCTTACGCGAATAGGGATGCTGGGGACTGCTCGTCACCTGTGTCGCGGGCCCCTCCTCGACGATCGCGCCCTTCAGCATGACGGCGACGCGGTGGCTCAGATGCGCGACGACGTCCAGGTCGTGCGAGATGAACAGGTAGGACACACCGGTGTCACGCTGGATCTGGAGCAGAAGGTCGAGCACGCGCGCCTGTGTCGACAGATCGAGTGCGCTGACCGCTTCGTCGCAGACGATCAACCGCGGCGACATGACGAGCGCTCGCGCGATCGCAATGCGCTGCCGCTGGCCGCCGCTGAACTCACGCGGTCGACGATGGGCGCTGTCTGCCGGCATCCCAACGTGATCGAGGGCCTCCTGCACCCGCATGCGCGACTCGTTCTTCCCCATCCCCTGCACCCTCAGAGGCTCGGAGAGGATCTCGACGATCGTCATCGACGGGTTCAGCGACGTGTACGGATCCTGGAACACCACCTGGATGTCGTTGCTGAGCGACCGGCGCTGCCGTCGTGTCGCGTGCGTGATGTCCTTGCCGTCGAAGATCAGCCGTCCCTCGTGAACGGGGACCAGCCCGAGCACCGCCCGACCCAGGGTCGTCTTGCCTGAGCCGGACTCGCCCACGAGGCCGAGCGTCTGGCCCGCCTCGATCCTGAGGTCGATGTCGGAGAGCGCGCGGAAGGGCTTGGCGTAGAAATGCTTGCGCGGATACTCCACGCTCACACTCTCCAAGTCGAGAAGCGGCGAGCCGGCCTGGCCTGCGTCACTCATCACCTTCCCCCTCCTGGATCGAGTGCGGCGACGGTGGAAGCAGCATGGTCATGGGCGGCTTGCCCTCCAGTACGGAATCCAAGAGCTGGCGGGTGTACGCCTCGCGCGGCGCGGTGAGCACCCCGCGGACGTCCCCCTGCTCCACGATCTCTCCAGCCTTCATGACCACGACACGATCGCAGATGTCCGCGACGACGCCGAAGTTGTGGGTCACCAGCAGGACGCCCATGTCGAGTTCGTCGCGCAGCCGCCGCAGGAGTGCCAGCACCTCGGCCTGAACCGTGACATCGAGCGCGGTGGTCGGCTCGTCTGCGATGAGGAGGTCCGGCTTGCAGCTGACCGCCCCGGCGATGAGCACGCGCTGCGCCATGCCCCCCGAGATTTCGAAGGGATATGCCGACATCGTGCGCTTCGGGTCTCGGATCCCGACCGTGTCGAGCAGTTCCAGCGCGCGCTTCTTGGCCTCGGATCGCGAAATACCGAGCACGCGCACCATAGGCCGCACGAGTTGGTGCCCCACCGTGAAGTTCGGGTCGAGGTTGCTCATCGGCTCCTGCGGGACATACGCGATCCGGGCCCCGCGCAGCGCCTGCACCGCGCCGGCGGAACCGAGACGCCCTCCGGGCCGGACGAGGAAGTCCTGCCCGAATCGGACGTATCCGTGGTCGATCGAGGCGCCACCGGGGAGCAAGCCGAGGATGGCGAACGCCGACTGCGACTTGCCGGAGCCGGACTCGCCCACAACCCCGACGACTTCCCCGCGGTTGACATGACAGGTGAAGTCCTTGACCACCGTCTTCTGCCTGCCGCTGGGTTCGGTGTAAGAGATCCGCAACCCCGAAACGTCGAGCAGGGCGTCGGGATTCGCCTGGTCGCGCTCGGCGTCATCGGCCGCGGGCGCGGTGGACGGGTGCTCCAGCGTGCTGTCGGCCGCGGCGAGCGCCTTCTTCCGCGCGCGCGTCGACACCGTCGGAGAGTCCTCGAGCGCATCCCGGATGGCGCTGCCGAGCACGATGAACGAGCCGACGGTCAGCGAGATGATCAGCCCCGGCCAGAAGGCGAGCATCGGAGCCGTGTAGATGTTGAGGAAGCCCTCGCTGAGCATCGCACCCCAGGTGGGCACGTTGGGTTCGCCCAGGCCGAGGAACTCGAGTCCGGCCTGAATCGAGATGGCCACGCCGCACAGGAGGGCCACCTGGATGACCAGCGGCGCCCGGACCGCGAAGAGGACGTGCCGTCCCACGATGCTGAGATCGCTGAGCCCCGAGACCCTCGCCGCATCGACGTAGAGTTCGTTTCGCACGGCTCGCACCGTTGTGCGGGTCAGTCGGAAGAGCCCCGCCGACATCATGATCCCGAAGACGGTCATCGAGATCCAGACGGACTTGCCCAACGACGCGCTCGCCGCGAGGAGCACGATGATCGCGGGCAGCGACATCAGGATGTTCGTCGCCCAACTGGCGACCGCGTCGAACCAGCCGCCGAAGTACCCGGCGCTCAGCCCGGTGGGCAACGCGATGATCACTGCGACGCTGGCCGCGAGCGCTGCCGCGAGGAGGGTGCTGCGCGCGCCGATGATCAGTCGGCTGAGGATGTCTCGCCCCGCGCTGTCGGTTCCGAGGAGATGTTCCGGGCTCGGGCCCTGGAAGGCAAGGCTCAACTGGGCGAAGTTCGGATCGTACGGTGCGAGCCACGGCCCGAAGATCGCCGCGAGGACGACGAGCAGCAGGAAGCTCATCGAGAAGGCCCCGAGAGGGTTCTTCAGGATCCGCAACAGGAGACCCGAGCGAATGCGGCGCGGCGTTGCCGGTACCGCCGGTGAGGTCAGTTCATCGGGGATGGTCATGCGACGCGCGCCTTCGGATTGAGCCAGCCGACGAGGAGATCGACCAGCAGGTTCACAATGATCACGACGAGTACGACGTAGACGAGCACGCCCATGAGCAACGGCATGTCACCGATGATCGACGCCTGCAACGCCAGGAAGCCGACGCCGGGGAGGGCGAAGATCTGCTCGATCACCACTGCGCCGCTCAGCATGTTGATGAAGTGAAGCGACAGGATGGTCAGGCCCGCCGGCGCAGCGGCCCGGAGGACGTGACGATAGAGGATCTCGTTGCGCGACAGGCCCCTGCTTCGCAGTGTCCGCACCCAATCCATGCTCAGCATGGAGATCATCGAGCTCCTGATCTGCTGAGCAGTGGACGCGATCGCACTGATGGCCAGGGCGATGACGGGAAGAGTGAGCGAGTAGATCCAGGGGCCGATCCCGTCGGCGATCGGCTCGTAGCCGATGGCGGGGAACCAGCCCAGTTGAATCGCGAACACCGTCACCAGGGCGACGGCCATGACGAACTGCGGCACCGCGTCACCGGCGATCGCGACACCCTGAAGCGAGCGGTCGATCGCGCCGCGCCTGACGGCCGCCGTGACGCCCACCAGCACAGCGACGATCGCCGTCACGATGGTCGTCAAGACCACGAGCGAGAGGGTCACCGGCAGTCGCAGCAGGATGCTGTCGAGGACGGGCTGGCTTGTGAACCACGACGTGCCGAAATCACCCGTGAGCGCCGCCGAAAGCCAGTCGAAGTAGCGGTCGACCAGAGGCTGGTCGAGCCCGAGCTCGACTGTCTTCTGCTGGACCTGCTCTTCGGTGGCGACCTCCCCGAGAATGTTGCGTGCGACGTTCTGCGACGAGAAGTAGAGCATGAAGAAGGCCAGGGTCGAAACCACGAAGAGGACCGCGATCCCGGATACGGCCCGTCGGATCAAGAAGAGAAGCATGAGTGTCAATCTGATTCCGAGGCGTGGGCCGAACCGAAGTCCGACCCACGCCTACCGGCGAATCCCGTTCGCCGTGCAGGAACTGCTACCCGACAGGCGTGTAGTAGTACAGCGACGGCACGGCCTGTCCGACCTGCGTTTCCACGTCGGTCTCCGCGTTGGTCACATAGACCAGCGACGGGCGGTAGAAGGGCGCGAACCATGCGTCCTCGGTGAGGACGGTGTTCAGCTCCTGCTGAGCCGCGACGGATTCCTCTTCCGAGCCGAACTGAATCGTCTCCATAGCACTCTCGATCCGCGGATCGGTGCTGTGGAACGGGTTGTAGACCGCGTCCGGGGTGAACAGCTGGTTCGCCATGATCCAGGTCGGGCCTTGAGCGTTGGGCTTCACCGACGCGACGTAGTCCCCGGAGGACGCGACGGCGATGCCCTCGCTCGCGGGACGCTCGTTCCACGTCACGCGAATGCCGACGTCGCCGAGATACTGGCTGACGGCCGCCTGGAACGCGGGGTCGACGAGCACGGCCGGGATCTCGAAGTCGAATCCGTCCGCGTACCCGGCTTCCTCGAGCAGTTCGCGCGCCTTGTCGGGATCGTACGAGTAGAAGTCCTCATACTCCGGCTTGAACGCGGGTGAGCTCTCAGGGAAGATCTGGGAAGTCGGGGTGCCCAGTCCGACCTCGACCTGCGCGACGAGCTCTTCGCGATTGATCGCGTAGTTGATCGCCTGTCGGACGCGGCTGTCGCCCAGCGGCTCGAGCACCGATCCCGCACGGTCGAGCAGCATGATCCCCGCGATGTTGACTTCGGCCAGATGATCGACAAGCCCGCCGTCAACCGCCTGCTTCTGGGACTTCGGCGTCAGGAGCGCACCGTCGATCTGCCCGGCGAGCAGAGCGTTGAGGCGCGCAGTCGCATCCGGGATGACGCTGAGCACGATCTCGTCGTAGTGCTGGAGCGACGGGTCCCAGTAGTCCTCGTTGATGGTGAACGTGTACTCGGATCCGGGAACGGACGCCGCGACGTCCATCACGTACGGCCCACTGCCTACCGGCTGGGTGTCGATGCTGCCGGCCTCGATCGCCGTGGGGCTGCCGATGAAGCTCGCCTGGACCGACATGTTGTACAGCAGTCCGGGGTCCGGGGCATCGAGCTCGATCACGACGGTGTCGTCGGAAGGCGCCCCGATCGAGGACACGAGCGCAAGTGTCGACGCAGCGGGACCGTTGCCGTCCTTGAGCCGCTCCAGATTGAACTTGACGGCGTCCGCATCCAGCTCGGTCCCATCTGTGAATTCGACATCGTCACGGATCGTCAAGGTCAGCTCGGTCGAGTCGTCGTTGTACTCCCACTCCGTCGCGAGCATGGGGACGATCGTCCCGTCCGGCTCCTGGCGCAGGAGTGAGTCATACGTCGGCTGGAAGAACTGGCGGTGATGCGCGAAGTGCGCCTGCGCCGGGTCGAACGAGTTCACCTCGAGCACGGTGCCGAGGGTCAGGGACTCGCCCCTGACGGTGTCGGTTCCGCCGTCGCCTGCCGGCTGCTCGGGGGCAGCCGTGCATCCGACGACGAGGGCGATCGACGCCAACGACACGGCGGTCGCGAGCGCAGCTCTTCGGGTTGGGAACTTCATTGTTGCCTCCTCTGGCACGGCATCCACGCCGCGTAGTGGGATTCGCTCTCCATTCGAGCTTCGACATCTCCCGCGTTGAGGGAGTGCCGAGGTGTGCAACCGATTGTCACTCCAGGGAATGAATCGTGTCAATGGCGACGGCGGTCACGATCGAGTAACGGCGATCTCTGGTGCGGCGCCTCGCGCCAGTGGATTGCTCCGACGCGCGGTTCGTCATACGATAGCGCCAATTCAATCGTTTGAAAAGCGAGGTGATGGCGCGCATGGAAGCAGCCGTCCGACCGAACATCGTCATTCTGTTCGCCGATCAGCTGAGGGCCGATGCCCTGGGTTGCTATGGCAATCGAATGACAGAAACCCCCGCGATCGATGCGATCGCGGGGGCAGGAACGCGGTACGACTCCGCGTACACGCCGTCGCCGGTGTGCGTGCCTGCACGCTCGTCCTTCATCACGGGGCTCGAACCGCAGCACGGCGAGTGCTTCGACAACGAGATGCCGATGTCGCAGGCTTCGACATTCATGGACGACCTCTCGGCGGCCGGGTACCGCACGCACGGGGTCGGCAAGATGCACTTCACGCCGGACGGCTCTGCGCTGAGGGGATTCCAGACGCGCGACACCGGTGAGGAGTTCGGGACCTCCGAGACCGATGACTACCTCGGGTTCGTGGCATCCCACGGCTTCGAGCACGTGGAACACCCCCACGGGTTGCGCGACGAGATGTATTACGTCCCGCAACTGTCCCCCGTTCCCGAGCACCTCCACCACACCCACTGGGTGGCCGACAAGAGCATCGAGTTCCTCGCGGGGCACGACCACGATCAGCCGTTCCTGCTCTGGTCGAGCTTCATCGCCCCGCACCCGCCCTTCGCGCCGCCATCACCGTGGCACCGGCGATTCGAACCGTCGGTGATGCCGGCACCGTTCATCCCTGAAGGCAGCGACAGTCTGCTCACGGTGTTCAATCGTCTCCAGAATCGCTACAAGTACCGCGACGGCGGGACCGATCGACGCCTCGAACAGCTTCGCGCGGCGTACTACTACGCGTCTGTCAGCTATCTCGACTCGCAGATCGCACGAATCACCGCGGAGTTGGACCGCGCCGGCCTCCGAGAGAACACCGTGGTAGTGGTCACCGCCGATCACGGCGAGTTCCTCGGCGATTACGGCGCCTATGGCAAGCGATCGTTCCTGGACGCCGCCGCGCGGATCCCCCTCGTCATCAGCGGGCCCGGTATCGCGCACGAGTCCCGGCAGGAGCCGGTGACGCTGCTCGACGTCCGCCCGACGCTGCTCAGCCTCGCGGGTGTCGAACACGAGACTCGCGATGGCGCGACTCTACTGCCGAATCCCCCACAGAACCGCGCGGTCTACGGCCAGTTCCAGGACGGCGAGCTCGGCCTGTACGCGGTCATCACGGCCGAGTGGAAGTACATCTGGTCGGCGTTCGATCGGGCGGAGTTCCTCGTCGACCGCGTCCATGACTCCCGCGAGACGATGAATGTCGCCTACAACCCCCGCCGCGCTGACGTGCTGGCGACCATGAGGGCGCTCGCGAGCGAGCACTTCGAAGATCTGCATGCCACGGACTTCGCGGCCCTGAGCTCGAACGTGCCGCTCCGCCTCGGTGAGAGGCCTAGCGTCGACCTCACCCGGGCACTGCAGGCCCTGGAGCGCGACCCCGAGTCATCGACACTCGTCGTACGGGGAGGCCCCTGGGCCCCCAGTACGGTGGAGCGATGAGACGAAGCGCGCCCGGCGAGGTCGCCGCAGCGCCGACGATGCAGGATCTGGCCACATCACTCGGGGTCTCGGTATCGACTGTCTCACTCGCCCTGCGGGGCCACTCAGTCATCTCGGAGGCCACCCGCGCCAGAGTGGTCACGAAGGCTGAGCAGCTCGGATACGTCTACAATCGCGCAGCGGCCAACCTGCGCACGCAACGGCGTCACCTGGTCGGTCTCGTCGTGCCCGACGTGGCGAACCCCGTCGTCGCCGACATCGCGCTTGGCCTGCAGTCCTCGGTCGCGAGCGAGGGCCTCTTCGTCGTGTCGACGTCGACGCTGGAGAGTGTCGACGCGCAACACGCGGTCCTCCGCGCGCTGACCGAGGATCGCGCCGCCGGGATCGTCCTCATCCCGGCGTTGGAGACGAAGCGCCAAGATCTGGCGATCCCCGCGTCGGCGGCGGTTCCCCTGGTCATCCTCAACCGATCGATAGAAGGTGCAACCGCACCCTATGTCGGTGCGGCTGATGAGAAGATCGTCGATCTGGCTCTCGCGCACCTCTTCGATCACCATCACCCGCAGACGGTCGCCTATTTCGGCGGAATCGCCTCCGCCTCGCCCTACCTCGCTCGCCGGACACGGTTCGAGCAGATCATCAGCGGCCGGGAAGTGACCCACCTCGAGCCGTGGAGCAGGCCGACCGCACCGACCGCCGAAGCGGGGTATCGCGCGTTCCGTGAACTTCTCACGCAGGGGCCGCCGCCCGACGCGGTCGTCTGCCACAGCGACAGCATCGCGATCGGCGTGTTGAAGGCCCTGAACGAGGTCGATGCGTCGCCGTCGGAATGTGCGGTCGTCGGGATAGACGGATTGGCCACCTCGGCGATGACCACGCCCGGGCTGACGACGATCGCCATCGGCACCGATGAACTGGGACGCGGAGCCGGCGCCATCCTCCTCGACGCGATCGCCGGCGAACCCGCCCGCGCCGACGACCTCTCCCCCGTCACCCCGACGCTCGTGGTCCGTCAGTCCTGCGGATGCATCGGCGACCCGCTCGTCGTGCCTGCGGAAGCGGGCGGGCACTCACAGTGACGGCGCCGTCAGAGGTGACGTCCCTTCTCGCCGAGTGGTGCGAAGGGCTGATCGCCCTCCAGATCACCGACCCCGAGGACGCGCGGCGCGACGGCGCGCTTGTGTGCCCCGCGTGCCCGCGGATCCACGGGCGCTGCTGGGAAGCGCTCTATCCGTTCCTCTCGCGCGCACGCATCACCGGCGACGAACGATGGGTCGCTGCGGCGGTGCGGCTGTACGAGTGGTCCGCGAACGTCAGCACGCCCGATGGGGCGTGGTCCAACGATCTCGACCCGGCCTCGTGGCGAGGAACGACGGTCTTCGGGGCGATCGCTCTCGCAGAGGCTCTTCACCATCACGGTGACCTGCTCACCCCGTCGCAGCGATCGGAGTGGACGACGAGGCTGACGCTGGCGGCCGACGGCTACCTGTGGAACACCTTCACGTCGGTCGACGTGACCAATGTCAACTACGGACTTTCCGCGATCTACGCCTTCGACCTCATCGGACGACTTCTGGAGCGCGATGATCTGCGAGAGCGGGCGCACGTTCTGTCGAGGGAGGTCACGGGGTTCCTCACCGAGCCCAACGGTCTGCTGTTCGGGGAGGGAAAACCCGCTCGGAACACGAGCGAACGTGGCCTGCGGCCGGTCGACCTCGGCTACAACGTCGAGGAGAGCCTGAACGGAGTCGTGCTGTACGCCCTATCGAACGGCGACGAGCCGCTGCTGTCGGCACTCAGCGCCTCGATGGCGAGCCACCTGGAGTTCATGCTGCCCGACGGCGGCTGGGACAACAGCTGGGGGACCCGACAATTCAAGTGGACGTACTGGGGAAGCCGAACGTCCGACGGCTGCCAGCCGGCGTACCTCGCCCTGGCATCGCGCAACCCGACCTTCGGACTCGCCGCCATGCGCAACCTGGAGCTGCTGGCATCCCTGACGCACGGGGGGTTGCTGCACGGCGGCCCGCACTATCAGTCAGCCGGCATCGCCCCCTGCGTCCACCACACCTTCGCCCATGCAAAGGCCCTTGCCTTCGTGGTGGACAACGCCCTTGACGCGCCCGGCATCAGCGCGGAGTCGGTGCTGCCGCGCGAAGACGCAGACGGGGTGCGCGAGTTCCCGGAGCTGGCGGTCTGGCTCGCCGCACGGGGACCCTGGCGCGCGACGGTCTCCGCATATGACGGGGCATACCTGTCGGAGGTCGCGCACGACGAGGTGCTGCACACCATGGGCGGCGCACTCGGCGTGGTCCATCATCAGGATCTCGGCCTGGTCGCCGCGGGGAGCATGCCGCGATACGTCGTGTTCGAGCCGCGCAATCAGCAGCCGAATCCCGCCGAGGACGACGCCCTCACGCCCCGCGTCGAATGCTTCGCAGACGGCGCGTGGTACACCCATCTGTACGACCCGCTCGCGGATGTGACCTGGACCGACGATGGATCGACCATCGTGATGGACGCGCGCGCGACGCTCCAGACAGCCGACCGCACGCACCTCGCCGGGCCGAGCGCCGCGATCGCCATCGGTTACCGTCTCGACGCCGACACTCTCACGATCACCGCATCACGCGACCAGGTCGACCCGCTCATGGATCTCGCACTGGTGGTGCCCGTGATCTCCGCATCCGGCGAACGCGTCCGCCGGGTGTCGACCCGGCGGACGGAGATCGACAGGCTGGGGGGCACGCTCGTCCTGGAGAGCTCGTGCCCGATGTCGGTGTCGCCGCGCGTGTTCAACATGGTGCCGGGGCTTGAAGCGGTGCCGCTGCGGATGGAGTTCGCCGGCTCCGCCGGGGCGACGGTCACCCTCCGGATGAGCGTCCTGACGAGCTAGTCAGAACCTGTCGCCGAATCCCATCTTCGTGAGGTTCGCGTAGGACGTCTCGAGTGCCTCGAGCGGTGTGCGCCCGTATCGCTGGTCCTGTTCGACGAACGCATGCCGCACTCCGATCCGCTCCGCCTCGGCGATGATGGCAGGGAAGTCGAGAGATCCCTCACCGACCTCGGCGAACTGGACGAGGGTCGAGAACGTCTCGTGGACCGCACCTCTCTCGCCGGCGTGGTACCGGGCGAACGCCTCCTCGGGAACATGGCCGATGCGGTAGTCCTTCAGGTGAACCAGCGCCACCCGATCGTCGTACATGGCGAGGGTACGCACAGGATCCAGACCACCGCGTTGCACCCAGTGCACGTCGATCTCCAACGACACGCTCGGGCAGCGTTCGACGATCACGTCGAGCACCGTCTGCCCCTCGAATCGGATGAAGTCGACGTGGTGGTTGTGGTAGCTGAGAGTGAGTCCCGCATCGGCGAGACGGCGCCCATGGGCCTCGATCGTGTCGCAGAAGTCCTCGAGGTCGGCCCGGGAAGCGAGAGCCTCGTAGGTGAGGATCCCGATGCGGACGTGTGCGGCACCGAGTGCGTGCGCGTCCCGGACGATCTTGTCGTAGTCAGCGTCCAGCGCGTCGAACGGAGAGTCCTCGGGCGCGGAGAGCAGGCACGAGATCGCGGTCACATCCATCCCGAGCTCCACTTGCGCTCGGGACAGCTCGGCGACCGTCTCGGGCACCATGGGCACCTGGCTCACTTCGATGGACCTGTACCCGATCGCGCTCAGCTTCTCGAGGGTCGCGAACACACCGTCGGCCGCGAACTCCTCCTTCAGCATCATCGCCTGCGCCCCGATGATCATCGCTTCGCTCCTTCGATCGCTGCGCGTCCCAGCGGGGCGTCATCACCCTCGGCGTCGATCCTCCGGCTCAGCTCGGCGAGGTAGACGTCCTCATCGAAGTCCATCTCCACCTCCACGCCGAGCCAACTCGACAGGTGGATCGCGTTGGCGAGACGCACACCCGCGATCCCATCCGATCCCGGAGCGATCAGCGGCGTGCCGTCGATGATGTTGCGGGCGAAGTTCTCGAGCACGCCCGCGTGCTGCTCACCCCATTTCGACGTGAACTCGATCCTCTCGGTCGTGTAGAACCGGGCCGGATCCAGTTCCCCGGAGAACACTCGCTTGACGGCGTCGGCGTCGATGGAGGCGCTGATCTCCCTCTCAGACCGTTCGTAGCGCGTGACCTCGGCGACGCGGCTGCCCTCGACGACGATCTTGCCCCGTTCTCCGACGATCTCCAGGCGATCCGTGCCGCGCAGATCGTGCGTCGACGTGGTGAAGGTGCCGGTGACACCTCCGCCGAAGTCGACGAGAGCGGTGACCTCGTCCTCGACCGCGATGTCCCTCTGGAATCCGTACGCGGCCTTGGCGAAGACCTTCTCGGGGGTCCCGCAGATCCACTGCCACAGATCGAGTTGGTGCGGGGCCTGATTGACGAGGACGCCCCCGCCTTCGCCGCCCCACGTCGCCCGCCAGGCGCTCGATTCGTAGTAGCCCTGCGGCCGCCACCACGTCGTGATCATCCAGTTGGTGCGCAGCACTCTGCCGATATCGCCCGCGTCGACGATCTCCTTCAGGCGTCGGTACAGCGGATTGTTGCGCTGGTTGAACATGATGCCGAACGACAGTTCCGGACGACGTGCGGCGAACGCGTTGAGTTCGGCCACCTGCCGGGTGAAGACCCCCGCCGGCTTCTCCACCAAGGCATGGATGCCGCGCTCGAGCGCCGCCATCCCGTGCTCGGGGTGCAGATAGTGGGGGACACACGTGACCACGGCATCGACCTCGCCGCTGTCGAGCATGTCGATGTAGTGCGCGAAGACGTGGGCGGTTGGATGCTCGGAGGCGATCTGCTCACGCTTGCGGGGGTCGGGATCGGCGATGGCTGCGACGACCATGCTGGGGACGAGGCCCTGCGCGATGAGCTGCGCATAGATGGATCCCTGGGTGCCGTACCCGATGATCCCGAGTCTGACTTTGTCGCTCATTGATGTGAATCCTCTCTATGCGCGAACGTCGTGCGTGTCGGCCTCACGGGGCGCGAGGCTCGGATCCTGGTTGCGCCTGGCTTGGCGGTAGACCTCCTGGATGACGTCGACCGACGTGCGGGCAGCCGCACCGTCGATCCAGAACGGGATCTGCGCGTCGATGCTGCGGTAGAAGTCGTCGATCAGGGCACGGTGCGACAAGCCCCAGTACGAGCGCGCACCCGACGCGGGATCCGCGTCGACGCTCTCGACGCGCCCGTCCGCCCAGCTCACCTGCAGCCCCCCTGCCAGCCGGAAGGTCGCGTTCTCTGCGGTGATGTTGAGTGTGACGGGATCATTGTCGCCGTTCGCCACCGTCGCGAAGAACACAGAGCGCACACCACCGTCGTGTGTGATCACCATGTCGGCTGTGTCTTCGACCTCGATCTGGGGGTGCACGCGGGTCGCGACACCGCCGCGCACCGACACCGGATCGCCGAACATCCAGATCAGCAGATCGATCGTGTGGATCGCCTGATTCATGAGCAGGCCGCCTCCGGCTGTCTCCCATCGACCCCGCCATGGCCGCGCGGCGTAGTAGTCGCCGGATCGGCTCCACATCACCGTCGCGTTCACCGCGCGGATCTCGCCCGCCTGGCCGGAGGACAGCAGTTCATGGAGCCGTTGGACGGGAGGGTTGTATCGATTCTGGAAGCAGACGCCCAGTGTCGCAGACGACCGTTCTGCCGCCGCGATGACCGTGTCGACCCCAGCCGACGATTCCGCCAGCGGCTTCTCCAAGAGAACATGGACGCCGCTGTCGAGAGCGGCGACCGCACATTCGGCGTGCTGATGATGCGGGGTGCAGACATGCACGATGTCGGGCTGGACGGACTCGAGCAGCGCGCGGTGGTCGGCGAAGCCGGGAGCTCCGGTCGATGCTTCGGCCTGCGACCGACGGCTGTCGTCGGTGTCGCATACGCCCACGAGTTCCACGCCGGGGTTCGCCGCGATCGCGGCGAAGTGAACCGATGAGACGTCTCCGCATCCGATCACGGCAACGCGGCGCCGACTCACGAGAGCGTGACCCCGAGTTCGTCGGCCAGGGCGCGGAAGGCGCGGGCCGCCTCGCCGAAGGCTACCGGGCCGGAGTAGCCTCCCAGCTCGTGCGCCGAAGCCAGGTGCGGTTCGAGCGATGCATAGCCTCGGTACCCCGAGTCGCGGAGTGCGATCATGGTCTCGCGCAGCTGCCCATCGCCGTGGCCGGCGGGGACGACTACGCCATCTGCAGCTCGCGCGTCCTTGACTTGGAGATAGTCGACGTACGAGCTCAGAAGCTCCCAGCCGTCGGTGTACGGGATCACCCCCACCTGCACGAAGTTCGCGTTGTCCCACGCGAGACGGAGGGCCGATGATCCGACGGACTCGACCAGGTCCAGTACACGTTGCGGGGTGTCTCCGTAGATGCCCTTCTCATTCTCGTGGAGAAGCACCACGCCTTCGCGCTCCGCCAGGGTGGCCAGGGCCCGCAGCCGCGCCAGCACGTCGTCGCGTGCCGAGTCCGCCGAGTGTCCTGCCGGTGGATAGAACGAGAAGATCCGGATGTACGTTGTCTCGAGTGCGTGCGCATGGGAGATGACCCGGCGCAGGCGGGTGAGTTCGTCGTCGATCGGAGTGTCGGAGCTGACCTTGCCGATGGGCGACGCGACGGCGGAAACGGTCATCGCGCGTTCGCGGAGAAGCCGTGCGAGCTCCTGAGCCTGTGCGTCGTCGAAATCGGCGACGTTCACGCCCCAGGCGCTTCGCACCTCGAGGTTCGAGGCACCGAGTGCCTGCAGCACGGCGATCTGCACCGACGGATCAGGGTCGATCTCGTCTCCGAACCCGGACAGAGTCCAACTCGCGTGACCCATGGATGCCTGACCTCTCGTCGCTGGGGGCTGGAGCGTGACCGGCTGCCTCGCCTTCGCGATCGAGGCGACCCTCGTCATCGGCGGCGTGGCAACGGAACCGCTTCTCGAGTCTCCAGCGGATCACCTCAAATGTCAACCGATTGCCAGTCTGCCGCCAGCCAACAGAGCGAGCCGACGGGAGCGATGCCCTCGATCAGACGTCGCGAGGCGGGCCCGTCGACTCGCGGACGATCAACTCGGTGTCGAGCAGCTCCGATGCGTCTTCGACGTCGTCTCCGCCGAGTCGAGCGAGCAGCACACGCACCGCTCGACGTCCGGCCTGTTCGAGTTCCGAACCGACGGTGGTGACGGAAGGGCACATCAGCTCGCTGCCGAACACGTTGTCGAAGCCCGCGACGCTCAGTTCCCCCGGGATCTCGACGCCCTGTCGGGCAGCAGCCTGCATGAGCCCGATCGCGATGAGATCGTTGAACGCGACCGCCGCCGTCGACTTCGAGGCGAGAACCCTGCGCAGCGCTCCACGACCACCGTCGATCGTGGGGGTGGTGGGGCCGATCTCGACGATCGCCATCCCCAGCGCCTCGGATGAATCGAGCAGGCTCTCCCATCGTCGGCCGCTCACCCATGAGATCTGCGGTCCGGCGAGGTAGACGATGGACCTGTGGCCGAGGGCGTGCAGATGATTCAGGAGCTCGGCGACGCCCTTCTCGACGTCGGGCAGGACACTGTCGACCTCGGAGACCGCGCGATTGATGAGCACGACGGGCGTGCGCGCCGCGGTGAGCCGAATGGCGTCGTCGCTGAGGCGCGTAGAGGCGAGGATGATGCCGTCCACGCTCGGCATGAGACGTGACGTGGTCTCCGCCTCAGTCTCGCCTGACTCCTGCGACTCCGCCACGACGAGGGTGTAGCCGGCTCGAGCTGCCTCGTGCTCGGCACCTCTGACGATCCCGAACACGACGGGATTCGTGATGTCCGCGACCAGCAGCGCCAGGGTCTGACTCCGACCGGTAGGGAGGGCGCGCGCCATCGGATTGATGCGAAAGCTCAGTCGACTCGCCGCGTCGCGAATTCGTGCTTCCGTCTTCGCGCTGATGCGCCCGGGCTTGGAGAGCGCTCTGGACACCGTCGACGGGCTGACACCCGCGAGTTCGGCGATGTCGTAGATCGTCGCCCGCCCTCCGCGACGACGAATGCGCTCCGCGAGTTCCCCGGGGATCTCGGAGGCCTCGGGGCTCGGTTCGGAAGGTTGGACCTCTCCCATCGGCACGCGCGCCATTCCTCTCCTCGGTGACATCCTTCATCCCGGCGGTACCGGCGGTCTCTCCCACGCCAGCGCGTGGAGCCCATCGCCGCCGGATGCGAGGCGAGGAATCACTCCCCACTGAATACCGCGAGAATCCGCCTGTCAATCGTTTGCGACTCGTGTCGCCCCGATCTCACCAGTCGTGCACCGTACCGTCAGCGAGGCGGTTGTATGGCAAGTAGGCCTGCTCGTACGGGTACGTCCCGGCTTCGTCGACATTGAGTTCGACGCCGAGGCCGGGCTTGTCGCCAGGATGCAGCAGGCCACCCTTCCAGGTGAACGACTGCTCGAAGACCTGGTCGGTCTTCGCACCGTGCTTCATGTACTCCTGGATTCCGAAATTGTGGATACTGAGGCCCAAGTGCATGGCGGCTGCCATACCGACCGGTGAGATGTCGGTCGGACCGTGCATGCCCGACTTGATCTGGTACATCGCCGCGTAGTCCAGGGTCTTCTTCAGCGGCGAGATGCCGCCCATGTGCGTCACCGCCCCGCGGACGTAGTCGATGAGCTGGTCACGGATGATGTCCTTGAAGTCCCACGCCGTGTTGAAGATCTCGCCGATAGCGAGCGGGGTCGTCGTATGCTGGCGCACCAAGCGGAGAGCTTCCTGGTTCTCGGCGGGGGTGCAATCCTCCAGCCAGAACAGGTCGTAGGGCTCGAGCGACTTGCCGAGTTTGGCGGCCTGAATCGGGGTCATCCGGTGGTGCCCGTCGTGCAGTAGCGGGATCTCGGGGCCGAACTCGTTGCGGACTGCCTCGAACACCCCGGGTAGGTGCCGCAGGTACGCCCGCGTGTCCCAATCCTCCTGCACCGGTTTCGCACCGCGGCGCGCCGGCTCATGGTCGTAGCGGGATTCGCCGCCGCCGGTGTCGGAGGACTGCGACGCGATGCCGTAGATCGCTTTCAACCCCGGCACGCCGGTCTGGATGCGGATCGCCTTGTACCCCTGCTCGAGGTGCGAGCGCACCGAGTCGAACAGTTCGGGCAGCTCCTTACCCGACGCGTGTCCGTACGCGAGCAGACCCGTACGGGAGGCGCCGCCGAGCAGCTGGTACACAGGCATCCCTGCCGCTTTGCCCTTGATATCCCAGAGCGCCATGTCGACCGCAGCAGATGCCGCCATGGTCACGGGTCCCCGACGCCAGTACGCCGAGCGGTATAGGAACTGCCAGGTGTCCTCGATCTTCCCGGCATCCGAGCCGATCAGCAGCGGCACCACGTGCTCGGTCAAGTAGGCCACCACGGAGAGCTCACGGCCGTTGAGCGTCGCGTCACCGAGCCCCGTGTGGCCCTCGTCGGTCGTCAGCTTCAGCGTGACGAAGTTACGGTCGGGGCTGGTGACGATGACCTCAGCCTTTTCGATGATCATGAGTGATTCCTTCTTTCCGAAGCCGTTCCGTCGCCCGCTCGATCTGGTCCAGGAAGCCGTCGTCGGCGGCAAGTCGCTCACTGATCGGGGCCACTGCAGAGCGCATGCCATCGCGTCCGACGACGTCGGTCTGCGATGCGATCCATGCCGCGAAGACCGCCGCGCACCCCGTCGCTGTGCGTCCCGCCTGCCGTTCCCGCTTTGCCACAGGAACGATCCTCACGCGGAGCTTCGTCGCCGTGTCGAGGGCGATCTGGGCAAGATGGTGCACGATGCGTCGGCGGGAGAACCGGTCCACGAGCGCCGCCCGATACGCCGGGATGCCGAGCTCAGCGGGCAGATGCCGAGCCGCCTCGTCCCAGTACGCGTCAACCGCTTCTCGACACTCCGGGTCGGAGATCGCCTCGTAGACGGTCGCGTGACCGCGAAGGGGACCGAGGCAGGCGAGAAGTGTGTGAGCACCATTGAGAAGCCACAGCTTCCTCACTTCCCACGGCTCGAGATCATCGGTGAATCGCGCGCCCGCGCTCTCCCACTTCGGGCGTCCTGCAGGGAACTCTCCGGCGATGACCCAGTCGTGGAACGGCTCCGTCACCACCGGTACACGATCGCCGTACTCGTCCGAAAGCCGCCGCAACTCGTCAGCGGAAACCCGCGGCGTGATGCGGTCGATCGATGTCGACACGAACGACACGTTCTCGTCGATCCACCGAGCAGTTGTCGGCGACGTCTCCGACGCGAGCGCAGACAGTCCCCGACGAAGGTGGCCGCCGTTGTCAGGAAGGTTGTCGCACGAGACGATCGCCACCGGGCGGCCGTCTCGGCGACGACGCAGTTCCAGACCGAGCAGGATCCGACCGAGCGCGGTCGCGGGCCGGAGCGTTGCCAGGCTCGGGGCGGCATCGAGCCGAGCCAGCCTCTCGAGGTCGGCGGCAACGAGCGGGTCGTCGCGGTCGATCTCTCCCGCCATCGTCGTGCGGTAGCCGGCTTCAGTGATCGTGAGCGTGACGATCGCAGTGGTGGATGCGGCGATCTCTTCGACGAGCTGCGCGACATCGGCCCCCGGGTGGGCGCGGACGATGCTCTCGATCTGCTCGATGTGGTCGCCGTCCTCGTCGCGGACCACCAGCGTGTAGACACCGTCCTGCGCCGTGAGCGCGTCGGCGAGATCGGAGCTGCGACCGGCGTACGCCGAGATCCCCCACTCGGAAGCATCCTCCGCCCGCGCGGTGTACCACGCGGTGTGGGCGCGGCTGAACGCGCCGAGGCCGACGTGGACGATGCGGACGGGGGGCGCGGGTCGTGTGCGCACGGGGGTCACAGTTTGAATACCCGGCGAGGCTGCGGTCCGACGATGTCGTCGATGATCGTGCCCGCGGTCTGCTCACCGATGCGACCTTCAACCACGAGACGGGCGAGGAATGACGCATCCACTCGCCGGGCTGTGTCGTGGCGTGCCGGTATGGACAGGAACGCCCGCGTATCGTCGATGAACCCGGATCCCCGGCTGAACCCGGCGGACTCGGTGACCGCCGCCCGGAATCGCATCATGGCGTCGGGTGCATCGAGGAACCACCACGGCGCCCCAATGAACACCGATGGGTAGAAGCTCGCCATCGGTGCGATTTCACGCGAGTAGACCGTCTCATCGACTGCGAAGAGCACCAAGTGGAGACCCCTCGCCAGACCGTGCCGCTCGAGGAGAGGCCGCAGCCCGCGAACGAAGTCCGTCGAGCGGGGGAAGTCGTGACCGCTATCGGGCCCGAATCGCCGGAGTGTCGCGGTGCTGTGATTTCGCACCACCCCGGCATGGATGGTCATGACCAGTCCGTCGTCGACGCTCATCTCCGCCATCCGGACGAGCATGTGCCCTCGGAAGGCTGCGCGCTGCCGGGCGGTCGCACGTCCTGCCACGATCACCTGGAAGAGGTCTCGCGCGTCGTCATCGGTCATGTCGACGGTCGCTGGGTCTTCGATCCCGTGATCAGCCGACGTCGCGCCGTGCTCGATGAAGTGGGCACGACGCTCCCTGAGAGCGCTGAGATACCCGTCGAACGTCCCGGGCTGCGAGGTGGCGCCCAGAAGAGCCGCGAGATCGGAGTCGAAGGTGGAGCAGTCGGGATCGAGGTACCGGTCCGGGCGGAACGTGGGGAGCACGCGACCGGGCAGACCGCTCTGGGCGATCTCGTCGTGAAAGTGCAGATCGTCCAGCGGGTCATCGGTCGTCGCTAGCACCTCGATCGCGAAGCGCTCGAACAGCGCGCGCGGTCGGAACGCGGGCTCGGCGAGTCTCGCCCGCACGGCGTCGTAGACCTTGTCGGCCGTCTCGGCCGACAAGGTCGCGTCGATGCCGAGGACGTGCCGCAGCTCGTCCTCGATCCAGTACCCGGACGCGGTGCCCGCGAACAGGTGCCAGCGTGACGCGAATTCCCGCCACGCCTGCCGGGGATCGACGGCGTTGCCGCCGACCCCGAGATCGTCGAGGTCGACGCCCGACGCGTGCAGCAGCCGCGTGACGTAGTGGTCATGGGTGACCAGCAGAGACGCCGGATCCGTGAAGGGCACATCGCGAGCGATCCACTCGGCGGGAACGTGGCCGTGCGGCGACACGATCGGCGCGTCGGCGATCCGTTCGTACAGTGCCCGCGCGATCGCACGGGTGCTCGGGTCACCCGGGAAGAGTCGATCGCCGTCCGGGCCCACCTCGGTGCTCGAAGGCGCGTCTGGGGAATCCTGCCTCAGCACTCTGATCTTCTCCTCGCCACATTGCGTCCGCCAGCCGCCGAGAAGTCAATCACAACTGACCGACGATGGCAACCGATTGCCCCGGACGTCGCGGCCTCCCCGCCCTGCTCGCCCATGGCGGGGGCGAGCAGGGCCCTGCGAGACATGAGCCTCGCTGTCACGGGTTCTGACGTCGAGTGCGCGCCCCCGCGATCAGGTGGGCCGAGTTCGATTCGTGGCAGAAACGTGGCACGCGGCCGGCGGCAATGCGCCCGCTCGACCGTTTACGCCGACCCAGGCGCGGGGGCTGTCGAAGCGCGCGGGATCAGTACTGGCGTCGAGTCTTTGAAGTGGCCGGGCTCGGCGCCATCCACGACGCCGAAGAGTCGTCTGGCCACGTGCGACCCGAAGGCGACCACGTCATGGCTGAGCGCGGTCAGCCGCGGAAATGTGTGCTCGCAGAGCACGGAGTCGTCCCAGGCGATCAGCGACATCTCGTCGGGTACGCGGCGCCCAAGCTCCATCGCGACGGCAAGTCCCGCCACTGCCATGATGTCGTTGTCATAGACGAATGCGGTGGGGGCGACACTGGAGGCCAGAGCCTCTCGCGTCGCGCGCGCACCCTCGGCAGCCGTGTAGTCGGTGCGCAGCACGGTGGGCGAGAGTCCCAGCCGACTCATCTGTTTCGTGAACGCGTCGTCACGAATACGCGTATGGGCGAAGTGTGCCAGCCCGCCGACTCGCGCGATCGCGGTGTGACCGAGCCCGGCGAGATAGCGCACCGCCTCCTCCATCGATGACGCATCGTCGGTCCAGACACACGACAACGTGCCGGCAACGCTCGGGTCACCCACGACCAGAGCGGGGAGCGCGTTCGGCTGAGCCAGCAGCTCCACTCTCGGGTCGTCGAGCGTGACATCCATCAGCAGCACCCCGTCGACGCGGCGCGTGCGACGCCACTTCTGCAGGGTGGCGAGTTCCTCTTCACGGGAAGGGACGACCTGAAGCAGAAGACCGTAGCCTCGCTGCGCCAACTCGGTCTCGAGACCTGCGAGGAACTGCATGTAGAACGACTCCGCACCGAGGTTGCGCGGGTCTCGAGCGAGCACCATCCCGAAAGTCTCGGTCCGCGACTCAGCGAGCGATCGGGCTGCGCTCGCTGGCGCCCATCCCATCTCATCGGCGATGCGCAGAACGCGCTCCCGGGTCTTGTCGGAGACGCCCTTCCGACCGTTCAGCGCAAACGACACGGCCCCGATCGAGACGCCGGCACGCTCCGCGATGTCGCTGATCGTCACACGAGACGGTCCGTCCGAGACTGAGGTCACCTCTGCACCCTACGCTTTCGAACAGAGTGGATGCCGGGCGCAGGCACGGCATCCACTCCACTCCTATCTGATGGTGAGGCGATCGATGCTGTAGCTGCCGGCGTTGAAGTAGATCAACACGTCGTGCACAGCCGTGAGGTCGGCCGCCGCGCATCCGAAGGTGTCCAGCGGAACGGATACCGTCTGAGACGAGTGCTCGGGAATCCACGTCCACGGCGACTGGCACCACGTCCATGAGTCCCCGTACCTGACGGCGATCGAGACGCTGGTGCCGGTCGCCCTCGTGGTGATGTCGAACTCCACGGATGCGCGCGCCGCGAGATCGAGGGTCGGGCTGTCCGCGGGTGACCCGAACCACGCCCCGTTGGATGTGATCTGGAGCGCGGATTCTCCATCTGTTGCCCCGGCTTCGCCGGTGGCGAGAGTCCCCGGATCGGATTGCCAGTTCGCCGGCGTCCACCCCGCGACACCGTCCTCCCAGGAGGCGAGCACCACCGGGTCGCCCGGCGCGGGACGCACCGTGATCCTGACGGTCGCCTCAGATGTCGTCAGCTTGTTGCTGACCGAGTAGGGGAACGCGACGACTCCGGTGAAGCCGGCCGACGGTACGAAGGACACGCGTCCGGAGGAGACTATGGTGGCTGTTCCGCCCGGCAGAGTGATGCTCGTCTGCCGTCCGTGCGCGGCCGGATCCAGATCCAGCGTCGAGGCGTGTACCGGCGACGACAGCGAGACGTCATTGGCGAGGACGTCGATTTCGACCGCGGTGTCACGCTCGATGGTGACCGCGTCGTTGTCAGCGATCGTGAGCCGCAACGTCCTCGCACCACTCATCGAGACGGGCACCAGCGCAGCATGTGCACTGACCAACGAGCAGACAGGGCTCGGGCAGTAGACGGTGAACCCGTCGTAGTCCGCGTACATCGTGCCGTCATCCTGCTCGGAGGACAGGATCCAGTACAGTGCGCCGTCCACCCCGGTAAGCCGAATGGTGCGCAGCCAGTCCGCGTAGACAGGCATGCGCATCGACTTGTCGACGATGCCGAACTCACCCAGATAGACCGGCTTCCTGATCTTCAGCGCCGCCAGCGCATGCTCCTTGATCCAGCCCGTGCCCCAGTCGACCGAGACCTTCCAGTGGTCGGGGTACAGGTGCATCGACATCATGTCGATGTTGTCGAGCGAGGCCAGCGCAACGGTGTCGACGCCGTCGGCGCAGTCTTCGCCGAATCCCGGCCCGTATCCCGACGCACCGTACTTCTTCGTGAGAGACCACGCGCTCTCGTCTCGGCAGAAGAATCCTTCGTCCCCGACCGACAGCAGGTGGTTCGAGTCGATCGACTTCACGTGCCGGCTCATCTCATCGGCCCAGGAAGTGACGGTCTGGGTGTCGCACGCCCCGTCCGGGTAGGCGCCGGCGCTGGTGCAGCGCGGTTCGTTGGCCAGTTCCCACGCCATGATCGTCGGGTCGTCCTTGTATGCGATCCCGGAGACGGAGTTCGTCCGGTTGAGCAACGTGGCAACCCAGTCCTTGTACCACGCGCGTATTCTCTGGTCCGTGTAGAAGTCGGCGTGCTCGTCGAGTCCAGCCCACCGCACGTACTGGTCCATCCCGCCGAAAGCGTTCCAGTTGTTCACGAACGGGATGATGAGCCGAAGCCCGCGCTGTTCCGCCGCGGCGATCACATAGTCGAGCTTCTGCAGCCCGTTCTCCCCCTCGTTGACGACAGGTCGGCCCGCGCTCTCGTCCCAGGATTGGTACCACGTGCCCTCGAAGTTCTGATGGACGGATCCCGATCCGTCAGCGTTCTGGTAATCCTGGAACCCCCAGGTGCGGATGACATCGAACCCGGCCTCCGCGGCATCGTCGAGCACGGCGTCGACCATCGACTCGGACTTGTAGCCGAGGTAGTAGTTGTTCGTGCCTGCGAACTCGTACGTCTTGCCGGCGAGCTGCAGCTTTCCGCCCTTCGCGGTGACGAAGTGCGACGCAGGTGACGCATGCGCAGGCGTGATCGCCGACACCATGCCGACCGCAACCCCGGCGGCGATGAGAATGGCGCCCCATCTGCGGGCGATCGAGGGCTTTCGTGTCATCGTTGACCTCCTGTCATGGATCTCCGCGGTTCTCGCGGAGCGGTGCTCGGCTTCGGCGCCGAGACGGTTGTGGTCGACGCGCTACGTGGCAGCGACGAAGACGTGTGCCTTCAACGGGTGCTGCTCGGCGAGCGCCGAGAGGCTCCGAGCGCCGTCGAGGGCTGTTCCGTGCGCAGGCTCGATCCGGGCGTTCGGTCGCGCCTCCGTGACGAGCTCCTCGAATCGCCTACGAACGCTGTCAGAGCGGAAGACGCCGCCGATCGCGGCTACGACTTCCTCGTGATGATCCTCTGCGTCTGACACCCGGCGCAGCGCCGTGATCACCGAGTGGGCGAGTTCGCGAGCTGCGTGCAGCGTGATCTGCGCCGCGACAGCATCGGTCGGAGCAAGCTGGGTGACGGCTTCTGCCAACGATGCGACGACGCGAACGCGATCCGGGTCGGACTGCAGATCGACATAGGCATTCTCGAGGTCGGGCCACCTGCTGCGCACGACATCGACGAGCGCCGTGGGTGCCTCACGGCCGTCGTACGAGCGCATCGCCGATTCCAGCCCCCGTCGGCCGATCCAGTATCCGCTGCCCGCATCGCCCATGATGTTGCCCCAGCCGTCGACGCGCGCTACGCGTGCGGCGCCCACTCCGAGAGTGACGACCCCGGTGCCGGATGCGATCACCGCCCCTCGGCGGTCGCCGAGCGCACCGAGGAACGAGGTCACAGAGTCGTGGGCGAGGTGCACTTCCCGCACACGGGTGGATGGGAAGAGTGCGAGCAGTTCGGCGGCATCCGCGTCGGATTCGGCGAGCCCGGAGACTCCGAGCGTGACGACATCTATGGGGTCCGACAGCTCGGCTCCGACGGCGGCGACGACGCCTGCCAGTTGCGGCAGCAGCCGCTGGCTCGTTCTGATTCCGGGGAACACGTTCTGAATCGTGTCGCCACCTGACCGCGTCAGGTGGACCTTGATCGCCGTCTGTCCGGCGTCGAGAGCGAGGGTCGTGCCTGCTCGCCTCTGTTCGGCGATCATCGGTTGCTGCCGCTCCACGCCGCGTACTGCTGTGCCATGAAGGGTGCGGCCAGCTTGCCGTAGGGACAGTAGTCGTCATCGTCGGCGGCGCGATGCTCGTCGTACAACTCCGCCGGCCAGTCCCAGAGCATGAGCCCTTCGATCCAGGGCCGATTCCGGCAGGCGCGGAACATCTCCTGGTAGTACGCCAGTTGCGCGTCTTCCGAGGGCGCGCCTTCGAGGGTCCAGTCGTTGGGGAGGGCGGGTGATCCCTCCCTGGACGGACATCCCGCCTCCATGAAGATGAAGGGCTTGTCGGCGGCGGTGACGACCGATTCGATGCGGTCGAGTTGATGCTCCCAGCTGTCGATCGGGTAGTAACCGCTCGATGCGATGACGTCGACCGCATCCCACCAGGTGACGTGGTCCTCTTGGTACTTGTCGCAGTTGTAGGTGATCAGACCGCGGTAGACCGCTCGGACGTCGGTGATGAGTCGACGCCAGTGCTCCTCCTGACCGTCGGCGCGCACCATCTCGCATCCGATGCAGAGCATCTCGCATCCTTCAGCCTCGGCGATCTGCGCCGCGTGCAGGATGAAGCGGGTGTACGACGCGAACCACTGCGTCCACGACGGCTCCCCCGGCACATCCCAGTCGAAGAAGCCGATGTGGGCGCGCCAGGTTCCGTCGGCGACGTTCACGACCGGCTTGAGACACACCTTGAGTCCGAGCGAGTGCGCTTGCCGTATTCCCCAGACGAGCTCGTCGTCGGTGACGGTGGGCTCATCACGGAACGCGATATCGGTCGAGAACGGGGTGGGCTGCAGCGCCGCGTAGGCCAGCGCAGTCCAGGTGACCGAGTGCTCGGCCATCACGCGCATCGATTCCGCCGCCCCCGGGGTGTTCCACGTGCCGCGCGTGCCCACCCACCCCCAGGTCATTCCACACACCGGCGCACCAGTGATCGTCGCCGCGGTCATGCGTCAGACACCAGCTGGTTGCCGCTGCGAGCGACCTCGGGGCGCAGTATGTCGTGCGCGCGGATGTCCGTGATGCCGGCGATCCGGAAGACAGTCGACTCGCCGGGCAGGAGTGTGACCAGCCCCACATCGACGGTCGCCGCCGGATCGAGCTTGTCGACGAGCAGCGTGAGGTCCCGTACGAGCGTCCCGGCAGTGATCTGGACGTCGAACACACCGTTGTCGACCCGTGAGACATCTGCTGTGAGCCGAGGCGCGACGAGATCGCTGTCACGTGGCTCGGCGAAGAACCAGTGTGCCCGTGTCTCGAGCGCGGAAACGGTGAGCAGCTCCGCCGCGAGGGTATCCGCAACGGCCACCGCGTCAGGGATGTCGACGGTCGCGCTGGCGTACGCCTTCACGCCGATCGAGACGGAGTGCTCGGCGAGCAAGGCACCATCGAACCGCCGGCGCTGCAACAGCACTTCGCCGCGCCACTCTTGGGCGGTGTCGTTGATGAGGGTTGCGCTCAGGCCGTCCCCGCACGGCTGGATCGACACCGCTCGGGGGGCGAACGCCCTCTTCATTGCCAGCAGGAGCGGCTTCTCCCGCCCATCCCCGTCGATCGCCGCCCACGAGGTCACCGGCCAGCAGTCGTTCAGCTGCCAGACGACGGCGCCGGCGGTATGCGGCGACCGCGAGCGGAACCATTCGAGCGCGCAACTCACGGCATTCGCCTGGTTCAGCTGCATCGCCCAGTGCCAGGTCTCCATGTCTTCGGGCACCCGGTAGTGCGGGACCAGCCCGGTGGTCAGCTTGACGTTTCCGTCGACGGCCTTCTGGTGGGCGAGCATGCTCGGCGACTCAGGGGTCAAGGGCTCATCGTGGACAGCCCGATTGAGGGTGGTCCAGGTGGGTGGTCCCTGCCAGCCGAACTCGGCGACGAACCGTGGGGTGTGCTCGCGGTATGTCAGCCAGTCGCGCCGGTTCCACTGTTCCCAGAGGTGCATGGAACCGTGGTCTTGTGCATTCGGATGCTGTCCGCCGGGGCTGAAGGGGCTTCCCGGTGCGTAGGGCACATGGGGAGCGACCTCGGCGACGATCTGCGGGAGGAGCTCGTAATAGTAGTGGGCTCCCCACGACTTGCCGTCGAGCCGCTCCTTCCACCCCCAGTCCTCGTAGCCCCAGAGATTCTCGTTGTTGCCGGTCAGCAGGGCGAGGGACGTACGATGGCCGAGCCGACCCACGTTCTCGCGAGCCTCCGCCTCGATCTCGGAGCGCATCGGCTCATCCTCGGAGTAGGCCGCGCACGCGAATAGGAAATCCTGCCAGGTCAGCAGGCCGAGTTCGTCGCAGGCGTCGTAGAACGCTTCTGCCTCGTAGATCCCCCCGCCCCAGACGCGGATGAGATTGACGTTCGCAGCTTTCGCCTGTTCCAGGCGGCGGCGATAGCGAGCAGCATCCACTCGACTCGGAAACGCGTCGTCGGGGATCCAGTTGACGCCCTTGACGAAGATCGGCTGATCGTTGACGACGAGTTGGAACGGCGTGCCTGAGGCATCCGGGGTCGTGTCCCAGCGCAGTGTCCGGAACCCGACTCGGCGGGTTGCGTGATCGATCACCGTCGACTCGACGCCGAGCTCTACCCGCACGTCATAGAGAGGCTGGTCGCCGTAGCCGGTCGGCCACCACCGGTCTACGCTGTCGAGTTCGACCGTGACGGTGGCCGAGTCCGAGTCGGCGCCGACCTCGACCAGTTCGCTGTGGCCCGCGACCGTCACTGTCACGGTTGCGGGGGCGTTCTCCGCGCGCAGGATGTCGGCTCGTACCGTGACGCTGCCTCCGGTGCCGTTCGCGGAGGCGTGAACCTGGACGGCCCCGAGACGCGCGACCGACCACGATTCGAGATGGACCGGGCGCCAGATTCCGCTTGCGAACGTCGCGATGCCCCAGTCCCATCCGAAGGAGCAGGCAGACTTCCGAATGGCGTCGAATGGCAGCGGATAGGGCCGCGGCCGCGTGCCCAGCACCAGACTCTGCGCGTTCGCGTGACGAATGGGGCTGCGGAACTCGACCGTCAGCGTGTTCTCTCCTGAGCGCAGTCGGTCAGTGACGTCGAAGCGGTAGGAGCGGTGCTGATTCGCCACATCGGCGAGCTTCGCCCCGTTGATCGACACCGACGCGACCGTGTCCAGCCCCTCGAAAACCAGCTCGTGGCGATCAGAGGCGGTGAGGTCGGAATCGGTGACCTGAATCGTCGTCTCGTACGTCCAGTCGACGAGCCCGATCCACGCGAGTCTGGCTTCGTTCTCGTCGAGGTAGGGATCGGGGATGAGCCCGGCCGCCATGAGGTCGAGTTGGATGACGCCCGGGACCGTAGCGGGCACCGGGTTCGCGCCCACTTCGGTGGGCCCGGCAGCCGCCCGGGCGTGCCAGCCGTCGTCGAGGGTGCGGCGCGTCAGGGGCGCTGAGAGAGGGACGATCGCGGTCATTTGACTGCTCCTGCAACAAGGCCCTTGTAGATCCACTTCTGGAGGAAGACGAAGGCGATGACGGTCGGGACGATGACGAGGATGGTGGCAGCGGCGATGAGCTCCCACTGCGCGCCGAACGGTCCTTTGAATCGGAACAGCGCGGTGGAGATCACCGACTCGGATTGGAGGTAGAGGAACGGCAGGTAGAACTCGTTGTAGATCGCGATCCCCTTGATGATCACCACGGTCGCGATGGCCGGCTTGAGCAGAGGCAGCACGATGCGCCAGTAGATGGTCCAGCGGTTCGCGCCGTCCAGCATCGCGGCCTCGTCGAGTGACACGGGGATGGACTGCATGAACTGGATGAAGATGTAGATCGCGATGATGTCGGTGCCCATGAACAACAGCACGAGAGCGGCCTTGGTGTTGTAGAGTCCCAGCCCGCTGATGATCTGGAACGTGGCGACCTGGCTCGTCACACTCGGGATGAGCGTGGCGATGAGGAACAGCGCCAAGACGAGGCGTCGGCCTCGAAACGCGAACCGGTCCACCGCGTAGGCGGCCATCGTGCCGATCATGATCGTGCCTGCGAGCGAGATGACCAGCACGATCGTCGTGTTGACGAAGCCGGCGACCATGTCGCCCTGGACGGCGGCATCGATGAAGTTGTCGAAGTTGAGCCAGTTCTGCGGCGGGGTGAGCGGCCCGGTCGTCGCATACTCTTCGCGTGACTTGAAGCTCGCGAACAGGACGACCGAGAGTGGCAGCAGCACCACGACGGCTGCGATCGCGAGCGAACCGTACTTGAGGACGCCGGGCATTGCGCGGGTCATGACAGGTCAACCTTTTCGTCGGGGAAGATTCGTCGTTGTATCCACGTGACCACCAGCACGATCACCAACAACACGACGGCCATCGCTGAGGCGAGCCCGACCTGCCGATAGCTGAATGCGGTCTGCAGGGTCTGGATGACGAACGTCGCGGTGCCGTTGGCGCCCGAAGTCATGATGAACGGGATCTCGAACACCGACAGGCTTCCCGCGACGGCGAGGATGAACGACAGGCCGATGATGCGGCGGATGCCGGGAAGGATGATGAACCGGAACTGGTGCCACCGGTTGGCTCCATCGATGTCGGCGGCCTCATACAGCTCGGCTGGGATCGATTGGATCGCACCCAGGAACAGGATGAAGTTCAGTCCCGTGAAGCGCCACACCGACGTCGCCGCGAGCGAGAAGTTGGCGACGGATGCGTCCCCGAGCCATTGCGGCGGGTCGGCCAGGCCGAACCAGCCGAGCACGGTGTCCAGGGTTCCGCCGGGCTGGAAGAGATAGAGGAACACGAAGCCGACCGCGACGCCGTTGAGGAGATACGGGAAGAAGATGACCCCGCGGAAGAAGTTGGAGAAGCGTGTGCTGAAACTCAAGATGGTTGCGAAGTACAAGGCGATCGCCATCTGCACGAAAGCGCCCGCGAAGTAGTACAAGCTCACGAAGAACACCGAGAAGATCTCCGGGTTCGTGAAGACCTCGATGTAGTTGTCCACGCCGATGAAGTCCTCGACCGGTCCGAAGCCGTTCCAGTCGTTCAGGCTGTACCACAGCATGTTCGCCGCGGGGAGGTAGGTCAGCAACAACAACAGGCCGACGGCCGCGGCGATGAACAGGTACGGGCTGATCCGGCCGAGCCATCGCTGCCCCACCGGTCCGCCGCTGCGGCCCCGGTCGCGGCGGACGCTGCGGGGCTTGCGCGCTGCCCGGTTGTCGCGTGCCACGCCGTGAAGGGGGCCGGAGATGCCCACGGGGTCGGGTCCTGCGCTTGATACGGACACGATGCTCCTTGGGTGATCTCCGGCCCCCGCCGGGGGCAGTACTGCAGTGGCGTCGGACGACGGGTGCGTCAGCCGGCGAGTTCGGCTACCGCCGCACCCCAGCGCTCGTTGAGGGACGCGAAGTACGTGTCCTTGTCGCCGTCGGCCTGGCCGCGGGCGATATCGATCATTTTCTGGCGGTAGATGTTCCCCCAGATGTCGATCTGAGCTTCATCAGCCACGCTGTTGAACAACCCCTCCTCGCCGAGCGGCGCGGGCGTCGACTCGATGAGTTCCACGCCCTCGTCCGAGAGCGAGCTGAGGTTCGAGGGAAGCGGTGCCGACTTCACCGCCGAGATCATCCCCTGGGTTTCGGTGAATCCGGACTCTTCGACGAGCCAGTCGATCCACGCCCGCGCAGCGGCCTTGCTGGAGGAGTTCTTGTTGATCGCAAGGTTGTAGTCGCCGCCGATCGTGGCGTACTGCTGACCGTCGACGTTCGCGGGGAAGGCCATGAAGCCGACGACGTCTTCGGACGCACCAGCGGCCGTCGCAGCATCCTGGAACTGCGAGATGGCCCAGGAGCCGAGCACCATCGCACCGATCTTGCCCGTGGCGAAGTCGTTCTTCGACTGCTCCCAGTTCGTCGTCAGCGGGTCGGCCTCATTGAGTCCTTCCGACACGATCTCGTACATCAGCGAGTCGATGGCATAGATGTCGGTGCCTTCCACCCACGGCGACTCGTCGTTGGCCATGAGGTTCTGGGCGTCGGGGTCTCCGGTGACGGCGCCGATGTTGTTCGACCACTGACCGCCGAGGGGCCAGCCGTCCTTGTAGTTGGTGTAGTAGGGGGTGGCGTCCGTGTTCGCATCGATGGCGCGGAGCGCGTCGAGGAACTCATCCTCGGACTTCGGCAACTCGTCGACGCCCGCCGCCTCGAACACGGCGGTGTTGTAGAGGACGCCGTTGGCGTTGCCGCCGAGCGCGATGCCGTACTGCGCCCCGTCGAAGCTCGCCGGGGCCTGGAACCGATAGGTCTCTCCCATCTCATCCACGTCGCCGAGGGGCTCGAAGAAGTCGGCGAACTGATCCGCCGGCACGCTGTCGGGGATGAGCAGAACATCGCCGTAGCCGTTCGGCGTACTCATGCGCGTCGTCACGTCGCCGGCATAGTCCGTCAGGGCCTCGACCGTGACGTTGACATCGGGATAGGTCTGCTGAAACTCCTCGATGTAAGCGTCCCACGTGCCGTCGGTCTCGAGATCGGTGCGGTTGGTCAGGAACGTGATGTCGCCGGACACCTCGTCGCTGTCGCCTCCGGATGCTTCTCCGGACGAACCCGCGCACGCTGTCAGCAACAGCGTGGTTGTCGCCGCGATGGCACCGAGGCCGATCATCGCCTTTCGTGTAGCCATGTGATTACTCCCTCATTGGAATCAAGCTCCCCAGCCAAGTCCCGGCGAAGTGCCCTCACCGTTGGGGTAGCGGATGTCAGCGTAGGACAGGTCTTGCGATCTTGTAAAGCGCTTTAGTAAAGTCTGTCCAGGGTTGTCCCGTACCGGACTTCGCGGAGGTTCCCGGGATTCCGCCCACGCTTCACGAAGTCATCACCGTCGATGTCCACCGAATGTCCATCGTCGACATCAGCCCGTCGTGCCTGTGAGGGTGCGAGTCGTCCAGAGAGGAACCCCCATGGCCGGGCAGCTTCGCGCCACCGCCGAAGACGTCGCCGCGCTCGCGGGAGTCAGCGCGAAGACCGTGTCGCGTGTCTTCAATCAGCGGGAACTCGTGCACCCCGAAACGGCGGAGCGAGTGATGAGAGCGGCCAAACGCCTCCGGTTCCGTCCGAACACCCTCGCGCGCGGGCTTCGCCGCGGCGGCGGGACGAACACGGTCGGACTGATCGTGGGCGAACTGGGGAACCCGTTCTACTACAAGGTGGCCTCCGGCCTCGAGCGCGAGCTGGCAGAGCATGGCTATGGACTGGTGGTGGCAACGACAGACGACACCGTCGAAGGCGAACAGCGGGTCGCCGACATCCTGCTCTCACAGCGGATCAGCGCGTTGGCGATCATCCCGGTATCCGACGATCAGTCCTATCTCGAGGGTGAACGCCAGCTCGGTACTCCGATCGTCTCGATCGACCGCCCGGCGAGCAACCTCGTCGCCGACTCCGTGGTGCTCGACAACGGCGCCGGCGCTCATGACGCAACCCGACGTCTGCTTCAGCGCGGGCACCGCCACATCGCGTACGTGTGCAACCCCGCTTCGATCTACTCGCAGGCTGAACGCATCGCCGGCTATCGCCGCGCAATGAGAGATCACGGCACCGACCCCACGCCTTGGGAACGCCTCGAGGACGACCGATCGCTCGCGCCAGAGAAGTTGATCGCCGATCTGCTCGCGCTCTCGGAGCCACCCACCGCAATCATCTGCGGCAACAATCGCATGACCATAGGCGCGCTGCGCACGATGCGCCGAAACGCGGACACCGTCACCGCGCTCATCGGCTTCGACGACTTCGACACCGCCGACGTCCTCGATGTCAGCGTCATCACCTACGACCCGCACGAACTCGGCCGTCAGGCTGCTCGCGTCGCCCTCGAGCGAATGACGGACCTCACGGGCACGTCCCGTCAGCTGGTGCTGCCCACCCGTGTCATCGAACGCGGCACGGGTGAACGCGCACCGCACCGACTCCGACCCTCATGGAGGAACTTCTGATGCAGCACAACATGCCGATCCGCGATGTCCTCGTCATCTATACCGACCAGTGGCGTTGGGACGCCCTCGGGAGCATGGGCTCGCCTGCCCAGACCCCCCATCTGGATGCGCTCGCCGCGCGCGGAACGCTCTTCGACCACGCATTCGTGCAGTCCCCGGTGTGCATGCCCAGCCGTGTGTCGATGTTGACCGGCCGCTACCCGTCGAATCTCGGCATCACGCACATGGGCGTACCTGTTCCCGAGTCGATCGAGACGGTGGCTTCGACCTTGTCGCGACGCGGATGGCACACGGCCAACGTCGGCAAGCTTCACTTTCTGCCCCACGCCAACCGCGACCACTCGCTTCCGCACCCTCGCTACGGCTTCGACGTGCTCGCGCTGTCCGACGAACCGGGCGTGTACGAAGATGACTACCGCGCGTGGGTGCGTGCCACCTGCCCCGCGGCACTGGATGAGCTGAGCAGTGGGCTACCGCCGGCCGCGGACACGTGGCAGCAGGCCATGTCAGTGGAGAGTGACATCGTCCACCAGCACGCCGGTCCTCGCGACGACTACGCGCACGTGCGCACCTTCGAGCATGGTGAAGAACTCACGCACTCGGCCTGGGTGGGCACCCGCACCGTTGAGCATCTGCGATCGCTGTCACCGCACGAGAGATCCTTCACGATCGCCAGCTTCTTCTCGCCGCATGCGCCTTATCACGTGCCTCAACGGTTCTTGGACCTATACGATCTGGAGTCCCTCCCCCTGCCTGCCCTCACAGACAGCGAGCGCGAACATCAGGCATCAACGGGCCTCACAGATGAGCGGCTTCGCGAGATACGCCACGGCTACTTCGCCGCCATCAGCGAGGTCGATCATCAGGTGGGTCGCATTCTGGCAGAACTCGACCGGAGCGGCCGTGCCGCAAGCACCTTGGTGGTCTTCACCTCCGATCACGGTGAGTGGTTGGGGGATCACCTTCGGCTCTCAAAGGGCTTTCCGGCCGATGACGCCGTCTCCCGCGTGCCGCTGATCGTCTCTGCCCCCGACCACCCGGCCGCTCAGCGAGAGAACCAGATCGTCGAGGCCGTCGACATCGCGCCGACCGTGCTCACCGCGCTGGGCGTTCCAGTCCCCCCTACGATGCAAGGCCGCTCGTTGCTGCCGCTCGTGCACGGCACCGGAACACCGGCATCGCGGGGACCACAGATCGCTATCACCGAGCACCTCGGATGGCGATCGATACGAACACCTGACTACCGATACGTCATCACGCGAGACGGCAGCGAACACCTGTGGGATCTCTCGTCCAACCCGCTCAACGAGGTGGAAGTCGACGTGGACCGGGCATCACTTCTCGCAGAGCACCGACGCCGGCTGGTTCAACGCACGCTCGAAGTCGAGCAACCCCTGCCACGCACGTGGGCCTATTGATGTCGGAGACGGAGGGATCGGCGCTCTTCGTCTCCGCTGCTTCGGCATCGATGCGGGGCTCGATCACCCGACGACGAAGCAGATTGATCTGCGTGCGATCGCCATCACGTATGAACCGCTCAGCACCGGCCGCGTCGCAAAACGTCGCAGAGATGGCAGAGTTCGTGGCAGACGCAGAATCAATCTCGTCTGACCAGGGATTTTTCGGCGGAGACGGAGGGATTTGAACCCTCGGTCCCCGTGAGGGGACTCCACCTTAGCAGGGTCACACGACCCGAACCCCGGCAGCGCTTCGCGTGACCCGCGCTACGACGGAGTCACGCGGATTTCCTGACTCGATCAGGATCTTTCCGGCGGAAACGCGGCCGCTCGCCACGCACTCAACACACCCGGCACTCAGAAGACCACACGACCCTCGGCATGCTCGGGGTCACCTGGGGGTCACCCGGCGCGAAACGCGAAAGATCCGCCGAGGAAGCATGTCTCCAGTATCGAGGGCGAGTTGCGAACCCCAACCACGCGGCCGATGACCGCCACAACAATCCGCCGCCCGCGCCAGCAGGAGCGTAGCGCCACCCTCATGTAGTAGCGACGGGTAGAACCGAGAACCTGTTCAGGGATTGATGCTGAGATGCACTCAAGGGTCGACGACGGGAGCCAACTGTGCCGATCACGCTCACTGCAGCACTCGTGCTGGTCCCAGCACTTCTTTTCGCCGCGCGCTTCCTCAGCAAGAAGCTGCCATGGGGGAAGTATGCGCGGCGCTCCTCGCGGGTCGACGTCACGCTGCTGGTGATCGGCGTGATCGGGCTCGTTCTGCACTGCGTCGCGATGTTCTACCGCAGCATCCTCGCCGTGATCCCTGGGACGGATGGCTACATCGCCGCCGTGAACGCCATGGGGCCCGCGAGCGTCGTCCTCTACGTCGTTCCCGCCCTGCTCGTGCTGATCGGACTCCGCCGACAGCGCCCCGTGGCTCTCGTCATCGTCGCGGTCACGCTGGTCGCGGTGTGCGTGACGATGTACAACGGCGGGCCGCTCAGCATCCATCTCGTCACGATCGCCGCAGCCACCGTTGCCATCGCTGGCACTGCCGCGCTGCTGGTGAAGCGTCCGCCCGATCGACACAAGCCGGCGGTCGCCTAGGCTCTCGGCATCGTCAGCGGTCGGGACGCACCAGGCTGACTCCGCTGTCGTCGACGACGAGGACCTCTCCGTCGTCGGCGATCGTGATGGCCTGCGCCGCGCCGTGCACGGCTCCGATGCTCTGCCAGGCGCCGCCGGCGGTGCTGCTCCAGATCGCGCCGTCGGTGCCCACCCCGACGAGTCTTTGGTGGTCGGGAGACGCGGCGATGACGTAGAGCTTCGGCGCATCCGAGAGCGCTGCGAACGAAGCGCCGCCGTCGGTGCTGAGCTGCAGCCCGTCGGGTGTGACGGCGATGATTCCGCCGGTCGCGTCGACCGCGAGCCCGAAAGTGAAGAGGGTGGCGCCGGTCGGCTGCCACGTCACGCCGGAGTCAGTACTGGAGAGCAGCTCACCGCTGTCGGTGGCCTGCCCGTACAGTGTGCCGTCCGGCGCGGCGGTGAGGGCGTGGAAGTCCTTCTCGCCCGTGAACGCCACCGGATCCCAGGTGATGCCGCCATCGTCGCTGCGGATGATGCCGAGGTTTCCCGCCCCCAGTCCTTCCGACGTGTCGCGGCCCGGGTGGCCGGAGGCGATGAGGTCCTCCCCCGACGCCGTCAGCCCCATCGCGTCGAAGTCTTCGTCGCCGACCCGGTCACCGAGTTGTCCATCGGGTGTCGCGGCATAGATTCCTTCGTGGGTTCCCAGCAAGTAGCCGTCGCCGCCCGGGGTGGTGACGATCGCGTGCACGTGGAGCATGTCGGTGGCGTGCTCGTCGCCGGTGGGCGGCGGGTCGGCGGCCGCACAGCCGGTGAGAGCGACCGCGATAAGCGCGACGGCGGTGGCGGTCGCGTGAGGGCGGGTGATCATAGGCGTCCTTTCGGGCCTCGAGGGCCGACGCGGTTTCAGCGGTCGATGACCGCATCCGGGCTGAGGTCGAGGCGACGCAGCAGCTGGGCGTTGAGGGCCACGACGATCGTGGAGAGCGACATGAGGATCGCTCCCACGGACATGGGCAGCACGAATCCGATCGGCGCGAGAATGCCCGCGGCCAGCGGCACCGAGATCAGGTTGTAGCCGGCCGCCCACCAAAGGTTCTGCTTCATCTTGCGGTAGCTGGCCCGTGACAGCTCGATCACAGAGAGCACCGAGCGGGGGTCGTCGCTGGCGAGGATGACACCGGCCGAGGCGATCGCCACATCGGTGCCCGCGCCGATCGCGATGCCGACGTCGGCCTGGGCGAGCGCGGGGGCGTCGTTGACGCCATCGCCGACCATCGCGACCTTGCCGCCCTCGTCTTGCAGCTGCTTGACCTTCGACGCCTTGTCTTCGGGCCGCACACCGGCGAAGTATCGATCGATCCCCAGCTCGGCGGCGACCGACGCCGCGACAGCCTCGGCGTCGCCGGTGATCATCACGACCTCCACGTCGCGCGCGTGCAGCGCGTCGACCGTCTGGCGCGACTCGGGACGGATCTCATCGGCCAGCCGCAGCGCGCCGGCGACCTCGCCGTCGATGAGGACGTGCAGGATGATGGCGCCCTCGTCGCGCCACTGATCTGCGACGGGCAGTTCCTCGCCCCCTTCCTGATCGAGCAGGTGCGGCCCCCCGACCTGCACGACGTGCCCGTCGACGGTCGCGCGAACACCGATGGCCGGCGAGGACTCGAAATCGGAGGATGCCGGTACGGCGAGGCTCTTGTCGCGGGCCGCGGCGACGATCGCCCGCGCGAGCGGGTGCTCGGAGTCGGCCTCTGCCGCGGCCGCGAGCGCGATCAGCCGGTCTTCGTCGGTTCCTGCAGTGGGCTCGACGCCGGTAACGGCGGGGGTGCCCTTGGTGAGCGTGCCCGTCTTGTCGAACAGCACGGCATCGACCGTGCGCATGCTCTCGAGTGCGAGGCGGTCTTTGACGAGCACTCCGGCGCGAGCGGCGCGCTCCGTGGCGATGGACACGACCAGCGGGATCGCCAGACCCAGCGCATGCGGGCACGCGATCACGAGCACGGTGATGGTGCGGATGACGGCGGCATCGGGCATCCCGATCATTGACCACACCGTCGCGGTGATCGCGGCGGCGCCGAGCGCGAACCAGAAGAGCCATCCGGCGGCACGGTCGGCGAGGCGCTGCGCCCGCGACGACGAGTTCTGCGCCTCCGTCACGAGTCGCTGGATGCCGGCGAGCGCCGTGTCGTCTCCGACCGCGGTGATCTCCACCCGAAGGCCCGAGTCGGTGGCCACGGTCCCGGCGACCACCGGATCGCCGTCTCCACGGCGCACAGGGCGGGATTCGCCGGTGATCATCGACTCGTCCATGCTCGCCGACCCCTGGACCACGCGGCCATCGGCGGGCACGCGCCCGCCCGGACGCACCACAACGAGATCGCCGACGACCAGGTCGGCCGGGGCGACGGTGACGGTCGAGTCGCCGTCGATCTTCTCGGCCTCGTCGGGCAGCAGCGCCGCGAGGGAATCCAGCGCGGAGGTGGTCTGCGCCAGAGACCGCATCTCGATCCAGTGCCCCAGAAGCATGATGACGATCAGCAGCGCCAGCTCCCACCAGAAGTCCAGCTCATGGTGCAGCAGACCGAGGCTGGCTCCCCACGACGCGAGGAAGGCGACGGTTATCGCCAGCGCGATCAGCAGCATCATGCCGGGCGTGCGCGCACGCAGCTCGCCGACGGCACCGGTCAGGAACGGCGCACCGCCCCACACGTACATGACCGTGCCCAGAACCGGCGAGATCCACCCGACCCACGGGGCATCCGGCAGCGGGTAACCGAGCAGCATCGAGAACATGCCCGAGAAAGCCACGACCGGGATCGCGAGGAAGAGCATGATCCAGAACAGACGGCGGAACTGGCCGACGTGGTCGCCGTGCCCGGAGTGACCGCCGTGCCCGGAGTGCCCGCCGTGCCCGCTGTGGCCGGAATGCTCGCCATGCCCGGCATGGTCGTCGTGCGCGGGATGGTCGTCGTCATGGTGGAACTCGTCGACGCCGGCGGCGTGCCCGCCGTGAGTGGGGGCGTGGTGAGGGTCGTGCTGACTCATGGGGAATCTCCTTCCAGGAGTGCTTCCGTCGTCTCGGTTAGAGCCGAGCGGGGGCGCGCGAATTCTCGACGGCGACCGTCGACGAGCTCGGCGGAATGGGACGGAACCCGCGCAGTCGCAGGCTGTTGGTGACCACGAAGACCGACGACAGCGCCATCGCGGCGGCGGCGACCAGCGGGTTGAGCAGACCCGCCATGGCGACGGGAATGGCTGCGACGTTGTACGCGAACGCCCAGAACAGGTTGCCCTTGATGGTGCGCAGGGTGCGCCGGGCCAGCCGCACCGCGTCGGCGACGACCAGCAGATCGCCCGAGACGACCGTGATGTCGCTGGCCGCGATCGCGGCATCCGTGCCTCCACCCATGGCGATGCCCAGGTCGGCCGCGGCGAGGGCGGCGGCGTCGTTGACCCCGTCGCCGACCATCGCGACCGTGTGGCCCTGCTCCTGCAGCCGGCGCACCGCGTCGAGCTTGCCTGCCGGGGTGACTCCGGATCGCACCTCGTCGATGCCGACCTGAGCGGCGATGTGCCGGGCGGCACCGTCGTTGTCGCCGGTGAGCAGCACCGGCGTCATGCCCAGCGCGCGGAAGCGGGCGATGGCCTCGGCGCTGGTGGGCTTGACGGTGTCGGCCACCGCGATGAGGCCCAGCAGGCTCCCGTCGCGGCCGACGGCGACGACAGTCGCACCGCCGTCCGCGAGCGCGCCGGCATCCTTCTGCAGGTCGTCGTCGATGCGGATGCCCCACTGCTCCTGCAGCCACGCGGGGCGGCCGGCCACGACGAGCGAGCCGCCGACCATCCCCTGCACGCCGAGCCCGGCGTGCGAGTCGAACGTGTCGGCGGGCGAGACCGCACCGGCTTCGGCCACGATGGCCCGGGCGACGGGATGCTCCGATCCGGATTCGACCGCCGCCGCCGCGGCGAGCAGCTCATCGCGGGTGATACCGGCCGCGGGGCGAACGGCAGAAACCGCCATGGTGCCGCTGGTCACCGTGCCGGTCTTGTCCAAGACGATGACGTCGACATCGTGGGTCTGCTCCAGCACCTGCGGGCCCCGGATGAGGATGCCCATCTGCGAGCCGCGTCCGGTGCCGACCAGCAGCGCGGTCGGGGTCGCAAGACCCAGCGCGCACGGGCAGGCGATGATGAGGGTCGCCACGGCGGCGGTGAAGGCGAGCTCCAGGCTGCCGCCGGCGATCATCCAGCCGACGAACGCGGCGATCGACAGCAGGATCACGACCGGCACGAACACCGCCGAGACGCGGTCGGCGAGGCGCTGCACCCGGGCTTTGCCGGTCTGCGCGTCTTCCATGAGCCGCCGCATCCGGGCCAACTCGGTGTCGGCACCGACGCGGGTGATCTCGACGACCAGCCGCCCGCCGGCGTTGACCGTCGCGCCCACGACGCGGGAACCCACGCCTACCTCGACCGGCACGGATTCGCCGGTCAGCATGCTTGCGTCGATCGCGGATGATCCGTCGACGACCAGGCCGTCGGACGGGATCTTCTCGCCGGGACGCACCAGCACGGTGTCGCCGACGACGAGCTGGTCGACCGGGATGCGCTGCTCCGCGCCGTCGACCAGGCGCACGGCGTCTCGCGCACCCAGCTCGAGCAGTGCTCGCAGCGCCTCCGACGACGACTTCCGGGCGCGGGCTTCCGCGTAGCGCCCCGCGAGAAGGAACACCGTCACCAGCGCGGCGACCTCGAGGTAGATCTCGTGACCCCCGGCCTGGGGAGCGCCGATCAGAGTGAAGGTCATCGTCATTCCGGGGACTCCCGCGCCGCCGAAGAACAGCGCATACAGCGACCACCCGAACGCCGCGGTGACGCCGACGCTGATCAGGGTGTCCATCGTCGCCGCACCGTGTCGGGCGTTGATCGCGGCGGCGCGGTGGAACGGCCACGCGCCCCACACCGCCACGGGAGCGGTGAGCGTGAGCGCCAGCCACTGCCAGTACTCGAACTGCAGCGCCGGGATCATCGACATGAGAGCGACCGGCACCGACAGCGCGGCGCTGATCAGCAGACGCCGACGCAGCGAGACGAGCTCGAGATCCTCCGACTCGGTGCCGTCATCGGGGGCGTCGGCCACCGGCGGCGCGGGAAGCGCAGCCTGGTAGCCGGCCGACTCGACCGTGGCGATCAGCGCGGCTGGGTCGACGTCGTCGCCGCGCACCCGAGCCTTCTCGGTTGCGTAGTTGACGGTCGCCTCCACCCCGGGGAGCCTGTTGAGCTTGCGCTCGATGCGCGTCGCGCACGATGCGCAGGTCATCCCGGTGATGTCGAGCTCGACATCACCCGTGGTCATGACGACACGCGCGCCAGGGTGTACCCGGCCTCTTCGACGGCTGACTGGATCTCGGCGTCGGCGATCGGCGTCGAGCTGCGGATCTCGACCCGGGAGGCGCCATCCGCGTTCAGCTTCACCGAGACGTCGTCGACGCCCTCGATCGCCGTGAGCTCCTCGGTGACGCTGCTGACGCAGTGCGAGCAGGTCATCCCCGACACGAACACCTCGGACGTCACTGCGCCGTCCATCGGCTTCGTCTCAGCGGATGCGGCGGTGGAGGGTGCGCAGCAGGCGCATCCCGCGCCGGCATCCTTCAGTCCCAGATCGATGCGGTTGTCGGTGGTCATGGTGTCTCCTTCATCGTCGGGGGTCTCAGGAACGCACGAGGCGGGCGATGGCATCGTTGGCCTCGCGGATCTTCTCCGCCGCGACCGGGCCACCCTCGGCACTGGCTTCCGCCACGCAGTGGCTCAGGTGATCGCCGAGAAGACTGAGAGCCACCGTCTCGAGCGCCCTGGTCGCCGCCGACACCTGCGTGAGGATGTCGATGCAGTACTTGTCTTCCTCGACCATCCGCGCGATGCCCCGCACCTGCCCTTCGGCACGTCGCAGCCTCTTGAGCAGGTCATCCTTGTTCGCCACGTAGCCGTTCACATGGGTGACTATACCCCCCATGGGTATGCACGTCAAGAGGGAACTGATGCTCCTTTACTCTACCCCGGCACGGTATGGCAAGGCCTGTGTGCCGATCAGCCGCCGAGAGGTAGCGTGCTGCCTTCATACATGGGCCAGCCTCCCTACTCGAAAGGACGCGTCATGCCGGAAGAACCGCAACACACCGACCCGCAGGACCGGGGCGAGACCCGCAAGTCACGCGCGATGTACATCCGATTCGGCGCCATGATCCTCACCGCGGTCGTCGTGATGTACTTCGTCATGTTCGCCGGCTCGTGGGAATGGGGCCACATCCGTCTCAGCGAGAGCCGCATCTTCATGGCGATCACCATGGGCGGGACGATGGTGCTCATCATGCTCGCCTGGATGCTCGACATGTATAAGAACACCAAGGCGAACATCGCGATCATCGTCGCCGGAGTTCTGCTGATCGGCGGCGGCATCTATCTGGATCGCAGCCAGATCACGGTCGACGACATCGGATTCATGCAGGGCATGATCCCCCACCACTCTCTCGCGATCACCCGATCGGAACGGGCTCAGATACAAGACGTCCGCGTCTGCGAACTCGCCGTCGCGATCAGTGAGGCGCAGAAGCGCGAGATCCTCGAGATGGATTGGCTCACCGCAGACATCCGGGAGAACGGCCTGGCTCTGACATCGGAAGACGCCCAGGCGCGCCCCGTGCCGACATTCGACGAACCAGCTGATCGCCAGTGCGCGGATCGCTGACCGGCCGGGGCGTGTCCGCGCTGGCGACCGAGAGGCGTCGCGCAACGTCGGCATGGCCGGACTCAGCCCCGGTCGTGTCGACTCCGAACGTGAGAATCGGCGCCCGTCGGCGATGATGTCGATCGCCCTTCCAGCGCCGTGCGATTACCCTGAACGGGAGGGGAGGTGAGATCTCGGTGATCGCTATCGCACAGCATCCGCGCCGCTCCGTTTTCGGGGCGGGCCGTTCTGTGTTCCTGCTCATCGTCCTCACTGCCGCGCTCGCGTTCGGACTGATGGCGATGCACGCGCTGAACACCCCCACCACTCATAGCGAGCCTGCCGCGATGTCGATGCCTGACGCGGGCTCTCCCTCGGATCCTCACGCATCATCGACCGACGCGGGCTGTGCGGACTGCGGCGGGCACGAGGCCATGCTGGCAATGGCGTGCGTGTTCGTCCTCCTGGTCGCGTCGCTCCTGATTCTGCTTCCCCGCGTCGGCGTCAGTTGGGGTGTCACGTTCGGCCGAGCCGGACCAGTCCTGATCACCGGCAGGATCTCGCGGTCGCGACCGCCGTCTCTTCTCGTTCTCTGCATCAGTCGTACGTGATCTCAGCCTGCTGATCTATCGGTCAGCCGAGCTTCCGCGTGCGATCGCCCGATCGTGCGCGTCACACACGACTAAGGAGAACCCCAATTGAAGAACCGCGCTGCGGCGACCGCCGCAATCGCCCTTACCGCCATACTTGCCCTCGCCGGTTGCGCCAGCACCGCTACCGGACCGGGTGATATGCCCGGAATGGACTCATCGACATCCGCGGACGTCGACGTGAACAGCTCCGATGTTCAGTTCGCGATGATGATGATCCCTCACCACGAACAAGCTGTCGAGATGGCCGACATGGTCCTCGCGAAGGACGACATCGACGAGCGCGTCGTGGTCCTGGCCGAACAGATCAAGGCCGCCCAGGGCCCGGAGATCGAGCTCATGGAGTCCTGGCTCGATGACTGGGGCGCCCCGATGGGGGACATGGACGGAATGGATCACGGAGGGATGATGTCGGACACCGACATGCAAGCCCTTCAGGATGCCACCGGCGTGGAGGCGTCCCGTCTCTTCCTGGAGCAGATGATCATGCACCACGAGGGCGCGATCGAGATGGCGCAGACCGAGGTGGAAGGCGGTCAGAACGCCGAAGTGATCGCCCTCGCCGAGAACATCATCGCCTCGCAGACCACGGAGATCACCACGATGGAGGACATTCTCGCGACCCTCTAACCGGACTGGGGCCGGTCAGACCTGGCCGGCCCTGTCCACGGAGAAACGCCACCACTATGCGCACACACACCCGCTTTCTTGCCACCCTCGGTCTTGCCGGGGCATTGGCCATCACTGTCACCGCCTGCGCTGCTGTCACAGAAGACCAGGCCGCCCCGTCGGCTCCTACCGAACCCATTCAGCACGTCCATGACGTCGCCTTCGATCCAGTCGGTGCGCTGCTGGTCGGTGCACACACCGGTGTCTACCGCGCGGACCTGACCGGTGGTGAGGTTTCCGTCGTCGGAGGCACCGCCTTCGATGCGATGGGGCTGACTGTCCAGGGCGACAGTCTTCTCGCGTCTGGTCACCCCGGCCCCGAATCGGACGATGCCACCTTCATCGCGCCGAACATCGGGCTGGTCCGGCATACGGAATCCGGTTGGGAGCAGGTGTCACTGGCAGGGATCACCGACTTCCACATGCTTGCGACCACACCCGCCGCGCCCGAGTTCATCCTCGGGCTGCCCTCGGACCGGGCTGTGCTGGCGGCAAGCACTGATGCCGGTCAGACCTGGGTGGATCTCGCGGCGCTGACCGCGCGTGACATCAGCATCGACACGGTTCAGCCCGACGTCGTCACCGCCACGACCGCCGACGGCCTGATGGTAAGCCGTGACGGCGGTGCCACCTTCTCACCCGTCCAGGACGCTCCCGTTCTGGTGGTGATCGCCGCGGACCCCACTGTTCAGGAAGGAATCATCGGGGTGGGAACGGATGGCACGATCTGGACCGGCAGCACTGTACCGGGCTCGTCGTGGAGCACGGCAGGTCGGGCAACCGGGGCCGCTGCGGCGATCGCGGCGGCCGCGGACGGGACAGTCGCAATCGCCGATGAGGGCGGGGTGCGTGTCACGACGGACGGTGGCAAGACGTGGCAGCTCGTCATCGAAACGGAGCCCGCATCGTGATCCCGGCACTGCCCCGAGCCGCCCGCGTCGGTCGTCTCCGTTCCGCCGGCGGGGTCAACCCGCTCGAGCCAACGCGAGATGTCGGCCAATGACCTCTGGCGACAAGAAGATCTCACTCGCCGGTTCGGTCTCGTTGGGCACCGGGGTGATGATCGGCGCGGGTATCTTCGCGCTGGTCGGCCAGGTTGCCGGGTTCGCCGGGGACTGGTTCCCCATCGCGTTCGTAGCCGGAGCGGCCGTCGCCGGCGCGAGCTCCTACGCGTACAGCCGCTACTCGAGCGTGAACCCGTCCTCCGGCGGGATCGCGATGCTACTGAAGGATGCCTATGGGTCTGGCGTCGTCGCCGGCTCGTTCACCCTCTTCATGTATGTCTCCATGGTGGTCGCGGAGAGCCTGCTGGCCCGTACCTTCGGCACCTACCTCCTGCGCCCGTTCGGCCTGCAGGACTCGGCCGTTCTGGTACCGGTCCTCGGTATCGCCGCCATCGTCGCCGCTGCGGTCGTGAACCTCGTCGGCAATGCGCTGGTGGAGAAGTCGGCGATGACCACGGCGATCGTGAAGATCCTCGGCATCGCCGTGCTCGCCATCGCGGGATTGGTGGCGGCCGCGGTGTCCGGTGGTGGCTTCTTCTCCGAAGCCTCGGGTGACCCCGTGGAGCCGTTCGGAATTCTCGCCGGGGTTGCCCTGTGCGTCCTTGCGTACAAGGGATTCACGACCATCACCAATCAGGGCGATGACATCCGCGACGCCAAACACAACATCGCCCGCTCCATCGTGATCTCCCTCACGATCTGCGCCGTCCTCTACCTCCTGATCGCCCTGTCCGTCGAGGCGAGCATCGGCGCCAAGGGGGCTGTCGATGCCCGCGACTATGCACTCGCCGAAGCCGCCGACCCCCTCTTCGGCGTGTGGGGGGTCGGGCTGACCGTCGCGATCGCCGTCGTGGCAACGCTGTCCGGCCTGCTCGCGAGCCTGTACTCAGTGTCCCGGCTGTACGGGATGCTGCAAGAGATGAAGCAGGCGCCCTCGCTACCGCAGAAGGTGCCGCATCAGCCGTTGATCATCACCGCCGGACTCGCCATCGCCGTCACCGCCCTCCTGGACCTGACCCAGATCGCCTCCATAGGCGTGTTCCTCTACCTGACGATGGACATCGCCGTGCAGTGGGGGGTCACCCTCCACCTTCGCAAGAAGATCCAAGCGAACTGGTGGTTGCCCGCCCTCACGATCGGACTCGATATCGCGATTCTCATTCCGTTCACCGTGCTCAAGTCTCAATCAAATCTGCCGACGGTCCTCGTCGCGGTCGGGATCGCCGCCGCGATCTTCATCGGACAATCAATCACCGTCGCCCGACGGAACGCTGACGACGACCGCTCGTAGAGTCACCGCCGTCAGGTCGGCATCCGACCCCGTCGCACCCGATTACTGGAGAAGCAGCTCACCCTCGTGTCGGCAGATGCTCAAGATGACCGATGGCTTCGTCGAGTAGCTCGGAGACGTGGTCGTCGAAGAGGGAATAGTGAATGTGTCGGCCGTCACGACTCCCCGAGACGAGGCTGAGATGTCTCAGCAACCGGAGGTGGTTCGACGCAGTCGTCTGGCCGATCTGCAACAGCTCACTGAGTTCGGTCACCGTACTGGGCCGATAGCGGAGCGCGCTGAGGATACGCAACCGCACCGACGAGCCGAGAGCCTGCATGATCTCAGCGAGCCGATCGGCATCGGCAACGGATAGCGGACTGGATTCGCGGCCCGTCGCAGCACCAACCATGTGCTCCATTGTGCCGTGGGATCACGGAGTTCACGATAATCATTCACACTTACGAAATATCATGATCTTGTGATGTATCGTGAACAGGTGACTGCATCCCCCACCCACACCGACACCGCGACTACATCCACCGACAAGAAGAGCGAGCACGCTCATGGATCCGCGCGATGGGAACTGTGGTTCGCCATCATTGCGGGGATTACCTATGCCGGCGGCATGATCGCGGAGTTCGCGCTGGGGCTGCCGCTCATCGGGTGGCCGTTGGCCTTCTTCCTGGCGACCTATTTCTTCGGCGGGTTCTTCACGGTCCGCACGGCGATCACCTCGACGCTGCGCGCGAGATTCGAGGTCGACTTCCTCATGCTCGTGGCCGCCGCCGGAGCAGCGTTGATCGGCCGCTGGGCTGAGGGCGCGGTGCTCCTGTTCCTGTTCAGCCTCGGCCACGCACTGGAGGAATACGCGCTCAGCCGCGCCAGCAAGTCCATCGAGTCCCTCGCTGAACTCGCCCCTCGCAGTGCGCTAGTGCGCCGAGACGGTGATGAGCCGGTGGAAGTCCCAGTAGAGGAGATCGCAGTTGGGGATGTCGTGGTCATCCGCCCGAACTCCCGAATTCCTTCGGACGGGTTCGTGATCTCGGGCACTTCCGCCGTGGACCAGTCCGCGGTCACCGGAGAGTCGATACCGGTGGAGAAAGAGCCGGTCGCCGATGCGGAGCGCGCAATGCGCACCGTCGACTCGCTCCCTGCCGTCAACCGGGTCTTCGCTGGCACGGTGAACGGGCCCGGAGTGCTCGAGATCGACGTCACCGCGACCGCAGCGGACTCGACGCTCAGCAGGGTCGTCGAACTGGTCCGCACCGCCGACCAGGCCGCCTCTCCGACGCAGCAGTTCATCGACAAGTTTCAGCGCTGGTACGTGCCCGCCGTGATCCTCGGCGTCGTCGCGACGCTACTGATTTCCATGTACGCGTTTGCACAGCCGTTCTCCGACGCGTTCTATCTCGCCATGACGGTGCTCGTCGCGGCGAGTCCCTGTGCTCTCGCCATTGCCATACCGGCGGCGGTCCTCGCGGGTGTGGCCCGTGCCGCCCGCGCCGGCGTCCTCGTGAAGGGGGGCGCCCCCCTCGAGACACTCGGCCGAGTACGGGCGATCGCGTTCGACAAGACCGGCACCCTGACGTGGGGTGCACCACGGGTCACCTCGATCACACCGGCCGCCGACGTCCCAGAGATGGAACTGGTGCGTACGTTGGTGGCGGCCGAGGCGTTGAGTGATCACCCCCTCGCCGCCGCGATCGTCCGCGACCTCGCCCCGCGCGTGTCCGAGGGCGATCAGCTCTCTGCGTCTGAACTCGCGGCGGTCGTCGGCCGCGGCATCACCGCCACGATCGAGGGAGAGCGGGTCGAGGTCGGCAACCTCCGCATGTTCGATGAGCAGCAGCTTGAACTTCCCGGCACACTGGCCAACGCCTACACCCGGGCGCGAGACTCCGGTCAGACGCTCATGATCGTGCGGCGCGGCGACCAATTCCTCGGGATGGTCGGGGTGATGGACGCCTCACGCGCCGAGTCCGTCCAGGTACTCAGCAAGCTGCGCGACGCCGACGTGGGGCAGCTTGTGCTGATATCCGGAGACAACCAGCGCGTCGCTGACGCGGTCGGACGAGAAGTGGGCGTGGACACGGCGATCGGCGGCCTCCTTCCCGAAGACAAGGTCACTCAGATCACCCGGCTTGTGGAGACTCATCGGCCCATCGCAATGGTCGGTGACGGTGTCAACGACGCCCCCGCGATGGCCCGCGCCGACGTCGGGATCGCCATGGGCGCGGCCGGTTCGACCGTCGCGTTGGAGACGTGCGACATCGCGCTGATGAGCGACGATCTCGGTCGCCTGCCGTTCGCCCTCAGGCTGAGCCGGGCGACCAGCAGGATCATCCGTCAGAACCTCGTCGCGAGCCTCCTGGTCGTTGCGTTCCTCATCATCGCGACGTTCCTCGGCCTCACCATCGGAGCCGTGGTGCTCATCCACGAAGGATCCACCCTGATCGTCGTGGCCAACGCGCTCCGCCTACTGCGCTTCGAACAAGGTAGGGAGCACCACGGCATTGATCACGAAGACGAGCCCGAGCGATGAACGCCCCGGCCACGGTTCGCCCGACTCATTGCTTTCCGGGGGCATCAAGCGCGCCCGTGCAGGCGGCACCCGGTTCCGGGGCGTTCTGGCTGCGCCAGTATTCCTCGAGGAACTGACTGATACGAGGATCGTCGGCGGAATCGACCTTGAGCTGGTTGTTCCAGTTCGAGAGCACGATCGGCGCGTCCAGGCCTTCGAACGGGGAGAGTATGACGTATGTCGACGGCAGGTAGCCGTTGAGCGTCGCCAGTTCAGCGCCGGCGATCTCGTCGGGGTTGTAGGTCACCCACACGGCACCGTGCTCCATCGAGTGGACGGCGTTCTCATTGGGCACAGGCTGGTTGTAGACACCGCAGTTGAGCCACACGGCGTTGTGAGGGCCGCCTGCCGGCGGGCTCTGCTCGTACTCGACGACACCGGCGACGTGCTGTGCGGTGTTGGAGAAGGTCTCGACGCCGGCGATGGTGGCACCCTCACTGCCGGCCTCGTACTCTTTCGGTGGTGACGGGGCGAACACCACGGATGCGACGACGAGCCCGATGATCACGACCGCCGCGGTGGAGCCGACAACCCACCAGACCAGCCTTCCGCGACGTCGCTTGGCGAGTTGCTTCTGATACTCGGCGAGCTTCTCCTTTCGCTTGAGCTCGCGTTGCTGCTTGATGGTCAGACCGGCGTTTGCCTTGCCGTCGTGACCCCGGTCGGCCGGGTTTGAGGATGTCGGTGTCATTCGGATGCTCCAAGTCAGTGCGGGAGGGGGGTCGGAACGTTGATCTCAGGTGAGCCCGGAATAGGCGTGGAGCCCTTTGAACAGCGTGTTGACGATGGTGAAATTGAACAGCACCGTGGCGAACCCGATGATGCACAGCCACGCGGATCGGGTGCCCCGCCAGCCGCGCGTGGCGCGTGCATGGATGTAGCCGGCGTAGAGCACCCAGATCACGAACGTCCACACCTCCTTGGTGTCGAACCCCCAATAGCGCCCCCAGGAGTCGTTGGCCCAGATGGCGCCGGCGATCAGCGTGAATGTCCAGAACATGAACCCGACGATCACGAACCTATATGCGAGGGACTCGAGCGCCTCCGCGGACGGCAAGGTACCGAGGAATCGCGGTCCAGGCGGCCGGACGCCGCCCGCCGAGGCCCCGGCGGCGAGGCGGCGTTCTCGGCGAGCCTGCAGCAACTGTGTCGTCGCGAGGCCGCTGGCGAGCGCGAACAAGGCGGTCGCAAGCGACGCGACGAAGACGTGGATGACCAGCCATGCGCTCTTGAGCGGGTCCACCAGGGGGACGACCTCGACGTAGAACGTGATGGTCGCACCGCCCAGGAGCAGCACGATCATGCCGACCAGGAACGCGCCGAGGAAGCGGAGGTCGTAGCGGCGGAGCACCAGCAGATAGACCGCGACGATCAGGACGGTGCCGGTCAGCGCGAATTCGTACATGTTCGCCCACGGCACCCGACCAGCCGAGATCCCGCGCAGAACGGTTCCGGACACGTGGAAGAGGAACGCGAGAATCGTCAAGGACGTTCCAATCCGGGCCCACAGCAGCGGCCGCGGCCGCTGCTGTGGCGGCACGTGGATGACATCTGCCGGGCCAACCCGCAATCCGCCGTTCTGCGCGCTCACTGCTGCCGCCGCACCGACCGCTGCCGGCTCCAGTTGCCTCAAGGGGGCTGGCACCGAGCGTTGAGCGAGGTCGATGACGTATGCGATGAACGCGAGCAGATACGTGGCGATCGCCGTCCACACGAGGAGCAGCGAAATACCGTCGAGGGAGAGTGTGTCGGTCATGGCTGAGTCGTCCAGTCTTGGTCAGGAGCGGTAAAGAGGTAGTGCTGTCTGGCGGACTGCATATGTCAGCCTGCGTTCGCTTGGAGCCACGCCAGCGAGTCGATCGCAGCTCCGTCGATGTAAACCTCGAAGTGCAGGTGGTTGGCGGTGGATCGCCCGGTACTGCCGACCAGGCCGACCAGCTGACCAGAGGCCACGGACTGGCCCACGGAGACTTGGCGGCTGCCGGTCCGCATATGCGGATAGACCGTCCCAACCGGCTGTCCGTTGATCACGGATTCCACCACGACCGCGACACCATATGCGCCATAGCTGTCCTGCGAGATCCTCACGACGCCATCGACAGCCGCGTATACAGGCGTTCCACCCGCAGCCAGCATGTCGGTACCCATGTGAGCGCCGCCTCGGGCACCGAATCGATCTCCCACCGTGAACGGCCCTCCCAGCGGCCAGCGCACGACGCCGGTGCCGGGGGTGACCATCCCGTAGTCGAAGGGCGTCGCCGCCACAGCGGCCGAAGCGCGAGCGCGCGCAGCCGCTTCTTCGGCCGCCTTCTTCCGGTCGATCTCCTCCTGAGTCGTCGCGGCATTGCTCTCCCGCGCAAGCGACGTTCCGGCCGCGCCCGAGGCAACCACGAGGGATTGAGCGTCGCCCGAAGCGGCCTGCTGCACGGTGCGGGGTGCTGGTTCCGACTGTTGCCAGGCACCATATGCAGGTAGCGCGAAGCCAGCGACAGGGCCTCCCACCATCACCATGCCCGACAGAGCACGAATGGGCCTGCGGGTGCCCGACGAGCGACCGCTGGGCGTCTTCGCGTACGGTCGCCGCTGCCTCCTCGCGCGGACCGGAGGCTGTTCGGTATCTGATGCGTGTGCGTGTGCAGTCACATATCCTCCCTCGTCGACTCCCGTCGACTTCGTCGATCAGTAGGGTTCAGGTCGCGCTCTGGAGCGCGGCGCCGATGGGTAACCCCGAACGCTGCGAGAACGATCACGGCGCCGGCGACGACGAGACCGTTGAGAGACGGGCCGAGGACGGTCGCCGGAGTGAGTCCCGTGCGAAGCGGCACGGTACTGATCACCGCACCCGCAGTGTCCAGGTCGATGCTGCCGAGGGTCGTCCCGTCCGGCGCGATGGCCTGACTCGTTCCTACGGTGGAGACATTCACGACGGCGCGACCCGTCTCGATGGCGCGCATCCGAGCGAAGGCGAGTTGCTGAAGGTTTTCGTCGGTGCCTCGGAAGTCGGCGTTGTTGGTCTGGAATACGAACAACTGCGCGCCCTGTCGTGTGGCATTCCAGATCACGGAGTCATAGATCACGTCGAAGCAGATCGCCAATCCCACCCCGACATCCTCGACCTGCACGATCGGCGGGTTTGTGCCGGGGCTGTACTCGCGTTGGATCAGGCCGACCAGGTCGCGGGCGATCAGTTCGTAGAACCAGCGGTCGGGTACGTACTCCCCGAAGGGGACCGGGTTGACCTTGTCGTGCCATTGTCGGTCCGCGGGTTCCGCGGTCCACAGGAGCGACGTGTTGAAGACCTGGTCGCCGCGGGTCGTTGCGGCGTTCATCAGCAGCGGCGCTCCCGCCGCTTGCACCACCCGGTCCAGCGCGACGGCGGCGCCGGGGTCGCTGAGAGGGTCGGCGTCGACGCCACCCTCGGGCCAGGCCAGCAGATCCACCGGCTGCCCGTAGAGCGGGCGCGTCGCCGCCGTCTGCGCGGCGAGGACGTCGCCGGGTGCCTTGTCATCGAAGTACCCGGTGGGGCCGTTGCCCTGCACCCACCCGACCCGGAACTCTCCGGCCGACGCGGTCGGGAACTGCGGTGTCACAACCAGGAGAACAGCAAGACCTATGGCGGGATGGAGACCAACCGCGAACCGGATGCCGCCAGCACGGATCCACTGCACCGCCGCCGCGCACACCGCGACGATCAGCAGGGACAGGCCGGTCACGCTCGTCCAGGACACGACCTCGGCGAGCGGCCCGCTCACTTGGGTCATGCCGACCCGCGCCCACGGGAACCCGGAGTACGGCCACGCACCCATCACCACCTCACGGGCCGCCCATAGCATCCCGACCAGCAGCGGCACCGCGAGCAGGTGCACGAGGCCACGGGGCCAGTAGCGCGTTGTCCATCGGTAGGCGAGGGTGATCGGCACGGCACCGGCGCCGAACAGGACCGCTTCGAGCCAAGCGAGGGCGAGCCACGGCACCGGGCCGAGGAACTCCCCCACCCACACCAGATGGCTGGTGTAGAACACGGCGCCGAAGACAGTGCCGACCAGCAGCCCTCCGCGGATGCTGCGGCCGACCAGGCACAGCAGGGCGACCGTGACGCTCACGAAGGTCAGCGGCCACCACCCCACCGGCGGGGATGCGAGATCCAGAAGGAACCCGGCCGCCGCGGATGCCAGCACCGCCCCCCACAGCGGCAGCGACCACGCAGCTGCGGCGCGGCGAGGCGGCGCTTGCGCCGGCGGCGCGGCCGGAGCTCGTGTGGGCGGGCGGGCGCGCATCGGTCAGGTGTCTTTCTGGTGGAGTCGGGTGAGGTAGTCGTTGTAGGCGTCAAGTTCGGGGTTGCCGTGGGCGTCAGCCCGACGGTCGGCGGCGACGGCCTTGGCTGTGTCGTCGCGGAACCATCGGTGCATCACGTAGATGAGCATCAGCAAGGTTGGGGCCTCGCCGTACGACCAGGCCAGCCCGCCGGCGAGGCGCTGGTCTTCGATCGGGTCTATGCCCAGCGTGGTCGTCGGATCGGCAAACCCTTGCACGAGGGTGCTGGTGGCCATCATCAAGAACACGCCGAAGAAGGCGTGCAGGGCGGCTTCGGCAAACACGTCCAGGGCGCGGCCGCCGTGGCTCATCCGCACCGGCAGCGGGTCGGACGACAGGACCGGGAGGGCGAACAGCATCCCGGCGATCAGGAACCCGACCTCGAGCAGGGTGTGGCCGGTGACGGTCGACAGGATTGGGTCGGCGAAGTTCGCCAGGTAGAGGCCGTAGAACGCGAACAGGTAGAGCGGCACCGCCAGCCACGGGCTCAGCAGCCACCGTGCGATCCGGCTGCGCCGCCCCGCGTGTGCGGCACGCAGGACCAGAAGGCCTGGGCCGTGGTGCGGGGTTGCGCGCAGCAGCAGTGTGCCCGGTGAGCCCAGGACCAGCAGCGGCGGAATCGCCATCATCAGGGTGAGCTGCTGGAACATGAACACCGAGAACAGGGCGTAGCCGTAGTTCTCGACCGCCAGCCCGGTGACGGCGGCGAGAGCGACGCAGCCCAACAGGAAGCTGATCGTCCGCCACACCGGCCAGCCGCGGCCGCGCGCCCACAGGCGAATCGCGCCAGCCAGGTACGTGGCGGCGAGGAGCCCCGCGACGACCGGGAGCACCGGGGCCGGGAGGGCGGCGGGGGTGAGGAACTCCGCAAGGGTCGGCGGGGCGTCCGGGATCCATACGGTCGTCACGGCGTGCCCTTCGCCGGCTGTCCGATACCGAGAGCTTGCGCGTGGCGGGTCGCAAACTCGTCGACAGCACGAGCCAAAGCAGGGTCTTCTCCACGGGCGAGTCCGGCGTACTCGACATTCACACCGTCCGGGGTGGTGCGGGCTCTCACCCAGAGCCGGCGGCGGGGCACGAACAGCCCCGCGAAAAGGCCGAGAACGGCGAGGACAGAGAACGTCAGCACCCACGCGCTGCTGGGGTCGGATCGGATCTGCAGGGAGGCGAAGCGCTTCACGGGCTCCTCCGCCGTGGCTTGCTCCCAGGTGACGGTGCCCCATCCGTTCGGCAGGTTCGCGGTGGCGCCGAGGGTGAGCTCAAGGGAATCGGCGGCGGTGTCACCGCCGGTGTGCTGGGTGAGCCCGTCGACCTCGAGCGTGTAGACCGAGCGGGGTGTACCGTCATCGATGCCGAGATCCCCACTGAACACGTTGAGGGTCAGCACGGGGTTGATGACGTCGGGGTAGACCGAGGTGAACGCCCCGGAGGGCAGCACCCCTTGGGTGGGGTAGAAGAACCCGACCAGCCCCACTTGCTCGGGCAACCCGTCGGGGATCTTGAGGATCCCCAGTGACGTCATGTTGGAGTCTTGCGGAAGGAACGGCTGCGACTCGCTGTACACCACCTCACCAGTCGCGTCACGGACGGTGAGCGTAGGGGCGTACCCGTTGCCGAGCAGGTAGATGCGGTCGCCTTCGACGGTGATCGGATGGTTCACGAGCACGCTCTGGGTTCGGTCGTCCCTTCCAGGCTGACGAATGGTGACGTTGGCCGAGAAATCACCGGCTTGGCCCGCGCCTGGGGTGCCGGGCAGTTGGTATGACACCCCAAAGTCGTCGAGAGTAAGCGCATACGGGGCGAGGCTGGTGCCGTCGACGAAACGGCCGGGATTGAAGGATGAGTAGTCGCTGAGTGCGTTGACGAATGTGGTGCCCTCCACCACGACCCGCTGGCCGGTGTACGTGAACGAACCGCCGACCGCGACCGAGACCAGCACGCCGACGAGCGCGATGTGGAAGATCAGGTTGCCGCTCTCTCGCAGGTAGCCACGTTCGGCCGAGACGGAGACCGCGCCTCGGTCGTCGTAACGCTCCACTCGATACCCGGACTTCCTCAGCTGCTCCTCCGCGACGTCGATTGCATGCGTCGCGGGGTTAGCGGGGCCTTCCTGTGCCGGCAGCACAACCTCCCGGTGTCCTGCCAGGCGGGACAGGCGCGAAGGGGTTCGCGGTGGGCGGGAGCGGAGCGCCTTGTAGTGGTGCTTCGCGCGAGGAACTACGCAGCCGATGAGAGAAGTGAACAAGAGCAGATAGATCGCGGAGAACCACGGCGACGAGTACACGTCGAACAGCCCGACCGCGTCCGCAAGACCGAAGACGTCGGGGTTGTCCCGCTCCCACTGGATGACCCCGTTGGGATCGGCACTTCGTTGCGGGAACAGCGACCCGGGTACAGCGGCAAGCGCAAGGAACAGCAGCAGCACCAATGCGGTGCGCATGCTGGTCAACTGCCGCCACCCCCAGCGCATCCACCCCGTGATTTCCAGTGTGGGCTGGGTGATCTCGGCAGACATGTCGACGTCAGCGTGATCGCCGGGCCGAAGCGGATCAGTTACCACGTCCGTGCCGTCGTCAGAGCGGGAGCGGGACATTGATCACCACCTGCTGCAGCTGCGACATCAGCGCGGTCCATAGTCCCGTCACCATGAGCAGGCCGAGAGCGACGAGCATCAATCCGCCGATGATGTTCAGGGCGCGGATATGGCGACGCAGGAACGACACCGATCGGGATGCCCACCCCCACCCGGCAGCGAGCAGAAGGAACGGGACGCCGAGACCCAACGAGTAGGCCAGGCCCAGCAGACCGGCACGGGCGGGCTCGCCGAGGTTCCATGACATGGAGATGATCGCCGCCAGCGTGGGGCCCATGCACGGGGTCCACCCGACACCGAGTGCGACTCCGAGCAGCGGCGCCCCGATCACGCCGGCTCTGCCGCGAATGCGTGGCCGGAGCGAACGTTGCGCGATGCCGAAGAACCCCAAGAAGACGAATCCGAGGATGACGATGACAACACCGAACACCCGGGTGAGGATGCCTGCATACTGCACCAGCAGATAGCCGAAGGCGCCCCCGAGGATCGTGGCGGCAACGAAGACCACCGTGAACCCGGCGATGAATAGGGCAACGCCCAGCAGCAGCCGGGATCGCTGGGCTGTCACCACGCCGACAGCGCTTGTCGTGGGGGGCATGGCGGGAGTGGCGCTGCCGAGGTAGCCAAGATAGCCGGGCACCAGCGGCAGCACACACGGAGACACGAACGAGATCAGGCCTGCCAGCATCGCGACCGGGATCGCCACCCACAGGGCCCCGTCAACGATCACTGCTCCCGGGTTCATGAGCTGCCCTCAGCGAGAGTGTCGGCAACCAAGGTGGACAGGATCGATGGGCTCGCCAACTGCCCGATGATCCGGGCAGCGACCCGCCCGTTGCGGTCGACGACGAGCGTGGTCGGGGTGGCCTGGATCGGAGTGATCTGTGCGAACGCGAGCTTGACGCTTCCATCGTTCACGTCGATCACGCTCGGGTATGTGACGTTGTTGTCGCGCGCGAACGAGCGTGCCGTCGCTGGCTGGTCATAGATGTTCACCCCGAGGAACGCGACACCCTCGTTCTGATACTCCTGCCAAACCTCCTCGAGCATCGGCGCCTCGACGATGCAGGGGCCGCATGCGGCATACCAGAAGTTCACCACCAGCACCCCACCCCGGTAGTCATCGCTGGATGCCACCTCGCCGGTCTCGGTCACGCCCGCGAACACCACCGGGTCGCCGCGCTCCTCCTCCGGGATCTCGAACACCTGGAAGTCTCCAGCGATGTAGCCCTTCTCGGACCCGTCCCGGTACTGCTGCGCGAGCGAGTCGTTGCTCGCACACCCGGCGAGCAGAGCGGCGACGAGCAGAACCGAGGCGGTGGCGATCGGTGCGCGGTGATTCATGGGCGCCTGACCTTGATCATCGCGCCGGCAACGAGGAACACCGCGGCGGCGACTGGCTGCGCAGCCGTCCAGGCCGGCCCAGTGAACGGGAAGGGGAACACCGGGTTCCAGATCACTGCGATCGCCACGAATACGGGCACCCACCACCAGTGCCGAGCCTGGATGGCGAACCAAGCCACGATGACGGCGAAGATCGCCACGACGTAGAGCACCAGCGTGAACCAGTCGCCATCCATCAGCACCGGCGCAAGGAACAGGACGGCCGCGGCGAGCAGTGCCGGCGCAAACGCGTTCCGCTGGTACACCGACGGCGTGCGCGGTTTCACCATCATGACCCACCTGCCTCGTCATCCGTCACGCCCGCAGTCGCAGCAGTATCCCCAATACGGGTGCGACTTCGGTGCCAGGCGCTCAGGGCGAGAACGACCACGCCGGCACCGAGCGCGACGTCCGCGAGATTGCCGATGAACAGGTTGCCGTAGGCGAGGAAGTCGGTGACATACCCTGCCCCGAATGCCGGCGGCGCGAACAGCCGGTCTATCACGTTGCCGATCACACCGCCGAGCAAGAGACCGATGCCCACAGCCCACCATCCGGACCCGGCCCGTGCTGCCGCGATGACCAGCAGCGTGATTGCCCCGATCCCGAGGAGCGTCAGCAGCCAGGTCGCCCCTCCGCCGAGGGAGAGAATTGCGCCCGGGTTCAACGCCAACTGCAGCCCGAGCAGGTTCCCCAGCAACGGGATCCGTTCATCCTGGCTCAATCCTGTCAGCGCGATCGCCTTCGTCGCCTGGTCGAGCAGCGCGACCACGGCAGCGACGAGACAGGCCACGGCAAAACGGTTCGATCGCTCACGACCGATCATCGGTGGCCCCGCTCTCATCCCCGACGTCGGCATCGACCGACCCAGCCGCGTCGCTGCGGTCACGGCGGCGGCGCTCTCTTCCCACCATGAGAACGACCAACACTGCGCCGCCGAGGATCGCTGCACCGGTGACGATTCCCAGGGTAGGGATGAGTGCTCCGCCCCCCGTCGGGTCGCCGTGCCCAGGATTGCTGACGTAGGCGGTCGGTGTCGGGGACGGTCCCGACGACGTGTCGCTCGTCCGCCCTGGCGTCGGAGTGTCGGTCGACGCGTCGCGCGATGCCACGGAGTACGTGTACTCACCGCTGATCGGATGACCGTCGCTGGAGACAACCTTCCATCGCACGACGAAAGCCCCATCCGGCGGGTCGGGATCCAGATGCTGAGTGATGGAGGTGTCGACGACCGACGGGTCGTCCACCGCAACGTCCTGACCATTCGAGGCGATCACTTCGATCGTCGCCGACTGCAGGTCGGTCAACAGCTCGCCACTGAACGTCAGGGTGATCTCGGCCGGGGACCCATCGATGGTCGACCCCGCGGCGGGGTACGACCCGAGCAATTCGTCGTGGGCGGCGGCGGGCACCGCGCTTGCCATCGTCAGCCAACTTGCGAGCAGAGCGCCGAGGGCCAATGCGGCTCGCAGAGATCCTCTTCGGTGGCCGCTCATGCGGATTGATCGAGGTCCAGCAGGTGATTCGATCACGTCGGAGTCTCCTTCATGGTCGGTCGGTGATTTGACGGGCAATCGCGGCCGCGTCACGCCATACTCGGACTAAAGTGTCCGCTCCGCGGCCGCCGTACTCCGGCATCCCCGCGACGAACAGGCCCGGAACCCCCGTGATGGTGCTCCGACGGGGTGCAGCGCGTGCTGTGTCCGGCAACCACTGAACTGCCGGGCGATACCCCGTCGCGAGAATGACCGATCCCGGGGACATCTCCGCTCCGTCCGCCAGGCGCAATGTTCCGCCGTCTGCGGTGGCCACTGCCGGCGAGAGGGTGACGCCAGCACGCTGCAAGTCCTGGTATCGGTCGCCGAATGCCGGCTCGCGGTGCAGCGTGCGGGACCACATCGACCGCCTACCACCGGCAGCCGAGGGATAGCGCGCAAGAGCGGCGTGGGATCGCGGGGTCCGGATTGACAGCGTGACGCGATGGAAGGCAGAGAGCTCTCGAGCCAACTGAACTCCGCTGTTTCCACCACCGACGATAAGCACCTCCGGTGTCGGTATCTGCCGTGGATAGAGGTACTCGCTGCTATGGATGACGACACCTGGTGCGGTCAGACCGCGTGCCCAGTCCGGCAAACGCGGATGGGCGGCCGCTCCCGTGGCGCAGACCACGTTTCGAGTCTGAACATCTCCTGCCGATGTGGAGAGGAGCAGGGTCGAACCGTCCCCGCGCTGCTGAACTGCGTCGGCCCGAACTCCCCAGACAACCTCCACGCCGAGGTCTGACTCCACCTTGGCGAGGTATTCATTCATCTCGTCAGCCCGAGGATGCCGGCGTTGATCCCCCGGGAACTGTCGTATAGGCAGGGCGCTGTGCCGTGCGTCGCTGAGCAGTTCCATCGAGTGCCACCTGGAGGCCCAACGACGATGTCCTACGCTGGCCTCGTCGATCACGACGAAGTCATGTTGAGCCCTTAGCCCGTGCGCAATGAGCGCCGCAGCGACGGCCAGTCCCGACTGCCCTGCTCCGACCACTATCGCGCGCCGATGGGTCAGGCCCGCTACCATCAGCGGCCACCCTCTACTGCCTGACCGATCGCGGACTCAAGGTCATCCCACTCCCGCAGTTCAACCGCGTTCTCGCCGACAAAGAACGTGGGGGTGCTGCTTACCCCTAGATCTCGGCCTTCCTCGAAGTCTGACTGCACGCGCTCCAACGTGGCTGGGTCCGCCACCGCATCGTCGTACGCGGCGAGGTCTAGCCCAATCTCCTCAGCGAGTTCGCGGAACACATCGGCGCGCGACTCTTGCGATTCACCCCACTCCGCTTGCGTCTCGAACAGCCGGTGATACATCTCCTCGAATTGACCCTGCTGGGCGGCCGCTTCCGCAGCAAGCGCCGCGTTCACAGAGTTTCGATGACCCGGTAGCGGAAAGTAGCGGACAACATAGGTGATCTCACCGGCGAACTGCTCGCGTAGATCCTCAACAATCGGATAGAACGCACCACATGCCTCGCACTCGAAATCCAGGAACTCCACCACAGTGACGGCGCCCTGACCCCCGTCGTCGAGAACATGGGAACTCGCGCGGACGATTTGCGGATCGGCGCCCCCGCCGGCAGCCCGTTCGGCTTCATCGCTATCGACAACTACATAGATCAACGCGGCGACCAACAGCAACACCAGGACACCGGTGGTGATGATGGTCACCCTCATACGGGTATTCATCGGAACTCCAGATCAAGACATGGCACAAGACAAGACCGGGCCGGTCGCCCGGAGAGGAAATACCGCCAAGACGAGCGGCGTGCCAGATGTCAGGTTCTAGAAATGCCCAACCGCGTCAACGGCAGTGAGATTGCGTGCAGGCGGGCCACCGGAGACACGGGTAGCGGGAGCAGCATCCGTGTCGTCAAACAAATCTGCGGCCGTCGACAACGGCGCCACACTGATCGCAACGCGACCATAAGCGTCAGACCACACAACACGCCGAATGCACAAAGAGCAGTGCCAAGAAGCACATCCGATGGTGAGGAACTCACATCGGCAACGGCTTCGTTGCTGCCAACGACAGCGTGCGCAGGCACGACGTGGGGATCGATAAAGTCAGTCCCGACCAACGCAACCGGGGGCGTTCCGTCCATATCGGTGTGGGCCGTTGCCGCCAACCCAAGTGCCAGCAGCAACGCCAACCCGACGCTGGTAATGAGCCTCATTATCAACAGTCGCTCATTCAGCATCGCGGATCGCTGCATCCGAGCCGAAGAGAACATCGTGGGCAGTCTACCTCGCGCACCAGCGCCGCAGCCAAGGCCACACAGGTTGCCTCGGTCGCTGCGCCCGACCTGCAAGGACGCCACCGACGACGCCCCCTACGCGTCTGCTCAACGTGATCGCGCCTGGGCATTCTCGAGCGGCAGATCAGCGTGAGAACCGACACCGTTCCCGCGCGGGCGATGCCCTTCCGTGTGCAAGCAAGCCACCTGTGCGGGGTGTAGGACCTCTGGCTCCGCGGCTAGCTCTGTCGGAAGCGTGTTGTGAGCCAATTGAGGGCCAGAGTCGTCCACCGATTGGGATCTGAGTTCCACCCCAAGGTGTGGTCGGCATGGAACGTCTTGAGCTGGACCACGTCGGAACGGAGCTGCGCGAGTCGACGAGCCGAACCCGGAGGAGATGAGGTGTCGTCGGTCCCGTGCAGAATCAGCGTCGGGACTGACAGTCGCTCGGCACGGGCAATCCAGTCGAAACGATCCAGCGCTATCGCCGAGCTCAACCCGACAACTCGTGCGAGCGGACCCCGTTCCAACCAGGGTCGCACGAGCACGCCGGCTTGCGGCGGCAAGCCAGCACGCGCGCAGTTCGCGGCAATGGTCGCATTCCAGTCGAGCACTGGCGAGTCGAGAATCAGCCGATCGATGACGCTCCTGAATTCAGGATCGGCGGCCACCTGCAGCGCGATCGCTCCGCCCATCGACCATCCAAACAGCACGATCCGCTCCGCTCCGTGGGCGATTGCGTACCTCGCTGCGGCGCGAACGTCGTCCGCCTCCGTGGCGCCGAGCGTGGACCGGCTCGACCCCACCTCCGGGCCCTCGCCATCGTTGCGATAGGTGACGACGAGTGAGACGAGACCTGCGTCTGCGGCGACGTGCACACCCCGGAGTGTGCCGGCTCGCGGGCTCGCCATCCCGTGGATATGGATCGCCCACACTTTCGTCGCCGTCACGGTCGGACGGATCAGCCACGCCGGTGCGGGCCCAGCTGGCGTCTCCACGACGACGTCCTCCGCGTCGAGACCGGCGTCCGCCGGATCGCGAAAGTAGATCCCGCTCCAGGATGCGCGTCGGCCAACGCTCAGCGCGTCCTTTGGATCTACTGAATCGACGAGCCTAGTCACCGTCCCCGCCGCGTGGTCGATGACCGGACCTAGCTTGACCCACCCGCCGCCCTCAAGCCACAGGTTGTAGATCCCGGCCGCCTCGGTACCGGCGGTGCGGTCGAGCACCACCGCGTCGCGCTCCTCGCGCCGCATCACACCCCGAACCGTGAGGTCAAAGACCCTTCCCGACGCCGGCGCTGTCAGCTTGCGCGCGATGACGAACCCCAGAGTCGCGGCCCCCGCGGTGGCTGCCAAGCCGAGCCCAGCGGCGACCGCGACTGCCGAGCCCGCTCTCAAACCGTCCACCTCGCGGCGGAACCAACGTCCATCGAGTCGGCGTTCACGGTATGCCCGAGGAGATGGGCCTCAGCCGCGTCGACGGTCACCCTCTCAGCATCGCCCAACTCGAACAAGACACGTGGATCGACAGCGGCATCGCGGATCTCGACGAGTTGACGGTGCAGCCGCGTCTCCGGATCTGCGGCGTTGTAGGCTGCCGCGTCGTGCTGGCTCATGCCTGGCCGAACACGATTCGCCCGCTGCCACATCGGCGTCGTCTGCGAGATGAACCTGCGCGTTGCGTTGACCCGTGTCCGAGCGCGTAGCCAGCGAATCGCCGGCTGGGCGGCGAGCCCAACGCAGAGGAAGAGGAACGTCGCAAGAAAGAGCGGACTGTACGCCGCCCCCAGACTGAGCATCACCGCGATACTCCCGGTGACGTGAGCAATGTCCATCGCGATGACGACGGCCGCCAACAAGAGCCCAAGAGCGCTCCCGATGAGAAGCGAGATGGCCGGCAAGCGGTCCGCTCCCCTGCCGTGCCGGATCTGCCGGGTCGTGACGGCGGCCATCGCCGTCAACACGATCCCGTCGTACACGAACTGGGTCATCGAATAGGCGGCAGCTGCGGGCTGCGCCCCGTAGTCCAGCATGAAGGTCGTGGTCGTTGCACCGCGGTCGATGAACGCGAATGCGACAACAGTGCATACGAGCGCCACCGCGAGCACCCATCTTCCCAGCGCGTACCGCACAATCCGCGGCCTGTACTCCGTCGCCTTTGCAACTGCCCGCCCCAGAAAGAAGATCCCCAGCATCAGCGCGAGATCCGCCACCACCGTGGCAAGGTTTGTGCCGCCGAGGAGGCCATCGACCCACCTGTACAGGCCGTCTATGTTGAGCGTCATCGCGACCGCGATGGTCAGGGCTGACCAGAGAATGCTTCGATCGGCACGTCCCCGTCGCAAGATGAGCAGGCTCGCTACGAGCAGCCAAAGCAACGCGGAGACCAGGATCTGCGTCACCCGAAGATCTCCAAGAACTTCGACTCGTGGATCACCGACCCGCGGATGGCTGCGGCCAGATCGTCCGCGAGGGACTCAGCGGCGATCTCTTCCGCAGTGACGAGGTCTTGGCGCCGCAGGAGACGACGCCGCGTAGACGGCGCGATGTCGGGGAGCAGTGCGTCGGGGCCATCGGCATCGTCATGACCGTGGTCGAGAATGATGTGGGCCAACTCGTGCAACACGAACTGCTGCCTATGGAGCGTCGACTCACTTCGCGCGTGGAGCACGAGATCCTCCTTGTCGGTCATCAGCCAAAGCGCGCAAATACCCTCACGATCGCTCAGGTCTGCAAGCTCGACGATCCGCAGTGGCCGGCCGCGCCGGCGCTCCAGTGCGCCCACGAGCTCATCGAGCGAGAAGGAATCATCAAGCTCGAGTTCCTTGAGCGCCGTCGGCGCGTGCATTGCGACCTTCACTGTCCGTCACTTCCCTCCGGAGCCGTCGGCCGTGATCACCGTCCGCGAACCGCGTGCGGTCGTGCCCTCATTTGATTCGTTGTCGAGGAATCGGGTGATCGCCTGAAGCGCTTCGGGAGAAATGTCGCCGAGGGTTCTCGCTGCGTAGGACTTGACCTTCGCGACCCGCATGGATCTGACCAGATCGAGCTGCGCGGCAACCTTCGCCGGCATCGGCGCATCGGCGCCCCCGGCGAGGAACGCAGGTTCGACCTCAAAGTACTCCGCGAGCGCCTCGAACAGCGCGCGATCCTGCACGAACCGATGGCCGTTCACCATGTACGTCCATCGCGACCGGGACAGGCTGACGCCCCGCGTCTGAAGGAACGCCATGATCTGCGAGTAGGTCGGCTCCTCGCCGGTCTCAGCGATCGATACGTCGAGCAGCAGACGAAGTCGCTTCGCCAACTCGTCTGCTGCCATCTTGCTCTCGTCTTCCGTCATGTTCTGTTGACCATCCTTCGCCTCGGGCAGGGAAGGGACTCCGTTGGGCATGCCCAACGACCCAGTTGAGATTGCTCAAGCTACCCGTTGGGCATGCCCAAATCAACCGTTGCGCTCACACGGCGATGGATGCGAGCATGAACGCCTCACGCTGTTGGGCATGCTCAAACAGCATCCCGCGGTACCGCGGCGATCCGAGGAAGGTGCGAGATGTCAAGGCAAGCGGTCCGCCCGACTCCGCCGAAATTGCGGCCGAGGGCCAGTCGACTAGAACTCCCCCAGCACCTGCTCGAGGCGCATAACCATCTCGGTGACCTGTGCGTCATCGACGGTGTAGCGAACTCGCTGGCCGCGGATGGCCACGTCGCGCGGCGGGTCCGCAAGGATCAACCCTGCGTCGAGGAGCTTCTCGAGCCCGTTCGCGATGGTCATCTTCGGGAGTTCGATCGCATCGGCGATCTCGGAACGCGTCAGCCCCGGGTTCTTCCGCAGGAGACCGATGATGGTCGCCTGCATGACGTTCCCGAGCGCGTTGATCGGATCCTCCGCGTAGTCACTGTTCGCGGGGCGGGCGTAGCGAGGCACGAGCCCAGTTTGGCCCACCGCTCCAGCGCCGTCCACAAGAGGGAGTCAAAAAATGCTTCACAAATGCAGTGTACGGTTATATGCTTCCCTCATGTCAAGCGAAGCAATCTCTCTCGACACGGCATCGCGTGCCTTGTCACGGGCGATTCGACGCACGCGCCGCACTCGGGCAAGTGACGGCGGCCGATGACCACTGCACGGAACACTCGGCGCACGCGGGGTCTCGTCTGGGCAATCGTCGGCGGCGCAGTCCTACTCGTCGGCATCCTGGCCATCATCCTCGCATCCCTCTTCTCTGGGGGCGAGGCGCCAGCTCCCGCTGACACCACTCCCCCAGACTCCACGCCGGCGACCGAGCCCGCCGGGCCCAGAGACGACGAGTTCGTCGACGCATCCGTCGCCGATAAGGGCTGGGCGCCGGAGCCGATCACGACGGATGCCGAGACCTACGTCCGCGCAGCGCTGGCAGCGGCATCGACGTTCGACACGCGGTTGAGTAGCCGCGCTGAGTGGCTCGCCAATCTCGACACGTGGTTCACGCCCGACATCCGCTACACCTCCGAAGCCGACCGCGCGTCGGACATGCAGGCGTCGCAACTCGAGCTGCGACAGGGAGTCGTGCTGCCTGAAGCGGAGTGGGAGTCGCTCGCGAACGAAGACGGCCGCGTCACCGCAACGGTCATTGGCGACGTCGAGTTCACCGAGGTGCCGGACGACGCATCTGGCGACATGACCATCGGCACGGCAGACGTCACTCTCACCTTCACCCGCTCCGACAACGCCGGCAACGAGACGTCGTACGACGAGGCCGCGCGCGTGAGCGTCCAGGTGCTGTGCGGCGACGGGTCCGTCCCGACGCCGGAGACCGCGCAGCAGGCAGGTGACTGCAAGGTCGTCCGCTACTTCTCGGGGTCAGTGGAGCCCTGATATGGGAGCCCCGGTCGCCACCGCAGCAGCCCTCGCGAACACGAGGACCGGCCGCCGGATCGGAATCTTGCTCCTCCTTTTCCTCACACTCCTGATCGGGATGCTCGTCACCCCGCTGGTCGCGATCCCTTTCGCCGTCGCGGGCGACCAAGTGACGTCGGATGTCCGCACCGGCCCGATCCCTGCCGCGAACGGCGAATGGGGATACCCACAGGCCGGGGGCTACTTCAAGGGACGCGGGTACGGAGTCAACCCGTCCAACCGGTGCAGCTACTGCACCGAAATGCACCACGGCTACGACATGGCCCAAGGCTGCGGCTCCACCATCTACGCCGCCGGACCCGGGATCGCCATCGTGGCCGGCTCCTACCAGAACTACGGCAACGCCGTTGTCATCGACCACGGCCACGGCCTGGTCAGCATCTACGGCCACATGCAATGGGGATCCCTCCTCGTCCAGCAAGGGCAGGGCGTCACCGCCGGCACCCCGCTCGGGAAAGAGGGGACGACCGGCCGGTCCTACGGCTGCCACCTCCACTTCGAGATGCGGCAAGACGGCGTCCCGTTCGACCCCCAACCCTTCCTGGCCGCCCGCGGCCTCCCCCTCCAGTGACCGCAACGAAGGAGCAGCACATGCCACGCACGAGCCCGCTTGATGTCGACATCCCCGACATTCAGCCCGACTTCTCCGCCCCCTTCTTCCAAGGCTTCCAAGTCATCGCCTCGTACATCCTCGCCGGCGCCATGATCGTCGTCCTCATCATGCTCATCCTCGCCGGAGCGTCCCTCGCCTTCCGCGGCCTCGCCTCCGACCGCATGCGCACCTGGGCCGGCGAAAACATCCTCTGGATCTTCATCGCCGCCGCCATCCTCGGCGCCGCCTCCGGACTGTTCGCCTGGTTCGTCAACTTCGACTTCGGATTCTGATGCGCATCCTGGCGGCGCTGCTCGTCGGCACGGTGGTCGGGCTCGGCCTGACTCTGACCGCGCTTACTTCGGCGAGCGCAGCGACGGAGTCGGTCAAGGTCGCACCGGCTGCGGCGAACGCGACTCCGGTGACTGGCGAGCAGTGGTCCTCCCCCGCTTACCCCGTCGACTGTTTCCGCGTCGACGCGCAGATCACCTGCACACCGCAGAACACGGCCGACATCAAGCCGCAGCAGTGCTTCATCAACGTGTTCGTCGATGGAGCGAAAGCGACGGTATGCACCACCGACGAGGCGCATATCTCGGCGCTGAAGACGAGCGGAGGCAAACCACTTCTCGTCGAGTATGGCTGCTCGGTAGGTGACCTCGTCTGCGTCACGTTCGAGAACGCCGGACGCGGAATGGCGCTCTCGTCGACATCGATGATGTTCGCCGTCGCCGACAACATGCGGTTCGACACCTCGTCCCTGCTGTGGACTGCCGCGACAAACGAGTGGTCGTTCTGGCAGTGGGCGATCCTCGCGGTTCTCTTCGGCGCGATGGTCTGGGCGGTCGCCGCCGCGATCGTCTCGGGCGACCGCGCGGAGCTTGTCGGAGCCGTCGTCCGCAGCTTCATCGCGGTGCCCGCGACGGCGATCACGCTATGGGCGACCGGCCACCTGCTCAACGCCGTCGACGACCTCACCTGGTACGTCATGAACCGCGACGGTGCCGACGGACTCTTCGCGACGCTGCAGTCCGTCATGTGGGCGGGCGGGCAGGCCAACTACTTCTTCGCGTTCGTCATCCACACACTGTTGATGCTCGGGATGCTGCTGCTCATGCTCGTGTTCGCGTTCCGCAACATCGTTCTGGCGGCGTTGATCGCAGTGGGCCCGATCGCGTGGATGCTGTATCCCGCCCGGGCTGTCGGACCGCAATGGGTCGTGCACTATGTCTCGGCGGTCGTGGTGCTGCTTCTCACTGGTCCGCTCACCATCGGGTTCGTCACACTCATTGTCAACGGTCTCGCCGGCGTGAAGACCATCTGGGATCCCCAATCGTGGCCACTGCTTATCGGCCTTGTGCTCGTCGCGTTTGCCCCGTTCGCGGTCTTCGGACTCTTCAGCTTTGTCGGTGCGGTCGCCGCCGACTCGGTTGGCTCAGCGGTCGGGTCACGGGCCGGTCACGCGGCGACGAGCGCTAGCAGGTCGGTGTCGCGCATCCCGAGCCGCGTTGGCTCGGCGCCGGCGGGCGTGCCCCCGCGTTCCTCACGACCAGGCGCTCCGGGAGCGCCCGGCGCCTCGGGCGCGAGCGGAGGCGGCGGCTCTACACCGGGTCGCCCTTCACGGGGATCAGTCGGCCCCGCGGGCTCTCCTGGCTCTCAGGGTGGTTCCGGCACTTCGCCCGCAGCGAGCCCGTCCAGCGCGGGGGCTTCGGCGCCGTCCCCTAATGGCGCCCCTCCCACATCGCGGCCCACCCCGCGGCCGGCGCCGTCATCCGCTCCTTCGCCGTCTCCCTCGTCACCCCCTCGCCCCCGAACTGAGAGGACCGCATGATGTCGACTCAGGATCTCGCCCGGCCCGTCCGCTTGCCTCGCCGCTCGAGGCAGGGCGTCGTGATGGGCATGGACGGCTGGCAGCTCACCTACCTCACCGTGGCCGCGATCATCGTGCTGATCGGTGTCAACCGCTTCGGCCCGCCTGGACTGCTCTATGCCGCGCCGCTGTACCTGCCGATCGGCATCTTCGCGTTCGTCACGGTGCACGGCGACTCCGCTCCGCGACAGGTCGGGCTCTGGTTCATGAAGCAGATCCGCCACGCGACCGGCGCGACGCGACAGGTGTATCGCCCCGAGCGCACACACCTCGCGGGAACGCTCAATCTCCCCGGCATCCGGGCATCCATCCAGCTGTGGGACGTGGACGACGTCGCCTGCGCCTACAACCCGCACAACCGCTCGGTGTCGGTGACCGCCGAAGTCGAGGTGCAGGGCTTCCTCATGAAGGACGACCCGGAGCGCTTCGATCTCACGCAGCAGTGGGCTCCGGTGCTCGCGTCGTTCACGCAGCGCCCCGGCATCAAGCGCGCGGTGCTGCAGGAGCGCACGATCCCGACCACGATCCGGCCCGCTCGCGACCACTACCAGTCGGTCACACTGAAGCGGAAGCTCCACGGCGACTCCCCCGTCGCTCGCAACTACGACGCCGTGATGGACAAGTCCGAGCGGTACGCGGTCTCGCACCGCAACTACCTGACCTTCACGCTCGATCTGATCGCGCTCGGGCCCCAGCTGAAGTCGCTCGGTGGCGGCGAGGATGCGGTCAAGGCTCTCGCCGCCCTCGAGGCCCGCAACCTCGCCGACGCTCTCAGTGCAGCTCGGATCAGCGTGCGACGGTGGCTCACGACCCGCGACGTCGCCGCGCTCGCCCGGGTGGGCTTCGATCCAGAGTTCGCCGCCAACGTCCAGAACCGTGACGACGACCACGTCGGTGTCGATCCGGTCGCGATCGGGCCGATGTACCTCGAGGAGCCGCGCGGCAAGAACGGCGTCGTGTACACGGACTCGGGCGTCCACACGACTCTCTGGATTCAGGAGTGGCCGCGATCGGACACCGCGGTCGGGTTCGTCGAGCCGATCGTATTCGCGCGGATGCCGGCCACCGGCGAGGCGATCACGCACATAATGTCGATCGTCCTCACGCCGGTCTCGGTCAAGAAGGCGATGCGCCGCATCGAGGACGACAAGAAGGTCTGGCGCGGCAACGAGCGGCTTCGCGCGAAGCGAGGAGTCGACGGCTCGGCCGCGGATGCCGCGGACTGGGACGCGCTCGAGCGACAGGAGGAAGAGATCGTCGCCGGCCACGGCGAGTTCCGCTACGGCGCGTATCTCACGGTGAGCGCCCGCAGCGAGGAGTTGTTGGATCAGGCCATAGCCGGCATGCGCAATGCGCTCGCGAGGTCCGGCATGGAGCCGCAGATCCTTTACTGCCAGCAGGCCGAGGCACTGATGGTCAATGTCCTTCCGATCGGGCTGGGGATGAAGTGATGGCCCGCCGCGTCGTCTTCTTCGAACCGGGCGATCTGTCCAAGCGCGACCGCGGCGCGATGCGCCGGCAGATCGCGCGCGATGCTTACGAGGAGCGCCCGCCACGGAAGCGCCGTCGGGAGCGCGCGCTGCCCGAGGCTGCGGTGCCCGGCCCGTTCGGTCCCGGCCTCACCGAGGGCGGGTACTGGAACCTCGCGCGTCCCAGCATCCCGGCCCATCAAGCGACGTCGCGCCAGATCGCGGGAATCTACCCGTTCGTGGCGGATGCCGGGCTCGGACACCACGGACCGATCCTGGGCGTCGACCTCAACGCCGATGCGCTCTTCCACTTCTCGCCATGGGAGGCATATGCCAACAAGACCGACCGCCAGACGCTCTCGACGAACGTGCTGGTGCTCGGGGCCTATCGGGCGGGCAAGTCCGCGACGATCAAGACCCTGGTGACACGCTCCCTCGCGTTCGGCCACCAGGCAGTCGTCCCCTCCGACCCGAAGGGCGAGTGGGTGGCGATCTCGGAGGCGATCCCCGATGGCGTCGTCATCCGTATCGGTGGCGGAAGCACCGCTCGTCTCAACCCGCTCGACCGGGGTCCGCGGCGGGCGGACGCTGACGATGATCAGGACGAGACGATGGTCCGTCAGCGCCGGATCACCACCCTCGTGTCGCTCGTCGAGATGGCGTTGGGCTCGACGAGGCTCACCGCCGTCGAGCACGCGGCACTGCATGAGGCGCTCGAGCGCAGCATCCGGAGCACCGGCGACCGCCCGACGCTTCGCAGCGTGTACGAGCACCTCGGCGCGATCGTCGAGGATGCCGGCACCGACTTCCGCATGTCGGACGGCGCGGTGCAGCCGCGCTTCGTCCTCCGCCGGTTCGTCGACGGTGACCTCTCGGGGCTGTTCGAAGACGAGTCGACAGTGGCTTTCGATGCGGATGCACCGATCGTCGTCGTCGACACCAGCGAGCTCTTCTCCCGCAGCGAGCTCGTCGCGCAGCTCACCCAGGTGTGCACGACGGCGTGGATTCAGGCGGTCGTGTCGGACCGGTCGGCCAAGCGCACTCGGTACCTGATCCGTGAGGAGGGCTGGCGCGACATGACCTCGCTCGCGGCGCTCCAGATGTTCCAGCAGTGGCTCAAGCTATCCCGCCACTACGGCATCAGCAACATCGTCATCCTGCACAAGATGGGTGACCTGGATGCCGTGGGCGACGCGGACTCGAGGGAGCGCAACCTCGCGTACTCGATCGTTGGCGACATCGAGAACAAGTTCATTTTTCGCGCGAATCACCAGGAAGCCGCGGCGCTCCGCAATCGTCTGAACATCCCGGCGACTCACGTTGAGGACGCGCGTCGGTTGCGGATGGGAGTCTTCCTCGCCTATGTCGGCCAGTACGCCTATGTCGTTGACTGCTTCGCCACGTCGACCGACTGGGAGTACGAGCTGTTCGCGACCGACAGCGCGCTCGAGCAGAACGACGAGGGCGACGGGTTGCCGTACCTGTTCGACTCCGATCAACTCGATCGCTTCTGGCCTGACGACTCCCCCACAGACACCAGCCTCGATGGCTGGCTGTCGTCGACCTTCGAGGAGACACCGCAATGAGTCTCGACACCACGCTGCGCGCGTACGCAACCGTCAGCGGTCCTAGGGCTACCTTCACCACACCGGAAGGGCTCATCGAGTCCCTGTCGGCACGCCCCGACGAGGACATCCGACAGACGATCGTCCAACGTGCGGTCGCTGAAGCACAGCGCACCGGCCACCCCGTTGAGCTCGTCACCACCGGCGATCGCGGAGAGCATCGCTTGCGGATCGACGCTGACGGGACGCTCGTCACGGCCGCAGCGAGAGCGCCGCAAACCGCGGTGATCGTCGACGCGCGGGCTGACAGCCCATCGCAACAGGGAAGGGAGGTGAAGATCGAAGCTCCGGGACACGAACCGCTTCGCAACCGCCGTGCCCCGGAGCTTCCCTCACGCCCGAGCTTCATCGACACCTCGTCCGCCGTCGAGCTGAAGCGCGGGGGCTGGCGTGCATTCTTCGCTCGTCTGGGTTTCGGTCCTTCTCCAGTCGAGTTGCGGCGGCGAGACGATGAGCGCGAGGTGTCGCAGCAGTGGGCCGGATGCCGAACCATTGCGATCGCGAATGGAAAGGGCGGCGTCGGCAAGACGATGACCACCGCGATGCTCGCCGCGGTGTTCGGCCGCTACGGCGGCGGGAACGTCCTGGCGTGGGACAACAACGACACGCGAGGAACACTCGGCTGGCGCACCGAGCCGGGGCGATACGACACGACGGTCAAGGATCTGCTGCCGGCGGCATCTGATCTTCTTGCCCCTGGCGCCGGCGTCTCCGGCATTGCCCGGTACGTCCATCACCAGCCGATTGATCGGTACGACGTGCTGCGCTCGAACCCCGAGCTCCTCGCCGTGCACCAGCGCATCCTCACCGCCGAGTTCGATCTGCTGATGCAGGTCGCCGCCCGGTACTACCGCGTTGTCATCTTCGACTCCGGCAACGACGAATCGGCGGAGCGCTGGTTGCGCATGGTCGACTCATCGAACCAGCTCGTCCTGCCCACGCTCGCGACACCCGAGTCGGCCGAGTCCGCCGCTCTCCTGCTCGATGCGCTCCGCGAGCGCGACGAGCGATCACGCGAACTCGCAGACAATGCAGTGGTCGTCGTCACGGAAGCTGAGCCGAACCCGCGCGGCGCGAACCGCATCGCGGATGGATTCTCCGGCCATGTCCGCGCGGTCGAGCACATCCCGTTCGATCCCGCCCTCAAGTCGGGAGCGCTGCGGCTTGACAATCTGCGCGCGCCCACGCGCGATGCGTGGATCCGCGTTGCCGCAGCCGCAGCGCGGGGTCTGTGAGAGGAGTCGGCCATGGAGTCGATGCTCGGCAAGGGGATTGCGGTCCTCATCGCGATCTCGTTCGTTCTCAGTCTCGTGTTCGGTTTCCTGGCCGAACTCGTGACGAACGTCGTCTGCGGGGCTCGACCAGAGCCCGACAGCATGTTCTCGGGGCTTTGGCTCGCGATCACGGGTGACACCGCGGTGTACGCGGCGCCGGCCGGATGCGCGTTGCCCGTGATCGGCATCCGGGTCGTCGATCTCGTCGCCGTTCTCCTCGTCGTCGTCCTCGCGATCCTGGGTCTCGTCGCTTACCGGCGCTACAAGGAGTCGGACCAGGCGTTCGTCGCCGATCTGCGCTCGCGCCTGGGCTTCGCGGAAGCATCCGAGATTCGCCAGTACCTCTCGGGGAAAGCCGTCCTGCGGCGAGCGCGGCAGTTGCGGCCCGACCTTGCACGCCCCAAGCCGACGGACGTGGGCTGGCGCGTCGGTCGTTCCCGTGGCACCGACGTCTACGTCTCCATCGAGGACTCGGTGGCGCTGGAGGGACCGCCCCGTTCGGGCAAGGGGTATCGCGTGCTGATCTCCGCGATCATCGACTGGTCGGGGCCGTTGATCACCACCTCGACGACGAACGACAACCTCACCGCCACGCTGCGAATGCGCCAACGTCGCGGTCAGGTTCATGTGTTCGACCCCCAGGGACTGTCCGGTGTGCGCCATCCGCTTCGTGTCTCGCCCATCGCGGGGTGCGAGGACCCGTTGGTCGCCATGCAGCGCGGCAGCGCCATCGTCACAGGTACCGCGCTCGGGGCATCGTCGACCAACGGCGAGTGGGCGCACGCATCCGGCGTGGTCCTGGGTCGGCTTCTCCACGCCGCCGCAGTTGGAAACCGTCCGATCGAAGATCTCTACAACTGGGGCACGAGCCCGGTCCTCGCGCGCAAGTCTGCAGTGTCGATACTGCGCAGCGACGGCGCATCGGGATGGGGTGACAATCTCGAGGCGACGCTGGCCGGCGACGACAAGCTGGTCTCTTCGATTTGGTTCGGCGTGCAAGGCGCGGTCGCTCCCCTCGCGGTGCCGAAGATCCGCGAAGCTCTCGCTCCACAGCCGGGCGACTCGATGTTCGATCCCCAGGAGTTCCTCACGGGTGCAAACACGCTCTACTTGGTCGGTTCGCGCTCCGGCGCGTCGGCGATGGGAGGCTTCCTCGGCGCGCTGCTCGATGACATCGTCGAGGTGGCCCGCCTCGAAGCACTCGCGTCGCCGGGCTCCCGGCTGCAGCATCCGCTCGGTCTGATCCTGGACGAGATCGCGAACATGTTCCGCTGGGGCAACCTGCCGCAGATCATGGCGGATGGCGGCGGTAGAGGAATCTGCACGTTCGTGGTCCTGCAGGCGCTGTCACAAGCCGAGACGTCGTGGTCGCGCGCAGAGGCCGACACCATCTGGGCGGCGGCGACCGCGAAGGTGCTGCTGGGCGGGGCGTCGCATGTGGGCCACCTGCGCGACGTCGAGGCGCTGCTCGGAACCCGCCAGACCAAGCGAACACAGCGATCCTGGTCCACGCGCGAGTCGGGCCACTCCACCAGCGAGCAGCACGAGCGACTGCCACTCATGTCTGTGGACGAGATCCGACGGATGCCGCAGAGCGTCGGCCTACTCGCCTACCGCAACCGTCGTGGCGTCCTGCTCGACCTCGCTGGCTGGGATGCGCGACGCGACGCACGCGAGATCCAGAGCGGCAAGCGCGCGACCCAGCAGGACCAGCAGACGGTCTTCGCCGAGACCCGGCGCCCCGCACCGCGGCCGGTCGTCGAGCCCGAACCCGAACCGGAAGCAGCGACCGAGGCGGTGAACGAGGAATGAGCAACCGCCGCAAGCCCAGGGCCTCGAACGCCTACCGCTCCGAGTTTCTGTCGTCCCCCGCGTGGTTCGCCCGGCGCGCGAGGTGGTTCCGCAAGCAGGAGCGTCTCGGCCGCGCGCTCGCGTGCGCCGGATGCGGGCTCTCTGCCACGCGCGAGCAGCTCGAGTTGCACCACCTCGATTACCGCGGCGTGCGGTTCGTCGACGGCTCGTGGAGTGCGTTCGAGCGCCACGACGACCTCATCGCAATGCATCCGTATTGTCACGGTCTGCTCCACCAGCTGATCGACCGCGACCGAGTGCTGTCGCACCACCGCGGTCGCCGAGTCGCATCGACGATGGCGCTGGGGATTCTTCAGAGGCGGATGCGCGAGTTCAGGGAGACGTCATGAACGAGCGTGAGCGAACGCCCGAGGAACTCGAGGAGGAGCTCTCGGCGCAACTGTCGGGCCCGCCGATCCTCACGCATCCGACCGAGCCTGCTGGCGTGCCGCCCGTGGATTGGCGGATCCTCACCAGCGAAGAGTCACGCGCGGCATGGATCGCGCTTCGCACATGGGTTGAGTGGTTCACCGTGCGCTACAGCGTGCCGATCAGCATCGTGCCGGCCTGCTGGTGGAAGCATGGCGCGCTCGTCGAGGAGCTCTCGGCGCTCCACAACTTCCACCGGGCGTCGTTCGACAAGAACGACTCGGGATACGGCCCGCTCGAGTGGCACGAGCGGCTCGCGCAGGCGCAGCCCCGCCTTCAACGCGCCGGTTCGGGCTGCACGAGCGGGCACTACGAATTGAAGCCGCGGTCGTGGGTCGGAGAGACCGACGAGGCGGAGTGGGACGCGTGGATCAACCAGAGCCACGCCAACTGAGGCACGAGCTGCCTCCTGAATGGAAGGAAGAAGGATGACAACGAGAATCCCGGTCACGATCGAGGGCAACCTCACCGGCGACCCCGAGTACGGCGCGAGCGAGTCGGGCAACGAGTACGCCCGATTCAGCGTGGCCGTCAACGACCGCCGCCTCAACGAGACGACCGGACGCTGGGAGGACGCAGGAACGGTGTTCCACCGCGTCGTCGTGTTCAACCAGCAAGCCCGCAACGTGGCGACGTCGCTCCACAAGGGCGACACCGTCATCGTCGGAGGCGACCTCCGCTTCGGCACCTACACCGACAAGGAGTCGGGCCAGACCCGCGAGACCCGCGACATCGTTGCGGAGAACGTCGGGGCTTCGCTGAAGTACGCGGCGGTCGCCGTCGAGCGCGCCCCAAAAGCTAGCGGCCCTGAAGCTCACAGAGCGCCGTCAGGGCCGGTAGCCGAGCCGGTATCGTCCACCGGCGTCGGGATCAGTCGCTGACCCATCGCAACAGGAGAGCGGCGTGGGAGTCACTGTACTCCCACGCCGCTATCCGCGCGCCCCTATGTACGGGTCAACGGCCAAGCCCGGCACTCGAGGATGGCCCGTTCGCCGCACCCATGTCGTGGGCGAGCCGGAAGCGGTCCGGACGAGCTCGGTCAGCGGGGTTCTCGGCGTGTTGGATTGCTTCCTCGTACTGGCGGGTGACCAACTGGTAGCGGGCGAGCAGGCGCTCCCTAGCCTGGTCCAGATTCGTCGAGTTATCGGCTGCATCGCGCCCGTGCGCACTCGCGGTCGTGTCAGCCTTCCGCTGGTCGATGTCGAGCAGAGTCCGGGCGGCTCGAAGTAGCCAGTCGTGCTGCGCCTCTAGCGCGGACGCTGGCCGAGTACCTGGATCACGGGCGGCTCGACCGAGCTCGGCCTGCGCAGCACGCCTCGAATCGTCGAGGCTCACTTCCTGCGACCCCCGCATCATGCTCGCCGCGACTTGGTCGCGAGCGAGGGCGGGCGTCCGTGCGATCGCGATCGCCTCGTTGTGCGCGCGCCCTCGCGTCATCCCGACATACAGTCCCGACGCGTCCACGCCAGGCCCGACGACGGAGGCATCTGTCGTCTCACCCTGGATTCCGTGCACGGTTGACGCGTAGGCGAGATGCATGTGCTCGGCGGCATACTCCAGCGAAACCCGGCGGCGGTCCCCACTGTCTCCTAGCGCGACCAGTTCGACGTCGGAACCACCGATGCGCCGGATGATCCACAGTGCACGGTTCTCCACATCCGCGTCGCGGTCGTTGCGGCGGGTCTGCACCACGTCCCCCTCGAGCAGCCGCTGCTCGCCTTGCCCAATGGCAAGGCGGTCCTCATGCAGTTGTCCCATTTCGACCCGGCGCTCCTGGATCGCCTCGTTGATCGCGTCCGCTTCCTCGTTCGTGCTCGTGACGAGTGCGACGCGCGCGCGACTCGCCGCATAGCGGAAGTACGCCTCGACCATGACGTCGCGTGCTTGTGCGGCATCCGCGACTCGGTGGATCGATCCTCGCTCGTCGAGTAGGCCGGCAACAGCAAGCGCCTCTTCTTGACTGTCAGGCTCGCGCATGCGCAACGTCAGGGCGGCGTACTCGGGGTCGCGGAAGCGATGCACCGCGGTCAGCTCGACGACTGCGGTCGCGCGCCGCGTCATGCACGCCATGGCGCCGGCATGCCCTACCGGCATCGCCTGCAGGTGGTCGCCCACCATCGCGATGCCCGCACCGGTCTCGGCAGCGACGACTGCGAGCGCCTTGGCCGTGTGCAGGTCGACCATGCCCGCTTCGTCGACGACGACCCGGTCGGCCGGTCGAAGGACGAACCGACGCGGCCCCATGAAGACCGCGCCGGTCCGGGCATCGGTTTCGCCGAGTTCGAGTCGCGTCCAGACTTCGCCACCTGCGTCATCGCGACCCCAGCGCCAGCCGTGGTCGGCGAGCAGCGCATGCAGACTGAGCGCCGTCGCGCCGATCTCACGCGCCGCCACCGAGGCCGCCTTCTTCGTCGGTGCGACGACCACGAGGTTTCGACCCTGCCGTTCGAGTGCGGTGCGCGCGACGCGGAGCATCGTCGTCTTGCCAGCGCCCGCTGGCCCCGTCACCGAGACGAGGCGATCCGTACCGGCGATTGCCGCGGCGGCGTCCGACTGGCCCTCGTCGAGCGTGACGTCGCGAGGCAGAGTCTCTTGCGAGAACTCGACGATGTCCTCGTGGTCGACCCGCTGCCCCGAGTGCGTGAGCATGTCGAAGCGCGCAGCGAGCTCGACTTTCAGCTCCGCGGTTGAGGCGGCCATGTACCCCTTGATGTGACCAGGCCGGTCGCCGTCCTGCTCGAGCAGGTCGACGGTGTGTGCGAGCGCCCGCACGACGACCTCGTCGATGAGCTCCTGCATGCTCTCGCGCGGGGAGACGATTCCGGATACCGCGACAGCCCTGGTCGCGCCGGCTCGCAGGTCGTAGTTACTGAACCTTCCCCCGCACGCCGTGGATCGTGAGTCGGCATCCACGATCGCTCGGGCGGCGAGCAGATCGCGGTCCAGGGCCCCGATCGCCGTGGCGCGCACGCTCGTGGGTTGGCGCGCGATCAGGAGGGCGGGATCGATTACTCGGATCTCATCACGAACGAGCTCCTCCCACTCCTCCTCGTCCAAAACGCCCGGCTTGTTCGGACGGTTCTTCGCCCACGCCAGTCGGTCGATGTGTTGAAGGACGTCGTGGTCGGGTTCCTGACCTGGGTGCTCCAATCGCCACGCGAGAAGCAGCTTCGCGCGGTTCGCTTCGATCTGGTTGGACCGGCGTGAGAGCGGACGTACGGCGGATGCCAGCTCCGCGATCTCCCCATCGCCGTCGAGCGTGTAGCCGTTGCAGGCAAGAGCCTCGAGCCACTGCGGGTCCGTCCGCGCGGCCAGCTCGCCCTCCGCGTTGATCAACGTGTGCAGCTTCATCGCAACGCGGGAGTCAACGTTCGACCACTTCCCGTCTTCGCCGAGCACTTTCACGTTGAGCCAGAGGTGCCGGTGGATGTGCGGGTCGAGCGCACGCGAGCGGCGGTGCTGCAGCTCGACAACTTCGATGCGGAGGAGGCGCTCGCGGATGCTGCCGCCAGCCCCTCGTCGAGCGTTCAGCTCACGCTGCCAGGTTGCGATGATCCGGGCGCGAAGGCGATCCTGAAGCGCTTCGAACTCGGCTGCGAGGTCGTCGTTTACGAGCGCGGCGATGCTGTACGACTTCGGTGCATTGATGGTGCCGTCCAGGATCAGGTCGGCATGCGGGGATCGGAGTTCACGACCTCGGGAAGCGTCGGTGTGGGGATCGTGACCATCGACCCAGCGCCGGAGTTCCTCCGCATCGAGCTCGTCCGTCGCGATGGTGCCACGCTCGACTGTGTAGCGCGTCACGCGTCCCGACCGGCCGTCGGCATACTCGGTGAGGGCTTCGACTCCTGGGATGCTTCGCAGGTGCGAGTCGCAGCTCCCCTTGAACGCGTAGGCCATCGCCTGGCGAACGCCCTGCGATTCGACTCCCCGCTTCCAGCGTTCTAGACCCCCACGCATGCGCCAAGGCTACGCTCAATCTGTCTAACTTACGAGTGCTTACACAGAAAGTGCCTGCGTGCATTGCTGTTTCGGTTCTTCGGATGTCTCGCGCAAGCGCGATCGCGGACGCTCCGCCTTGCGGCGCGGCCGGCGTGCATTAGCCGTACGCCGCGCGGGCATCTTTGCGGGCGGGTCTTGCGAGGCAAGTCGTGTCCAGGTCGCCCACTGCGCCCGCGAGGCACATCCGCGCGTATCACGACCCACCTTCGTGCGGACACCCCTTCGGCCGAATCAGTCGACTTCGGGCGCGGCAGTAGCTGGCGCGTGCTTCTCTCTGAAGGGCCGCGAGCCAGCGACTCGATGAGCAGAAGTACTGCACAGCACGTGCCGCGGTGGATGCAGGGGTGCGATGGCCAGAACTTGCGTGATCCGTAACCTGGGTTTCGGGTTACAATGGAACGATGGGGAGCGGCGTCGGGGACAGATCGAAGCTGCTCTTCAACAACACACATATGCTGAGCGTTGCCGAAGCAATCGGTGCCGGCGAGGACATCGTGGACTCGAAGAGCCTGCAGAATCGACTTGGGCTGAGGCAGTCGGCGGTGCAGCGTATTCTCGTCGCCCTGGAAGGAGTGGGACTTATGGAGAGGCTTGAACGACAGGCGAGGACCGAGCCCATCCGATTCCAGCGGGTTCCGCATCCATTCTGGGAAGCCGCGCGGGATCTCGCTCGTGCTTGAGGTGCTGCAGGAGTCGGACGCCATCTACCGGCACGAAGGCGTGTTCGACCGGTCGTTGCTGACTGTCACGTACTCCGTGAACCGCGCCGAGCATGAAGCGCGTGTCCGCGCCGGTCGGCGCGAGATTCGTGATGAGTTCCTTCTGGCGGCACTTCTCGGTGCGCCGGAGGATCGGCTGCAGCCAGTGTCTCCGCGCTTCGAACGCGTGCTGCGCAAGGCGGACAGCGCACCCCTCGTTACGATCCTTGAGGATCCCGAAGGCGGCCTCTGGGCGCAGCGTCGAGTACAGCCAGCCGTGGACGTGCGCAGCATCGAGATCACGTCTACGAGCCTGAAGCGGGGATGCATCGTTGCGCACAGGTGGGCCGGGTACGGGCCGCGGACAATCACCACGTCCGCCTCGGTAAGCACGTTCGAGCTGGCCGAGGCTTCCCACTATGGGATCGGACTTCAGATGACGGACGGCGAGTGCGTGATGATGCCCGCCACTTTCGTTCCAGAACGCTGGTCGCCAGCGCGGTGGCGGTTCGCCGAGCTCGTCTATGGCCAGTTCCGCGAACTAAACGACTAGGACGCCTTCGCCCAGACCTTCTCGAGAATGGGATCCACGGGGAGGCTGCGGCCGAGGTGCGACTCCAGCTGCGGATAGGCGTCCAGAGCACCCTGAACCTGGTTGGCCCACAGTGCGCGACGCGCTGAGATGCCGAGACCGACGTACGACGAGTACAGGCCGTCGAGGTTCACGACGTTGTGATTGTGGCCGATGCGACGTTCCGACTCGTCCCAGTGGAGACGATCGACGTCGGCTCCACGGCAGATGACGCAGAAGCACTGGATCGGCGCAGCGCCCGCAAACCATTCACGCCGCATGTAGAGCGAGCGCACGATGCGGAGCATGTCGGTGAGCAGCATGTGCGGTGACATCTCTTCGATATCGCTGACGGGCCCGCCGCGATGGTCGAAGGGGTTGAGACGCCGCGTCGACGGGTAGGAGCCGATGGCGGTGGCGATGGCGCCATGCGCGAGAGCGTCGAAGCCGACAAGGTCGGCGCGGTGGGCGACGACGGGAACAGTCGCTTCCTGGAAGATGTGGCGATATGCGCGGGCGCGCTTCATGCTGCCGACCGGGTTGTGCCCATCGATGAAGGCGAGCAGGACCGGGTTGACGCTGCGGTTGATGACGGCGATGAGCTGCTTGACGTACTGGTCATCGCTGAGCCAGCCGGCGTATGCGGGGATTGCGAACAAGGTGTCGGTGCGGTCGAGCTTGTTCGCTTCACGAAGCGCGGCCTTCAGGGTGCCGGAGTCGCCCGCGCGGATCTGACCGGTCGGGGTGATGGCGAGGTCGCTATATCCGCGCTGCTGATCGAGGTCGTCGTTGAGCGTGGCCGCGCTCAGCTGGAACGGCTGGGCGCCGGTCGCCAGGTGCTTGCGCAGCGAGCCGGGTTCGACGATGAGTGGCAGGTCAGGGTTCGCAGCGCGGATAGGTGCGACGTTCGCCACGGCGTCCTCCCCGACAAGGATCGCTCCGCCGCTGCTGGTCTGGATGAGCGGCGCTTCGCCGCGCATGTTCCGGCCGGCCACGTGGAACTGCCGGTCGGTGAGCAACGCGATCGCATCACCGGTCTCGACGGCGCGAGGGGCGATGGCCAGCGGGCTCGGGGCGGTATTGGGGTTATCGATGACGGTGAAACTCATGATGTCTCCTCAAGGAAGGTCAACTGAAACTCGCGCGGGTACATGTGGGCACTGCTCGCAAGTTCCTCGACACTCGCGCCTTCGTCGAGGAAGTTGCGTATGGCTGTGATGAGCGCGGTGGGGTTTTCGCGCTCAGTGGGGTTTGGTTCGCGGCGGTGCATCCCTGTGGTGCTCAGTTGGATGCTCCACTGCCGGTACTCCTGCTCGGTGAGACGGCCGGTGTCCTTGCCCCGTCGAATGAGGGCGGACAGGGATATCCCCCATCGCCTCTTCAATAGCAGGAGGGCGTCAAGACTGTCGTCGGCCGGCCACTCCTTCGCGATCTCAGATCCGGGCGCGAGGAACTCAGCGGCGAAGGCGTCCGCCTCCGCCTCCTGTTCCTTCCCCGCCTCGCCGTCGTGCATGACCGCATGACCGAGCTCGTGCGCCATGGTGAAGCGCTGCCGGTCGGCGGGGACATGCTCGCCGATCAAGATCACAGGGACGCTGTCGTCCTGCCAGGACGCAATGGCGTCGACCTGGATGGTATCCAACGGCCACCGCAGCACCAGGACGCCAGCCCCTTCGAGGATGGCGACGAGGTCGCCGAGCGGTCCACGGCCAAGGCCGAGCTCGTCGCGCACGTCGCGCGCGATCTCCTGCGGGGTGTTGAACCCGCCCTCAAGATCGTGGCGGCGCAGAGTCGTGGTCTGATCCCCAAGGAGGTCGCGAACGCGCAGGCGAACCAGCGACATCTCGGCGGCCACCTTGTTCACAGCGCTCTTCGGGGTGGTGCGCTGCTTGCGGTGGAAGATGCGGGCAGGGGCCGCGGACGATTGAACCGCGCGGAACGCCGACAGCGGCACCAGCAACTCTTCCGCGACGTTGCGCCAGGTCTCGAGGTCCAGACGGGCTTCACCGGACTCAACCTTCGACAGGGTGGCCTGCGAGATACCGACGGCCGAGGCGAGCTCTACCTGCGTAAGCCCGCGCGAGAGGCGCAGAGCCGCCAGGAGCTCGCCGCGCGCTTCAGCCTTGGATGTCATGCCTCCATGATAGCAGAAAATATTCTGCGCGTGTCACATGTGGCATCTGAGGCGTCTATGACGTTTGCACCGCGGACTTGTGGCCTCGCGTACAGAGCGGGCTATTTTTGGAATTGACCGAATTCGTGTCATGTGTGACACTTGAGTCATGCGTAAACGCCGACGACGGTGATCCTCCCCGTCCATCCGCATTCGCCACATGCCACGCCCTGAGTGTGGCCGTCTCACCGACTTCCCCGACAGGAACCGAGGCAATCTGCCATGCCTAAGCTCGACGCTTCCAGCGTTCCAACGACCGAGATCACCGTCCTCGAGGATGCGTTCCTCCAACTACCCGACGGCGCGCTCCGCACCACCCTTGAGAGTCTCTCCCTCGCCCTGCGCGGGGGTCAGGACACGTTCGTCGTGTCCGAGAAGGAAGACCTCACCCCATCCGAGGCTGCGAAGCTGCTCGGTGTCAGCCGCACCCATCTCTACAAGATCCTCGACTCTGGCGCCCTCGCCCATCACATTGTCGGCGCTCGGGACCGCCGCATCGCGGCACCCGACCTCTTCGCGTACCGAGCTCGGATGCTCGCAATGCAGAAGAGTCACGCTGAAGCCGCCGCGAGCACGGACGATCTTGACGATCTCGCTCTAGACGAGTTCGACTGATCCGAAGGGTCACCCTGTGTCGCTCGCAGTTCGTATGCTGGTGCCATGGGACGAAGCCGCCGGGTCACGCTCCGTTGCGTAACTGAGGACTTGGCGTCCGGCTGGACGACGCAAGCCGACCTCGCGAATGCGAAGCGCTTTCGTGAGCTTGCCCAACAAGCGGTCGGCGGCGACATCCCCGACTCGGTACTGCGTAAGCAGTTGAGGCTGCTGCCCCCGCTGTCCCAGTTGCGTCATCCACTCATCCTCGCGTTCGACGACCAGTTCGCAGGCGAGGACGATGCGGGAACCCTTCGAGAGACCATCAGCGCCGTGAACGACCGACAGTGGTTCAAGCAGACCTACTCGGCCCGGTGGCGGGGTGCGGCCGCCGTTATCGACGAGGACGGTAAGGAGACCGCCTGGCTTGGTGCTGCCGGATATCACCGCAAGGGATCGCCGGAAGACTTCTACGAGGAGTTCGCTCGACGCTGCCGATCCGGCTCCGACGCATTCCTCCCCACGCATGAGGATTTCACGCTCCGCCGCGTCGAGGTGAAGGTAGCTCGTCTCGACGCGTGGAAGCTGCAACTACATCTGACCGCTCTCGTCCTCCTGGACGCAGCCGTCAACAACCCCGAGCACACGCACAATACCATCGTGCTCTCGCCCGACAACACGGAGCTGCTTACCCTGTCGATGCTCGTCGTGCACACCGACGTCGATGGCGCTATCGCGCACGAACTCGTCGTGGAGGTCGTGCCCGCGGGCTGGGAGCACCCGAACCTATACGACCGCGCATCCATCATCGTGAAGACCGCCATCGAACCTCAGTTCGAGGCCTGGACGAGCGCTCCTCTGAACCACAACGCCGAGTCACACTGGACAGTGCTGACCGAGGAGGCGATGTCCGCAGCACGCGCGACTGCCGATTCCGGGACGCTGTCCGCGGACGTTCGCCCCGGCGAAGTCCGGCTCGGCACCATCGCGCACTACTCGCATCACGAGCACATTGCCTACGCCTCGGTGCACGGCGAAGCAATCCGGGCAATGTGCGGACATTGGTTCGTCCCCACGGCGGATCACGAGTCGAAGCCGGTGTGCGCAACCTGCCAGGAAGAGTACGCAAACACTCCCGCCTGACCCGTCTCGGACTCCTCGACACGGTGAGCGCAGATAGGTGCTCGGGATGGGTAATGAGACCGGGCACCGACACACCCCTCACGCGGTGCACGTGCCAGTCGTTCTCGCCCTTGCGTGCGTCGAAGCCACTCGACGTCCGGGACTGCTGCACGAGTAGCTCACACGTGACTGCGCATGGCTGATCCTACGAACGTCAATCGCGCGGCGTAGGCCACACACGACGTCCCCAGTTCGCGGTGCCCGTTTGAGGATCAGATCCGTCCTGGGTCGCGAGGGCTCGAGCTGTCTTCAGCGATCGAACTGCGGTACTCGGCCGCTGCAGGTTCGAGCGAGTATTCGAGGACCTCGACATTGTGCTCGCGGAGGGCGGCGAGCACCTGCTCCGGGGTTGCGCGGAAGTACTCACGCCGGAGATTGACCTTATTGAGTCGCTGCTCGGCGAAGTGCTGGTGGAGCATCGCCTCGATGGCAACGGCGTCGTCGGCAAAGAACAGCGCGTGTACGTCGAACCTGAAGGGGACGGATGCGTCGCCGAGCTCGTTGACTCGGTCCATGGGGTCGAGTCTCCGCGTGAGTCCGATCTTGACGACCTCGGGGCCGAATGCGCCGATATTGCTAATCACGTACACGTAGCCTGCGCGTATGTTGGCTGCCCGGTAGTCGACGTTCTCGATGGCGTGTTCGACGTCGGTGAGCTTCGCGCGGAGGCGTTCCGCACCTTCGACGTCCCCGTTCGCTTCCAGCGTCGCCAGCGCATTCAGGTAGTGGGTTCGCTCCTTCTGGAGGCGTTCCTTCTCCCGTGCGAGTTCCTGCTCGGCCTTCTTCTGCTCGCGAAGTTCTTCCCGCCTCGCGCGCTCGAGCTCCTTCTCGACCTGCAGGGCTTGAAGATGCCGGCTGGCAAGCTCGAGTTCCTTCAACCGGAGGAAGTGGTACCCCGGTGTGATGCGGAGGTCAATCATCGTGCCAAGGCGTTCGACCTGAGTGACGACGGTCGACAGTCGCTTCTGAGCGGACTCGAGGTTGCCCGCGCGAACCGTCTTGATGCAGTTCTCCGCTTCGGCGTTGTATGCGCGCAGCAGGAGCTTCGACATGTCGTTGACGAACTTGCGGCCCTTCGCAACGCTGTTGTTGAAAGTAAACGTGGACGATGCGGTAGTGGCGCCGCCATCGCGCACGAGGCGCTTGATCTCAGATCGGACCGACTCGAGCTCGGTAGCGAGAGCGACCGACGACTCGGCGGGATTCTCGAAGTCGTAGAGGCCGTATTCCTGGAGCCGCGCGGCATCGCGGAGGTTCACAATGTCCTGCTGTGCGGCGCTCCTCTCAGCGATAGAAGCCTGCGCGTCGGCACGGGCACGCGCGAGTTCCTGCTCCGCTGCCGCGATCTGCTCCTGCAGTTCCCGCTTGATGCCGTCGAGCTCGCTGACCTCGTTCAACCCGTATTGAGTGATCAGCGCTTCGAGTCGGTCATTCTCCTCGATGAGAGACTCCGCCTGCTTCTTCGCGCCGAAGAACGAGACCTTGCGGGACTTGCCAACCCGCTCCTCATCAGCCTGGGGCTGCGTGGCGACCAGCGCCGCTGTCTCTCGAACCGCCTGCGGTGCATTCGCGCGAGCCTCGCGTCGCGTTACAGGAGCGCTAGCCGTTTCGCTATCGGCCGTGTCATCGATCGCGGTCGCGGGCATAGGGTCCACGCTCTGCACGCCAGCGGAGAAGACGTGCTCGGTCCAGGTGGTCCCGTTCCAGTACCTGCGCTCGTGCTTGCCGGTCGGGTCCGGATACCAGTCGGCGGCAGTCTCAGTACCGTTCGTCATCGCGCTCCCCCATGTCGATCACGCCCGCCGCACGGTGATGTGCGGGCAGGCCAGCCCGATTACGGGCGGCACGAACCGAACCTACCAACGAGGAGCGACACGCGAGCCGCGGGAGCAGCAACCAACTCTGGATGAGCGAACAGCGATTCGCTGTCGGCGCTGCGACCCCCCAAAGAACGCGCACGCCACCTCCGCTCTACGCGCATCGCCCGGATACGGATCCCAGCTCGCTCTATCGCTGGGCGAGCGCAAGCGCACGACGTGTCCACAACGAACGTTCGGAGTTCGGGTTGGACGTCAGGTGAAACGCTCTGCATCGCGCGCAGGGATGGACGCCGATGACCACGCGACTTCGCTGCTGGTCGAGCATCCGGGCACGCGCAGCAAGAAGGGCGCGCCCAGCGAGATAGAGGGAGGGGATGGGGGTTTTCGGGCAGGTGGTCACCGCGGCTCCATGTCGTGAAACAGGAACGACCGCGGGTAACAGCGGTACTCTGTCGCGGCCTCTCAAGCCGCGGCATCACGTGCCCCAAGTCGTCATCTCGCCACCCTGTCCGGTTTCCCGCGGGCCTTATGCGAGCGATCTAGTGCCATTGATCGTAGCGGTCGCGCCGGCCACTCGTCGATGAGGCTGGGATTCAAAATGCAGCCCACGTGGCCGCACGCGTGGTCCCTGTTTCGCGCGCCCGGACAGGGACCGGCCCGCCCTCGGCCCACGAACTAGCGTTTCGACATCGTCACCGGGTGAATGATCTGGGACGAGCGGCGTGAGAGAGACGTCCTCTCTCACCCTGCGGTTGAGCTGGGCGCAAGCTTTGCACCCCTCGTCGCCGCGGGTCTACGTGTGCCTCCTTAGAGAAGGTCTCGGTGCAATTGATCGACCCGGAGGGCGGAAGTGTCACTAGTGCGTTGCGTGATTTGCCGTGCACTAGCCTGAGCAGCATGCCAGGGGACTCGGTCGGGCGCGATACCGTCCTCGTTACGCGCAGCGGCACGATTGCGGACTCCAGTGCCCTCCTCGAGCTTGTTGGGGGAGCTCACGACCGCGGTCGCGCCGTGCGTCTCCGCGTCGCTCATCACCTGAAAAATGATGACTTCGGCGGGTTGGTTGGAATCGTTCAGCTCATTGCAACCTGGGCGAACCGGGACCCAGAGAGGGTAGTCCACTCGTACATTGATCCGTCCACCAGCGATGACGAACTTCGCCGAACCCTCTGCGACGAACCTCAGCTGCTGATTGCAGCAGTAGTTGCGCGAACGGTACTTTCTTCTCGCGGGATCGACATCACGCGCAGACTTAAAGCGCTAGCGCGAGAAGCATCTGCACAGGCGGCTGACGATCCCGCGTTTCGACGCGTCGGCCACGCGTCGTTTCTGGCCTACGAAGACCCCCGCACGCGGTGGACCTCGGTTGCCGCGCCGCTCTATGACTCGGTGCGAGTCAGAGACTGGATGTGGGACCCTCAAGCGCCGCCCGTTGGGTGGCCGTACCCGGCCAATCGGCCCCCGCGAGTGCTCCGCGGCTCAGCGTTCGCATCGTGGCTACGAAGACTTACATCAGAACTGATTCGAAACGCCGATGCGGCGATACCTGACGTTGCGTTCTCGTCGATCGCCGTCGCGCTTTCGGAGACCTTCGATAACGCTGACCAATGGGGTCGGTCGCTCACAATAGAGCAGTCTTCGTTCCGACTGCTACGTATGGAGTGGGCAAGTCGCACACCGAAAGAGCTTTCAGCGCTCGGGGCGGGCGACGCAGTCATCAATGGATATGCACGGCGCGCGGGAACCCGCGGGACGCAATTTCACGCGGAGTACTCCGTGGTCGACGGCGGGCCCGGGATCTACTTCCGCAGATTGCAGCGGCTGGGACTCCACGAGAACTCGGCGCGGGCGCAGTTCGATGTGATGCGCTCGGTAATTGCAGACGGGGTGACTGACGATCCTGGCGGGGCAGGCGAGGAACGCGGACGAGGGTTTACGCACATCTTTGAGGCATTGACTGACCTGAAGGGAGCTGTGCGAATTCGCACAGGTAGGCTCGCGCTCAGTCGAGATTTCGAGGCGAATCCATTTAGGCAAGAGGAGTCCGCACGCCCCTCGATTTTCGACTCAATGACTGGATCTGAAGAGCCCACCGAACACCCGAGTGTCTGCGGGACATCCGTCACACTGATCGTGCCTACCCGGAAGGTTTGACGGTTGGCGGGGCAAGTTTGGGCCGACGGCCGATCAGGCGCACTCATCTATCGTGTGCGCGCGGACCTGCGCGACGCTCCCTCGAATGACCTCGACATAGTCTCGATAGCCGGTGCCCCTCCTAGTCACGCAGACCTTGCTGCAGACGTGCGCGACTACTACCTAGCGAACACCTCTCCCGGCGGCCTTATCGTGCTGACGTCGGAACACCTCGCGCCCCTAGTGAAGGCCGCGGTATCGTCTGACGCGGTCAGGGGCGCGCTGCCGCGTCGACTAGCTCGACGCGGATCACTTGCGGAACCGGTCCTCGCCTTTGTCCGCGCTAGTGGAGCCGTTGACGGGCTCAGCAAGGTGACGGCGGAACTCGCAGACCCTCGATTCAACTCGGAGGGGGAGTTCGTCAGTTGGATGTTCGCGGAAGGGCTGAGCCAGTTGCTCCACGATTCGGACGCCGTGCATCGTGGGACTTCCTCCTTCCACTTCAAGACGCCGTCTGGTAGTCATCAGTCGCAATTCATCGTCGTGGGTGAGGCCTACCACAACTACGCCAGGTCCGGCTTTGCAGCGCTCGCCATATGGCATCAGATCGGCGGCGGGCCTGTGGATGAAGTGCTGATTGACACAGCTTCCCTCGGGTCGGTCGGTTACGCCGTCGCCATCCTCGGACACCAGCTCGGAAACGAGAGCTCGCTCGCCAATGTTCGTTCTTTTCGAGGGCATGCCGCGCCGCGGGAGGCGATTGACCGGTGGGCGAGTAACCCCGGAGCGCTCTTCATTATTTCGGCATCAAGTTCGGGAGAACTCGCTGACAGGATTGGAGCTTCCCCGCGGGGCGGGGCGCGGGCAGTCTCCATGTACTATCTCGGGACAGCACAGCCGCCGGCAAATACGATCTGCGATCTGAGATCGCATGGAAACTCTGGCGACGGCGAAGACATTCTCCCGACCGAAGCTCACCGTGGACTGTGCACACTGTGCGATCTCGGCAGCGCACTCCTCGAAATCGCCGGCGACAGCCTATTCCCTGCGACGCCGCAAACCGCCGCTCGGAAGATCGGCCTACCTGACCGTCCGCCGTGGGTCAAGGAACATGGCGCGACGCTGTTCTCACGGGGGCTATTCCAACTGAATTCGGCCACCGCGGCCGGCTCAAGACGGACGATCCACTTTGATCTCTCGCGTGGTCTTGCGAACGAACAGGTAGCAGCGATCCTGGCGGAGCGTCTCATCGCCGAGTCCGATGACCTACCAGACCTCATTGTGCACGCAAACGACGACTGCTCGCGGAACCTTGCGGGCTGGTGGCGCGAGCAGACGGGCGTCGATGGGATCCCACTGGTGCGCCAAGAGGGCCTGCGATCACTAGCAGAGTCTGGCGCTGAACGAGTGACCGTCTTCTGCAGTGTCGTTGCCAGCGGACGGAGCGTAAACGAAATCAGCCGCGCATTACGCGACGTCGCTCCGCGGGCGATCATCACCTACTGCATCGGAATGGTTCGCACATGGTCCACGAAGCGGTGGGCCAATCTCGAGAGCGACCTGCGAATAGCGCGCGGCGGTCGCAAACACGACGTGAGAATTGGGTTCATGTCGCCCCTGCCGCCGGACCATGAACCTCTAATCGATCCATGGGGCTACGAGGCGACCGTCTGGGAGAGACTCGTTCTCGAAGCCGAGAGTCTCGGGCTGGAAGACTTGGCCCGTGGGATTGATGCGCGTCTAGCGGAAGTGCTGACGGGCTCGTTCCGAGTTGGTGCCTTCCTTCCCCACAGCAGGAGCGACTCCGCGGCTTCTACGACGGCGGATAACCGTCTGCGGCTTACCGAGGGGTTCGCGTTCTGGGACCGCGCATGGGCTCAAGCTCAAGGATTCAACTACTCAGACGCCGACGACGCCGACGTCTTCGTTACCGTCGCCTCGCTGCTGAATCGAGCACGCACAGAGCCCGTGGAAGCGAAGGATGGGCCCCTTCCTCTGCTAACGGTCGACGCGCACAACCGGGTCGTAATCGATCCCTTTGCATTCAACAGATTCACCGATGGGCTGGTTCAAGCGGCGCTCTTGCGCGCGGCAATACCTCGAGAACTTGACTACTCTGCGTCTCGCGCACTGAGCCGAGACATCGCAAGCGTCGTGGGCCTTATCGTCGAGCAAAGTGGGACCGACGATGGGGCGGCATCACACGAGTTCCTACTCGCGATCGCGGGTGGACGCCTACGCATGCGCGAGCCAGATCTTCGTTCGGTCATCCATCGAGCGTTGACACGAGCCAGCAGAATGGAGAACGGGGAACTACTCAGACTGCTTGCAATTGCATGCGAGCAGCGTCCCGCGGGGTAGCGCGATGCGCTGGGACTTCTTGGCTCCGACGCCTCGCGCGATGACGATCGCTGATGAGTCGAGTACGCGGAGGCTCCGAACACGTCGCGGGCCAATAGTGCTCCGACAAGGGTCGGATCCATTCGTCGGCGCACGCATCGCCCCCCGTCCGTGCACTGCCCGCAAGAGGATAGGTGTGCCGCTAGCACACCGCGTACGGATCTCTACTTGGGACGACGTACTCAGTCCGCAACCATCGTGCGCTTCGTCCGCAAGCGTGATCTGCCGACCTCGATCACCTCGGGTACGGTCCACCACACCACTGCTGTCAGGACCGGCATTACGTAGGCGGCGCCCAGCAACCAGAGCGCGGGGTCCGCCCAGACATGAGGGAGCGAGATCCCTGCGCGGAACAAGCTGAGCATTGCACCGCCCGCCACACCGGCGAGGAGCCATCCCATCAAGTTGATCGCAGTCGCGCGAGTTACCGCTGCGCGTCGTCCAACCCAATAGACGACGATCAAGGTCGCAGCCGCCGCAAACCAGAACATCGAGGCGGGACTGACCGCCCAGGCGCCAGCCTCGCGCAATCGATCAGTTCCCCAGTCGCCGCCGGGGAGACGATCGATCAATGGTTGTCCGAAGAGGCGCATGAGGGCCGTTGATATCCATGCGATCACGAACGCCGCCACTCCGCCGCCCACGACCCGCGCTATCCATCCCATGGCCGCAACTTATCCGTGATCTCGGACATCAGTCAGTTGCCACGCGCCGAACCGTGGCGGCACGCCAACGCCCGCGCTGCGTGCGACGCCCGTCAGAGGACGGGACACGATCCGCCCCGCCCGCGTCACCTTCGCCGAGTCTGGCCGTCCGCCGGCTCTGTAATCAACGGCGAGGTTGCGACGAACATATGAAGTCGTCGGATGGACGGACGATCTCGATCGATCGAGCGACACCGATAGGTTAGGCGTCGTGCCAGGGGACCACGTATTCATCTCGTACATCACCGAGGACAGCGAGCAGATAGACGAGCTGCAGGCTGCGCTCGAGGCGGCAGACTTCATCGTCTGGCGCGATAAGGACAAGCTGTGGCCGGGCGACGACTGGCAGGCGGAGATTCGAAACGCAATCCGCGGTGGCTCGTTCGTTTTCCTCGCGTGCTTCTCATCGAACCTCGCAAAGCGCGCGAAGTCGTATCAGTTCGAGGAGCTGACGCTGGCTGCAGAGGAGTACCGTCTGAGACCCCCTGGCGCGGCATGGCTCATGACCGCTCGCCTCGACGAGTGCGAGATCCCTGAGATCGACCTGGGCGCGGGGCGCACGCTGGGTCGCTCGATCCATCGTGCCGACATATTCGGGCCTCAGAAGATCGCACAGGTTAGCCGTCTCGTCATTGCGATCCAGCGAGCGATTGGGGCGTCTCCTGGAATCCCACCGGCCTCTGTGTCAGCTGCCGCAGCTGACGCGGGTCGCGCGCAGAGCGACGTCGTGGAGGAACTTCGAGTGCTGTTGCGAAATCCTGCACTGATCATGGACTACGACGAGTATCTGACGGAGTTGCGGGACCCCGTCCGGACTGCGCTGCTCGACCGCGAGCGTTTCCCGTTGACTGTCCCGGATGGGACAAAGCCAGACGCTGGATTCGTCCGGCAGTGGGTCGAAAGGATGCGTGACTATGACGACCTGCTCGCTCCGATACTGGTGCCGCTCAAGCTCATATCTATGTACGGATCGCAGCAGCACGAGCAGGAACTTACGCAGACCCTACGCATCTTGGCGCAGGAATCTACGCAGCCGGCAGGGCACGACATCTATAGGTCGATCCATGAGTACCCGGCGCTGGTAGCGACGTTCGCGACTGCCCTAGGCGCAGTCGCGAAGAGCAATTACTCGATGCTCCGCGCCGCGACCTCGGACGTCCGCGTCACAACGACCAACGTGAAGCAAATTCCATTCATCCTTACTTCGGGCAGCCAGAGCATTATCGGCATCGGCAACTGGAGTCCTTTCGGTACCCTCCTGTGTGTCGAGGATGACGGCGAATCGCTTACTGATGATCAGATCGAGTCGCTCCTTTCTGAGCGTGGCGGCCGCAGGCATACCCCGATCTCAGATCACCTCTTTACCCTGCTCACTCCGATCTACCGCAGCCACTTCTCGAGCGACGGCGATTATGCAGATGCCTTCGATCGAGTCGAAGTTCTGCTCGACGCGGTATCGGAGGACGCTCGTGCGCAAGCGCCGTACTACGGACCGCACGGTGGCTACGGGCGCTACACATGGCGTCATGTCCGCGGTGATCGTCCTCCGGAGGTCAGCATGCTCGAAGAAGTCAAGGCGCACGGCGCTGGTTGGACGCCCCTGCTCCACGGTCTCTTTGGGGGCGACCCCGACCGCGCAGAAGTCGCACTTGTAAGCGTTGGCGAGATGGCCAAGCACGTCCGCTCTCGGATGTGGTGACGAACCTCCCCGACCCTAAAGCCGTCATGCTCCCGAACGGCGACGACAGCGCCGAGAGAGAGGAGCCTCCCGCAGCCCCACTGGTCGAGGCTCGAAGGGATGAACCGAGTCGCGTCGAAGCCCCCCTCCGCTGCGTAGTCTCGCGAGATTGCGCCCAGGTGGCCCCTCATCCGTTCCCTGCCAGCAAGGGGATGCCTCTTGTACTCAGCGGGCTACGCGGCGCGGAAGCGGTTCTCGTGGTGCCAGGCGAGCGCGTCGGGGTCGGGCGCGAGTCGGGGATTCTCTGGCACGCGGATCTTGAACGCGGCGGCCTCTTTCTCGTAGAACTCGACGCCGTTCCATCCGCGCGCGCGGAGCGCTGGACTCACACGCAGGCGGAGGTCGGCATCGATGCCGAGGTAGCCGCGGTCATAGAGGGTATGCACGTCGGACCTGAGCAAGAGGGCATTGGACACCTGGTGGGTGCCACTGTCGTGCGCGAAGTCGCGAATGTGCGCGGCCTCCAAGCTCGGGTACGTCTTGCTGCTCGTTACCGCGCAGCGGAAGTCGTACGCCTCGTCGACCGCGCGACGGAACCTGCCCTGCCCCATCCGTGGGCTGACGAGAGCCGGATCGCCATACTTTGGCCCGTCCCACTCGATCGCCGTGCTCCGAAGGTCGGTGTCCCAGCTGAAGTCAACGCGAGCATTGCGTTGCATCAGTTGAAAGGCCTGCAGCACATACTCCGAGTCCGGTTTCCGTTCTCTGCCGAGCGTCTCGTAGCCCTCGATGGTGACGTTGTTCAGCGACCAGTTCGGGGGTTGCGGGAGTTCCTCACCGCGCGGTGCGAAGAACACGTTGCGGAGGATGATGCAGCCGATGGTGGGGTCGGGATCATCCACCCACCGCTTATTCGAACGGTATGCCCGCACACGGTCGAGCAGCTCCTGCTCGGTGGCAACTCCGTTTCCTTGTCCCCAGATCGTCCATGCCTCGCTGACGGGCATTTCGAAGTAATCCTCGAAGAAGCCGCCGCCAACCAGCGAGTAACCGGGAATGTCAACGTCGCGGAAAGCGCCGGGTCGCTTCGTCTTGAACAGGAAGGGTCCGCCCTCCTGCAACGCCTTGAACCCGTGTGGGGAAGGCTGCCAGAAGTTCACGTCCGTGATCGCATCACGGTCCCGCAAGAACGCGGCCCAGCGGCTGTCAGTCACTCCGACGACGATCCGCACGCCACGATGCTAGCGGCCACCTGCCGCACGCGTCCGCGCCGACCACTCCGGGCGTTCGCACGCGTCCCGCTCACGCGCGCTGCCCGGATGCGCCGATCAGCGGGACAACGCGGCGATGACTCGGGCAAGCACTCGGAGGTGCCATCCGACGCGGCTCATGCGTACGTGGCCTGATTGGCGTGGCTGCGGAGCCGTGAATCAGATGCTCTTGCTCAACGCCGAGGAGATGAACCCTGGGAACACGCGGGCGAAGCTGTCAGCGGTCGCGACCACCCACTGCACCAGCTCGGCCTGTTGACCCGGGTCGGCGCTATCGCCGCGGTGCTCGATGACGATTCGGCACGCCTTTCGCTCAGGAAGCTCGCGCCAGTCGAGGGACATTTTGAGCTGAGCCTCAATCACCTGGCGCTCGTCGAGCAAATCAGCGAAAAGCTGCTTGTTATTGGGAATGTGAATCTCAACCGCAACGCGCTTCTCGAGAGAGTTCGTGGTCAGTGAGATGTGGGCTTGAGAGGTGCCAATCGATACATCGAACCAATGCTGCGCCTTCGGCGTTTGCCAGCGCTTGATGCGAGGCGCAGCGCCGAGGCCGAACTCACGCACTCTCTCGAAGAATTCCCGCTGGAGGATGTTCACCTCGCTCACTTGAGTCACCGACGCGGCGCTCTGCCGCACGTCCTTCGCCCAGTCGTTCGGTTTCGCGATCGGATTGAATCGGGGTGCCGGGAGCGAGTCACCGATCCGCCAGGCCTCAATCTGAACGAGGAACACGTGGACCTCGCTGGTCGTGTTTTCGTTGAGCCACTCAACGGCCTGCTGATGCTCTTCCTTGGCCGTTTCGGCAACCCACACGATCACCTCAGCTCCGAGGCCCGCGGCGTAGGTGATGATCTTCCCGAGATGATCGTGGTCAGTCGCCGCGAGCTGGTTCTCAATGACGACCTTCCGGCCGGAGTCATCCGTCGCCAGGATGTCAACGAAGAACCTGCCGACCGAAACTTCAGTTTCGGCCTCGTAGAGCTCTATCCCCAGCGCCTCGCCGAGCTGCTCGAGGTTGTCCGGCTTCGCAAGCCACTGAGTGAAGTCGAGAGCCTCGTGCGCCCACACTTCCCGTAGGGACACAGGCTGCAGTCTGCCCAGCGTGCTCATCGCTCTACCTCTCCGTGCCGTTGCTCCACCGAACGTACAGGTTGGCGCGAGCGTTCGGGACACATGCACGTCTCGGAGCCTCCAGCGGTCAACGCCCGTCTGAGGATCGGATGAGCTCGACCGGGAGGCGACTCAGGTGGCGGGCGCCCAGCTGGCGGCTTCGGCTGTCATGGATGCGCGAGCTCGCGAAAGCGTAACCAACTTGCCAGGGTTCTTCGCCAGGTTCATGGGCGGGACGAAGTGGTGGATCACCGCCGTTTCCACGGCATCCAATGTCGGACTCATTCCTGAGGGTGCGGGCCACACCGCCAGCATTAGCCGTTGGTGCATCCATTCGGTGAGCCGATCGTCACCACCGTCAGCCAAGCCGTAGTTGGCGAAGCGCTCAGGTTTGCTGCGGTTCCTCGGAACCGCTCGCAGTCTGAGTTGTTCGCGCAACAGGGCCGCGAATGATCTGCGCACCGTTGAACTACCTGTGCGAGCGACCGAACCGGGAATCGCTGCGAAGTGTCCATTGAGATCGCGGGAGACCAGACTGTCCTCCGCCTTGCCGATGTATAAGGGTCGATCGGCCTCGACCGGGAGGCCAAGGTCGGCCCACGCTTGCTCGTCGCCATAGATGGCGTACAGCCCCGGCTTGGAGGGGACGTTCGTGCCAGCGTCGACGATCGCCCATCGACTTCCGCTCAACGTGGCAATGGCACTACCGACAAGTTGCGTTGGACCCGGTGAGGTTGTCATGGCGATGACAGTAGTGGGCGCATACGACGCGCATTCCTACCTCCGCGCAGCGTTCTGGAGATCCGGCGCACGCACGGGGTCCCGCCACCGCGCACTGCCCGCAAGGGGATCCCGCGGCGGCTAGTTTGCTCGTTCCCTATCGCCGCGCCACCAGAGCGCGACCCAGAGGCCGCAGCGGCGGCAGATTCGTGCTCGCCCTTCCTCGAGCTCGTGAACCTTCGCTCGCGGCAGCGAGCGGCCGCAGCACGAGCAGATCACGCTGTCAGTGTCCATGCGAACCGATCGCCTCCACCAGTTGGTCTACCGTCGGCGTCCCCGCGAGCCCGTCCGGTGTGAGATAGACGCGGCAGGCGAGGTCCGACGTGCGCCCCTCGGTGGGAAAGAGGTCCTCGTCGTCGAGGGTGATCGTCGGTGAGCCTGCGAATGGGAGCGCGACGGCTTCCTCGCGGGTGCGAATGAGGCGACTCTTCACCACTGTCGAAGCGTCCCCGAGGCGATCCAATGCCTGATGGACTCTGTCGTCCGCGCGCTTCCAGTTCGGGCAGTCGTCGATGTGGAGGACCTCGATCTTCATGCCCTCGATTGTCCCGCCGATCCACTCAACGAAACAGGTGCGCGCGTCGTCGGCGCACGCGACGTCCCGCTACCGCGCAATGCCCGTGTGCGGATCGCGCTCGCGCATTTCGAACGCTCGGCGTAGCGTCGCATCGTGGACCCGCTCGACGACGCGCAACAGCCCCGGTGTCCCGAGTGCGGAGCCGTACTCCACAGCGCAAGGAACGGCTTCGTGTGCCGCGTCTGTGACCTCATCTTCCTGGACACGTTCTCAGGCCCGGAGCGCATCGAACCCGCCAAGTGACCGCTGCACCGTCGCCAGCCGACTTGTCCACCCAGACGCTCCATCGTGCGGCGCGTCGAGGGACACTCCCGGGCGCAGGGGGGCGGCGGCGTACGGGCCTTTCGGCCTGCTCGATAAACTCCTCGCAGGAGGCTAGATGACGGTCGATTCGTCGGCGTGGCGCGCAAACGACGCTGCGAGGTTCGACCTCGCCCGTGAATCCGTGGGCGACGTAGTCGCGTTGTTGCTAAGTCTCTCGCGCACGGGAGTGCTCGACACCGCGGCCTCTCTCGATGAGGCGAAGCGAATCCGCGGCGATCTTCTTGAAGCCGGCTTCGATCGAGCGCGCCTGGACAAGTTGCTCACCGATGTCGAGGTACGAGCGGCTGAGCTTGAGGGCCTGCGGCAATGACCGACCTCGCCCTGACGGAACTAGACGCGAAGCGAATCTTCGACGAGCTCATCGTGCCAGTCGTCTTTCCCGACCACCCGCGCGGTGAAACTCCGGCAATGACTCTCGTCGTGGGTCAGCCCGGTACCGCCGTGACGCGTGCCGCGAATCAGTTCGCTGACGGACAGGCCGCAGCAGTCCTGAGCGCTGTCGAGTTACGCGCGTTCCACCCCCGCTACCTCGAGCTGTCGCGTGACCGGTCGAACGCGGGCGCGCGCATCCTGCAGGACTCGGCTTCAGTGTGGATGCGGAGCGCGCTTCAGCACGCGAGGACCAACAAGCGATCACTGCTCCTCGACGGCACGTTCAGCTCGTCGGAGGTTGCTCTGGCTGCCACGGGCCTGTTCAGCACCAGCGGCTTCAAGACCGCCGTCACAGTAGTCGCCGTGTCTCGGGCTGAGAGCCTCCTCGCCTTGACGTCCAAGTCTCTGCTTGACGCCCGCATGGGGCGGGCGTCGCCCTTCACGACCCTCGCAGACCACGACAACCTGTATCTCGACAGCCGCGCGCTGGTCGAGACTCTCGAGGCAACGCCGAGCGTGGACCGCCTCACCCTTATCGATGGCCACGGGACCAAGTTGTTCGATGCATCACGCCTCGACCCGCGCGAGTTCGCGGGCGCCGTCGCCGCGCTCGATGACGCACGCGTGACCCGGCAATCGGCCGGCCGAGCGATGCGATGGCTATCCGAGCTGCGTGCAGCGACCGACTACGCGGTGTCCCTTCAACAGATTCCCGTCTCGCTCGCCGAGGTTCTGGCCCAACTCCATGAGATCGGACGCGACGAAGTCGTGCCTGGGCTGCGTCTTCCCCAGGATTCGCAGGCGCGCCCGAACGCGGAAGCGGCGCTCGAGAGAAGACTCCTTGCCATTCGACAGTCGAGCAAATTCGAGCGTCGTCCAGAGCACCGACACGGCCCGCCGGTCTCAACCCCCGACGTCGATCGCGGCATCTCTCTCTAGCGGACCAGAACGGATGAACCCGCGCCGGCAGGCCGAGTCTCGACCCGGCGCTCAGCTCACAACCGAGTACGCTGCGGGTGAAGCGCCCAGCCCCGCAGCAGCAACTAGCGTGATCGCCACCAACGTCGCCATCACGGCTGATACTCGAATGGCCGTGGCGAACTGGCCGCGCCCCACCGCAATCGCAAGTCTCGGCAGCATGGCCGCAAATGCCGCACTACACACGCACATCAACCCCAGCGCCATCGCCAGCTGCTCGTTCATAGGATCTCCCGCCGAGCCCTTCGGGCCCCTCGGCATCAGCATGCAACCCTCCTCCGACATCGCCGTCTATCGAGCCGGGCGCATGCGCTGTCGATGCCACTTCGCCCTCAACCTCATTCGCCACCATCCCTCCGACAATGGCGAATCAAGCGGTCGGGGCTGGTGGAGTATCGGGACCGTGAAGTAGCGGAGCGAGCGCAGCGAGTGAGCATGCTTCGCGAAAGCCCGGTGCGCAGCCGGCACCGACTGCTATCCTCTCGAGCTTCGGAGGGTTGCCGGCTCACTCCCCTGCGAGCGCCATCAGCTCCGCAACGAAGGCTCGACGGTCGGCCGCTGGGTCGGCGATCGCGGCGGTGAATCGCTGCCACCACTCCCCACGCGTTCGGTCGTCCAGCGCTCGGAGCGGCTCCATCGCCCACTCGACGTCTTCTTCCACGACGTAGCCAGGCTCCTCGATTCCCTTCTCCGGGTAGTACGTGAAAGCGGCCACCGCGACTCGTGCAAGCGCGGCCTCAACTTCCGATCGGTCGAGCACGGCGGCTCCCTTCGACTGGGTGTTCATAGCGATAGTCCTCCAGATGTCGACGGCGGTGTGGCACGTCGTACTGGTCTGCGTCGTGTCGTCGGCGAACGCCGGGGCTCGTGCCGCAGTCGGTCGTTGATCTCGCGGGCAATGGCGTCCATGCGCGCCGCTTCCGCAGCAGCCGCCTCTCGCTTGCGACGCGCGGCCGCTTCGCGTTCGCTCTCGCGGCGTCGGCTTGCCATCACGGGTCGGATCGCGTCGGAGTCGGCGTCGATTCCGGCTGCGAGGCGCGCCCGGGCGCTGGATCGGTTCCACCGGGCGAGCTCGCGAGCCGATGTCTTCGGCTCGCGGCGGATCGCCTTCACTTCGTCGGGCGTGCGCGGCCGCGTGAAGAACTCGTCTGCGGCGGATGCGTTCGCAGCACGCTCACTCGCGGTCAGGCGGTGCAGGCGTCGGGGTGGCAATCCCAGCTCGCGGCGGCGCTTCTCTCGCGCACGCCACAGGCGCTGCTTCTCGAGCTGCTTCTCGCGGTTCGCCCAGTAGTACGCGCGCCGGCGCTCGCGGACCTCGTCGCCGTGCTCGGCGTAGTAGCGCTCCGCAGCGGCGCGCTTGATCTCAGGATTGTCCCGGTGCTTCGCGCGTAGCTTTGCGTTCTGTTCGTCCTTGTGCGAGTCGCGCCAGCGCTTGTTGCGCTGCTTCTTGGCTTCGCGGTAGCCCTCGGGGTCAGCGGCACGCTGCGCCCGCCGTCGCTTGCGCTGATACTCGAGGTTGGCCTTTGGGTCTGCTGCGTAGCGCTCGCGAGCTTTCACGCGCCGTCTTTCGGCGGCTGCGGCGGCCCTGCGGGCCTTTGCGGCGCGTCGGCGCTCACGCTCTCGGTTCTCTCTTCGAATCCGCTCGAGGTGAGCGGTACGGAAACGGTCGCGGTACTCCTTCACCTTCTCGGGGTTTCGCGCCTTCCATTGCCGCTTCCGTTCCCGCTCGTCGTCCGCGTGCGTCTGTCGGTATCGCCGATCGATCTCGCGTTTGCGCCGGCGACGCTCTTCATCGTCGAAACGCTTGTCACCGCCGGCGCCAGCCCCGCTGTCGGACAACGTCACCGCCCGCCCTCGGTAGTCAGGCGAGAGATCAGGTCCTTCACGCCGTCGGGTGCGAAGCCCGCCCAGTGCACGCCTTCACCTGCCTCGACAACCGGAGCGGTCGCATAGCCGAGATCCTTTGTAACGTGAGCGCGCTGCTCGGCGTTCGCAGGATCGGAGAGATCGACGCGTTCGAACACGAGGCCCGCGGCTTCCATCAGCCGCTCGGTCATGCGGCACTGCATGCACGCCTCGCCACTGGAGTAGACGACGACTCGGATCATGGCAGGATCCTCCATTTGTGTAAGTTCCAACAGGTATTCCCGAGTGAATCACTTTCTGCTACCCTGCACAAGTAGGAAGTGCGAAAGCGCCGTGCGGTTAGACAAACTAGGGAGGTGAAGGTCGACGTGAAGACACTCGAGGGCAAGAAAGTCACGTGGCGCACAGCCACGCAGCCGGTCGGGTCCGCACTGCGCATTACACCCGGATTCGTCGCAACGACGGCGGATGCCGAACTCGGCGTAGAGACATCGGTCACCGCTCGCTACGTCCGCGACGAAGGGCGGTACGTCATCAAGGGGGTCACCAATACCGCGACCCGTGACGACGTGGAGGTCAACTACCCCACCGTCGCGAAAGTCGGGATGCAGGCCATTGTGCAAGCCGCCGCGGTGCGCTGCATCTTCCTCACCCTCGAGGAAGAGAGCGACCCGAAAGCCGTCTGGCTCTCGGTGGATCAACTGACGACAGCCGAAGGTCGGATCCTGCCGCCGCTCGTGGCTGCAGAGGTGATCAAACGCGGCGGGAGTGCGCTGCGCATGGAGGTCGTGGAACTGCTCTACGGCAGCGCAGCTCTGGCTGGACTACCTCCGGCCAAGCGCATCCAGCACGAACTCGGGATCCCTCACCGCACTGCGTCGCAATGGATCATCGACGCACGCAAGGCGGGACGCCTGGATGGCATGAACTACAACGCCGGCCGTCCTGCAGGTGCTTGAAGAGTCCCCCACAGAGACATCAGACCGCGCTGAGCACCTCGAGTGCTTCTTCTACTCTGAGGCGGAGGCCGCAGATCGGCTCGGCCTCCACCGAACGACCCTGCGGAGCCTCGCGCTCGCAGGGAAGTCACCTGTCGAGGCGATCCACCTGACGGAGCATCGTCGCGTCTACAGACGGATCGACATCCACCGATTGGCAGGCATCGACCAATGATCGAACCGCGACGAACCAAGGGCGGAAGGACCTATTACCTCGTGCGGGTGAAGTCCGGCCGTGAACAGGTCGCCACCAAGGCGTTCGATACGAAGCGGGAAGCCGAGACTTGGGAACGCGAGCAGAAGCACATGCTGGAGACGGGGCGACCGCTCGCCCCCAAGCGAACCTTCACCTTCCAGAAGCTCGTCACAGAGTTCCTTCGCTCACGAGAACTTGGAAACCCGCACACCTTCGACACGGACAAGAACAATCTCGCGACATTGTCTCCGACATTGCTGAGACGCCCACTCGCCTCGATCCATGCGGCCGACATGCGGGCTCACCTCCTGGCACAGATCCGGAGCGGGAAGAAGCCGTCCACGGTCGCCCGCGCGAAGACAACGTTGAGCGCGATGTTCACGTATGCCGACGAGCAGGGTCTACTCCATCAGCCTCACCCGATCCGCACGATGGTCAAGATCCCCGAGCTGTCCGTTGTCGCCCAACGCGCGGTCGGGCCCAAGGACATCCCAACCGCGGTGCAGATGACGCGCACGCTCAAAGCGATCCGCGAGCGCCGTGCCCTGATCGCGGACGTCTTCGAGTTCATGTCGCTGACCGGAGTGCGATGGGGTGAGCTGCGGGCAATCCGGGTCGACTGGCTCGCCGAGGTCCCGCTCCCCCAACTCCTGGTGAACCGCTCACATTCGGATCGATACGCCGAGAAGGATCCCAAGTCGTGGCGCGGGACCCGGCAGATCCCGCTCTCGCCCCGCGCGCTCGCGATCATGAAGCAGCACTCCGCGGGGAAGGCTCCCGATGACTACCTCTTCACCAACGAGTCAGGCGGGCAGCTCTCCGTCGGGGTCGTGAGGAAGTTCCCACTGGGGTTCCGGCGTCATGCGCTGCGGCACTACGCGGCCTCGACCTGGTTGCGGCTCGGAACCCCGGTGAACGAGGTTGCCGAATACCTCGGCGACGATCCTCGCACCGTGCTCGCCGTATACGCGCATGTCCTGGGCGAAGAGCAAAGACTTGCACATCTGCGTCGAATCGCCGATGCAGAGGCCGCAGAAAACGACGGGGGTCACCTGGGGGTCACTTGGCGCGAAAACGCACCCCACGGCTGATCGAGACACCACGTGCCCGAAACGCGAAAAACCCCGTTTCACCGGGGGTTTTTCTGCGGAGACGGAGGGATTTGAACCCTCGGTCCCCGTGAGGGGACTCCACCTTAGCAGGGTGGTGCACTAGGCCTGACTATGCGACGTCTCCAGGCGTCCGGCGACCTGGGTCACGCGAACACACCCGGCAATCATAACCGCTCGACCCAAGGCATCCGAACCGGCGTGAGCTCGAGGAGACGGCACCGGCAGACGGACCGAACCACCCCGAGACCCGCACCGCGTTCGGAGTCAGCCCTCGAAGCCTCGCAGGTTGCCGTTCGAGCACGTCTCCTGTGCAGCGGTGGAGCCGGTGATCGACGACGGAAGCTCGACAGCTTCCTCTGCCGGCTCGGTCGTGGCACCCGGAGTCGGCGACGACGACCCGGACGGCTCGGGCGAGGGCGAGGGCGACGCCGACGGCTCGTCGGTCGGTTCGACGACGACGACCCCGTCGTTCGACCCGGCCTCGCCGGTGAGCTTGATCGGCTTGTTCGCCTCGAGCGCCGCCCACAGCGCATCGGCCGACTGCGCGTCGGGGATCACCTTGTTCGGGTCGGCGGGGTCGGGGAGCACCGGATACTGCACGAACACGATCTCGTCGAACGGCACGTTCTTCACGGCGAGGGCGACCTGCACCAGTGTCAGCGGGTTGGTGAGGCTCTGACTGGGCGTCACGTTGTCGACCGCGGTGGTCGCCAGCTTGTAGAGGGTGGCGGGGTTCGACAGCACCTCTTCGCTGATGAGCTTGCGAGCCAGGCGCGACATGTACTGCTGCTGGTTCGAGATGCGGCCGAGGTCCGAGCCGTCGCCGACGCCGTGGCGCGTGCGCAGGAACTGCAGCGCGTCCATCCCCGAGATCGTGCGGTTCCCGGCCGGCCAGTCGATCCCGGTGTAGCTGTCGCGGATGCCGGACGCCAGGCAGACCTCGACGCCGCCGATCGCGTTGGTGACCTCGATCACGCCGCCCCACGTGACCTTCGCCGCGAACGGGATGTTCTGACCGGACAGCTGCGCGACGGTCTTGACGACGCACGCGAGGCCACCGTACGAGTAGGCCGAGTTGATCGGCTGCTTGCTCATCGCCCCGGTCTCGCTGCCGTCCTCGCTGGTGCAGGACGGGATCGGGACCATGAGGTCGCGCGGGAACGAGATGACGGTGACCCGTCGCGGCTCGTCCGAGATGTGCACGAGCATGTTGACGTCGTTGAGTTCGCCCTCCGCATCGGCGCCGGTGCAGCGGTCGCCGAAGTACGCCGCGTACTCGGGTTCGCAGGCATCCGTCCCCGCCAGGAACAGGTTGACGCCGCCCTCGATCGCGCCGATGTCGGGCGGAACAGCCGCCTGGCCCTCAAGCTCGACCGCGTCGCTGGTGAAGCTCGCGGTCAGGTCGATCGCCGCGTACGCGGCCACACCGGCACCCGAGACGAGAACGACGCCGAGGACGATTCCCAGCACCTTGAGCAGCAGAGCGAGCGGGTGCGGCGACGACAGCTCACCGTGGCGCGCCACCGTGTGGCGGCCGCGCGGGGGTCGGGCTGCCTGGGTCACTCGGGTCCTCTCGGGCGGGGGGATCTGCGGAGGGTGTGGGATTCGAACCCACGGGACATCGCTGCCCACTGGTTTTCAAGACCAGCTCCATCGGCCGCTCGGACAACCCTCCCGACGGGATGCTTCGGGCTTCGGAGCATCCTGTCGAACAGGCGTCGAGTCTAGTCGACGGAGCAATCGCTCCATTTTCCCCGGCCCGGCTGTGGAAGGGCTGGACGACGCTCCGGACTAGAGCTCGCGCAGCACTGCGGCGACGCCGCCCTCATGCACCGTGCCGGTGATCTCTCCGGCGGCGTCGTGCACCTCGGGCGGCCCCTGCTTCATGGCTATCGCCCGACCGCCGTTCTCGAGCGCCCAGCGGAACATCCCGATGTCGTTGCGTCCGTCGCCGATCACCAGCACGTGTGCCGGGTCGACGCCCAGCTCGGTGCGGACGAGTTCGAGCCCGGTGCTCTTGTCGACGCCGTGCGGAGCGATGTCGAGCCACGCGGTCCAGCCGACGGCGTACGACACCTGGCTCAGTCCGATACGGTCGACGAGCTCGACGAAGTCCCTCTCGCCCTGCTCGGGCGAGACGACCACGACCCGCGACACCGGCTGGGCCGAGAGCTCCTCGAACGGCACGCGACGTGCCTCATGCAGGTTCCAGTCGTCGAGATACTCGGTGTAGAGCCGGCGGCCGTCGGGCAGTTCGACGAGGTAGCGGGCGTCCGGCAGGTGCTCGCGCAGCTGGGCGAGCACCTCGTGGGGGTCGAACTCCTCGACGTGGAACCGCTCGTACAGCAGGTCGTCGGCGTCGATGCGCCGCAGCACGACCGCGCCGTTGGAGCACACGACGAACTCGGGTGCGATCTTGAGAACACGCAGGATGCCTCGCGTGCCCTCCCAGCTGCGCCCGGTGGCGATCATCACCTCGTGGCCGGCGCGGTGCGCGTGCTCGACGGCCTCGACGACGCCGGGGCTCAGGGTCTCGTCCTCGAGCAGCACCGTGCCGTCGATGTCGAGGACGATGAGCAGCGGCTCGATGCCGACATCGGGGTCTTCGGTGTCGCGCGCGATCTTCTCGACGAGCTTCGCGGCCTTCTTCGCCTTGACGACGCGGACGCTGCCCGTAGGCGGGAGGCGCGCTTCGCTCACGCGATCGGCTCCATGACCTCGAGACCCCCGAGATAGGGGCGCAGAACCTCGGGCACCACGACCGACCCGTCGGCGCGCTGATGCGTCTCCAGCAGCGCGACGATCCACCGCGTGGTGGCGAGAGTGCCGTTGAGGGTCGCAACGTGCTGCGTCCTGCCCCCGTCGGGCCGATGACGGATGTCGAGCCGACGCGCCTGGTAGGTCGTGCAGTTCGAGGTGCTGGTCAGCTCGCGGTAGGCATCCTGCGTGGGCACCCACGCCTCGACGTCGTACTTGCGCGCCGCGCTCGATCCGAGGTCGCCGGCGGCAACGTCGATCACCCGGTACGACAGACCCAGATCCTGCAGCATCCGCTCCTGCATCCCGACCAGGCGCAGGTGCTCGCTCTCGGCGTCGTCGAGGCTGGTGTACACGAACATCTCGAGCTTGTTGAACTGGTGCACACGGATGATGCCGCGCGTGTCCTTGCCGTACGAACCCGCCTCGCGGCGGTAGCACGTCGACCATCCCGCGTACCGTTTGGCACCCGCAGACAGATCGAGGATCTCGTCCATGTGGTACCCCGCGAGGGGCACCTCGCTCGTGCCGACGAGATAGAGGTCGTCCTCTTCGAGGTGGTACACCTCGGCGGCGTGCTGTCCGAGGAATCCCGTACCGCGCATCACCTCGGGCCGCACGAGCGTCGGCGGCACGAGCGGCACGAACCCCTCCTGCAGCGCACGGTCGAGGGCGAGGGTCATCAGTGCGAGCTCGAGGCGTGCCCCGATGCCGGTGAGGAAGTAGAAGCGGCTGCCCGACACCTTGGTGCCGCGCTCCATGTCGATCGCGCCGAGCTTCTCGCCGAGTTCGAGATGGTCGCGCGGCTCGAAGTCGAACACCGGCGGCTCGCCATGGGTGCGCAGTGTGACGAAGTCGTCCTCACCGCCCGCGGGCACTCCCTCGATCACGACGTTCTCGATGATCGACAGCGCCTGGTCGGCGGCCTCCTCAGCCGCCGTCACCGCGTGCTGGGCGGCCTTGACCCGCTCGCTGAGGTCTTTCGCCGCTGCGACCAGTGCCGCCTTCTCGTCCTTCGGAGCCTGAGCCACGCGCTTTCCGTGGACATTCTGCGCGGCGCGCAGTTCTTCGAACGCGGTGATCGCCGCGCGGCGCTCGCGGTCGGCCTCGAGCGCGGCATCCACCGCGGCGACGGACTCCCCCCGAGCCTCCTGCGAGCGCTTGACCAGCTCGGGATTCTCACGAAGAAGGATGGGATCGATCACCCGACCATCCTAGGCGCGGGCTGTGGACAGCGCCTGGCCGTGAGCACAACTGCTCGGGTCCGGCCATCTGCGCGTTGCGGCGACCACCGGCGCACTCATCCCGTATAGACGGCGACGAGGGCCGCCCGATCGCTGAACCAGCGCGCATAGACGGCCTCGAGCTCGGGCGCGAAACCGCCCGGCGGCATCACCTGCGTGCCCAGGTATGCGAACAGCTCGGTCGGCAGCGACGCGGGGTCACCGCGCACCGAGCCGTCGATCTGCTGCTGGATGGGGTCGTCTGCGGGGATCTTCGCGTATTCCGCCGCGACGAGATCGTCGACGGTGGCGACCTCCCACGAATCGAGCTGGTCGTAGGCCGCATGGAGCAGCTCGTGCGCGAGCACGGTGACGGCCGTGCCCGGCGCGAAGGGGTCGACCTCGTCGCTGATGAGGATGAAGCCGTTCGAGCTCCAGCATCCACTTGTCACCAGATCGGGGTCCTCGCCCGTGCCGCACATGTCGGCGATCTCGTCGAGCGACGCGGTGCGCGGCCGCTGTCGGAACAGCAGGTCGCGTCCCTCCTGGGTGAGCTGTGCGCTGTCGGCGAGCGCGACGACCTGCTCCTCCGGGCTCGGCGGTCCGCCTGTGAACAGCTCGCTGGTGAAGGTCGAGACGCGCTCGGGACCGATGAAGGTGACGCCGGCGAAGAGGATGCCGCACACCACCGCCACGGCGAGGCCGATCCGCGCACCGCTGGAGCCTCGACGCCGAGGCGGCGGATCCGGGAACCGTCCGGGCTCGAACAGGGTCACACGCGAACCCTATCCCGGCTTCACGCAGCCGCGGCGGGCTCTAGGGTGTATGCATGGCGGCCTCCCCCGATGACACCCGTGCGGAGCCGACGGTGGATGCCGTGACGGATGCCGCGCCCCGGCCCCGTCGCGCCGCCCTGATCTACAACCCGATCAAGGTCGACCAGCAGAAGCTGCGCGGCTGGGTGACACAGGCGTCCGCGGATGCCGGGTGGGGCGAGCCGCTGTTCGCCGAGACTCGCATCGAAGACCTGGGCGACGGCGTCACCCGCGAGGCCCTCGCCCAGGGCGTCGATGTCGTGATGGTGGCCGGCGGCGACGGCACGGTGCGTGCCGTGTCGGAGGCCATGAGCGGCAGCGGCGTGCCGATGTCGATCGTGCCCAGCGGCACCGGCAACCTTCTCGCACGCAACCTGCGACTGCCGCTGGAGCAGCCTCGCAAGATGGTCGAGGCCGCGTTCCACGGCGACACCCTCGCGATGGACGTCGGCTTCGCCCACATCACGCGCCCCGGCGGCGAGACCGACGACCACGCGTTCGTGGTGATGGGCGGGATCGGCCTCGACGCCGCGATGATCCAGCACACCAACCCGCAGTTGAAGAAGACGGTCGGCTGGGTCGCGTACGTCGACGGCGCCGCCCGGTCGCTCGCGAACGCCCAGCCGTTCCGGGTCACCTACCAGCTGGCCGGTCACCGCCTGCACACCGGCAAGGTGCAGAGCATGCTGTTCGCGAACTGCGGGTCGCTGCCGGCCGGGCTCGAGCTCATCCCCGAGGCATCCGTCGCCGACGGTGCGCTCGACGTCGTGATCTTCCAGCCCAAGGGCACGCTCGGCTGGGTCTTCGTCTGGCGCCGTGTCGCGTGGGACAACAGCGTGCTGCGGCGCTTCCGCGCGGGACGCGAAGTGCTGAAGCTGCGCACGAAGGACAACTCGGTGCGCTACTACAAGGGCGACGGTGTCGAAATGGCGGCGCAGGAGCCCAAGCCCGTCCAGCTCGACGGCGACGAGTTCGGCGTGGCGGTCGGCATCAGCTGCCACATCGCACCCAAGTCGCTTCTGGTCTCGGTGCCCGCAGGCCACGACGTCTCGAAGCTCTGACCCCGGGGCGGCTTCGTCCGCCGGGGCTCGTACTGTCGTTCAGCCGCGCAGGAAGATCTCGTCGCCCTCGAAGTGGGCGAGCTCGATGTTGGTCTCCACCCGCTGGATGCCGTCGATCTGCCACACGCTGCCGAGCAGGACGTTCTGCAGGTTCACCTGATCGCGGATACGGAAGCGCACCAGCAGGTCCCATCCGCCGGTCACGATGTGCACGGCCACGAGTTCGGGGATCCGGCGCAGCTCGTTGACGATGCTGACGAGGTCGGCACCGGTGCCCGTCGCGATCGACATGTGCACCATCATCGGCAACCCGGCCTCGGCCCAGCCGATCTCGAGCGTGTAGCCGCGGATGACGCCCATGCGCTCCATGCGCGCGATGCGCTCGCCGATCGCCGGCGGCGAGAGCGGCACTTCCTTCGAGAGCGCACGCTGCGACTTGCGCGCGTCCGATCTCAGCGCCGTGAGGATGCTGACGTCGATCTCATCGAGCACGACCGGTTCGACCGGCCGGGCGATGAGATCGGCCAGGGCCGCCAGTGGCGACGTGCTGACCGGACTGGCGGTCGGCCCGTGCCGGCGTCGGTCCTCGGTGGCGCTGTATCCGTCCATATCCGATCCCCTCATCGGTCGGAGCGATTGATCGTCCAACTATGGCATCACGACGCCCGCGCACCATCATGGCGCGCAATATTTGTGCGCCGCGTCGAAGAACGATTTGTGCGCCGCGTCGAAGAACGGCCGCGTGCGCACCCACGAGGCTGTGGCGCACGCACGCGGGCCGCGGATTCCAGGACGATCTGCGGACCGCCGACCTCGCTGTGCGTGTCAACCCCCGTCGGCCCGAGCCCGCATGTCGGAAGGATGAGACCATGACCGGCCCTTCGATCGTGTGGTTCCGCGACGACCTGCGCATCGCCGACAATCCTGCACTGCGCGCCGCCCTCGATCGCGGCGAGCCGGTGATCAGCCTCTATGTGCTCGACGCGGAGTCCGACGGCGTGCGGCCGCTCGGTGGCGCCGCCCGATGGTGGCTGCACCACTCGCTGGCCTCGCTCGACGCGCGGCTGCGCGAGCGCGGGTCGCTGCTGATCCTGCGCCGCGGCCCCGCCGAGCGCGTGGTCGCCGAGACGGTGAGGGATGCCGCAGCGGGCGCCGTGCTGTGGAACCGCCGCTACGGCGAGGCCGAGCGGGCGGTCGACACGGCGCTCAAGGCCGGACTGCGCGAGGACGGTGTCGAGGTCGAGTCGTTCGCGGCATCCGTGCTCTTCGAACCGTGGACCGTGCGCACGGGCGTCGGCGACCACTACTCGGTGTTCACGCCGTTCTGGAAGGCGTGCCTCGCGCTGCCCGCGCCGCGCGCACCGCTGCCCGAGCCGCGCGAGGTGCCGGGACCCGCGCGTGCACCCGCGACCGACGACCTCGACGAGTGGTCGCTGCTGCCGACCGATCCCGACTGGGCGGAGGGTCTGCGCGAGACGTGGGAGCCGGGCGAACCGGCAGCCCGGCGACGCCTTCGCGCGTTCCTCGACGACGACCTCGGCTCGTACGACGCCGCCCGCGACGAGCCCGCCGCAGGGGCCACCTCCCTGCTCTCACCCCGGTTGCGATGGGGCGAGATCAGCCCCTACACGGTGTGGCACGAAACGGTGGACGCCGCGCGATCCGGGCGGCACGCGGCATCCGCCCACCGCTTCCTGTCCGAGCTCGGTTGGCGCGAGTTCGCGTGGCACACGCTGTTCCACTTCCCGGCGCTCGCCGACAAGAACCTCAAGCCCGAGTTCGACGCGTTCCCGTGGCCTCGACTGCGACCGACGATGCTCGAGGCGTGGCAACGCGGGCGCACCGGCATACCGCTCGTCGACGCGGGCATGCGCGAACTGTGGCGCACCGGGTACATGCACAACCGAGTGCGGATGGTCGTGGCGTCGTTCCTGATCAAGAACCTCATGATCGACTGGCGCCGCGGCGAGGAGTGGTTCTGGGACACCCTGGTCGACGCCGACACCGCCAACAACCCGTTCAACTGGCAGTGGGTCGCGGGGTCGGGGGCCGATGCCGCCCCGTACTTCCGGATCTTCAACCCCGAGCTGCAGGCGGCGAAGTTCGACCCCGACGGCCGGTACGTGGCCCGGTGGGCACCGGATGCCGACGAGCGCGACCAGATCGTCGACCTGCGCGAGACCCGCCAGGCGGCACTGGAGGCGTACGAGGCCGTCAAGCGGGCGCGCTGACCCCGCGCTCGCCCTACCCGCCCGTCCGCCCATCGGCCGGCCTTGTTGTCGAGCGGACGGCAATGCACGCCTTCCCCCGGCGTGTCGCGGGCATTCCCGTCCGTTCGACAGGGGGGTGCGACGATGTACGCGTGACACGGTCAGGATGGTTCGCGACGGGTGCCGCGCTCGCGCTCGGTGCGGGGATGCTCGCGGGATGCGCCGCAGACCCCGAACCGCCGGTCACGCTCGACCCGCCGTCGCCGACGCCGGTCGCCGAGGCCTTTCCCGCCTGCCTCGTCGGCACGTGGACGGCGAGCGGCGAGCAACTGCAGCCCGTCTACGACGCGATCCCCCTCGAACTCGACTACCCGCAAGCCTCGATCGATCCCGACGCGACCGCGACGATCTCCTTCGACGAGGCAGGCGGGTTCACGTTCACGCAGGACGTGCCGGTCGACCTCAGCTGGGAGGGCAACCCCGCCTCCGTGCGCCTCACCGGCTCGATGACGGGAATCGCGACCGCTGCCGACGGGTCCGAGCTCGCCCTCACCCCGGTCGAGAACGACCTCGAGGTGATCCCCGCCGACGATCGAACCGGGAGCGCGCTGTTCGCCGGCGCCACCCAGGAGACACTCGCCGAGTGGCCGGTCGCCGCGTCCGGCTACACGTGCGACGCCGACGAGAGCACGATCGCGCTGTGGACCGAAGGCCACCGGACCACAGTGGCCTTCGCATGGGCGGAATAACGCGAGGGCTGCCCGCGGTTCGCCTCTGATGATGTCTGCCGATCGGCCCCCCGCCCTTTCCGTCCTCGACCTGGTGCCCGTACGGGCAGGGCAGAACAGCCCGCAGGCCGTTGCGGCCTCGCTGGCCCTCGCCGCGCGGGCCGACGAGCTCGGCTTCCGCCGGTACTGGTTCGCCGAGCACCACAACATGCCCGCGGTGGCATCGACGACCCCGCCGGTCCTCGCGGCCGCTGCGGCGGCCCGCACCCGGCGCATCCGCGTCGGGTCGGGCGGCGTGATGCTGCCCAACCACGCGCCGCTCGTCGTCGCCGAGCAGTTCGCCGCCCTCGAGGCGATCGCGCCCGGGCGCATCGACCTCGGCATCGGTCGCGCGCCCGGCAGCGATCCGGTGGTCACCCACCTGCTGCGCCAGAGCGGGCCGACCAGCGATGTCGAGCGCTTCCCCGAGCACGTGCGCGACATCATGGCCCTCGTCTCGCCCGAGGGCGCGTCGCTGCGGTTCACGTCGGGCGGCACGTACGACGTGCACGCCACCCCCGCGGCATCCGGCACCCCCGAGGTCTGGCTGCTCGGATCCAGCGACTATTCGGCGCAGCTGGCCGCGAGCCTGGGTCTGCCGTACGTGTTCGCCAACCACTTCTCGGGCGAGGGCCTCGAGCGCGCTCTCGACCTCTATCGCGCCCAGTTCCAGCCGTCGGCCGCCGCCGCCGAGCCCCGGACTTTCCTCACGGTCAATGCGATCGTCGCACCGGATGCGGGTGAAGCCGAAGAGCGGATGCTGCCGCAGGCCCGCATGATGGCGCGCCTGCGCGGCAACCGGCCTCTCGTGCCGCTGGAGACCGTCGAGCAGGCCGCCGCGGCCGAGGCCGAGGACGGCCTCGCGGGTGCGCTCGTCGACTCGCTGCGGGATCGGTGGTTCGTCGGGACCGCCGACGACGTGGCATCCCGCATCGCGACGTTCGCCGAGCGGTGGGGGGTCGACGAGGTCATGGTGTCGCCGGTCGCGGCGTCGTACGACGCCGAGCCGCTGGACGTCTCACCCGGCCGGCTGCAGACGCTGGAGCTGCTGGCGGCGGGCGGCCCCAACTCCTGAGATCCGGGCCGGCACCCCGCCGAAACGGCCTCAACCCCCGCCGAGCCGACCGTTCTTCAGGAGTTCGGCACGCCGCACGGCGGCTACTGCGGGTCGGGCTCGCCGCTGATGAGGCCCCGCAGCCAGTCGCGCGCCTCGACGAACACGTCGTCGGAGTACCGATCGGGATAGTGGACGACCGCGCGGTCGGCCCGAGGATACGACCCCAGGAACACGACCTGCGGACTGAACCGGCGAAGCCCCAGCAGCGCGTCGGCCATGCGCTCGTCGTGGATGTGACCATCCGCGTCGATGACGAAGCGGTATCGCCCGAGCTCGTCGCCGATGGGGCGCGACGCCAGCAGCGAAAGGTTGATGCCGCGCGTGGCGAACTGCTCGAGCATCTCGAGCAGTCCGCCAGGGTGGTCGTCGGGCAGTTCGACGATGAGCGAGGTCTTGTCGGCACCGGTCGGCGGCGGCGGAGCCACCGGCCGCGAGACGAGCACGAACCGGGTCACCGCGTTCGCGTTGTCGCCGATCGAGGTCGCCAGCAGCTCGAGGTCGTGATGCTCGAGGATGCCGGGTGGCGCGATCGCGGCATCCGCATCGCTCGTCCCCTCGACGAGGCCCGTCGCGGATGCCACGTTGCTGGCGGCCGGGATGTGCGCGTGGGACGGGAGTGTGCGGGTGAGCCACTGCAGGCACTGGGCGTAGGCGACGGGGTGCGCCGCCACAAGGGCCACATCGTCGAGGGTGGTGCCGGGGCGGCCCACGAGCACGAAGTCGACCGGCACGAGGTACTCCCCCACGATCCGCAGCCCGGGGATCGTGGCGAGTGCGTCCTGCGCGGTCGAGACTCCGCCGTCGACCGAGTTCTCGATCGCGATCATCGCCGCGTGCGAGCGGCCCGAGACGACGTCGTCGAGGGCCTCGCCGACATTGTGCACCGGATGCCACACCTGCCCGCGCGCCTCGGGCACCTGCGCGAGTGCGGCCTCGGTGAACGTGCCTGCCGGGCCCAGGAAGCTGTACCTGCGGCGGACGGGTTCGGATGCCTCGACGGCGGCGGCCTCGGAAGTCACGCGTGACAGCCTATTGCGGATGACGCTCGGCTCCGCGGGGGCCGCATCCAGATGACCGGGCGTGTCAACCCGGTGCACTCCGGGCCCGAGACAGGCAGACTGTTCTCATGAGTCGTGCAGGACAGCCCGCCGAAGCCTCCGACCTCATCGACATCGATGAGCTGATCAACGCCTACTACGACAGGAAGCCCGACCCGCAGGTCGCCGAACAGCGCGTCGCGTTCGGGACCAGCGGCCACCGCGGGTCGTCGCTGTCGTCGTCGTTCAACGAGGATCACATCCTCGCGACCACCCAGGCGATCGTCGACTACCGGCGCGCGCAGGGCATCGAGGGCCCGCTGTTCCTCGGCCGCGACACGCACGGTCTGTCGCTGCCGGCCGAGCGCAGCGCGGTCGAGGTGCTCGTCGCGAACGGCGTCGACGTGCGGCTGGACTCCCGCGACTCGTGGGTGCCGACCCCCGCGCTGTCGCACGCGATCCTCACCCACAACCGGGGCCGGGATGCCGCGGACCCGGGCAGGGCCGACGGGATCGTCGTCACCCCGAGCCACAACCCGCCCCGCGACGGCGGCTTCAAGTACAACCCTCCTCACGGCGGTCCGGCCGACACCGACGCCACGGCGTGGATCGCGGACCGCGCCAACGAGCTGATCGCAGCCGGCCTCGAGGGCGTCTCGCGTACGCGCCACGCCGACATCGACCTCGACGCCCTCGGCACCTATGACTTCCGCGACGTGTACGTGCGCGATCTCGCGAACATCATCGACGTCGAGGCGATCAAGCGCGCGGGCGTGCGGATCGGCGCCGACCCGCTCGGCGGGGCATCCGTCGACTACTGGACCCTCATCGGCGAGCTCTACGGACTCGAGCTGACCGTCGTCAATCCCGAGGTCGACCCGACCTGGCGGTTCATGACCCTCGATTGGGACGAGAAGATCCGCATGGATCCGTCGTCGCCGTCGGCGATGGCCGCCCTCGTCGCCCGACGTCATGACTACGACATCCTCACCGGCAACGATGCGGATGCCGACCGGCACGGCATCGTCACGCCCGACGCCGGGCTCATGAACCCCAACCACTTCCTCGCAGTCGCGATCGACTACCTGTACGCGCACCGCGACGGATGGCCGGGCGACGCGGCGATCGGCAAGACGCTGGTGTCGTCGATGATCATCGACCGGGTCGCCGAGTCGCTCGGCCGCACGCTGCTGGAGGTGCCGGTCGGGTTCAAGTGGTTCGTGCCCGGCCTTCTCGACGGCTCGGTGGCGTTCGGCGGCGAGGAGTCGGCGGGCGCGTCGTTCCTTCGCACCGACGGCTCGGTGTGGACGACCGACAAGGACGGCATCCTCCTGTGCCTGCTGGCGGCCGAGATCCTCGCGGTGACGGGCAAGACCCCGTCGCAGCGCTACGCCGAACTCGAAGCCGAGTTCGGCGCGTCCGCCTACCAGCGTGTGGACGCGCCGGCGACGCCCGCGCAGAAGGCGGCGCTCGCGAAGCTGTCCCCCGAGGCCGTCACCGCGACCGAACTCGCCGGCGAGCCGATCACCGGAAAGCTGTCGCACTCTCCGGGCAACGGCGCCGCGATCGGCGGCCTGAAGGTGCAGACCGAGCACGCCTGGTTCGCCGCGCGGCCATCGGGCACCGAAGACGTGTACAAGCTGTACGCCGAATCGCTGCGCGGACCCGAGCACCTCGCCGAAGTGCAGGCCGAGGCCCGCGCGGTCGTGACGGAGGCCCTGGGCGGGGCGTGAACCCCCGCCGGGTCGATCGGTCGAATCGCCGTCCCTCGGTCACGCCGGGCTGAGCTCGCCCCGCACGATCGAGTCGCCGGAGTGCGCCGGGTCGCCGTCGATCGGCTCGACCGACACATCGACCAGGTTGTACTCGGCGAGGTCGACGCCTTCGGGGATCACGAACGACCCCGTGTCGCCGTTGAGCACGCCCAGGCTGATGAGGGCGCCGGCGTCGTTGCGGATGAGCCACACCTCTCGGTAGGTGTCGGGTGCGGTGTCGCTGCCGACCGTGACCACGAGCGTGCGCGTGCCGTCTCGTGCCTCCTCGACGCCGGCGGTGCCCGTGGCATCCGGATGCGCGGGGAACGGCGCGAGCTGCGCGGCCGCGATCTGAGTCGGCGCGTTGAACGATTGCACGACCCAACCCGCCACGCCGACACCGGCCACCAGCACGAAGACGGCCGCGAGCGCCCACAGCGTCCGGAACCCTCGGCCCGCCGCCGGCGGTTCGCCGGGCGGCTCCGCGGTGGGGGCGGCCTGCGGGGGGGAGGGCGGTGCTTCCACGGGCGGCGCGGCGGTCGCCGATTCCGGGGTCGTCGGGCCGGCGGCATCCGGCTCGTCGATCGTCGCGGTCGAGACGGTGCGCAGCCCCAGTTCCTCGTGGATGGCATGCCACACGCGCTCGGGCGGCGCCTCGAGGGCATCGTCCTCGGCGGCGACGGTTCGGGCGACCTGCACGGTGGACTGCAGTCCGTCGAGTTCGGCGGCGCACTGCTCGCAGGCGCGCAGGTGCGCGCAGTCGGCGAGGGATGCCACCGACTCGCCGAGGGCGAGCAGTGTCAGCTGTTCGGGATCAAGGTGCGACACGGGTGACCTCCAATCTGTCGCGCATCCGGGTGAGACTTCGTCGCAGGTGGCTCTTGACGGTGCCCAGCGGCATGTCGAGCCTGCGAGAGATCTCGGCGTGGGTCAGGTCATCGTAGAAGGCCAGGCGCACGACCCGCTGCGCATCGGGTTCGAGCCGGTCGATCTCGTCGGCGACGAGGATCGTGTCGGCCAGATCGGGGGGCTCGCGCACCAGGTCTTCCGCCGTGGTGGTGCGCAGCACCTCCTCCTGCACGGCACGCACGCGCGCTCGGGCCTCGTGCGCGTCCGCGATGCGCCGCCGGGCGATCACGATGAGCCAGGTCGACAGCTTCGCCTTCGCCGGGTCGAACGACTCCCGCGAGGTCCAGGCCGACACGAACGCCCGCTGGGTGACGTCCTCCGCATCGCCGCGGTCGCCCAGCGACCGCAGAGCGAGGGTGAACACCACCGGCGACCAGCGACGGTAGAGCTCTTCGAGCGCCCGCTCATCACCGAGGCGGAACCGACTGGCGAGTGCTGCCTCTGCGCCGTCGTCATCCATCGGGGCATCTCCTTGATCGGTGGTCACGCCGGGCGGGCGACGACGACCACGTTGTCACGGTACCGCCCGACCGACCAGTCGTACGGCCCGCCGCACGTGATGAGCACGACGGCGTGGTCGCCTGCGCGGGCGAAGATGTCATCGACCGGCAGCTGCGCCTTCTCGTGGAACACGACCGACTCGACGACGTACTGGCGCGGCGTCCCGCGATCGTCCACGACGACGACGCTCGCGCCCGGCGACAGCTCGCGCAACCGTGCCAGCGGCCCGACCGGATACTCCGGCTGATCGACGTGCGCGGCCAGGACGGTGTTGCCCTCCGCGGCGCGCGCGTCGGCCCCGTAGCGATACCACCCCGCGGTGGCGGGGTCGGCGGGCAGAGCCATCTGTCGCGACGGATCGACACCCACCGGCACCACGGGCATGTCGACGTCGATGACGTCGACGCGCAGACGCACCGGCGCGATCGCCTCACGCGCCGGCTGCAGCGCGCTCGAGGTCACCGCGACGTCGACCACTGCTGTCGGCGCCGGTGCCGGAACCGTCGCAGTGGGTGACGGCGCCGCAACGGTTGCGGCGGAGCCGCATGCGGTCAGCACCGTGATGAGCGCGGCCGGAACCGCCACCGCCGTGAGGCGGCGACGGTTCCGGTCGTACCGGCGTGCGCGGTTGCGGATCATGCCCGGTCAGCGGCCTCGCGACGACGGGCGACGAGCAGCGCGGTCACGGCGCCGGCGAGGACGAGCCCGCCTCCGGCGGCCCACAGCAGCGTCGTTCCAGCGGCGTCCTGCTGGGCGAGGTAGCCCGCCGTGCCCGACGGCACGCCGTCGGGGCTGGAGTGGAGCCCCGTCACGGTCTGCACGGCAAGAGCCAGGTTCTCATCCTCGGCGCTGCCCCACGCGTACACGATGGTCAGCTCGCCTTCGGCGACCGTCACGTCGGCCGGGCCGAGCACCGGCTCGGTGGTGCCGGCCAGAGCGACGGCGGCCGGAACGGTTCCCGCAGCGAGGTCGAGGCTGGCCTCGTCCGGGTTGGCGAGGTCGGTGATCACCGCGGTGTCGCCGGCGAGGATGTCGACCGCGGGTGCTGCGGCGACGTGGCGCACAGTCAGGCGACCCTCGCCCGCGGCGGTCGCGGACGTGTCGTTGACGAACGGCGTGAGTGTCGGCTCGCCCGACTCGCTGAGGTGCGCGACGGCGGTGTAGTTCACACCGGCATCGAGCGTGAGCGACGCCGGGCCGAGGATCGGAGAGCTCGCGTCCGCGGCGTCCGGAGCGGTGATGGCCACCTCGTAGTCGCCGGCCGGAAGCGAGAGAGGCCCGGCGAGATCGCCCGGGGCGAAGTCGTCGAGGGTGAGATCGCCGTTGACGTAGACGTCGACGGGCGTGTCTGGGATGCCGTGCAGCACCGAGAGGGTGGCCTCGTCGGCGGTGGCGTCGGCGCTCGCGGGCATCGCGATCCCGAGGGCCGCGACGACGCCTGCGGCGATGCCGGCTGCCGTTGTCTTGCGCATGAGTGTCCTCCTGTGTCCGACGGCAGAGCCGCCGCTGGGTCGTGCACCGGGAGTGGTGCCTTCAGGAGGGTCTTTCCGCGGTCGAGGGGCGCTTGGATGCAGCCGAAGCGAGAAAACTTCGAATCAGCGCGGCTGGGCAGCGAAGAAAGCGAGCGTCGCCGCTGAGATCTGGGCGCGCGCGTCGTCGTGTGAGATGGTCGGGGTCCCGTCGCCGGCCTGCGGTCCGTAGTCGCCGAACTGCGCGTGAGAGGCTCCGTCGATCACGACGAAGACGGTGTCCGGCGGCAGGTCGTCCCGCGACGCGTCGATCTTCGCGGGTGTGGAGAGCCCGTCCTGGCTCCCCGAGACGGACATCGCCGCCGCCGAGAGCGATCCGCTGATGTCGCCGGCGGGGTACGACGCGTACAGCAGCAGGCCGACCGCCGGAGACGAGGCGTCCGCATCGGCGTCGTCGGCCTGGATGGCCGCGAAGGTACCCCCCAGCGAGTGCCCGCCGATGATCCAGGCATCCGCGTCGGGCACCGCCTCACGCGCATCGTCGAGCGCGCCGAGGGCGAGGAAAGCGATGCCCAGCGGCTGCTTCGCGATCACGACGGTGTGGCCGGCCTCGGCGATCGGCCGCAGGACCGCGGCGTACGCTCGCGGATCGACGAGGGCGCCGGGCTGGAAGAGCAGAGCCGGGCCGTCGACCGGCTCTGCCGGGGTCATCACGATGCGGGTCGCCGAGTCGGTCACCGTCACGGTCGCGTCGCCCGCCATCGCGGACACGGCGGGCTCCTCGGCGGAGTACGGGCGCAGCCACGCCATCAGCGCGATCCAGCCGAGCGCCAGCACGATGCCGACGATGCGCAGCGCCCGACGCCAGCCCGGTCGTCGCACGCGCCGACGCAGAGTGAGCATGATGGTCGTGGCAGCGCCGGCCAGGGTCACCGCGAGCAGGATCGCGTACGCCGGATGCCCGTGCACGATGCCGCCCCATTCGGTGACGCACGCCCAGGCGACGACCGCGATCGCGACGACGGCGACGCCGAACGCGACCCACGACACGGCGTCGCGGCGGGGCGCGTACGCGGCATCCGCAGTCGGATCGGGCGCGGGTGCATCCAAACCGGACTCCGCCACGGAATACCCCTTCGCTCCTCGGTGCACACCGAAGGATACCCAGAAGGGACGATCATGCGAGCAACCGACGATGTCTACTCGTACCGCTACACCCGCTACGGCGATGCCGACGTGCTGCACCGCCATCACACGCCGCTGCCCAGTCCGGGCCACGACGAGGTGCTCGTCGAGATCGTCACCTCCGGCATCAACCACATGGAGGTCTTCCTGCGCAACGGCAAGGAGGACACCTGGCACGACGACCCGTGGCCGCGTGCGTCGGGCAGCGACTTCGCCGGCATCGTCCGCCGGGTCGGCACCGGCGTCACCGGGTTCTCGGTCGGCGACGACGTCATCGGCCACGTGCGCACGGGCGCGCATGCCTCGCACCTCGTCGTGCCGACGACGCACCTCGTGCGCAAGCATCGCGGGATCGAGTGGGAGGTCGCGGGCGGACTGTTCCTGGCGGCCGCCACTGCGCTCGACACCCTCGACGACCTGCGGGTCGGCCCGGGCGACACGGTCGTGATCTCAGCCGCGGCGGGCGGCGTCGGCAGCATCGAGGCGCAGGTCGCGCGTCACCGAGGGGCACGCGTGATCGGCACGTGCGGCGAGCGCAACTTCGACTACCTGCGTCAGCTCGGCATCATTCCGGTGCGATACGGCGAGGGCATCGTCGAGCGCATCGCGCGCGTCGCCCACGGACCGGTCACCGCGTTCATCGACAACTTCGGCAGGGATGGCCACGAGGTCGCGGAGGAGCTCGGCGTGCCTGTGGAGCGTTACCGTTCGAGCGAGGACCGCCGTGCCGTCGAACTCGCGCTTCTGCGCGACGACCCCGACTCGATCGCGCATGCGACGCGGATGCTGCAGCAGGCGGCCGACCTCGCGGCCGGCGGTGCGTTCCGGCTGCTCGTATCGGGGCTGTACTCGATCGAAGACGTCGTCGAGGCATACGAAGACCTGCACAAGCTGCATGCCCGCGGCAAGATCGTGCTCGCGACCAACCCGGTGACGCGCGTGCGGACTCTGCGGGCTCGCGAGTTGTTCGAGGCCATGCCGTAGCGGCGAGTCGCGCCGCCCGAGCGTGTTCACTTCTTCCTTAGTGAGAATGATTCTCACTCTCGTGTAGGCTCACCATCGTGGCCCGCGGGCGCATGCCGTTGCATCGCCCGGGTCGCACCCGACACCAAGGAAGGCACCCGCGGGGTGCCCAGCGAGAGGAAACGATGAGACGACACCTGCGCCTGACCACGGCGGCGGCGACGATCGCGGTTGCGCTGACGGCCACCGCCTGCGCGACCCCGGGTGGTGACCCCGCCTCGGCGCCGACCGACGACGCCGCCTCCGTCGCCCCTGAGGGCGGTCGCGTCGCCGTCGCCTACGAGGGCGGCATCGTCGTGCTCGAGGCGGCGACACTCGAAGAGCTGGCCGAGATCGACTCCGAAGAGTTCATCCGGCTGAACCCGTGGGGTGACGGCCGCACGGTCGTGGTGACCACGTCCGAGGGGTTCCACCTGCTCGACACGGCCGAGCCGGCGCTCACCGACCTGGTCTTCGAGGCGGATGCCGCCGGCCACGTCGTGGCCCACCACGGCACGACCGTGCTGTTCGACGACGGCACAGGGGTGTCGACGATCGTCGACACCGACGCGTTCGCCGATGGCTACGCGTCTTTGCCTCGCACCGCCGCCCATACGGCCGATGAGCCGCACCATGGCGTCTCGGTCGTGCTCGACGACGGCACCCTCCTGACCACGATCCCCGATCGCAGTGGCGCCGTCGCCCTCCACCCCCACAACGATCACTACGACGAGCACGCGTCCAGCTCGGACTGCCCCGGCCTCCACGGCGAGGGGACCGCGGCCGACGAGGCCGTCGTCTTCGGCTGCGAGAACGGCGCCCTGCTGTACCACGACGGGGAGTTCGTGAAGCTCGACGCCCCCGACGAGTACGGCCGCATGGGGAACGCCTACGTCTCGGAGACCAGCCCGCTCATCGTCGGCGACTACAAGAGCGACCCTGATGCCGATGGCTACCTGCTCAGCTCGGTGGCCCTCATCGACACCGAGGCCGAGACGTTCGAGGTCGTCGACCTGCCGAACGGTGTGCAGTACACCTGGCGGGGCATCGCACGCGGCCCCGGTGAGCTGGCCTACGTCCTCTCCACCGACGGGCAGATCCACGTGCTCGACCCGAAGACGGGCGCGCTGACCGATGCCTACCCGGTCATCGGCGCGTGGGAGGGTCCGAGCGAATGGCAGAACCCCCACCCCGCCATCAAGGTCGACGGCGACATCGCGTACGTGACCGAGCCCGCCACCGACAGCGTGCACGCGGTCGACCTCACGACCGGCGAGGTCGTGGCATCGGTCGAGCTGCACCACACTCCCAACGAGATCGCGATCGCGCTGGGGTGACCGACCGCGGCGGAGACGGACCAAGGGTGCGGATGCCGACCTCCCGGCATGCGGGATCCGTCTCCGCCGCTCGCGGCGCGGCCGGAAGGCGCCGGCCGCGGCGTGAGCGGAGCGCGCCGCACAGGCCGCCGCTAGCATGGTCGGCATGGCCCAGAAAGCGCTCACCGGCGCCATCCGAGTGGTGAACCCGGCACGGCCTGCACGGTCGGTCCTTCACCTGCTCCTGCGGCGTCCCGGCCGCCTGATCGTGGCGTTCCTCGCCTTCGCGGTGAAGGAGATCCCGCTGTGGTTCCTGCCCGTGGTGACCGCACAGATCATCGACATCGTCGCCACCGGGGGCAGCGTCGAGTCGGTGCTGATCTGGTTCGCCATCGCGTTGGCGCTCCTGCTGCAGAACTACCCCATGCACATCGTGTACACGCGCAACTTCATGACGGTGGTGCGCGACACCGGCGCGAATCTGCGCAACGCCCTGGCCGCGCGCCTGCAGAGCCTGTCGATCGGGTACCACACGCGCGTGAGCTCGTCGATCGTGCAGACCAAGCTCGTGCGCGATGTCGAGAACATCGAGTTGATGCTCCAGCAGGTCACCCATCCACTGCTGTCCGCGACGATGGTGATGGTCGGCGCGGTCACGATGACGGCGATCGAGGTGCCGCAGTTCCTGCCCGTGTACGCGCTGGCCGTGCCGATCGCGATCGGCATCCGCTTCGGACTTCGCAATAGATCGCGCCAACGCAATGAAACGTTTCGCCGCGAGGTCGAGACCCTGTCCGCGCGGGTCGGCGAGATGGCATCCCTCATTCCCGTCACACGCGCGCACGGGCTCGAGCAGACGGCCGTCACCCGCGTCGCAACGGGCGCCGACGGCGTGCGGCGCGCCGGACTCCACCTCGACATGCTCAACGGCCATGTCGCATCGATCTCATGGGTGGCGATGCAGATACTGGGCCTCGGATGCCTCGTACTGGCAGCCGTGTTCTCACTCACGGGTGTGCTGCCGATCACCCCGGGGCAGGTCGTGCTGCTCTCGGCGTACTTCACGCTGCTGACCGGTGGCCTCACGCAGTTGCTCATGCTCATCCCCGTCGGCGCACGCGGACTCGAGTCGATGCGCTCGATCTCAGAGGTGCTGCAGGAGCCCGACCTCGAGCTGAACGAGGGCAAGCGCGCCGTCGAGAGCGTGGGGGGACGCCTCGAGCTCGACCACGTCTCGCACCGCTACGAGGGCGCGGACCGCGACGCGCTGCACGACATCTCACTGCTGATCCCGCCCGGCGAGACGGTCGCCTTCGTCGGCTCGTCGGGCTCGGGCAAGTCGACGATGCTCAACCTCGTGCTCGGCTTCGTGCGCCCCACGTCGGGGCGCATCCTGCTCGACGGTGCCGACATGCAGGAGCTCGACCTGCGGACGGTGCGCCGCTCGGTGTCGGTCGTGCCGCAGGAGTCGGTGCTGTTCGAGGGCAGCATCCGCGAGAACATCGCGTACGGGCTCGACGACGTCGACGAGGATCGGCTGCGGGCGGCGCTGGCCGACGCGAATGCGGCAGAGTTCGTCGACGCCCTGCCCGAAGGGTGGCACACCGTGGTCGGTCAGCGCGGAGCCCGACTGTCGGGAGGCCAACGGCAGCGGCTCGCGATCGCGCGCGCGCTCGTGCGCGACCCGCGCATCCTGCTGCTCGACGAAGCGACATCGGCGCTCGACCCCGAGTCCGAGGCCCTCGTGAAGGAGGCGCTCGACCGGCTGATGCGCGGGCGCACGACCCTCGTGGTCGCCCACCGGCTCTCGACGATCCGCGGGGCCGACCGCATCGTCGTGCTCGATCACGGCCGGATCGTCGAGATCGGAGCGCACGACGACCTTCTCGGCCGATCGGGGCGCTACGCCCGACTGCACGCGACGCAGGCCGGAGTCGATTCCTGACGACGGCTGTCGTGCCGCCTATCGGCCCGGTCGTGACCGGACTGTGATGAATCGTTCAAGTTTTGGCTTGCGAAACGTTTTTCCTCGGGGTACCGTTGTGGGCAAGCGCTTTCCAGAGCACCAGGAGCAGCGCACACCGCAAGATACGGACAATGAACGTCACACGCGGAAGAACGCAGACGTTCGCCGTCGCGTGCGCACTGCTCGCGCTGGCCGGCCTGTGGACCCCCGAGCACGGCTGGCGCGGGGCGCTCGTCCGGCTCGGCGGCGAGCTCGTCACGCTCATCAACCACGGCGACGACCCGGCCGCCGTCGCCGTCGCCGGCACGAACGCCGAGAGCGGCGATGCCGTCGACGTCATCGAACTCGCGCCCCAGGGGGTCGCGTTCGTCCGGGTGCCCGTCCGGACATCAGTCAGTGCAACGTTGTAGATCACCTCTTTACAACGTAGTAACTTCGGGGCTAGCCTGGCGCCGACGGACGCCCCCTCGCGTCCTCAGACCATTCGAGGAGGATTGGTGATGCAACGCAGTCAACAAGGGCACGACGTTCGGGCCCGGGACAGCCGCCGGTCGACGGGAGTGAAGACGATCGGAGTCCTCGCGCTGTCGACGGCCCTGGCGCTCGGCCTCACGGCGATGCCCGCCCAGGCCGATGACCACCTGACGCCGGGACCGACCGTCTACGCCGACCCCGAATCGCCCACGGGCTACACGGGCCGCTTCGTCTACTACAACCCGGACGCGACCAGTGTGCGGTTCGTGGCCGACATCCTGCTGCGCAACTGGGCGGACCGGACCGACCCGACGGTCTACCAGCCTTCGGCGTACGAGCCGGGCCTCATGCGCGGCGGCGGCGGGTACGACGTGGAGATGACCGAGGTCGAGGACGGTTACTGGGTTACCGAGGTGCCGCTCGCGGCCGGGGCCAACCAGTACTGGTTCTACGTGAACAACAACACGAACGCCTGGCTCGCCGACCCGGCGAACTCGCCGATCTTCGCGCCGGACGGAATCTCGTTCCCCTCGCGTCGCGCGTTCAACAAGGTGTTCGTGCCGTACGACGCAGAGAAGCAGGACTTCGAGCCCCTCGCCGCCCGGCAGATCGAGCTCCCCCGCGAAGACTCGGCGAAGGGATCGTGGAGCTACGTCGAGATCCCGGATCTGCCTCCGCTGAACGGCGTCACGCGCACCATGGGCGTCTACCTCCCGCCGGATTACGACCCGAACCGCGCCGAGCCGTACAAGACGATCTACATGCAGCACGGCGGCGGTCAGGACCAGTCCGACTGGATGAACATGGGCAACGTCCCGGTCATCATGGACAATCTGCTCGACGACGGCACCACCGAGCCCGCGGTCGTCATCACGACGAACACGAACTACCTCGGCGCGTCGAACCAGGGGTATCCCAACCTGCGCAACATCGTGATCCCCTTCGTCGAGGCGAACTACAACGTCTCGACCGAGGCGATCGACCGGGCGTTCGCGGGCCTGTCGGCGGGTTCGTTCGCCACGCAGAACATCATGCGATTCGACACCCTGCGGTTCGGGTACTACGGTCCCTGGAGCGGTGGCATCTCGGTGCCGGCGAGCACGGTGGACATCGACAAGCCGTACATCCACTACGGCGGCGGGGCGTGGGACTTCGGTCTGCCCAACGCGAACACCGTGAACAACCTCGACAACGTCGCGTTCGTCGAGAACACGGTGGTCGCGGGTGCGCACGACTTCAACGCCTGGAACCAGTTGTTCTCCATCTGGGCGCGTGACTACCTCTGGCACCCCGAGGCGTTCATCCAGGACGAGATCGGGCAGCTGAAGGACAACGTCGCGGCGACGAGCCTGAACAAGGGCAACAAGAACGCCCTCACCGTCAAGCTCGACCAGACGCTCAAGCTCATCGCGAAGGGCAACAGCGTCGAGGCGCTCGAGGTGCTCGACGGATACACCGACCAGGTGGCCGCCTTCGTCGCCAACGGCAAGGTGACCGAGGAGCAGGCGGTGGGGCTCAACGACCTCGCCGACGACATCCGAGGCAACCTGACCTTCTGGCTGGAGTAATCATCCGCTGATCGGAAGGATCGCCGGCGGGTCCTCGCCCCGCCGGCGATCCTTCTGTGCAGCCGCCCGCAGATGCGGGCGAGAGGCGTATCTCAGGCGCGCGGCGCTGCGGTGGAGTCGCGGACCACCAGCGAGGTCGTCAGCTCGACGCGCGTGACCTCCGGCGGGACCTCCTCGAGCAGCCGCAGGACGAGCCCCGTCGCCTGTTCCGCCATCTCGCGCAGCGGCTGATGGATCGTCGTCAGCCGGGGACTGGTCAGATCCGCGATCGCGAGGTCGTCGAATCCCACGACCGAGAGATCGCGAGGAACGGACAGCCCGAGCGCGGCCGCCGCGTGCAGCACACCGAGGGCCTGCAGATCGTTCCCCGCGAAGATGGCCGTCGGCCGGCTCGCCGAGCGCAGCAGGTCGAGCGCGTGCTGCTCCCCGCCTTCGCGGCGGAAGTCCCCGTGGCGGATCCAGCCCGGATCCACGGCGACTCCCGCCGAGGTCATCGCCGCCCGGTACCCGTCGAGGCGCGCCAGCGAGCACATGACGTGCTCGGGGCCGGTGATCGCCGCGATGCGGCGATGGCCGAGCCCGAGAAGATGGCGCGTCGCAGCGAGCCCGCCGGACCAGTTCGCCGAGCCGACGGACGGGATGCCCGGTGCCGGGTCGCCGGCCGGATCGATGATCACGAAAGGGATGCCGCGGGCCTTCAGCCGTTCGCGCCCTTCGCGCGGCACGTCGGCGAGGAGGAGGATGATCCCCGTCGGGCCACGACGGACCACGGCGTCCAGCCACTCCGGTCCAGGGGCGTGCCGGTCTCCGCTGACCGACAGCGAGATGGCCAGGCCCACTTCGGCCGCGCTCTCGCGGACGCCTTCGATGATCGCGAGCGCCCAGTCGCCCTCCAGCTCGTGGAGCACGATCTCGATGTACTCGCGTCTCTGCCGGCTCCTCCGGCGCCGGTATCCGCTCTGGCGGAGCTGCTCTTCGACGAGCGCACGTGTGGTCGTCGACACATCGGCGGCGCCGTTGAGCACCTTCGAGATCGTCGTCATCGAGACCCCCGTCTGCGCGGCGATCTCCTTGAGGGTCACCCGTCTGGTCTGGCCCATCTCACCACCGGAGCTCAGCGCGCGGCACGACGCAGAATGGTCGCCAGGCCCTCCCGCAGGCGGCAGTTGCGGAACGAGAAGGCGTCGGCGAGCGCTTCGGCCTCGTCGGGTTCCACGCCGGTGAATGCCGCGGCGAACTCGTCCACCATCGCCTCGGCGAGCATGACGTGACGGACGTGCCCGTGGATCCAGCGACGCGCACCCCAGGGGTAGGGCTGGAACGAGGGGAACTCCTTCTCGAACAGTCGCTCGATCGGCTCGAGGATCTTGCGCACCCCGGCATCCGTCGACCCCCATGAGTCCACACCCAGCCGATCCTTCTTCTCCACGACCGGAGCGATGCGGCGTATGTAGTCGGACCCGGGGTCGACCGTGACGACACCCTGCAGCCCGATGTCCTTGTAGGTCCACAGCGCCCAGCTCGCGTCGTACCTGTCGAAGATCTCGAGCTGGTCCTCGAGCAGTCGGTACCGCTGCTCGTCCTTCGCGCTGTCGCCGGTGTAGACCGGGCCGAACTCCCCCACCCAGATGGGGGTGCCCGTCTCGCGCATGTAGGCAGTGCGTTCAAGGAACGTCTGCTCGACGCGATCCCGATCGACGAACTGACCGCGCGAGAACCCCGGATACGGACCGCCGTCGACGAAGCCGGGAAGCGCATAGTCGTGCGCGGTGTAGACCGTGTTGGGCAGCGGGTCGCCGAGCTGGTCGAACTGCGTCGAGTAGCGGTTCCCGTCGAGGAACAGGATGTGATCCGGATCGACGGCGCGGATGGCGGCCTCGAGCCGCCGGTAGAACGGGCCGATCGTCGTCCCGTGAGCGTCGCCCGGTTCGTTGATGGGGTTGTAGCCGGCGACCCAGGGATTCCCTCGATAGTGCTCGGCGAGGTGCTCCCACAGATTGACGACCCGGTCCTGGAACTGGCGCTGAGCCCAGAAGTGCGCCCACTGGGTGGGATTGTCGCTGTGCCAGTGCTGGTTCTGGGCGCCCGGAAGGGCATGCAGATCCAGGATCGTGTAGATGCCGTGACGGGCGCAGGAGTCCACCACGCGGTCGAGGACCGCGAACCCCTCCTCCCTGATGTGGAAGGGCGCGTCGTCGCTCTCGAAGTGGCGGTAGTTGAAGGGGATCCGCAGCGAATTCAGCCCGAGCGACTGGAGGAACGCCGCGTCCTCATCGGTGAAGAACTCGGCGAGGAATCGGGCGAAGAAGCGCTCGTAGCCCTCATCGCCGAGGACCCGCCGCAGCGCGCGGCGCTGCTGCGACTCGGCGCCGGCGTAGCCCGTGATGAAGTTCTCCATGTTCATCCAGCCGCCGAGCCCGAAGCCCTTCAGCGTGACAGGGGTCTCTCCGTCGACGATGCGCGCACCGTCGACCCGGAGCATGTTCGATTGCGTCATCCTCTTCCCCTCTCGGGCCGCTCACAACACCCGCCGATGCCGCCCGTCAAGACAGCGTCAGCGCGGTCCACGAGACCGGCGGGAGCGTGATCGTGACCGCTCCCGCGGCGATCTGCGCGGAATCGTTCACGCGCGGACAGACGCGCTTCGGATCGTCGAGTGTGTTGGCGGCGTGGATGTCGTCGTCGAACAGCGACACGGCCTCGGTGCGATCGACGACCCCGAGCGCACGGGTGTCGATCTCGAGGGTCACCTCCTCGCTGAGACTGCGGTTGACGGCGAAGATCGTGGTCCCGCCCTCGTCGTGGGTCGCGACAGCGTCGACGAGCGAGACGTCTCCGTACTCCTGCGTGGAGTAGGTCGGCGTGTCGAGTCGGAGTTCCAGCGCCGTGCCGCGCGCGAGCTGCGAGGTCAGCGAGAACGGGAAGAACGTCGTCTGCTTCCATGCCGGGCCGCCCGGCTCGGTCATGATCGGCGCGATCACGTTGACGAGCTGCGCGAGGCTCGCCGCCGTGACGCGATCGGCGTGACGGATCAGAGAGATCAGCAGGTTGCCGAAGACGACGGCATCGAGGACCGAGTACGAGTCCTCGAGCAGGCGAGGGGCCACCGGCCAGCTGTGCACGTCGGTGATCCGGTCGACCTCGTGGTAGCGCGACTGGTACCAGACGTTCCACTCGTCGAATGAGATGTTGATCGTCTTGTCACTGCGCAGGACCGCCTTGACCGAGTCTGCAGTGGCCACGACCGCATCGATGAAGCGGTCCATGTTCACGGCGGAGGCGAGGAAGCTTCCGTAGTCGTCGCCCTTCGGCTCGTAGTAGGCGTGGCACGAGATGAAGTCGACGCAGTCGTACGTCTTCTCGAGCACGATGCGCTCCCACTCGCCGAAGGTGGGCATGTCGGCGCTGGAGCTGCCGCACACCACGAGTTCCAGGTCGGGATCCACCTGCCGCATGGCCGCCGCCGTCGTCGCCGCCAGCTGCGCATACGCCTCCGCGCTACTGTGTCCGAGCTGCCAGGGCCCGTCCATCTCGTTGCCGAGGCACCACATCCGGATGTCGTAGGGCTGACTGCGGCCGTTCGCCACGCGCTGGTCGGCCCAATGCGTGCCTGAGCCGAGGTTCGCGTATTCGAGGACGTCGAGTGCGTCGAGCACGCCACGCGTCCCCAGGTTCACCGCGTACATGAGCTCGGAGTCGACCTTCTGCAACCACGTCGCGAACTCGTCGAGCCCGATCTCGTTCGTCTCGGTGGAGTGCCATGCGAGGTCCAATCGACGAGGACGATCCTCTCGCGGGCCGACCCCGTCCTCCCAGCGGTACCCCGAGACGAAGTTGCCACCCGGGTACCGGATCGTCGAGACCCCCAGCTCTCGCACGAGGTCGATGACATCCGAGCGGAATCCATCCTCGTCGGCGGTCGGATGCGAGGGTTCGTAGATGCCGTCGTAGATGCAGCGACCGAGGTGCTCGGCGAACGAGCCGAACAGGCGTCGGTTGATCGGGCCGACGGTGAAGTGCGGGTCGACGGTGAGATGTGCGCGGATCATGCTTTTCTTTCGGGATCGAGTGGCGCCGGAGCGACGGACCAGGGGCGGGGGTGCTCGGCGATCACGTCACTTGAGACTTCCGATCGCCAGCCCGCCACGCCAGTACTTCTGAAGGCCGAGGAACGCGATGATCAGGGGGATGACCGACACGAGCGAGCCGAGCACGATGATGCTCCACAGGCTCTGACCGCCGGCGGCGCCATAGGTCGACGCGGTCGATTGCCAGAGGCCGATCCCGACCGTCACCGGGAACAGCCGGTTGTCCGACAGCATGACCAGTGGCAGGAAGTAGTTGTTCCACGAGGCGACCACCGACAGCAGCAGCACCGTCACGATGGCAGGGCGCAGCAGCGGCAGTGCCACGACAAGGAACGAGCGGAACTCCCCCGCGCCGTCGACACGAGCGGCGTCCAGCAGCTCGTCCGGCACGGCGTCGCGCGCGTACACGTTCATGAGGTACACCCCGAACGGGTTGAGCAGCGTGGGGAAGATCACCGCCCAGATCGTGTTCGTCCACCCGACCTGCGCGAAAAGGACGAACGTCGGGATGACGAGCGCCGTCGTCGGCACCATGACCGCGCCGAGCAGGATCGCGAACGAGAGACGCCGACCCGCGAACGAGTACTTCGCGAAGCCGTAGCCCGCGAGCACCGCGAGCACCGTCGCTCCGACGCCGCCGGCGATCGCGTAGAGCGCCGAGTTGGCCAGCCATCGGGCGTAGATCCCGCCGCCATAGGTGAACAGATCGATGAGGTTGGGGATGTAGTTGATGTCGTCGGCGAACCACAGCGCGCTGGTCCCGCCGAAGAGTCCGGCGGAGCTCTTGGAACTGTTGACGATGAGCCACCAGAACGGGATCAGGAAGTAGACCATCAGCAGCGCGAGCACGATGTTCAGCGGCACCCGACCTCGGGTGCGCGGTGCGTTACTACGGCGCTCCAGGGCCTTGCGCGGCCTGCGGCGCGTGTCCGTGAGCTCTACGGGTGTGGCGCTCATGAGAAGAAGCTCCCTCGCTTGCGGGTGGCGAACAGGAAGATGTAGACGCAGATGAACACCACCGCGCCTAGTGCGAAGGAGATCGCGGCTCCGTAGTTGTAGTTGCCGAGCGAGAACGCCTGCTGGTAGGCGTACATGTTCGGAGTGAAGTCGTCGGGGATCGCTCCCGCGGCCAGCTGCTGAAGGATCTTCGGCTCGTTGAAGAACTGCAGCGTGCCGATCAGGGCGAACACCAGGATCAGCAGGAGCGCCGGCGTCACCAGCGGGATCTTGATGCGCCACACGATCTGCCACTGCGATGCACCGTCGATGCGGGCGGCCTCGTACAGGGTCGGGTCGATCCCCTGCAGTGCCGCGTAGAGGATGATCATGTAATAGCCGGCCCATTGCCACGTGACGATGTTCAGCAAGCCGTAAAAAATGAGGCTGCTGCTCAGGAAATCAGGCGCCTGCTGACCAAAACTTTCGAAAATCTCCGCGAGCGGGCCGAAGTTGTCGCTGTAGAGGAACCCCCACATGAGCGCGCCGATGACGGTCGGGATCGCGTACGGCATGAAGATCATGAGTCGCGAGAAGCGGGCGAATCGCGTGACGATGATGTCGAGGATGAGCGCGATCGCGAGCGAGACGGCCATCTGCAGGGGGATCAGCACGAGCGAGAAGCGGATCACGAACAGGGCGCCGTCGAGGAACGACGGGTCGCTGAACGCCTTCGCATAGTTGCCGAAGAGGACGAACCTCGTCCCGCCGATGAGCGATTTCTGGAAGAGGCTGAGATAGAGCGCGTACCCGATCGGGAGGACGAGCAGCGCGAGGAAGATGATGCCGAAGGGGGCGACGAACGCCCAGCCTGTGAGGTTCTGGCGGCGCGTGGTGGATCGTCGGCTCTTCGTCGAGAGGGGACGTTCTGCGGTATCGGTCATGAGTGCTCCGGGTCGCTGGGGGGTGGGCCGGGGCCGGTCCGTGCGAGCACGGACCGGCCCCGAACTCATCTCACTGGGTGACAGTGAACCCTTGCTCCTCCGCGTAGGCGACGACGTCCTCCTGGAGAGCGTCGGCTGCCTCGGAGCCGGTCGCCGAGCCTTCGATGATCGCGGCGATCTGATCGGTGAGCGCGGAGTAGTAGTACTGACCGAGCGGCGTGTAGGTCATTCCCTCGTACGCGTTGGCCGCGGGGACGTAGACATCCTTGTTGGCCTGCTGTCCGTCGAAGAAGGGCACCTCGTAGTTGAGGAACTCCTCCGAATCGAGCACGGTGTTGTTGAGCGGGAAGATGATCTGGTTCTGCCAGCCTTCGTCGAGCGATGCCTGGTCGGCGTAGACGCCGAACGCCACCTTCGCGGCCAGTTCGGGGTTCGACGCCTGACTGGTCACGGCGAACGCCGATCCACCCCAGTTGATGGCGATCGGGCTGTTCGGATCCCACTGCGGCATCGACGCAACGGCCCACACCCCGGCATCCGCGCCTTCACCGACGCCCGCACCCTGGAGGTATCCGGGGGCCCAAGCCGCCGACAGATATGTCGCGTAGTCGCCGTTGATGACGCCGGCGATGTACTCGGGCGTGAACTGGTCCTCCGTGCCCACCAGACCCTGGTCGACCAGGCCGTCCCAGTAGTCCAGGACCTCCTTGATCTCGGGGCTGTTCAGGTTGATCCCGATCTCGCCCTCGTTCGAGGGGTCGTAGGTGAACGGCTGGGCGCCGTTCCCGTAGAAGTACGCCGTCAGCGTCGCGGGCTGGTTCGCCGCGAAGCTCGCGAAGACCGGACCGCCGGCATCCTTCAGCTCCTGCGCGGTCGCCTCCAGCTCATCCCACGTCGTCGGCGGGGTCAGGCCGTACTGGTCGAAGATGTCGGTGCGGTAGATCATGCCCATCGGTCCACCGTCGATCGGCGCGCCGTACACCGCGTCGCCGACCGAGACGTCCTTCCACGCGCCCTCGCTGAAGTTGTCCTTGACGTCCTCGTATCCGAGGTCGGTCAGGTCGATGAGCCCTCCCTGCGCCTGGAAGGGGGCGATCCGGTCGGCCTCGACCATGACGACGTCGGGAGCGCCGCTGCCGGCCGAGATCGCGGTCTGGAGCTTGTCGTACTCCTCGCCGCCGGCGCCGGCGTTCGTCCAGCAGACCTGGACGTCGTCGTTGTTCTCGTTGAAGTTGTCGACGACGGTCTCGGAGTTGGGGTACCACGCCCAGAGCGTCACGACGGGGGCGTCGGGGTTCTTGATCTCGTTGGTGCAGTTGGATGCGTCTCCGCCGCCACCGCCTCCGTCGGTACCGCCACCGCCGTCTCCACCGGAGCAGGCAGCCAGGGCACCCGCGACAGCGAGCGTGGTGATCGCAGCAAGGACTGGTTTCGTCTTCACTGGAGTTCCTTTCGGTTTGCTGGACTTCTTCGTCGGTGCACGACCGCTCCGGACGTCGCGGTCACTCGGGAAGCGACCGGATGCTCCGGTTGGTCTACAACGTTGTAGAGCAACGTTGTAGACACTTTTGCACCGGTGTGGTCGGGTGTCAAGAGACAATCGGAACTTTCCCGTATCCCGAGCGAAAGTTCGGGTGGTCGCCGTCCGCAGCGGAGCTGAGACGAGACCCGACCCCGACCCCGCAACTCTCTCCAACGTTGCATATGCTTCGAGCATCGCTCCCTCACCGACCCGCCTGCCGCCGGTCGCGGCGACCGGAGCGCAGTAGAGTACGTAGAACGTCAGACGGGGAGACGGGAGGGTTGATGGGACCGACGATGCACGATGTCGCCCGCGTCGCGGGCGTCTCGATAAAAACCGTCTCCAACGTCATCAACGACTATCCTCACGTCCGACCGGGCACGCGAGACCGCGTCATCGAGGCGATCGAGCAGCTCGACTACCGGCCCAACCTCTCCGCGCGCGGGCTGCGATCCGGTCGCACCGGCGTCATCGGACTCGCCGTCCCCTCGCTGCGCGAGAACTATTTCGCCGAGCTGGCCGACTCGGTGATCCGCGCGGCCGAGGCGCGCGGCTTGGGCGTCATCGTCGAGCAGACCGGCGGTCAGCGCGACAAGGAGCTCCTCGCCGTCTCGACGAGCCGCCCGCGCTTCCTCGACGGGCTGCTGTTCAGCCCGGTCAGTCTCGGTCAGGAAGACGCCGGGGCGCTCGCCATCGACGGCCCCCTGGTTCTGCTCGGAGAGCGCATCTTCGACGGACCGACCGATCACGTCACCATGCACAACATGTCGTCGGCCCAAGCCGCTGTGCAGCATCTCCTCGAGATCGGTCGTCGACGGATCGCCTTGGTGGGCGCTGATCTGAACGGCATCGACGAGACCAGTTCGGCCAGCCTGCGTCTGAAGGGCTATATGCGCGCCCTCGAAGAAGCGGGCATCGAGATGGATCCCGCGCTGGTGCGCACGACAGAGATGTCGCGGTGGAACAGAGCCGGCGGAGCCGAAGCCGCGCATCTCCTCGTGCGTGACGGCGTCGAGTTCGACGCCGTCTTCGCGCTCAGCGACACACTGGGACTCGGCGTGCTGCGCGCCCTCGGCGAGGAGAACCTGCGCGTGCCCGACGACGTCGCGGTCATCGGCTTCGACAACATCGATGAGAGCAACTACTCCGTACCGTCGATGACGACCGTCGACCCGGGGCGGGAGGAGATCGCCGTCCTCGCAGTGGACCGGCTGATCGAACGCATCAGCGAGAAGACCGCCGATCGGCGACCGCCCGAGACCGTCAAACCGGAGTTCCGCATCGTCAAGCGAGAGTCGACGGGCTTCCCGACGATCGAGGGCGAATAGGGCACTCCCGCGGATCGGCGGAACCCACCATCGCGCGCGGTTCACAACGTTGCAAACTCGCTATTTACAACGTGATGAAGCGTGCTCGACTCTGACCTCGGCGAGCGGCCCTGAACGCTCGACGGCTGTTCGAGGAGGAAAAGTGATGAATGGTCTGTTCACCCGTCGCGAAGCACGCGACGAGATCACCGGGGCCGCCCCGCGGCGACTGTGGAAGTCGGCTGCAGCGGTGGGTCTCGCGTTCGTGCTCGCCGTCGGCACCGTGCCCGCCGTGGCCCAGGCCGATGAGGTAGATCTCACGCCCGGTCCGACGATCGTCGAGGACCCGAATTCGCCTACGGGCTACACGGGACACTTCGTGTACTACAACCCGACCGCGACGAGCGTGCGCTTCGTCGCCGACATCCTCTTGAAGATTGGGAGAACCCTTCCGCGACGCGGGTGTACCAGCCGTCCGAGTACCGCCCGGGCCTGATGAGAGGGGCTGGCGCGTACGACGTCCAGATGACGAACGTCGGTGATGGCTACTGGGTGCACGATGTACCGCTCGCCGCCGTCGTCAACCAGTACTGGTTCTACGTCAACAACAACACGCAGGCGTGGATCGTCGACCCCGCGAACCCGCCCATCTACGCGCCGGACGGTCTCACCGGCAACGCGCGCCGGGCCTTCAATGCCGTATACGTGCCGTACGACGCGGAGAAGCAGAACTACGCGCCCCTCGCCGAGCGCGTGATCGCGAACCCTCGGCCCGACACGGCCAAGGGCACCTGGAGCTACGTGCCGATCCAGATCGGCGCGGCTACCCGCACACTCGGCGTCTACCTGCCCCCGGGCTACGACCCCGACCGTGAGAAGCCGTACAAGACGATCTATCTCCAGCATGGCAGCGGTCAGGACCAGTCCGACTGGCTCAACATCGGCAGCGTCCCGATCATCATGGACAACCTGCTCCAGGACGGCCTCACCGAACCCGCCGTCGTCGTGACGACGAATTCGCAGTACCTGGGCGGCAACGCGTCCAGCAACCTGACGACGACCATCGTCCCCTTCGTCGAGAACAACTACAACGTGTCGACCGACCGGATGGACCGTGCGTTCGCGGGCCTGTCGATGGGGGCATCGACCACCACCGCCATCATCAACAACAACCCGCTGCGGTTCGGCTACTACGGCATCTGGAGCTTCCGTGCCGGCGTGAACGTCAACACGCCGAACCTCGACCAGGCGTATGTGCACATCGGATGCGGGGTGTGGGACAACCTCAACCTGTGCCCGACGGCCTCGCAGCTCGCGGCGCTCGACGGCAAGGTCAACTACAAGTACTCGCTCATCGCGGGCGGACACGACTTCAACGCCTGGCCTCAGCTCTTCGCGATCTTCGCGAAGGACTTCCTGTGGCAGCGAGGAGCCTTCGTCAACGGAGCCCCGGTGTTCACCACCGGCGGTGAGACGCAGACGGTGGACGAGAACCGAACTCTGGAGTTCGGCGTCGAGGCGACGGATCCCGACGGCGACGCGATCACGTACAGCGCGTCGGGCCTGCCGGCGGGCGCGACCTTCGACCCCGCGACGCAGCAGTTCGCGTGGACGCCCGACTACACCCAGTCCGGCGACTACACGGTGACGTTCACCGCGAGCGATGGCGACGAGTCCTACAGCCTGTCGTCGACCAAGACCGTCACGATCTCGGTCCGAGATGTCACCGTGACCGAGCAGCTCTCCGGACTCGAGGACGCTGTCGCCGCCCTGGGCGTCAACGGCGGGGTGAAGAACGCGCTGACCGTGAAGATCGATCAGGCCGACAAGCTGCTGGACAAGGGGAAGACCGCCGAAGCGGTGGCATTGCTCTCGTCCGACTTCACGGGCCAGGTCGCGTCGCTCCTGGCCGAGGGGAAGCTGACCGCCGCGCAGGCAGCCGCGCTGACGACGGCAGCCCAGGAAGCGGTGCTCAACATCACCTCCTGACGAGCCGAACGGCGCTCTGACGCGACGAGCCCTCCGGAGGATGCTGCATCCGCCGGAGGGCTCGTCGGTCAGTAGTCGACCGGGGCGGGGCCGATCTCGGCGAGGAGGGCCGTCATCGCGGCGTACGCCCGGTCGCGGTACGCCACCAGCTCCGCGGTGCGTTCGGGCGAGGTCGCGAGGAACCCGCGTCCGCTCTTGACCCCGAGGGCGCCTTCGGCGACGCGCTCGGTGAGAATGTCGGGGGCCGCGAAGCGCTCCGGATACTCGGCACCGAGCGACCGGTAGCAGAAGTCGTACACGTCGAGCCCCGCGATGTCGGCGATGGCGAAAGGCCCGAAGAACGGCAGCCGGAACCCGAAGGTCGTACGCGCGATGCGATCGACCGACTCCGCCGACGCGACGCCCTCCTCCACGAGCCGGGCCGCTTCGCTGAAGAGTGCGTACTGCAGCCGGTTGAGCACGAAGCCGGTCACGTCGGTGATCGTCACCCCGGTCTTGCCGCAGTCGTCGAGCAGCTCCACGACCTGCCTGACGGCGTCGGGGTCGGTCCCCGCATGAGGGATGACCTCCACTCCCGGGATGAATGTGGCCGGATTACTGAAGTGGATGCCCAGGAATCGACGGGCGTCGGGCAGGGCTTCGGCGAGCACGGCGATGCTGATCGTCGACGTGTTGCTGCCGATCAGCGTTTCCGGTCTCGCAGCGGCGGCGATGCGTCGGAGGGTGTCGTGCTTGATCTCGACGATCTCGGGCACCGCCTCCTCGACGAGGTCGACCTCGGCGACCGCCTCTTCGATCGACGCCGCCGCAGTGATGCGCTCACGCACCGCCTCGGCGGCCCCGGGCGGGAACAGTCTGCGTTCCTCGAAGTCGTGCGCCTCCTTGCGGAGACGCTCCCGATTGGCCTCGGTGACCTCCGCGCTCACGTCGGCGATCACGACATCGCGACCCGATAGCGCGATCACCTGCGCAATGCCTCCCCCCATGTAGCCGGATCCGACCACCGCCACGCGGGAGATCATCGTGCACCGCTCTCGTAATCGTCGATGAGCTCCACTTTCCGTGCCGACGCCGAGCCGGGGTCGAAGCGGTATCCGAGCCACTCGGTGACGAGCTTCTTCGCCAGCTCCGGACCGATCACACGCGCGCCCAGCGTCAGAACCTGCGCGTTGTTCGAGAGGACCGAACGCTCGACGGAGTACGAGTCGTGGGCCGTGACCGCCCGAACACCCGGCACCTTGTTCGCGGCGATCGCCACGCCGAGCCCGGTGCCGCACACCAGCAGCGCACGATCGGCGTCCTGTGCAGCGACCAGTTCGGCGGCGCGCACGGCCACGCTCGGATAGGGGGTGGTGTCGTCGGGTCCGACACCGACATCGGTCACCGCGTCGACACGCGCGTCCTCCTCCAGCAGCGCCTTCAGCGCGTCCTTGTACTCTCTGCCGGCGTCATCTGCGCCGACCACGATCCTCCAACCCATGGATCACTCCTGTCTCATGCGTCGTTCGACCGCGTCCACCACGACGGTGAACGAGACCGCTCCCGGGTCCGGGTGACCGACGCTCCGTTCTGCAAGGGGGCGAGCCCGGCCGCGACGCGGCGAGAGGTCGGCGGTGGCATCCGCGGCCTGGCGCGCGGCCGCGGCGCCGGCGGACAGTGCACGGCGGACGTCTCCGCCGTCACCGGCGGCGCGTGCGAACGCCGACTCGAAAGGCGCGATCGCGTCGAGCATGGTCTTGTCGCCGGGCTGAGCGCCGCCGAGCGATTCGATGCGCTCCCGGGCGGCGCGGATCGCGGCGCCGACATGCTCGGCGTCGAGATCCGGCGCTGCCGCCAGCGATGCGCCGAGCGAGACGAGCGCGCCGCCCCAGAGGGCACCGGAGGTGCCGCCGGCCGTCTCGGCCCAGGCATCTCCGGCGGCTTCGAGCACGGTGTCCACGCCGGCCTCAGCGTCGGCGCGCCCGGCGGCGTCGGATGCGGCGGTCAGACCCCGGAGCATCCCCACTCCGTGGTCGCCGTCGCCGGCGATCGCATCCAGGTCGCCGAGCCGCTCCGCTTCGACGGAGATCGCCTCCCGCGCGACGGCGAGCAGCTCACGCGCGACAGCTGCAGCCGACCGCGACGCCTCCGAAGCCGGCGGACGAGACGACAGGGTGATCGGGCGTGCCGGCGGCCGCCGTCCGGCAGCCGGCTTCTCCGCCTCCGCTGCGGACGGGGTCACGGTGCCCTTGCGGAAGGCGGGCGCCGACGCGGCGGAGCGCCAGAGCTCCTCGAGCTCGTCATCGAGCCACATGGTCGTCAGCGACACCCCGCCCATGTCGAGGCTGGTCACCAGCTCGCCGCACACGGGCTCGACGACGGTCACTCCGTTCTCCTCGAGCAGATCACAGACGTGGCCGAACAGCACGAACAGCTCCTCGTACTTGACCGTGCCCAGCCCGTTGAGCAGCACGACGGCCCGGTCGGCCCCCTCGGGTCGCTCCTCCAGCAGCGGCGCCAGAAGAGTCTGAGCGAGGCGGGATGCGTCCTCGATCGGCACATCGCGGACTCCCGGCTCGCCGTGGATCCCCAGACCCACCGACATCGCGCCATCGGGTACGTCGAAGAGCGGATGCTCCGCACCCGGCAGCGTGCACCCCGCGAAGGCCACGCCATGGCTGCGCGTGCGCTCGTTGGCACGTCGGGCGAGGCGCTCGACGTCATGGATTCCGTCTCCGCGCTCCGCGGAGGCGCCGGCGATGTGGAAGACGCACACGATCCCGGCGATCCCACGGCGCCGGTCCTCCTCCCCGACGGGGGCGCTGGCGACGTCGTCGGTGATGAGCACGGTGCGGGCGTCGACGCCGCGTTCGCGCAGGCGACGCTGCGCTTCGCCGAAGTGGATGACGTCGCCGGCGTACTGACCGAAGGTGAACAGGACGCCCCCACCCGCATCGGCGGCCTCGGCGACGCGCAGCGCCTGGCCTGTCGAGGGCGACGTGAAGACGTTGCCGCAGATCGCACCCGCAGCCATTCCCTGTCCGACGTAGCCGGCGAAGGCCGGATAGTGACCGGACCCCCCGCCGACGAGCACGGCGGTGCGACCCGCGGGCAGGGGCTGAGCGCGCACGACTCCGCCGTACACCAGTCGCACCTCGCCCTGATGGGCGAGCGCGAACCCGCGCAGCGCGTCGGGGACGAAGGTCTCGGGGTCGGCGATGATGCGGGTCATGCCGCCCCCGCCGTCGACGACATCTGACGCACGCGGCTGGTGCCTTCGATGCCGCGTGCCGCCGGCAGCACGCGATCATGCAGATAGTCGCGGTTGGCCGCGCTCATGCTCAACCCGTCGCCGCCGTAGTGCTCGACGCACACGACACCGTCGAACCCCGCCTGCGCCATCACCTTGATGCACGTGCGGTAGTCGATCACTCCCGACTCGAGGTACGCGGGCACCGCGCTGTAGAGCCCCGTGGAGGGATCCTCGTAGCGCGCGTAGTTCTTCACATGCCAGAAATTGGCGTAGGGCGCGGTCTGTTCGATGAGTTCCCGCCAGTGCTCGACGGGACGCGGCAGGCGGATCAGATTCCCGATGTCGGGGTTGAGGCCGACCGCGTCCGAGCCGATCTCCTCCACAAGCCGCACCGCCGAGGATGCGGAGCCCAGGTACGTGTCCTCGTACAGCTCGAGCGAGAGGAGCAGCCCGACGTTCTCGGCGTGCGCGCCGAGTTCCCGGAACCGCGACACCGCCCGCCGCCAGGCTTCGGCGTCCTCGGGGTCGTCGACGTGGCCGACCGCGGTCCAGAACCACAGCCGCTCCCGCTGCTCGTCCGTGAGCGCCCGGTGCAGTCCGGCCGACACGACCCCAACCCCCAGTTCCGCGGCCGCGTCGATGCAGCGATGAAGGTACGCGAGGTGGGCGTCGCCGGCATCCGCATCGATCACGCTGCGGCGGATCGCGGACATCGACACGGCGGACAGTGCCGCCTCGTCGAGGCACGCGCGCAGATCGGCGAGCTGCCCGGCGGAGAGATCGCCGTAGTGCAGCCACGAGTCCGTGAGGTCTACGCGGTCGAACCCCGCGCCGCGCACCTCCGTGAGGTCGGCGAGCCATCTGTCGCGCAGAGGTTGTGCGACCCCCGCCTCCGGGTCCGCGTTGCCGAGCGACAGCATGGCCGACGCGATGGGCCACGCTTCGGGTGTGCTCACGAATGTCTCCTCTGACTGCTGGTGAACCGCGAATTACAACGTTGCATATCCGAAGTCGACGTTACACGACCGAACGCACGAGCGTGAGGGCGAGAACGCGATGTCCTCGCCCTCACTGTCGGTCATCACGTCAGGACGACCGGGTGGGTGATCAGCCCTGGAAGAGCCTCGGCAGGAAGTCGATCAGCGACTTCTGCCAGACGTCCCAGCTGTGCGGACCGGGGATGATCGGAGCGAACTCGTGCTCCACCCCGCGGTTCGTCATGCTGCTGATCAGGCTGAGCGTCGCACCGTAGGTGAAGTCCTGGACGTCACCGGAGTAGACGCGCAGGAGCTCGGTGCCGTCGTTGATGGCCTGGACGTCCGCGCTGCCGGGGACGCTGCCGAAGGCCGACATCGCTCCGATGTACGCGAACTCACCGGGGTACGCCCACAGCGTGCTGAGGGTGTGCCCGGATCCCATCGACAGGCCCGCGAGAGCCCGGTCCTCACCGTCACTGCTGACGTTGTAATGCGCCTCGGCGGCCACGGTGATGCGCTGGGTGATCTCCGTCGGGAAGTTCACGCCGTTGCCGTTGGCCATCACGACCACCATCGGCTCGATGTTGCCCTGGGCGTAGTGGTTGTCCAGGATCTCGGCGGCGAAGCCCACCTCGATCCAGTCCGTCCACGTCTGTCCGCCACCGTGCTGGAGGTAGAAGACGTTGTACGGCTCGGCGCGATCAGCGTCGTAGTCCGGCGGCGTCCACACGTACGCCGAGCGCTCGGGGTTGCCGTTCGCACTGCTCGTGTAGTTCATGATCTCGACGTTGCCGCGGTCCTCAGGCGCCACCGGGGTGGTGAACTCACCGCGGAGCGTCTCGTCACCGGGAACCTGGAAGGTGCTCCAGTTCGGCTCGGAGAGCACGGTGGTGGGGTTGGTCTCGTCCTTGTGGTCCGAGCCCTCGACGACGAACTTGTAGTAGTACGAGCCCGCCTCCACCGGCATGCTCAGGCGCCAGCGGCCGTCATCCTGCAGCGTCATCGGCGTGCGCGGCCAGCTGCCGGCAGGACCGAAGTTGCCCCACACCGTCACGTTGTTCGCGTCGGCGAACTCGGTGCCGGTCTCGAAGGTGACCACGCTGTTCTCGTCGATGAACGGGGTCGGCGTGAAGCCCGACTCGGGGAACGAGTGCGGCTCGAGCGCGAGGTGGCCCTCACTCGGTCCGGTGTCGCCCGACGCCTGGAAGACGCGCTGCGCGAAGTCGTGCAGGCTCTTCTGCCACGTGTCCCACGTGCCGCCGGTCTCGGGGTCGGAGCCGTCCGACTGGAACTCGACGTCGGCGGCAGCGAGCTTGTCGGCCAGATCGACCGTCGCGTTGTAGTTCGGGTCGGTAACGTTGCCGACGTACAGCCGGACGAGATCGGTCGCGCGGTTGATCTGCTTCGCCTTCCCGTTGCTGATCTTGCCCGCACCGTTGCCGAGGTCATCCGCGGCATCGGTCGAGAACGAACCGACGTTGGCGAACGCCTTGGTGTCGCTGACGAGAAGGCTGAGCGCCTGCTCGGCTCCGCGACCGATACCGGCGATCGCGCGGTCCTCGCCGTCGCTCGAGACGTTGAACGCGTCCTCGGCGGCCGGAAGCAGGTTCTTGACCAGTTCGCGGCTGATGTCGTCGACCTCTCCGTCGGCCATCACGACGACCATCTGCACGGCGTCGCCGTCGAGCGTCAGGTTGTCGAGGATCTGCTGCAGTCGACCGAGCTCCGCCCACTCGCGGTAGCTCTGCCCTTCGTCCTGAAGAAGGTAGAGCACCGGGTACGCCTTGGCGCGGTCCTCGTCGTAGCCCGGAGGCGTCCACACGAGCGCCGAGCGCTCGGCGCCCGTGACGGCGCTGTCGTAGCTGAACTCCTCGAGGCTGCCGCCGCCCTCGACGTCCGCGAGCCACTCGGCTCCGGGACCGTCGACGAACAGCGTGTTCCACGTGGGCTTGGACGTGACCTCTTGCGGGCTGGCGGGGTTGCGGAACGCCACCTTGTCCTCGCTCCACGAGGGCCGGGCGGTGTACTCGTAGTAGTAAAGACCGGGCTCGAGCGGGCCGATCGTCGAGGTCCACGTGCTGCCGGAGCCCATGTTCAGGTTCGTCCAGGTCTTCCCGGGACCGAAGTTGCCTTCGACGGCCACGACCGACGGGTCGACGCCGGTCTCCGGTTCGATCGCCGCGTCGGGCACGGCGAAGCGGTACACATCCGAGACGACGTTGTCGACCTCGGACACCCACGGGTCTTCCTCGGCCGCGGCCGGCTGCGCCACGAGGAGCGTGGATGCCCCCATCGCCGCAGCGGTGGCCAACGCCACCCATGCTCGGCGGGAGCGCTTCTCGCTGCCCCGCCTCTGTTCTGTCACAATCACCTTTGATTTCCTCTCGTATACATCCCGCATCGCGTTGTGCGAGAGCGTCACCTGAGCCGATCGAGCAGCTCCGGCGCGCGTCTCGACGTGACCCCCGACGAAGCTCCGTGTCGGTTTACAACGTCGTAAATCCCGTCACGCCCCATGTTGCGCGAGAACGGAGTACAGGTCAAGGGTCAATTCCAACGTTGTACATTCCGTTCAGACCTTGAACGCGCGACGGTGATGTTGCGCCGGACGGATTCGATGTGTGAAGATGTGGAAAGCGTTTACCAGCTGTATCAGGAGAAGGACCTCATGACCGACACGACCATCGCACCCGCGACCGCCGCCGCATCCGACACCCTGCCCGAGGTACGCGAGATCGGCATCATCATGAACGGCGTCTCGGGCCGCATGGGCTACCGCCAGCACCTGGTCCGCTCGATCCTCGCGATCCGCGAGCAGGGCGGCATCGAGCTGCCCGACGGCACGAAGGTCACCGTCAAGCCGCTGCTGGTCGGCCGCAGCGCGGCCAAGCTCGCCGAACTGGCCGCCCGTCACGGCATCGACGACTACACAACCGACCTCGACGCGGCGCTCGCCGATCCCCGCTGGGAGATCTACGCCGACTTCCTCGTCACCAAGGCGCGCGCGACGGCACTGCGCAAGGCGATCGCCGCCGGCAAGACGATCTACACCGAGAAGCCCACCGCAGAGACCGCCGACGAGGCGCTCGAGCTCGCGAAGCTCGCCGCCGAAGCCGGCGTGAAGACCGGCGTCGTGCACGACAAGCTCTACCTGCCGGGCCTGCAGAAGCTCAAGCGCCTCATCGACTCGGGCTTCTTCGGCCGCATCCTCTCGGTGCGCGGCGAGTTCGGCTACTGGGTGTTCGAGGGCGACTGGCAGCCCGCGCAGCGCCCCAGCTGGAACTACCGCGCCGAGGACGGCGGCGGCATCATCGTCGACATGTTCCCGCACTGGAACTACATCCTCGAGAACCTGTTCGGCGGCGTGAAGACGGTGTACGCACAGGCATCCGTGCACATCGCCGACCGCTGGGACGAGCAGGGCGAGCACTACACCGCGACCGCCGAAGACGCCGCGTACGGCATCTTCGAGCTCGAGAACGACGTGGTCGCCCAGATCAACTCCTCGTGGACCGTGCGCGTCAACCGCGACGAGCTCGTCGAGTTCCACGTCGACGGCACGCACGGGTCGGCCGTGGTCGGCCTGTTCGGCGCGAAGATCCAGCACCGCAACGCCACCCCGAAGCCGGTGTGGAACCCCGACCTCGCCGACGACCACGACTATGACGACGATTGGGCCGAAGTGCCCACGAACGACGTGTTCATGAACGGCTTCCGCCAGCAGTGGGAGGAGTTCCTCGCGTCGTACGTGCTCGGCACCGACTACGAGTACGACCTGCTCGCGGGCGCTCGCGGCGTGCTGCTGGCCGAAGCCGGTCTGCAGTCCAGCCGCGAGGGCCGCAAGGTCGAGCTGCCCGCGCTCGAGCTCGGCTGATCGGAGAGCACGCAATGCCGCACCTCACCCTCCTCGGCGTCGACGGGGCGACCTCGCAGGTCGGCCTCGTCGAAGCCGCCGGGTACACGAAACCGGACGGACCGCTGCGCAGCCGCGTCGCGTACGCCGCCGCGCACGTCGTCCCCAAGATCGCCGCCGACAACACCCCCGGACAGCCCGCCGATGTCGACTGGGACGCCACACTCGACTTCCGCCGCGCCGTCTACTCTTGGGGGCTGGGCGTCGCCGACGCGATGGACACCGCTCAGCGCAACATGGGGCTGGACGCCGCCGCCACACGCGAGCTCATCGCCCGCTCGGCCGAGGTCGCACGGGACGAGGGCGGTTCGGTCGTCGTGGGCGTCAACACCGACCACGTCGACGACGCGCACATCTCGATCGACCGGGTGATCGACGCCTACAAGGAGCAGCTGCACTACACCGAGGAGCAGGGCGCCGGCCCGGTGCTCATGGCGTCGCGCCACCTGGCGCGGGTCGCCGAGTCGGCCGACGACTACCGCCGCGTCTACCGCGAGGTGCTCGGCTCGGCCGGCGGCCCCGTCGTGCTGCATTGGCTCGGCACGGCGTTCGACCCGGAGCTCGAGGGATACTTCGGCGCGACCGACTGGCGGGCGGCATCCGACGTGCTGCTCGAGATCATCGGCGAGAACACCGACAAGGTGGCCGGTGTGAAGATGAGCCTGCTCGACGCCGCATCCGAGGTGTCGGTGCGCGAGCGCCTGCCCGAGGGCGTGCGCATGTTCACCGGCGACGACTTCAACTACGTGGGCCTGATCGGGGGTGCCTCCGTGCCGGATGCCGCGCAACCCGAGCGCGATCCCTCCTCCCCGCGACAGCACTCCGACGCGCTGCTGGGCGCGTTCGCCGCGCTGGCTCCGGTCGCCTCTGCCGCCATCCAGGCGCTCGACGCCGGCGACCCTGCGCGCTACCTCGAAGTCCTCGGCCCCACCGAGGAGCTGTCGCGGCAGATCTTCGCCGCGCCCACCTTCTACTACAAGACGGGCGTCGCGTTCCTGTCGTGGCTCAACGGACATCAGCCGGCGTTCCAGATGGTGGGCGGCCTGCACTCCGCTCGCAGCCTGCCGCACCTGTCGCGCATCGTCGAGCTCGCCAACGCGTCGGGCGCCCTCGAGAAGCCCGAGCTCGCCGCGGTGCGCTGGCACGGGATGCTGCGTCACAACGGCCTCGACGTGCCGGGGGTGCTCGCATGACCGCCGTCGACCCCCGCGTGTCGATCAACCAGGGCACCGTCAAGTACGCCGACCTCGCCGAGGCGCTGCGCGCGACCGCGGCGGCCGGCGTGCAGGCGATCGGCCTGTGGCGCGAGCCGGTGCAGGAGGTCGGCCTCGCCACCGCCGCGGCCATGCTCGCCGACTCGGGCCTGCGCTTCTCGACCCACTGCCGCTCGGGCTTCTTCACCATGCCCGAAGGACCCGCACGACGCGCGTCGATCGACGACAATCGCGTCGCGATCGACGAGGCCGCGACCCTCGCCGCCGCCGGCGCCCCCGGCTCGCAGCCGGTGCTCGTGCTCGTCGCCGGGGGGCTGCCCGACGGCTCCCGCGACGTGATCGGCGCCCGCGAGCGCGTGCGCGACGCGATCGGCGAACTCGCGCCGGATGCCGCGGCTGCCGGCGTGCAGCTGGCGATCGAGCCGCTGCATCCGATGTACGCGTCCGACCGCTGCGTCGTCTCGACGCTCGGGCAGGCCCTCGACATCGCGGCCGACTTCGATCCCGCGGTGGTCGGCGTGACGGTCGACACCTTTCACATCTGGTGGGACCCCGATGTGATCGGCGCCATCGAACGCGCGGGCCGCGAGGGCCGCATCGCGACCTACCAGGTGTGCGATTGGAAGACACCGCTTCCCGCGGACGTGCTGCTGAGCCGCCACTACCCCGGCGACGGCGTGATCGACTTCGGACCCATGACCCGCGCGGTGGTCGAGAGCGGCTACGACCGCGACATCGAGGTCGAGATCTTCAACGCCGACATCTGGGCGAAGGACACCGGCACGATCGTGCGCGAGACCGCCGAGAGCTTCGCGGCCGCCGTGTCGCCCCACCTCGATCCGGTTCGGGCGTGACCAGATGGGGATTCCCGCCGCCGGGCGTGGCCCTGCCACGCCTCTAGAATCGGGCCTGTGAGCGGACCGTCGAGCCCGAACCGCGGGGCCATCACCCTCCACGACGTCGCACGCGAAGCGGGTGTGTCGCTGGCGACCGCGTCGCGCGTGCTCAACGGGTCGACGCGCAAGGTCGCCGAAGCGTACGCCGTGCGCGTCCAGGCCGCCGCCGACAAACTCGGCTACACGGCCAACCTCTCGGCACAGGCCACCGCACGCGGGACGGCGGCGATCGTGGCACTGCTGGTCGCAGACATCGCCGACCCCTACTTCGGCCAGATCGCCGCCGGCGTCGCACGTGCGGCGGATGGCGCGGGCCTGGTCGTCACGATCGGCATCACCGAGCGCGACCCGCAGCGCGAGGTGCGCCTCGTGCGCGCGCTGCGCGGTCAGCGTCCGCGCGGCCTGATCCTCGCGGCGTCGCGCACCGACGCCGAGGACTCGGCCGGCCTGCGCGGCGAGCTCGACGCGTTCGCCGCGACCGGCGCACGCGTAGTGGCCCTCGGTCGCGTCGACGGCGAGGCCGGCGGGCTGCGCGCGGTGCCGCTCGACAACCGGGCCGGCGCCGCGGCTCTGGGCGAGCGGCTCGGCGCCCTCGGCTATCGCGATGCCGTCGTGATCGGGGCTGCCGAGGGTGTGCGTACATCGGACGACCGCATCGCCGGATTCACCGAGGGGTTCGTCCGAGCGGGTGGGGCTCCTCCGCGCGTCGAGCGCGGCGCCTTCACGCGCGACTCCGGCTATGAGACGGCGTCACGGCTGCTCCACCAGGGCCTCGCCGACGGCACCGTGCTCTTCGGTGTGAGCGACGTGGTCGCGATCGGCGCGATGTCGGCCGTGCGCGAGGCCGGTCGACGCGTCGGACCCGACATCGCGGTCGCCGGCTTCGACGATGTCGCGACCGGCCGCGACATCCGCCCGGGACTGACGACCGTGCGCGTGCCCCTCGAGGAGATCGGGGCCCGCGCACTCCACGCGGTCGTGGCCGACGAGTGGCACGCCGCACCCTCGGCGCTGCCGGTGGAGGTCATCGTGCGCGGCAGCACCCCGGGCCGAGCCTGACCCGCCACAGGCCGAGGCCTCAGCCCGCGAGCGCCGCGCCCGCCTCGCGCAGCCACCGTGCAGGGTCGGCCATCGCCCCCTCGTCCGACCCGGCGAGTTCGGACAGCGAGAGCGACGCCGCGAACGCCGCGGTGTCGGCGTCCGGCGCGATCCGTCCGGCCACGACGAGCGCGGGGATCGCGGCCGCTGCGGCGACCGCAGCGACGTGCGCCGGCACCTTGCCGCCCGCCGACTGACCGTCGAACGAGCCCTCGCCGGTCACGACGACGTCGGCACCGGCGATCGCCGCGTCGAGCCCGATCAGGTCGGCGACGGCCGCCGAGCCGCGCACCAGCTGCGCACCCCACGCGAGCAGTCCGAAGCCGGCGCCGCCGGCGGGGCCGGCGCCGGC
>NZ_BAAAYU010000005.1:896002-1259541 GCF_039536545.1 Microbacterium awajiense | reverse complement strand
CGGCGCCGGCGGTCTCAGGGTCGGCGGGCAGCAGTCCGGCCAGTCGCGCGAGGCCGGCGTCGAGCGCGGCGACGTCGCTCGGCGTCGCCCCCTTCTGCGGGCCGAAGACGGCGGCGGCTCCGCGGTCACCCAGCAGCGGATTCACGACATCGGTCAACACCACGGCGCCACCGCGGGGCAGCGGTCGCACCCCGGTGAGGTCGGCGGACGCGAGGTCGGCGAGGCCGCGCGCACCGCCGGCGGTCGGCCGGCCCGCGGCATCCGTGAACCGGGCGCCGAGCTCGGTGAGCAGGCCCGTGCCGCCGTCGGTCGACGCGCTCGACCCGATGCCGAGGACGAGCCGCGACACTCCGTGGTCGAGCGCGGCGCGGATGGCCTGACCGAAACCGCGGGTGTCGGCGTCGAGCGGCTGCAGGGCGGCCGGCGTGCCGAGCAGCTCGATTCCGCTCGTGCTCGCGAGCTCGACCACGCCGATCCCGCCCGGATCCAGATCGGTGGCGGGAAGCAGTAACCAGGACGCGTCGACCCGGCGACCGTGCGGCCCGGTCACGGTCACCGGCATCCGCCGCGCCCCGGCGACGGCGGCGGCGAAGGCATCGAGCGTGCCTTCTCCGCCGTCGGCCATGGGCCGCAGCACCACGGCGTCCGCGGCAGCGGACGAGCGCCACCCCGCGGCCAGGGCCTCGGATGCCGCCGCGGCACCGATCGTGCCCTTGAACGAGTCGAGCGCGACGACGACGGTGCGAGGCATGCGCCCATTGTCGCGCATGGCGCAGGAAAGCGCTATCCGCGCCGGGGGGGCATCGTGCTCGCGCGCTCGACGAGGCGTGTGGGAACGAGGCCGACCGAGGTCGACTCCCCTTCGATACCGGCGATCAGAGCGTGCACCGCCCGCTCGCCCAGCTCGTCGAAGTCCTGGCGCACCGTGGTCAGCGGCGGGCGGTAGTCGGCGGCGTCCGCCACGTCGTCGAAGCCGACCACGCTCACGTCTTCGGGCACTCGGCGACCGGCTTCGGCGAGGGCGCGCATCGCCCCGAGCGCCATCTGGTCGTTGGCGGCGAAGAGCGCGGTGATGGCATCCGGCATCCGCTCGACGATGGCGCGGTGCCCGGAGGCCGCACTCCAGTCGCCGCGGAGCGGCACCGGCGCGGCGACCCCGGCATCCGCGAGGGCGTCGCGCCAGCCCGCTTCGCGCTCGGCGGCCGCGAACGACGAAGCCGGCCCGGCGAGGTGATGCACGGCGGCGTGGCCGAGGGCGAGCAGGTGCGTCGTCGCCGCCCGCGCGCCGCCCCGGTGGTCGGACTGCACGATGCCGACGCTGCCGCCGGCGCGTCCGGGGGGCGCATCCACCACGACGAGATGCAGACCGGTCGGGATCGTGGCGGATTCGGTGGCGGCGGTGGCTTCGTTGAGCACGACGACGCCGTCCACACCCTGTTCGCCGAACTGCGCGAGCGCCGCCGAGACGCCGTCGGGGCCGCCGAGGGTCAGCACGGTCAGGGCGTAGCCGCGGGATGCCGCCGCCTCGGCGACGGCCTGCAGCATCCGCGAATTGCCGACCGACGCCAGAGTCGTCGCGAGCAGCCCGAGCGTCTGCGTGCGGCCGGTGCGCAGGGCCCGCGCCGCGCGGTGCGGGCGGTAGCCGAGCTCGGCCATCGCGCGCTCCACACGTTGCCGCGTGGCGGCGTCCACACGGGGGCTCGAGTTCACCACCCGCGAGACGGTCTGCCCCGAGACGCCGGCACGCGCCGCGACGTCGGCCATCGACACCCGCCGCTGCATCCGGTCTCCTCTCGGCCGCGAGCCGAACTCCTGCGTTCCCGCCGATGTTGACGTTAGCATGGCCGATCCGTAGCATGTTGACGTGAACATTCCGGAGTTCGGCACCGAGGCCGCCCCCGCCACAGCGCTCGGCGCCGGCGTCGTGAAGCGCCCCACCCGCCTGGCCGACGGCCGCGAGCTGATCTACTACGACGACCCCGGCACGACGCTCGGCGCCGACCGCGCCGTCGACGCCCGCACCCTCGCCGCGCGGCCCGAGACGGCGTCGATGCGACAGGACGTGCTCACCGGCGACTGGATCACCGTCGCCGCGGGCCGGCAGAACCGCGTCATGATGCCGAGCGCCGACGCCGACCCGCTCGCACCGCAGACGCCGACGAACCCCAGCGAGATCCCGAGCCGCTACGACGTCGCCGTCTTCGAGAACCGCTCCCCCGCGTTCGGTCCGGCACTGACGGATGCCGTCGGCTCGGCCCCCGCGGCGTCGAACCCGCCCCGAGGCCTCGACGATCTGACCCACCTCGGCCTCGGCCGCATGCGCACATCGGTCGGCCGCTGCGAGGTCGTGTGCTTCAGCCCCGAGCACGCCGGCTCGTTCGGCACGCAGTCGGTCACCCGCGCACGGACGGTCATCGAGGCGTGGGCGGACCGCACCGCCGCACTGTCGGCGCTGCCGGGCATCGAGCAGGTCTTCCCCTTCGAGAACCGCGGCGAGGCGATCGGCGTCACCCTGCCGCATCCGCACGGTCAGATCTACGCCTACCCGTACGTGACCCCGCGCACGACGCGTCTGCTCGACGGCATCGACCGCACCGCGCCCGACCTGTTCGAGCGCATCCTCGCCTTCGAACGGTCCGGCGAACGCGTGGTGCTGCAGGGCGAGCACTGGACCGCGTTCGTGCCCTTCGCCGCGCGGTGGCCGATCGAGGTGCACCTGATGCCCCACCGCCACGTCCCCGATCTCGCGGGGCTCGACGACGCCGAGCGCGACGAGCTCGCCCCGCTCTATCTGCGGCTGCTGCGCGGCGTCGACGCACTGTACGACACCCCGACCGCCTACATCGCGGCGTGGCACCAGGCGCCCGTGCACGTCGGCCGCGACACCGTTCGCCTGCGTCTTGAGCTGACCAGCCCGCGCCGCGGGGCCGACAAGCTCAAGTTCCTCGCCGGATCCGAGGCCGCGATGGGCGCGTGGGCCGCCGAGATCCCGCCCGAGGTCTCGGCCGAACGCCTGCGCGCGGCGATCGCGACCGTTCCCGAGGTGATCGCGTGACCGCGGCATCCGAGGCTCGCGCCCTGTTCGCCGCCCGGTTCGGCCACGAACCCGCCGGCACGTGGTCGGCGCCGGGGCGCGTCAACCTCATCGGCGAGCACACCGACTACAACGACGGCTTCGTGCTGCCGTTCGCGATCCAGCACCGCACGCACGTCGCGCTCGGCCCGCGCGCGGATGCCGTCATCCGCGTGGTCTCGACCTTCGACGACGCCGCGGTCGAGCTCGACGTCGCGCGACTCGACGCCGTCTTCCCCGCCGAACGCGAGACCGTCGCCGAATGGGCGCGCTACCCGCTCGGTGTCGCGTGGGCGCTGCTGCGCGCCACCGAGGTCGATCCGGCGACCGTGCCCGGCATCGACCTCGCGTTCGCCTCCGACGTGCCGGTCGGGGCCGGTCTGTCGTCATCGGCGGCGATCGAGGGCGCCACGGCGATCGCGCTCACCGAGACCTGGGGTCTCGACCTCGACCGCGTCGCTCTCGCCCAGGTCGGCCGCACCGCCGAGAACGAGGCGGTCGGCGCCCCCACCGGCATCATGGACCAGATGGCGTCGATGCTCGGCCGCCGCGACGCCGCGATCTTCCTCGACTGCCGCTCGCTCGACGCCGTGACCGTCGACCTCGGTTTCGACGCCGCAGGCCTCGCCCTCGTCGTCATCGACACGAACGTCACGCACGCGCACTCGACCGGCGGCTACCGCGAGCGCCGCGCGGCGTGCGAACGGGGCGCGGCCGCCCTCGGCGTGCCCGCGCTGCGCGACGTCTCCGAGCACGACCTCGAGCGTCTCGCCGGCCTCGTCGACGACACGACGTTCCGCCGTGTCCGCCACGTCGTGACCGAGGACCAGCGGGTTCTCGACGCCGTGCGCACGCTGCGCGAGCAGGGGCCGACCGCCATCGGCGACCTTCTCGTCGCCTCGCACGCGTCGATGCGCGACGACTTCGAGATCTCGGTCCCCGAGCTCGACACGGCGGTCGAGGCCGCACTCGACGCCGGCGCGCTCGGCGCCCGCATGACCGGGGGCGGCTTCGGCGGCGCGGCGATCGCGCTGGTCACCCGCGACCACGTCGACGCCGTGACGGATGCCGCCCACGCCGCGTTCGCGGCATCCGGCTTCGCCGCCCCGACCGTGTTCACGGTGGCGCCGTCGCCGGGCGCCGCGCGCGACGCCTGACCGATCGCCCCCCCGGCCACCGCGAAGAGAGCGACCCCGACACTTCCCCGTCACCGTCAAGACCTTCCGATGACGGATGCCGCGGCCTAGCGTCGAACCAGCGACGGGGCATCCGGCCCCCACGGAAGGAGCGGACATGGCCTGCATCACGGTCGGCACCGAGAACTCGGCCGACGTCGAGCTGTACTACACGGACCAGGGATCGGGGCAGCCGGTCGTGCTGATCCACGGCTTCCCGCTCGACGGCGAGTCGTGGGGCAGGCAGCAGGCGGCGCTGCTGGATGCCGGCTACCGCGTGATCGCCTACGACCGCCGCGGCTTCGGCGCGTCGACGAAGGCCGGCTCCGGGTACGACTACGACACGTTCGCCGCGGACCTGCACGCCCTCATGGAAGACCTCGACCTGCGCGACGCTGTGCTCGTCGGCTTCTCGATGGGCACCGGAGAGGTCGTCCGCTACCTGTCCCGCTACGGCAGCGCCCGCGTCGCGAAGGCCGCGCTGCTCGGGGCGCTCCAGCCGTTCCTCCTCAAGACCGACGACAACCCGGCCGGCGCCGGGCCGCAGGAGTTCTTCGACGGCATCGCGCAGTCGGTGCGCGATGACCGCTACGCGTTCATCGCCGGCTTCTTCACGGACTTCTACAACCTCGACGACTTCCTCGGCGACCGCATCTCGAAGGAGGCCGTCGACGCGAGCGTGCAGACGGCGAACCGTGCCGGCAACACCGCGATCGCCGCCGCGCCCCTCACATGGCCGACCGACTTCCGCGACGACATCCCCCACATCACGGTGCCGACGCTGATTCTGCACGGCACGGCCGACAACATCCTGCCGATCGACGTGACCGCCCGGCGCCTGCGCGAGTTGCTGCCGGACGCCACCTATGTCGAGCTCGAGGGCGCGCCCCACGGTCTGCTGTGGACGCACGCCCCCGAGGTCAACGAGGTGCTGCTGGCTTTCCTGCGCAGCTGAATCGGGCTGCGCAGGTCGGTCTCAGCTCAGGCCTGCGGCTGGGCCGCGTTGGCCATCGCGATGAGTCCGTCGATCATCTCGGCGCTGACGCCACCGCCGTCGCCGGTGAGCCCGGACAGCATGGTGAGGCGACCGATCGGGAACGAGCCCATCATCTGCATCATGTCGACCCCCTCGGGCATCACCGAGGCGGCGCCGTTCATCGAGCCCATCATGTCGGCCAGCGCGGCCTGCACCATGGGCCCGGCGACGGGGTGGGCGAAGACCTCGGCGAGCGTCGAGGTGCGCGAGAGCGGCAGCACGACGACGTCGCCGTCGACCTCGACCGTGGCCGACGCGCGCAGATCACGGCTCGACGCCGCGATGTCGATGGCGTACTGCCCACCCTCGACGACCCAGCGGTCGGCGGCGACGTGCCAGTATGCGAGATCCTGTCGACGCACCGTCAGGCTGACCTCACGGGTCTCGCCTGCGTCGAGGGCGACCGAGGCGAACGCCTTCAGCTCACGCACGGGTCGCTGCACGGTCGAGCCCGGCAGCGACGTGTAGACCTGCACGATCTCGCGGCCCGCGCGCGCGCCGGTGTTGGTCACCGAGACGGTCACGGCGATGTCGCCCGAGGCATCCACCGAGGCGGTCGCCTCGTCGTACGCGAACGTCGTGTACGAGAGTCCGTGGCCGAACGGGTACGCGACCTCCAGCTTGCGGGCGTCGTACCAGCGGTAGCCGACGAACAGGCCCTCGCCGTAGCGGGTGTGCGAGCTCTCGCCGGGGAAGTCGAGGAAGGCGGGGCTGTCCTCGAGGCGCACCGGGATGGTCTCGGTGAGCTTGCCCGACGGGTTCACCTCGCCGAAGAGCACGTCGGCGGTCGCGCCTCCGCCGGCCTGCCCGAGCAGCCATCCCTCGATGATCGCGGGGACCTTCTCAGCGAACGGCAGCGCGACCACCCCGCCGTTGGAGAGCACGACCACGACGTTCGGGTTCGCGGCGACGACCGCGTCGAGCAGCGCGAGCTGGTCGTCGGGCAGGTCGATGTCGGTGCGATCGTAGCCTTCCGACTCGAGGCGCGCGGGGAGACCGAGGAACACCACGGCGACCTCGGCGGCGGATGCCGCAGCCACGGCCTCGTCGCGCAGACGCGCGGTCTCGTCGGCGGAGACCTCGGCGGCGACGCTGAAGCCCTGCGCGTAGGCGACCTCGCCGTCGGCGAGCGTGCGGATCTCGTCGAGCGCGTTGTCGAGGCGCGTCGGGCTGATCAGCGACGAACCGGCGCCCTGGTACCGTGCCTCGGCGGCGAACGAACCGATCACCGCGAGACGCGCGTCGCGGCGCAGCGGCAGCACATCGCCGTCGTTCTTCAGCAGCACGATCGAGCGGCCGGCCGCCTCGCGGGCGAGCGCGTGGTGGGCCTCGACGTCGAGCGGGCCCTCGATCGATCCGGCTCCGGCCTGCGATTTGCGCACCAGGTCGATGACCCGGCCGGCGGCGACGTCGACGACCGACTCGTCGAGCGAGCCGTCCTGCACGGCGGCGACGATCTGCGCGTCGGTGACACCGTTCGACGACGGCATCTCGAGGTCGAGCCCGGCGGCGATGCCGGCGACGCGCTCATTGACGGCGCCCCAGTCCGAGACCACCACACCCTCGAAGCCCCACTCGTCACGCAGCACCTCGGTGAGCAGCCACGGGTCCTCGGACGCGTACACGCCGTTGATCCGGTTGTACGAGCACATGACGGTCCAGGGCTGGGCGTCCTGCACCACGCGCTGGAAGCCGCGCAGGTAGATCTCGCGCAGCGGACGCGGGTCGACGTCGGAGCTCGAGCGCATCCGGTCGTTCTCCTGGTTGTTGGCCGCGAAGTGCTTGAGCGAGGTGCCCACGCCCTTCGACTGGATGCCGTTCACGATCGCGGCGCCGAGCACGCCCGAGACGATGGGGTCTTCCGAGAGGTACTCGAAGTTGCGACCGCACAGCGGCGAGCGCTTGATGTTGATGCCGGGGCCGAGCAGCACCGCGACGTTCTCGATCGCCGTCTCGGTGCCCAGTGCCTCGCCGACACGGTGGACGAGGTCGACGTCCCACGACGAGCCGAGCCCGACGGCGGGCGGGAAGCAGGTCGCGGGCACGCTGTCGCCGATGCCGAGGTGGTCGCCGCCTTCACGCTGCTTGCGCAGGCCGTGCGGGCCGTCGGTGACCATGATCGCGGGGATGCCCACGCGCTCGACGGGCTTGGTGTACCAGAAGCTCGCGCCGCTGGTCAGCGAGGCCTTCTCTTCGAGGGTGAGGTCCGCGAGGGATGCCTCGACCTCGGTGATGGTGGTGTCGGTCATGATCGACGTCCTTTCGTGGGGTGAGTGGCGGGGTGAGCGAGTGCGGGGTCAGCGGACGGACTTGATCGGCCAGACGGCGAAGGCGCCGAGGATGCCGAGTGCGATCGCGACCGGAAACAGGCCCTGGTAGCCGAAGAGGAGCACGATCGCCCCCGAGAGACCGGGCGCGAGCGTCTGCGGAAGCGTCGCCGCGATGTTGACGACCCCGAGGTCTTTGGCGAACGACTTCGCCGACGGCAGCACCTGGCTGATGAGCGCGGTGTCGACGGCCTGGAACATGCCGAATCCGAAGCCCGCGATGAAGGTCATGATCATCCAGGCGGTGAGGTCCTGCCACATCCACGGCAGCAGGAACCCGAGCGCCACGACGGCGGCCGAGGCGAACACGAACGGCTTGCGACGGCCGAGCCGGTCGGACAGCGGCCCCGACACGACCGTCGAGATGACGATGCCCACGAGGCTCAGCAGGCCGAGCAGCGGGATGACGGTCTCGGGGTTCTCGACGCCGAAGTAGTACTGCAGCAGGTAGAGCTGGTACCCGGTGACCGCGAAGTAGCCCGTGTAGAGCAGCAGGCGTCCGGTGAACGCCCAGAAGAAGTCGGGGTGCGTGATCGGGTTGACCCAGAAGGTCTTGGCGAACTCGCGCAGGTCGAACGGCTCCGGCTTCATGTCGGTGCTCGAATAGTCGGGGTTGAAGACCACCAACAGCGCGAGCACGACCACGGCGAGCACGGCGAAGGTGATGTAGCCGAGGGCGATGGTGTTGAAGAAGAGCGACCCGACGATCTGGCCGCCCAGCGCGCCGACCATGAGGCCGATGCCGGTCAGTGCGGCGAAGGTGCCGCGGCGGGCGTTGGGCACACGGTCGGGCATGACCGCCGACAGCGGGCCCTGCGCGAAGTTGAAGCAGATCTGCACCAGCGTCCACGCGACGATGAAGCCGACGAGCGTCTCGGCGAAGGCGAGGCCCACCAGGGCCAGCGCGCCGGCGACGGCGCCGACCAGCATCCATGGCGCGCGACGGCCGAATCGCGAGCGCGTGCGGTCGGAGATCTGGCCCGCGATCGGCTGCGCGATCATTGCGGCGCACGCGCCGATCGTCGACACGATCGCCAGGTTGGCGACGTTGATCTGATCCTGCTCGCCGAACGCGAGGGTGATCTGCTGGGGCAGCAGGATGCCGGGGATCGCGCCCCACAGCATGAAGATGCCGATGTTGGCGGGGACGATCCACACCATGAGGCGGCGCAGGCCGGTGATCGGCGGCGGCGGATCGTCGGTGCCGGAGGCCTCGGCGAGGAAGGTGTTCTCGGTCATCGGCTCTGCGATGCGTTCGGGGGTGTCTGACATCGTCGTCATGGTCCTTTCGGCGTCCTCCATGGCCCGCCAGTGAAAACCTTACGTCATTTGGTTTTGGGAAATCAAGTGACGTTCGGTTTACTGGGCACATGGCACAACGGGGTTCATACGCGAAGGGCGTGGCCAAGCGCGAGGAGATCCTCACGACCGCGCTCGAGGTGATCGCGCGCGAGGGGTTCCGCGGCGCATCCGTGAAGGAGCTCGCCGACGCGGTCGGGCTCAGCCAGGCGGGCCTGCTCCACTACTTCGACAGCAAGGAAGAGCTCTTCGCCGAGATCCTGCGCAAGCGCGACGAAGTCGACTCGGCGGCGTTCGGTGACGTCTCCGACCCATCCGAGATCACGCTGGCCGATCTGGAGCGCGGATACGTGCAGGTCGTGCGCCACAACGCCGATGTGGCGGGTCTGGTCCAGCTGTTCGCGCGACTGTCGGTGGATGCCGCCGAGCCGCAGCATCCCGCCCACGAGTACTTCATCGAGCGCGGTCGAACGCTGCGCCGGATGATCACGGGGGCCGTCGCACAGGCGCAGGCCGATGGATCGGTGTCTGACCGCGTCGACGCCGACACGATCGCGCGCCTGTTCCAGGCCGTCGCCGACGGCCTGCAGGTGCAGTGGATGCTCGAGCCCGACATCGACATGGCCGCGGCCGTGGAGGCGCTGTTCGAGCTGGTCTTCGCGAAGGAGCACGACACCGATGCCGCATCCTGAGGGACCGATCGTCACCACCGCGGCGGGCGACGTCCGCGGCCTCTGGCGCGGCGCGCCCGGGGCCGGCGGCTCGGCCGCCTTCCTCGGCATCCCGTTCGCCCAGCCCCCCGTCGGCGAGCTGCGGTTCGCCGCGCCGGTGCCCGTCGAACCCTGGGACGGTGTTCGCGAGGCGACCGAGTACGGGGCGACGCCGCAACGCGGCGACACCGGGATCACGCTGATCCCCGAGCCGTCGGTGCCGGGCGACTCGACGCTCAACGTCAACGTGTTCACCCCCGCCCCGGGGATGACGGACGCGGGAATGCCCGTGCTGGTCTACATCCACGGCGGCGGCTACGTGTCGGGCTCTCCCGCGAGCGCCTGGTACGACGGCATCTCGTTCAACCGCGACGGCATCGTCACCGTCACCGTGTCGTACCGCCTGGGGTTCGACGGCTTCGGCCACATCGAAGGTGCGCCCTCGAACCGCGGGGTGCGCGATTGGCTGGCGGCGCTGGAGTGGGTGCAGCGCAACATCGCCGCGTTCGGCGGCGACCCCGGCCGAGTCACGATCGCGGGACAGTCCGCCGGCGGCGGCGCGGTGCTCACACTGCTCGGGATGCCGCAGGCGCAGCACCTCTTCCACGGGGTCTGGGCGCTCTCGGGCGCGACCGCCGACGTGCCCGCCGAGCGGGCGCGAACCCTGTCGGCCAAGCTTGCGAACCTCGCCGGCGTCGCGCCGACCCGCGAGGGCTTCGCCACCGTCGGCGAGGTGCGCCTGCGCGACTTGCAGACCGACGCCGACAAGCCGCACTCGGCCAGCCCCGTCGCACCGATCCGCGCGCTGCTCGAGGACGGACTGCCGTTCGGGCCGGAGGTCGACGGCGAACTGCTGCCGCGGCCGACACTCGACTCGATCCGGGCCGGCGTCGGCGCCGACAAGCCCCTGGTCCTCGGGTCGATGGACGACGAGTTCACGATGGTCGCCGACCAGCACCGCGACCGCCTCCGGATCATCCCTGCCTCCGTCGCGCTGCGGGTGCTCGGTCTCGACCACGATGTCGCCCGTCGGTACCTCGCCGCGAACCCCGACGCCCGCGCGAAGGGCACGGCCGCCGTTCTCGGCCGCTATGTCACCGACGAGATCTTCCGGACCCTGGTCGTGCGGGTGGCCGAAGCACGCGGCGACGCCCCGACGTGGGCGTACCGGTTCACCTGGGCATCGCCGACCCGCGGCTGGGCGCTGCACTGCCTCGACGTCCCGTTCTGGTTCGACCATCTCGAGGCCGACGGCGTCGACGCGATCGCCGGGGACGCGCCGCCCAGATCGCTCGCCGAGGCCGTGCACGGCTCAGCGTCCGCCTTCCTGCGCGAGGGCGATCCGGGCTGGACGCCGTGGTCGGCCAGACCCGGCGCGACGCGCATGTTCGGCACCGCGGCATCCGTCGCCGATGTGATCCCCGACGGCTACGCGAGTGTCCGTCCGCTGCTGCGCGCCGCGACGGAACCGGGTCGGCTCAGCTCAGCGCGGGGATGACGTCGCGCTCGAACAGGTCGACGCCCGAACGATCGTAGGCGTGCTCGGGGAAGTAGTGGATCGCGTAGTCCAGACCCCGCGCCCGCAGCCCGTCGATCCGCTCGCACACCTGCTCGACGGTGCCCACCAGGGCGCTGCCCGACCGGTAGTCGTTCATGTAACCTTCGGTCGCCTCGCCGAGGAACGGCGCGACGCGCGCCTCGATGCGGTCGAGCCGTTCGGCGACCTCGCCCTCGGTCTCACCGACCACGGTGTTGAAGTTCGCGCTGCGCACGACCTCGGCCGCGTCGCGCCCGAGGTGCGCGCAGTGCCCCTCGAAGACATCGCGCTTGTGCGAGAAGGTCTCGGGATTGCTGGACCAGTTGACGTAGTCGGCGTACTGCGCGGCGATGCGCAGCGTCACCTTCTCGCCGCCCCCGGCGATCCACAGTGGGATGCCGCCCTCCTGCAGCGGAAGCGGCCGCACGATCGCGCCGTCGACCTGGTAGTGCCGGCCGTCGAAGGTCGCGGTGCCGGTGCGCCAGGCATCCCGCATGATCTGCACGCCTTCGTCGAGCATGCCGAGCCGATCACCGACGCGGGGGAAGCCGTAGCCGTAGGCGCGCCACTCGTGCTCGTACCAGCCGCCGCCGATGCCCATCTCGACGCGCCCGCCCGAGATGACGTCGACCGTCGCGGCGACCTTGGCGAGGTACGCCGGATTGCGATAGCCCATGCACGTGCACATCTGACCGAGCCGGATGCGGCTGGTCGACGCGGCGAACGCCGACATGAGCGTCCACGCTTCGTGAGTGGCCTCCTCGGAGGGCACCGGCGTGGTGTGGAAGTGGTCGTACACCCACAGCGACTCCCACGGCCCCTCATCGGCGCGCTGGGCCAGCGTCGCCATCACCCGCCAATGGTCCGCGGTGTCGATGCCGACGAGGTCGTGACGCCAGCCCTGGGGGATGAAGGTTCCGAAGCGCATGGGCTCCAGCCTATGGGAACGCTCCCCGAGGGCGAGGTCAGCGGGCGTCGGTCCCGGAAACCACCGCTCGGTCGTCGGGCGCACCGGCGACGACCTGTGCGTGCGGCATCCGCTGGCGCATGACCGAGACCGCGTCGGGGTTCGAGTCGACGAGCACCGCGTCGCGTCCGAGCGCCGAGGCGACCGCCCCCGTCGTCCCGCTGCCGGCGAACAGGTCGAGCACGAGGTCACCGGGTCGGGTGGATGCCTGCACGATGCGGCGCAGCACGCCTTCGGGCTTCTGGGTGGGATAGCCGGTCTTCTCGCGGCCGGTCGTCGGCACGATCGTGTGCCACCACACGTCGGTCGGCAGCTTGCCGCGCGCCGCCTTCTCGGGCGTCACGAGGCCGGGCGCCATGTAGGGCTCGCGGTCGACGGTCTCGGAGTCGAACCAGTACCGGTCGGGGTTCTTGACGTAGACGAGGATCGTGTCGTGCTTGGTCGGCCATCGACGCCGCGTCTTCGCCCCGTAGTCGTACGCCCAGATCAGCTCGTTGAGGAACCGGTCGCGGCCGAAGAGGGCGTCGAGCAGAACCTTGGCGTAGTGGGCCTCTCGGTAGTCGAGGTGCAGGTAGAGCGTGCCGTCGTCGGCGAGCAGGCGCCACGCCTCGAGGAGGCGCGGCTCGAGATAGCCCCAGTAGTCGTCGAAACGGTCGTCGTACACGCGCAGGTCGCCGCGCAGCCGCTCGTACTCGCGTCCGTGGAATCCGCGTCGCACGATGCCGGGGGCCTCGCCCACGGGGCGGGCCGTCTCGATCGCGCGTTCCCGGGTGCGGCCCGTATTGAACGGGGGGTCGAGGTAGATCAGCGTGAACGTCTCGCTCGCGAGCGCGGCCGCGACGGCGAGGTTGTCGCCATGGTGGATCTCGACGCGTCCCCGCCCGGACTCGCTCACGGCACGCGGCGCAGCCAGGCGTCGGTCGCGAATTTCGATTCGACGAGCGCTGCGGCCTCAGCGTATTCCTCGTCGGTGATATGGCCGGGCACGGCGCCGTAGAGGGTGGCGAAGGTCTGCTCGAACCGCTCGACGATCGCCTCGCGCGCCAGTCCCGACTGGCGCCGGAGGGGGTCGACGCGCTTCGCCGCCGAGGCGGTGCCCTTGTCGCTGAGCTTCTCTCGGCCGATGCGCAGCACCTCGGTCATCATCTGGCCGTCCATGTCGTAGCTGAGCGTCGCGTGGTGCAGCACTCCGCCGTTGGCGAGCCGCTTCTGCGCCGCGCCGCCGATCTTGCCCTGCGGGGAGGCGATGTCGTTGAGGGGCTGGTAGGTCGCCTCGATCCCGAGCGACCGCAGTGCCTGCAGCACCCAGTCGTCCAGGAACGCGTAGGAGTCGGCGAACGTCATGCCCGCGACGAGGGATGCCGGGACATACAGCGAGTAGGTGATGATGGCGTTCGCGGCCATCAGCATCGCACCGCCTCCCGAGATGCGCCGCACGACGTCGAAGCCGTGGCGCTGGGCGCCCTCGGGGTCGACCTCGTTGCGCAGCGATTGGAACGAGCCGATCACGACCGCGGATTCATCCCATTCCCAGATGCGCAGCGTGGGGCGACGCCGACCGTCTCCGACGCGTCCGGTGAGCACCTCGTCGAGCGCGAGGTTCATGCGCGGCGAGACCGGCCGCTCGTGCACGATCTCCCAGTCGAAGTCGCGCCATCCCGGCGCGGTGACCAGTGCACGGCGCACCGCGGTGCCGACCGCCTCGGGGGTGAAGCCGAGCAGCTGCGCCCCGTCGGGAAGAGCACCTCGCACCGCCGCGGCGATCGCCGTGACGTCCGACTCGATCGGCAGTCCGTTGACCGCCGCGTCGATGTCGTCGAGAGCCGAGTCGGGCTCGAGGAAGAAGTCGCCCGCGAGGTGGAACTCGGCGATCGTCCCGTCGCGCTCCTCGAGGTCGACGACGACGAGTTTGCCTCCGGGGACCTTGTATTCGCCGTGCATGGCTCTCAGCCTAGGGCCCCGCGGTCGACGGGTTCGGGGCGCGTCCCCTGCATTCGGGGCGCGGGAGCGGCGCCCCGGGAGCAGGGATCGCGCCCCGAACCGGGTCTCGGTCTGTCAGGAGGTGCAGGCGGCCCCGTCGGCCCAGAAGATCCACGGGGTGTCGGCTCCGCCCTTCACCGAGAGCACCGCGTCATGGCCGGGCCGGCTGCTGCCGGCGAGGGTGACGACCGGCCCGCTCTGCGATGCCGCGCCGTGTGAGGCACCCGAGACCCGCTGGTCGCCGGACCAGACGAAGCGCAGCGACCACGCGCTGCCCGCGCCGGACACATCGACCTTCGCGGCGGATGCCTTGCCCTTGCCGTTCGCACTCCATGCGACATCGCACGTCAACGGCTCCAGCGCCGGTGCCGACAGCGCGATGAGCTCGCGCGCCTGCTCGACGAACCACTGGCCGGCGGCCGGATCCTCCATCCCGCGTTCGGGATCGAGGGGTCCGCCCGTACCGCGGTAGCACTTGCCGTCGGACTCGCCCGGCACCTTGATCCACAGGTAGGCATCGACGAACGGATCGGCGACATCGGTCGTCGGGGCCTCGCCCGCACCGCGGTCGGGCGGGTTGCACCACACCTCGGGGTCGGCCCCGTCGGGTGCGCCGGGGTAGGGCTCGGACGGGCCCGCCCACGGACCCTGTCCGTTGCGACTCGTGTCGAGCACGAAGTGGGCCTGCGCCGCGGGGTCGCGGGTCACGCCGGTGTCGGCGTAGGCCTGCTGGTAGGCGGCATCCGTCAGCCCCCACGTCGAGAAGTCGTTGGGGTCGGCCGGATAGTACTGGCTCGCGCACCAGGCCGCCTGCCACCACGAGTTCTGCGACAGGTTGATGCAGTCCGAGATCCACGTGCCGTACTTCACGAGCCGCTCGGTCTCGACGTAGTTCGAGGCGTTCAGGAAGAAGCCCGCGGTCCGCTCGACCCCCGCCTTCACGAGGCGGTCGGTGACGTCGCCCACGCCGAGCCATCCGCTGTGGGTGCCATCGAGGTAGACCGACGTCGCCGCGAGCGCGCCGAAGGCGTCGACCGCGTGGTTGAGCTGCGCATAGCGGTCGTCTGCGGCCGTCGCGGGGTCGAGCTGCTCGGGCTGACACCATTCCAGGTTGCCGTTGATGTCGGTGTTCCACGGGATGATGCCGAGGCCGTCCGGCTCGAGGATGACGGTCGCCGCGCGGTCGCCGATCCCCGCAGCCAGGCCGTCGATCCATGCCACGTACTCGGCGGTGTCGCGCGCGCCGCCGGCGGAGTACTGCGAGCAGTCGCGATAGGGCAGGTTGTAGGCGACCAGCACCGGCATCTGGCCCGCCGCGGTCGCGGCATCCACATACTCGCGTGCCTCGAGCGCGACCTCGGCCGGCGTGCCCTTGGTGAACCACTCGGCAGAAGGGATGCTGCCCAGCAGCTGCGCGTCGTCGCGAGCCTGTCCGCTCAGCGACTGGGCCGCCTCGAGGGTCGTGCTGAACGGGTTGACGAACAGGTCGGAGCCGGGAAGGCCCGGCTCGGCGGCGCCGGCGGCGCTCGCACCGAGCGGTGCGGCGATGGCCGCGGCGAGTACGGCGGCTGCGCCGAGCGCGAGCGCCCGGCGTCGGGGGGTGGTTGGCATGCGGTTCTCCTCGGTCCTCGTCGACCGACGCCGGCTCATCGTCCGAGCGGCGTCCGGTGCGGAGTGTGGGAGCGCTCCCACGCCACGCATCGGAGCCAGGATGGCCGATGCGCCCGGCCCGCGTCAACCCCCGGCTCAGCCGCGCTCGGCGAAGCGGCTGTCGAGCCAGGCAAGCAGATCGGCGCGGACGAGCGCCTGGCTCGCATCGTTGAAGATCTCGTGGCGTGCGTCGGGGTAGACGAGCGTGGTCACGTCGGTGAGCCCCGAGCGGGCGCGGTAGGCATCGGCCAGCCGGTGCACGCTGCGGGGTCCGGCGAGCGGGTCGTCGCGCCCCACCATGAGCAGCATCGCGATGTCGTGTCCGAGGTTGCGCCGCGGCTTGCCGAGAGCCGCACGCAGCGTGTCGATCGGCCCGAACAGCCGCTGCATCGGCACCTCGGTCGACAGAGGGTCGTCGAGGAACGCCCGCCCCACCGAGTGGTCGGAGGCCAGCCACTCGGCGCCCGTCGCGTCGGAACCCTTCCACGCAGCGTTCAGATCGCCCGAGTTCAGCGACCCCGGCCAGCGCAGCGCCGAGCCGCTCAGTACGACGGCGTCATACGCCTCGGGGTGGTCGTTCAGGAGCTTCTGCGCGAGGAACGAGCCCCACGAGTGGCCGAGCAGCACGAGGGGCAGGCCGGGGTTCTCGTCGCGGATCAGCTGCGTGAACTGCCACACGGCCGCGACGGCGGCGCGATGGCCGCCGGGGCCGAGCCGGCCGAGCTTGGACGCATCGCCCCCGTGCTGGGCCATTCCGGTGCGGCCGTGGCCGCGGTGGTCATCGGCATAGACGGTGTAGCCGCCCTCGACCAGCGCGTCGATGAGGGCCGCGTACCGACCGGCGTGCTCGCCGACACCGTGCGCCAGCTGCACGACGGCGCGGGGGCTGTGGGCGGGGTGGCGATCGTAGGTGATCGCGATCCCGTGTGCGTCGATGAACTCGGGCATGGGCCGAGTCTAGGGTGCGTGGGCTACTCACTCGCTCTCCGGTATTTTGCTAGATAAGCTAGCGATCCATGAGGGACATGTCTTCGCGCCGATGGATGGGCCTGGTGGTCATCAGCGTCGCGGTTTCGCTGATCATCGTCGACTCGACCATCGTCAACGTCGCGATTCCGGCCATCGTCGAAGACCTCGACCTCTCGTCGACCGAGGTGCAATGGGTGCAGGAGGCGTACACCCTCGTCTTCGCCGCGCTGCTCCTGCTGTTCGGAAGCCTCGCCGACCGATGGGGCAGAAGGCGGATGCTGCTGATCGGGGTGGTCGTCTTCTCGGTGTCGTCGGTGCTCGCCGCCCTCGCGCCCAGCGCCGAACTGCTGATCCTCGCCCGGCTCGTCCAGGGCGTCGGTGGCGCGATGATGCTGCCCACGACGCTGTCGCTCATCAACGCGACCTTCCGCGGCCGCGAGCGCGGCATCGCCTTCGCCGTGTGGGGCTCGACGATCGGCGGGATGGCGGCGGTCGGCCCCCTCCTCGGAGGCTGGCTCACCACGGTGTACTCATGGCGCTGGGCGTTCGGGATCAACATCCCGCTCGGCATCGCGATCGTGATCGGCGTGGTTCTGACTGTCGCCGAATCGAAGGAGGCTCGACGTCGAGGCCTCGACCTCGTCGGCGCCGCCCTGTCGGTCGTGCTGTTCGGATCGCTCGTGTTCGCTCTCATCGAAGGGCGCACGTTGGGGTGGTGGACGTCGGCGGAGCCGTTCGAGATCGGCGGCTTCACGTGGCCCGGGTCGCTCTCACCCGTGCCGATCGCGTTCGCGGTGGCGATGATCGCGGCGGCGATGTTCATCGGGTGGGAGCTGCGACGCAGTCGCGCGGGTCGCGGCACCCTCATCGAACCCTCGCTCTTCCGCATCGCATCCTTCACCAACGGGAATGTCGCCGCGCTGGTCGTATCGCTGGGCGAGTTCGGGATCATCCTGTCGCTTCCGCTGTGGCTGCAGTTCGTGCTCGGCTTCGACGCCCTGCAGACCGGGCTGATCCTGCTGGCGCTCGCCGGCGGGTCCTTCCTCGCCAGCGGTGTGGCCGGAGGACTCAGCGGCCGGGTCCCGGCGGTGATCGTGGTGCGTGCCGGCATCGTCGCTGAGATCGTCGGCATCGTCTGGGTGGGCATCGTGATCGCGCCGGATGCCGCGTGGGGCTGGCTGATCCCCGCCCTCGCCGTCTACGGCTTCGGAGTCGGCCTTGCCACCGCCCAGCTCACCGGCGTCATCCTCGACGACGTCCCGGTCGAGCTGTCGGGGCAGGGCTCGGGCACCCAGTCCACCGCCCGTCAGGTCGGGGCGGCGCTGGGGATCGCGGTGCTCGGCACCATCCTGTTCACCAGCACCGCCGGCATCCTGGGCGCGAAGCTGGATGACCGCGGCGTTGCGGCGGATCAGCGCGACCAGGTGGTGTCGGCCGTCGTCGACAGTGCGGGCGGGGCGATCGCCGACCTCGAACAGAACCCGCAGACCGCCGACGCGGCGGAGGACGCGAAAGAGGCGTTCTCCGACGGCACGAAGCTCGCCGCGTTCGCGGCAGCGGGCTTCCTGGGACTGGGGCTGATCGCGACGCTCCCGCTCGGCCGCCCGGCGCGCGACCGTCCGCGCCCCGCGCACGCCGCCCCACCGGCATCGCGTTGAGGGCGCGGGCCGATGGCCCGCGCCGACTTTCTTTAGCATGTCTAATGAGCTAGGCTAAAGATCCTCATGAGCCTTCCCGCAGACCAGCATCCCGATTCTCTGTCCGCGGCGGCCGCAGACCTTCGCATGGCGACCTTCCGTCTCGCCCGACGCCTCCGCGCGGAGCGCGCCGTGGACGCGATGAGCGATGGGCAGTTCGCCGTTCTGGCCGCCCTCAAGGTGCACGGACCGCATACCCTCGGCGAGCTCGCCGAACGCGAACGCGTCTCCGCCCCCTCGATGAACCGCACGGTGAACTGTCTCGAGGAGTCGGGTTGGGTGCAGCGCAGCCCTGACGACGACGACCGACGCAAGGTCAACGTCGCCGTGACGGCCGACGGCCGCGCCGTCGTCGAAGAGACGGTGCGTCGCCGCGATGCGTGGGTCGAACAGGCGCTCGCCGAGCTGAGCGACGACGAGCGCGACACCCTCGCACGGGCTGCACGCATCATGGCGGAGCTGGCCACCAGATGAGTGCGATGTTCCGCTCGTTCAGCGTCTTCAACTACCGCGTGTGGTTCATCGGCGCCCTGGTGTCGAATATCGGGGCGTGGATGCAGGCGACCGCGATCAGCTGGGTGGTGCTGACCGAGCTGACCGACAACGACGCCGGCGCCATGGGCATCACGATGGCGCTGCAGTTCGCGCCCCCGCTGTTGCTGGTGAGCGTGACCGGGTGGGTGGCCGACCGGTTCGATCGCCGCCGGCTGCTGATGGTGACGCAGGGCACGCTTCTCGCGCTCGGCCTGGCGATCGGTGTGCTGCTGTTCGCGGGCGTGATGACGCTTCCGATCATGTACGCCTTCGCGCTCGCCCTCGGCTTCGTCGCGGCATTCGACAATCCGGCGAGGCAGGCGTTCGTGTCCGACCTCGTCACGCGCGAGAATGCCTCGAACGCCGTCGCGCTCAACGCGGCATCCTTCAACGGTGCGCGCATGATCGGCCCCGCCGTCGGCGGCCTGGTGATCGTCGCGGTGGGCACCGGCTGGGTGTTCGTGGTCAACGCCGTGACGTTCCTCGCGATGATCGGGGCGCTGGCGCTCATCCGTCCGCACGAGCTCATCCCGCGCGTCAGAGCGCCCGGTGCGGCCCGCCTCGCCGACGGCTTCCGGTACGTGGCCGGTCGCCCCGACCTGCTGGTGACGTTCGCCATGGTGTTCCTGATCGGCGCGTTCGGCATGAACTTCCCGATCTTCGCGTCGACGATGGCACTGGAGTTCGGTCAGGATGCCGACGGCTACGGACTGCTCAGCTCGATCCTGGCGATCGGCTCGCTCGTCGGCGCGCTGATGGCTGCCCGACGCGACCGGGCGCGCATCCGGGTCGTCATCGGCGGCACGCTGCTGTTCGCCGTCGCGGCGGGGGTCTCGTCGGTGATGCCCACCTACTGGCTGTATGCCGCAACGCTCATGTTCACGGGCTTCGCGGTCGTCACGATGCTCACGACGGCGAACGGATACGTGCAGACGACCACCGACCCGGCATTGCGCGGGCGGGTGCTGGCGCTGTACATGGCGATCCTCATGGGCGGCACCCCGATCGGAGCGCCCATCGTCGGATGGGTCGCGGCCGAGTTCGGCCCGCGGGTCGCGATCCTGCTCGGAGCGGGAGCCGCGCTGGTCGCCTTCGGCATCGGCGCCTCGTGGCTGATCGTCTCGGGGCGCCTGCACCGCCACGAGCAGCGCCGCTTCCGCCTCACGATCGACGAGACGCGCCCGCTCACCGTGGTCGATCCCGCGCCCGAGCAGTTCAGCGAGCAGGTGGCCACGACCACGCCGATCCGCCTCCCCGGCCCGGTCGCCGAGCCGGTGGGCGCCCCGACCGGGACGACGGCCGTGCCGAACTCCTGCGATTCTGCACGGAGCGCCTCGAAACGGCGCCCCGCGGCCGAGGATCCCGCGATCTTCAGGAGTTCGGAACCGACGGCGCCTCGGCGGTGAGCGGACTCGGTGCCCGCCCGGTCACCGTGGCGCGCGCACCCCGACCCGCAGGAGGTGGTCGTTGACGAACCGGCCGCCGGGGTCGAGCCGCTCGAAGACCGCACGTGCATCAGCCAGCCTCGGATGCACGGCGGCGATCCGCTCGGCGTCGAAGCGGTGCACCTTGCCCCAGTGCGGCCGCGCGTCGTAGGGCTCGAGAGCGGCCTCGATCTCAGGCAGCAGCGCCCATACCTCGTCGCGGTGGTCATGCCACGTGAAGTGGATGATCACGCTGTCTCGCCGGTAGCCCGGCGACAGCCACAGGTCGTCCGCAGCGGCGGTGCGCACCTCGGTCACGATGAGGTGCGGACGGATGCGGTCGCCCAGCGCCCGCACGGCGCGCAGCGCGTCCGGCGCCTGCGCGCGCGGCACGAAGTACTCGGTCTGGATCTCGGCGCCGAACGATGGCTGGGCGTCGAGGCGGAAGTGCGGCAGGCGCAGCATCCACGGCCCCGGGACTCCACCGACCTCGGTGATGTTGTCGTCGCCGCTGAGCGGCGAGTCGGTCCCTTCCGCGAGCGCGCCGTCGAGGAGCGCATCCGACACGGGGTCGTCGTCGGCGTCGAGTCTCGTCTTCACCCACACGAAGCCGATGTCGTCCGGCTCCCACGTCGAGAAGATCGACACGCTGTAGCCGGCACCGGTGACCGCACCGAGGTCGGCGAGCGCGGCATCCCACGACATCCCCGTGTACACGTCCTGCCGCATGCGGAACTCCGGCACGATGTCGACGGTCAGCGCGACCACGACGCCGAACGCGCCGAGACCGACCACGAGGGCGTCGAAGTCAGGATCGCCGCGGCGGACCTCATGCAGATCGCCGTCGGCGCCCACGTACCGCAGCGCCCGCACGGACGCGGACAGCACCTGGTTGCCGTCGCCCGAGCCGTGCGTGCCGGTCGCGGTCGCCCCGCCGATGTTGATGTGCGGCAGCGAGCCCATGTTGCGCAGCGCCCAGCCACGCTCGTGCAGCCACAGCGCGAGCACGCCGTAGCGCGTGCCGGCCGAGACCGTGACCGTGCCGGCGACCTCGTCGAGCGCGAACTCCGGGGGCAGGCCCGTCACGTCGATGAGCGTGCCCGCAGTGTCGGGCAGGTCGGTGAAGGAGTGCCGTGTGCCGAGCGCATGCACGCGTCCCGAGCCGGCGACGGCCCGACGCACGTCGTCGACCGTGCCCGCCTCGACGATCCGCGGGGCGGAGTAGGTGTACGTGCCCGCCCAGTTGGTCAGGAATCCGGCCGTCATGACGCGGTCTCTGCAGCGAACGCCGCGGGCGTGATCGTGTCGCCGCCCGCGGTGGAGGCACGCACGACGAGTTCGGGTTGGAACCGGATGCCGCGGTCATGCGATCCGTGTGGGTCTGCGATGTTCTTGAGCAGCACGTCCACGGCGGAGGAACCGATGAGCCTTGCGGGCTGACGGATCGAACTGAGCGGAACCACCGCGGCGGCTGCGAAGTCGATGTCGTCATATCCGATGAGGGCGACGTCCTCGGGAACGCGCACATCGCCAATGAGAGCGAATGCCTGCAGCGCTCCGACCGCGAGCAGATCGTTTGCGGCGAAGACAGCGTCGGGGCGCTCGCGGGGTGCGCGCGCCACCAACTGCGCGCCGGCCCGCCGCCCTTCCAGAACCGACAGCGCCGCCATCTCGACCACTTCGAGCGTCGCACCCGCCTGCGCCGCGACGGCACGACGCGCCCCCTCGAGACGGTCGCCGACCTGACGGATCGACCGTGGGCCGGCGATGAACGCGAGCCGTCGCCGGCCCCGCTCGAGTAGGTGGGTCGCTGCGAGGTGCCCCCCTTCGACGTCGTCCACCGCGACCCAGCTGAACTCCGCGTCGGGCGCCTCGCGGTCGACCAGGACCACCGGAATACCCGCGTCCCGAAGCCGCTCCATCGGGGCGAGGTCTTCACCGGTCGGAGAAACCAGGACGCCGTTGACACGCTGCTCGCGGAACAGGTCGAGGTACGACGTCTCACGGCGCGACTGTTGGTCGGCATTTCCCAACAGCACGGCCATGCCATCCTCGGCGGCGCGATCCTCGGCGCCGCGAGCGATCTCGGCGAAGAAGGGATTGCCGACATCCTGCACGACCAGTCCGATGCTGCGGCTGCGCCCTGCACGCAACTGGCGGGCGGCGTCGTTGCGCACGAAGCCGAGCTCGTCGATGGCCGCAAGCACTCGCGCGACAGTCGCCGGCGCCACCTTGTCGGGCCGATTGAGCACATTCGAGACGGTGCCCACCGACACGGAAGCCGCGATGGCGACATCACGTACGCTCACGCTCATGCTCGGCTCCCGGAGTCTCAGCAGACCGCTGAAACGATACCCGTTCGCAGCGATGCGGGGCCCGACGCACGCCGACGTCGAGCCCCGCACTCTGGGAGTGGACTACTGAGCCCAGTCCTCGGTCCAGCCGCCGTCCGCCGCCTGCTCCTGCGACGCCTGGGTCCAGTCCTCCTGCATCTCGACGAGCTGGTCCTCCAGCGACTTGTCGCCGAGCAGGTAACCGGTGTACAGCGCCTGGCCCGCCTTCGCCTTCGGTGTCAGCGTCAGGGCGGGGATGGTGGGCGAATTGAACCACTCGCCCGACATGAGACCTTCCAGGCCGGGAGCAGGTTCACCGTCGACGGTCGCAGGGATGCCGCCCGAGTTGTTCATCCACTCCTGGTTGCCCTCGGCGCTCGTGACGAACTGGAGGAACTTGACGGCCGCCTCGAGCTTGGCACCCTCGGTGGTTGCAGGGATCATGTAGCTCGTGCCGCCCGGTGCCGCACCGAATCGCGCCGGCGTGTTGTCCGAGAGCGACGTTGTCTCATCGGTGATCGTCGGGAACGGCATCGTGCCGTAGGCCCAGTCGACATCTTCGAGGTTGTTCGCGGCGAAGTTCGTGCCGTAGCTCATGGCCGCCTTGCCACTGAGCCACTCGTCGTTGCCGATGAACGCTGCGCCGCCCTGGATTCCCGACCAGTTCGGCGTGGCACACGCGTCGAAGAAGTCCTTGGTGATCTTGAGGCTCTCGGCGATCTCCGGCGTTTCGAGCGGGCTGAGTTCACCCGTGAGCACAGCCTTCGAGATGCTCTTGCCGGAGACCTGCGGCGACGTGCCAGGGCTTCCGTCGGGCGCGAACTGATTGAGCTCATCGGCATACTTGTCCACGAGCATCGACTCGATGGTGGAGAGCGTCCAGCCCTGTCCGAGCCAGCCGTTGTCCATCGCGAACGGGGTATAGCCCGCGTCCTTGATCGCGACGCACGCATCCATCATGTCGTCCATCGTCTCGATCGGAGCGGTGACCCCGGCCTCCTCGAAGATCTCCTCGTTGTAGTAGACGCCGATGATCACGAGGTTCAACGGTGCCCACTCGTAGTTGCCCGCCGCGTTCTTCGATCCGGCGTTCCCCGTTCCGAAGTACTTCTGGTCGAAGCTGTCGAGCCAGGTGTCAGCGTCGGAGTAGGGCGACGGCGCGGCCATGTACTCGTCGAGGTTCACCACCTGGTCGGGACTGTGCGGTGCCTGATTGAAGACGAGCTCTGGAGCGGTGCCCGCCGTCAGCTGTGTCGACAGGGTCTGGGCGAACGTCGGGATCGGCAAGACGGTCGTCTTCACCTTGATGTTCGGCTCGGCCTCTTCGAACCTCGCGACCATGTCTTCCCATGCGGGCCCGAAGCTCGAGGGGTTGTTGTTCCACTGGTTCGGGCCGGACAGGGTGATCTCGACGACTTCCTCGCCGTTGCCGGCGTCTGCGCCGCCTGCGCCGCAGCCGGCCAGTGCCAAGCCGGTCACGGCCAAGCCAGCGACGCCAGCGAGCAACTGTGCGCGCGGACGAGTGCTGATTCGTTTCATTTCTTGCCTCGATTTCTCTTCGGTGGGTGGACGGAGTGGGTCAGTGTGAGCCGGGAAGGCCGCCCTGGACCCCTGCGAGGAAGTACTTCGACAGGAAGACGAAGAGCAGCAGGAGCGGAAGGCTGGCAATGAGGTAGCCGGCGAACATCGGGCCGTACAGCGTCGCGTTCTGGCCCTGGAAGAAGAGGAGACCGACCGACACGGTGCGCAGCTCGTTGTCTGTGATCGTCAGCAGTGGCCAGAAGAAGTCGTTCCAGACACCGTTGATCGTGATGAGTCCGACCGTGCCGATCACCGGCATCGACAACGGAAGCATGATCGAGCGGAACAAACGAGGGCCGTTGGCGCCGTCGATGCGTGCCGCGTCGAACAACGACTGGGGGATCCCCTCGATGAATGTCTTCATCAGGATGGTGCCGAGCACGGCTCCGCCCGCGACGTGCGGGATCACCAGGACGATGTAGGTGTTCAGCAGATTCAGATCGCGCATCAGCAGGAAGAGCGGGATGAGGCTGGAAATGCTCGGCACCATCATCAGCGCCGCGATCATCACGAAGAAGAACGTGCGACCCGGGAAGGTGTACCGAGCCAGTACGAAGCCCGCCACGGTCGACAGCAGGACGATGCCGAGGATCGATGCAGCGGCCACGATGATGGACGCCAGCATGTAGGGCTGGATCTGCTCCCATGCCGTTGCATAGTTCTCCCAGTGCAGGGGGAACATGATCGCCCACTGGTTGTCCGCGAACTGAACGTTGTCCTTGAAGGACGCCGTCACCATGAACAGGTAGGGAAGCAACGAGAGCAGGACGAGGACGCACAAGGCGATCACGACCCCCACCTGCTTCTTCGGTTTGCGGAGAACGCCGTAGTCCGCCTCGAGTCCGGAGCGCTGGGACTTCCGCTCGGCAAGAACGACTGTCTTTGTGGAGGACATGGGTCGTCTCACATCCCTTTCGCGTCGCTGGTCGATTCGGTCTTCTTGCGACGGAAGAACACGATGATCACACTGAAGAACAAGGTGATGAAGAAGAGGGTCGTCGACAGGGCTGCCGCATAGCCCCAGTCCCCGCCTTGGAAGGCGACGTTCAGCATGCGAAGAACCGGGACCATCGTGGCGTTGTCCGGCCCCCCTCCGGTCACGATGAAGGCCATGAATCCGTACTGCAGCGTGCTGACGACGGCGAGGAAGACGAGGATCTTGGCCTGCGTGGCCATCAACGGCAGGTCGATGGTCCAGAAGCGCCGGATGCGGCCGACACCGTCGATCTCTGCGGCCTCGAAGATCTCGGGCGGAACATTCTGCAGGCTCGTGTAGATGAGCAGGAAAGGAAGCCCGGCGATCCACGGGAAACCGATGAAGAGGAGCGCCAGCAGCGCCGTGTCGGGGTCTCCCACCCAGTTGCTGGCCAGGAATCCGAGTCCCAGATTCTCAAGGGTGGTGTTGATCAATCCGTTGTTCGGCTGGTACATAAAAGACCACACGAGTGCGGTGACCACGCCCGGGAAGGCCATCGGAATGATCAGGAGCGTCCGGAACACATACTGGGCGCGCGCGCTGCGGAGCGTGATGAGCAGTTCGGCTGCGAGCAGCGGGAAGATCCAGGAAGCGATGCCGAACAGGAAGATGATGCCGAGGTTGCCGAAGGACTTCCACCAGATCTTGTCGTCGAGCATCGTCGCGTAGTTCTCGAGGCCGATGAACTCCGAGACGGATGCGGGGTTCCAGTCGAAGAACGAGAAGAAGATGCCGCTCGCGGCCGGATAGTAGGCGAACCACCCGAGGACGACCATCAGCGGTGCCAGCGCGAGGTAGGCATACCACGGGAAGCGCCGCCGGCGCCGCCGGTTGGCCTTCGGAGAGCGCTCGACGTAGCCGACGGTTGCGGCTTCGAACGGCACTTCGGTTACGGCCATGGAGGGCTCTCCATCCTCTTCGATGGGCTTCCGTCATGTCCCGGGACGGGACGATCGGGGACCTGGAACGTTACAGGTTCTGGAACGTTACAAGTGTCACGTGCAGCGCCCCACGTGTCAAGTGGCAATACGCAGGGCACGGAAGACACCGGCTACGAGCGAAGATCGCCCTGGGGCACGGCGATACGCGCGCCCGTCCGCGAGGCCGCGTACGCGGCCTCGATCAGGGCGATGCTCGCCGCGGCGACGTCGGCGGGTGCGGGGTTGTCGGCGGCGCCCTCGATGATGCGGGCGAATTCCACGGCCACGCGCGATGCGCCGTATGCGGCGCGATCCACCGGGTTCTCGACTCGGCTGATCGCGCCGCCGCGACGGAAGACCCAGAACGAACCCGCGAGCATGTCCCATTCGACGACCCCCTCGCTGCCGTGGAAACGCACCGTGTGACGCACGGGCACCCCCTGTGGAGTCGTCCCCGTGGAGCTGGCGACCCCGAGGGCACCGCCGTCGAGGCGAAATGCGAGAGCGTCCACGACGTCGACGCGGTAGGTCTGGTTCTCCATGAAGGCGGACACCTCGATGGCCTGCCGCCCGGTCGCCCAGACAACGCCTCCGAGTAGATGGCTCAGCTGGGTGTACCCCTGCCCGCCACCGGTGGCGGGATCGCTGTAGGTCGACGCGTGCGGCCGGCCGGGCTGATCGACCTCCTCGGGCGTGGCTCCTTCAGACGCGAACAGGAAGTCGGTCGTCGACGAGAACTCCGCGTTGATGCAGACCAGGTCGCCGATCTGCTCGCGAACCGCGACCCGCACGGCTCTCGCGCACGCCGCGAACTGGTACGTCTGACCGACGACGACACGGGCAGAGCCCGCACGCTCCGCGGCGACGACGCGCCATGCCTCCTCTGCGGTCATCGCGAGCGGTTTCTCCACGAGCACATTGACCCCCGCGGCGAGACACTTCTCGACCAGCGGGGCATGCGTATGGTGCGGGGTGGCGATGATGATCCCGTCGATGGTCTCCGCCGCCAGCAGATCGTCGACGCTGGAATACCAGGCCGGGATGCCGAACTGCTTCACAGCGAGCTCGCAGCGCCGGGGGGCGGAGTCGACGACCGCGACGACATCGATGCCCTGATCCGCCCGAAGTGCGGGCAGATGAACGGTGGTGGACCACCAGCCCGCCCCGACGACGGCGATCCGCGTGCTCATCGCCGGTCGGCCCATGCAGGGGTGATGGGGCGCAGCAGTGCGATCGAATCATCCAGCTCGAGTCCGAAGCCCGGCGCCTCACCTACGCAGATCCGACCGTTCACCGGCAGAGCCTCCCCACGCAGCAGCGGCTCATGCTGAGAGGAGATCTGGTCGCCACGGCCCGCCATCACCGGGAACTCCGCGAGGAACGCGTTCGGTTGCGATGCCAGGAAGTGATACGAGTACTGACCGCCGACGTGCGGGATGATCCGCTTTCCCGCCGCCGCCACGACGGCGGCGATGCGCCGCATTTCGGTGATGCCGCCGCACCATTGCGGGTCGGGCTGAAGGATGTCGACTCCCGACCGCGCGAGCAGATCGTGCCCGCGCGCCGTGTATTCATGCTCGCCACTCGTGAGCTGCATCCGCGGAGGCATCCGTCGGCGCAATTCGGCGTGGCCCGCATAGTCGTCAGGCATGAGGGGCTCTTCGATCCACCGGAATCCGAGCGGTTCGAGCGCCCACGCCAGCCGGACGGCATAGTCCACGTCGAGCGCCATCCAGCAGTCGTAGAGCAGCGGGAAGTCGTCACCGACCGCCTCGCGTGCTGCCTCGGCACGAGCGATATTGCGACGGAAACCGTCGGCCCCCTCGCTCGGCCCCCACGTGAGGGGGAGCTTGGCACCCCAGAAGCCGAGTCGGTGAATGGCCGAGGGGCTCGGCCCGGTGCCGTAGACGTCGATGCCCTCGGCCGTCTTTCCGCCCAGAAGTGAATAGACCGGCGTCTCAGTGATCTTGCCGTGGAGATCCCAGATCGCGATGTCGACCGCCGAGATCGCGTGGAGGACCACGCCCTTCCGGCCGTAGGCGATCGTGCTGTGGAACATCCGATCCCACAGCCGTTCGTGCGCGAAGACGGACTCCCCCTCGACCATCTGAGCGAGGTGCAACTCGATGATGGCAGCGGCAGCAACACCTCCACTGGTCGAACCGATTCCCACATGTCCGGATGCCGACTCAGCGATGACGTACACCTGGCGCATGGCCCCCGCACCGATTCCGGCGGTGCGATCATCTCTGAATTCGGGGTACTTGGTCATCGGGTTGGCCACCTTCTGGCGACGCCAGTTCATGACCTCCTCGGGCAAGTCTGCGTCGTCGACAGCCGGCGGGGACTCCACCGGCTCGACGATGTACGCGCGCACCGACACGATTCGTTCGTCCTTGAACATCGATTCCTCAATCTTGAGCAGAACGCTACGGTTGTAACGTTTCGATTTTCCGTTCGATCCTGTCACAGTGAGTTGATCTGATGCGAGTACTGGTACTGAAGGACTTCGGCCACATGGCCGTGGAAGAACGCCCCGACCCGGTCCCGGGCCCGTCGGACGTGCTCATCGAGATCGTCGCCACCGGCATCTGCGGTTCGGACGTCCACGGCTTCTCGGGCGAGAACGGACGCCGCATCCCCGGGCAGGTGATGGGGCATGAGACGGTCGGGCGCGTGCGGGCGCTCGGCAGCGCGACGACGGCCCTCGAGATCGGTCAGCCCGTGACCGTGAATCCGGTCGTCATCCCTGAGTCCGCGCGGTCCGAATACGTCGGCCGAGAGCAGCACTGCCCTGACAAGTACGTCATCGGCGTGCGCGCTGACCGGAGTGCCGCCTTCGCCGAGCTACTGGTCGCGCCCGTGTCCAACGTGGTACCGATCCCTGCCGCCACCCCTATCCTGCTCGGCGCACTCATCGAACCACTTGCCGTCGCCGTGCACGCCATCACCCGCGTCGATCCGCAACCGGGAGAACGCGTCCTGGTCGTCGGCGGCGGCCCGATCGGACAGTCGGTAGCGCTCGCACTGTCGCTGATGACGGGCGAGGAGGCGGTCGTCGCCGAGATCGATCCTTCTCGTCGGGCTCTCATCGAGCGCCTCGGCGCACGCACTCTGGACCCGCAGGCACCCACCTTCGCCGAGGAGGTCCGCCGACAGCTCGGCGGTGAAGCGGATGTCGTGATCGATGCCGTCGGCGTCGAAGCCACACTTCGCACAGCCTTCGCGGTGAGCCGATTGGGTGCGCGGATCTGCCTCGTCGGCATGGGCGCGCCGGTCGTGCCCCTGGACGCGTTCCGGATCAGCGTCGAGGAGCGCACGCTCGTGGGCAGCTTCACCTACTCGGATGACGACTTCCGCCGGGCGGCCTCGATGATCGGCGACGCGCCCGCGCGCGCCGGCGTTCTGATCAGCGAGCTCGTGCCGTTGGCCGACGGTCCGGTGGCCTTCGAACGGGCAGCGGCGGGCGCCGGCGCACCCGGCAAGACCCTGGTGCAGTTCGGGGAACCCGAGACACGGTCGACGACACCGCCGCTGACCGCATGCCGCCTGTGATCTGACCGGCCGCGGGGCGTCAGCGAGCGACGAGCGACAAGATCGCCTGCCCCAGGCGACCCGGCGGGATCGCCATGCCGCCGTAGAGTCCGGTCGTCGAATTGTGAGTGTCGGGAAGGCAGCCGTCGAACCCTCCGGCGCGGTAGATCGCCAGAGTCTGCGGGAGATTGTGCGGTCGCCACGTGTCGTCGCGATGGTCGAGAAGCCACCGGCATCCGGCGCCGAGCACACCCCGCGCGTACGCCGACCAGTCGAGCTCGTCGTCAACGGCTGTGAGGTCGACGTCGAGCTCGCCGGCCAGCGCAAACGTCTCGATGACCTCCCATTGCACATGGTCGCGAACCCAGTTCGCGAAGTACCAGTCCGACGAACACAAGCAGGGCTTCGTGTTGAACAGCATCGAACGATGCTTCGGCTCCCAGAGGTGCGTGAACACCAGCAGACTGCGCATCCAATGCGCGGAGGCCGACCGGTCGCTCTCGTCGCCGAAGAGCTGCCAAGCCCACGCGTATGCGACGGCTGCGTGACCGGCGGCGAGAAGATTCGGAGCGTTCAACGGCGTCTCCCAGAAGTCTCCTCCCTCGGGTCGGGAGTGCCGACGCGCCGCATCGAGCGCGCGGCGGGCTCCGTCACGAAAGCGGGCCTCTCCGGATCGGGTGAAAGCCCTCAGCATGTGGAGCGCCGGCAGCACATCGAGGTCGAGCGCGCGGTCCCCCGGCATCCCCATCGGGGCGACCAGATCCCTCGCGACGACGAAGTCATCCTTAGATCGATGCCGGCCGTTCGGGTCGAACACGAAGCTGCCGTCGTCGCACTGCTCGGCGAGGTAGCCGTCTGCGATCTGCACGACATCGGCGTTCTCCTCGACCGGCAATGACGCGACCAGCGCGCGGAGCCGGCCGGCTTCGGCGCGCTCGGGGTACGCACGCAGATAGTCTTCGACGAACGGCGGCCTGCCGAGCCCGATGTCCCCGGGCTTCTGGCCGAGCCCGAATCCCTCACCCTCGTGCCACAGTGTGTCGCCGTAGGTGCGCGCGATTCTGTGAACGCCCTCCTCCAGATCACCCGGCGTCGCAGCGTCGGGCATGCCCGTTCGCCGCACGGCGTCGACGACCGCGTCGAGGCTGGAGCCTCTGCCCACGGCGACCGTTGCCGAGAACGTCAGCACCTGCCCTCGGTGGAGTTCGAGCGGTTGGTCGGCGGCCCACTGGTCGCCGCTCCCGGCGGTCTCCGGCAGCATCAGGCCGAGCAGTGACGAGTCGCTGCGCTCCACGACGTTCGGCGCGGCGAAGACCGGTTGCAGCCGATGGCGAGAGTAGCTGAACCAGCCCGTGGCCTCGCCTCCGGCATCCCAGGCCACGGAGACGTACGTCTCGCCTCGGGAGACGGCCATCACAGGGATCCCGACCGAGTCCACCGGAGGGGTCACGCGCCACGCCCAGGGGTCGCGGAACCAGTCTGAGCCGCTCGTCCACTCCGATCCCTCAGCCCACTCGATCCCGGGCAGGATCGCATCATCCTTCTCGACGCCGAAGGCCCCTTGTCCGAACCGCACCCAGGGTCCGCGTAGATACGTCGCGTTGATGTCATGTGTCGACATGAGCTCCCACGACATCGAGAACCGGCCGTCACCGGTTGCGCGCACAATGACGTGCCCCTCCAAGAGGGGCCCCGCGAACGGCGACCCGACCCACTGGTCGAACGACGTGCCGCGCAGCGCATCGCGCGTGCTCATGGCGGCGACGGCGAAGCGGATGAAGTCACCCTCCGCGTCGGAGTCCAGTTCGGCGGAGGCCGCCTCGAGTCGCATCGGCACCGGTGAGTCACGAACGGCGAGTTCGCCGAGGTGGTCGATCACCGCGACATGCTCGCCGCCATGGTCATCGATCTCGGCCCAGCCCCACCCGGTCGTCCGTCGATAGAGAGTCATCGTCGCATCGCCCGAGTTCAGGGTCAGGCAGTCACCCGAACCGGCCGCTCGGTGCTTCGGTGTCCTGTTCACATCGGTCCCTTCGTCGCGTACACTGCCACCATTGCTGAAAGCTTTCAACAGCGCAAGCCACATGTAAGGACGCGGCGCGACGGACTGGCGGAGGTCTTGACCTCCCAGCGCGGGAAGGGCGAGGATGACCGACGGCCGTGACACACCGACCGCGAGCACGGACTCCGCCGATCCCGGCCCGCTTCGGTTCGGGATCGCAGCGGGGTTCACCGAACCCACGCTCGTCGGGCGGGGGATGCCTGCGTGATCGTCGACGCTCATTGCCACGCATGGCGACGCTGGCCGTACGACTGCACCGTTCCAGATCCCGAAACCCGCGGCAGCATCGAGAGCCTCCTGTACGAGATGGACACCCACGGCGTCGACCATGCCGCGGTCGTGTGCGCGCGAATCGGAGGGGGCGCGGGGGGAAACGGGTTCCCCAACGAGGACAACAACGATTACGTCGCGGCGGCTGCCGCCCGGTTGCCCGCCCGACTGAGCGCGTGGGTCGATGTCGACTGCGCGTGGCGACCCGAGTACCACTCCGCCGGGGCGTCGGACCGGCTCGTGGACGCCGTCTCCCGCAGCGGCGCGACGGGTTTCACCCACTACGTCTCGGAGCGCAACGACGGCTGGCTACGATCGGCGGAGGGTGATCGCCTGCTCGCCGAGGCGGAGAGTCGATCGCTCGTCGGTTCGCTCGCGATGGGCGCCGCATGGTTCGACGACCTGGACACCGCGGCGCAGCGACACCCCGAGCTGCCGCTTCTGCTCCACCACATGTCGAACCCCCGCAACGGACCGGCCCGCGAGCAGGACATCGAGGCCGTTGTCCGACTCGCCCGGCGTCCGAACATCGGCGTCAAGATCTCGGGGTTCAATTACCACGACGCACACCGCTGGGGATTCCCCTACCCGGAGTCCATCGCCCTGTTCCGGCGGATCTTCGAGGCGTTCGGACCCGAGCGCTTGTACTGGGGCTCCGACTACCCGGCGTCGCGAGATCAACTCACCTACACCCAATCGATCGAAGTCGTGCGCACGCACTGCGCATTCGTCGGAGACGAGGCACTCAACGCGATCCTGGGTGGCAACGCGAGCCGACTGCTCGGCCTGACCACCTGACCGACCACCCACAGAGAACGACACGACCTTCATCTTCGCGCTGGGTGTGCGTGCTGCAGCTGGCGATCCGGAGCGGTGGCGCCGCTGGCGTCCTCGCGGCTCACGAGCATCCGGCCCTCGATCGGATCCGCCGCGGTCAGCGCGATGGCGCCGGCGTTCGTCGTCTTCGTCGGTCTCCGAACGTGGTTCACCCAGGGGTGGCCGGGCCCGACCACGTGTGACGGCCGGGACCCACGCGATGTGCCTCAGAGGCGCCCGGCGCATGAACGAACGCCTCGGTACCCCGTGGAACCTCCACGGTCAGGTGGATCGTGCTGCTCTCACGACGCCAGCCCACGCGGATGTCGCCGAGCGGACAACGGTGGCGCGCGCTCGCGTGCTCGAGCTCCTGCGCGAAGAACGGGCGTACCTCGAACCGGCGATACGCGGCCTCGAGCGACGTGATCCCGCCGATCGTGCGGTGCATCCAATCGGCGACCGCCCCGTAGGCATAGTGGTTGAACGACGTCATGGCCCCCGGGTTGACGGACCCGTCGGGAAGCATCGAATCCCACCGCTCCCACGTCGTCGTCGCTCCCATGGTGACGGCGTACAGCCACGATGGAACGCCGGTCTCCGTCAGCATCCGGTAGGCGACGTCCGGACGGCCTGCTTTCGCGATGCCATCCAGGATCACGGGTGTACCCAGGAAGCCCGTCGCGACGCGGTAGTCCGCCTCGACGACCAGATCGATGAGCCGACGGCCCGCGGCTGCGCGTGCGCGGTCATCCGTGATCAACTCGCCGACGAGGGCCAGCGCGTAGACGGTCTGACAGTCGCTGCGGACGCGGCCGTCCTCTGACACGAACCGTCGCTCGAACCCATGGGCGATGCGCGCGGCGAGCATGTCGAACTCGTCGGCATCGGCAACCTCGCCGAGCACCCGCGCGGTCTGGGCCATCATCCGGGCGGACCGAGCGAAGTAGGCGGTTGCGACGACGGCCTGGTCGGCCTGGGCCCGCGCGGGATCGTCCGGGGGCGCCGTCGGGTCGAGCCAGTCGCCGAAGGGGCCCTGTGCGTTCCACACTCCGTCGCTGTCGGCCTGGTCCGCGATACGACGGACCCACGCGGCCATCGACGGGTACTGCCGTCGGAGGACGTCGCGATCGCCGAAGGCCCGGTACAGCTCCCAGGGGACGACCACGGCGGCGTCGCCCCATCCGGGCGCGTCGGTGTATTCAGCGCGCAGGACGTCGGGCACGATGTACGGAACCTCGCCTCGCGGGCCCTGCTCGGCGGCCAGGTCCTCGAGCCATCCGGCCAAGAAGCCGGACGTGTCGAAGAGGAAGTTCGCCGTGGGCGCGAATACCTGGATGTCGCCCGTCCAGCCGAGCCGTTCGTCGCGCTGCGGGCAATCCGTCGGCAGGTCCAGGAAGTTGCCCCGGGCACTCCACACGACGTTCGCGTGAAGTCGGTTCAGGAGAGGGTCGGAGGTTTCGAGCCATCCGATGCGCTCGAGGTCTGTGCCCAGGACGACAGCTGTGACAGACACCAGATCGTCGACCTCGACGCCGGAGATGTCGACGTACCGGAAACCGTTGTAGGTGAATGTCGGGCGCAGGATCTCCTCCTGACCGCCGACGAGCAGGTACGTGCACGTCGCCTGCGCCGTACGGAGCGGGCGACGTGCGAGCTCGCCGCCCTCGAGGACCTCGGCGTGCCGGATCGTCACCTCGGTGCCGGGCGCCTGTGCACGAACGGTCACCTCCGCCCAGCCGACGACGTTCTGCCCGAAGTCCACGAGCACCCGCCCCGACTCGGTGACCGTCATCGTCTCGGCGCTGATCCGCCCGGTCTCGCGCACGGCCGGCCCTCGGCGCGCGACCAGGCGCGCCGCGTCGAGCGGCAGCAGTTCCACGGCTTCGGCGCCCTGCGGCTGCGGGCCCATCGGCAAGCGGAGGTCCCGTCTCTCACCGTCGTAGAAGTCATCGAAGAGGATGCCCGTCTCACACGCGCGCCACGAGGCGTCCGTGCCGATGATGCGTCGCGACCCATCGGCGAAGTCGAGTTCGAGCTGCGCCAAGAACGCGAGGCGATTACCGTAGGACTCGCGATTGCCCTTGTACACGAGTTGCCCGCGATACCAGCCATTGCCGAGGGCCGCCCCCAGCCGGTTCGATCCGCGCACGAGAAGCCCGGACACGTCGTACGACTGGTATTGCAGACGGTGTTCGTATGCGGTCCATCCGGGAGCGAATATGTCAGCTCCGATGCGCACACCGTTGAGTTGCGCTTCATAGATTCCCTGCGCCGAGGCGTAGAGACGGGCGGCGACAGGAAGCTCGGGCAGGTCGAACGAGCCGAAGACGAACGGCGCACCGTCCTCGAGGGTCCCCAGACTCGACGGGCTGACCAGCTGTGCGATCCAATCCGCAGCATCGAGCAGGCCGGCGACGAGGTCGATCGGCGGGCTCCAATCCGTCCAGCGCTCGTCCGACGTCTCGCATCGGACGCGCAGTCGTCCGACCTGGCGCGATTCGAGGGCTGGAAAGGGCCAGTCGACGAGCACGCCATCCCGACTGCTCGCGGTCGCGATCACCGTGCCGGACTCGGTGGTGAGTTCGGCTTCGTAGCGTGTCTGCGAGACCAGCGGATCGCCGCCTTCGAGCACCCATGACAATCGAGGGCGGGCGCACCCGAGTACCGATCCGGCTGGGACCTGCTCGGCTCGCAGGCCGACGACGTGCGGGGTGCTCGGCGCGTCGGAATCGTCGGCGGTCAGGGCCGACGAGAACCCGTCGTCATCGGCGATCGCCACGAGCCCGCCAAATGAAAGGTTTCACACTGCGAATGTCGCATACCACGGACGGGATTGCAAACGCGCACGCGCACGGTCAGCGCACCGAGCTTCGCCGTGCGACCAGCTCGGGACGCAGCAGCACCCGCCGATGCTCGTGCGCACTCGGGTCGCCGGCGTGCTCGAGGACCAGCCGCACCGCCTCACGCGCCAAGGTGTCGACCGGCTGCCGAACCGACGACATGGGCACGATCGCCGAGCGCGAGTACTCGATGTCGTCGTAGCCGACGAGGGCGATGTCTCGCGGGACGACGATGTCGTCGGCGAGCACGAGCGCCTGAAGCACGCCGAGGCCCAACGTGTCGTTGGCTGCGAAGATCCCGTCCGGGCGCTGATCGGCGCTCATGGCGATGATCTGCTCGCCGATCGCGCGGCCGTCGGCGATCGTCTGGTCCGGAGTGTCGATGTGCGTGAGCTCTGCGATTCCGTCCGCCGCCCGGCTGGCCCCCTGCCAACGGTCATCGACCTGCGAGAGCGGGCCGCCGACGAAGGCGATCCGTCGCCGTCCGGTCTCGATCAGGTGCGACACGGCCATGTACCCGCCCTCGGCGCCATCGAGTGCGACGGTGCAGAACTCTCCCGCCTGAGCGTGGATGTCGAACAGCACCAACGGCATCCCTCGCTTGGTGAGCCGCTGGATACGCTCGGTCGCGCCGTCGAGGCCTGCGATGAGCATTCCCCGCACCCGTTGCTGCTCGAACAGGTCGATGTAGCGATCTTCGCGCTCGCGCAGCTGATCGCTGCTGCCCATGATGACCGTGTACCCGAGCTCTTCCGCGGCAGCCTCGCACGCATGCGCGAGGCCGGCAAAGAAGGGATTGGCGACGTTGAGGACGATCAGACCGAGGGTGGTGCCGCCGCCCATCTTCAGTTGGCGGGCAAGGTCGTTGCGCACGAAGCCGAGTTCGTCCATCACCTGCTGCACGTGCGCCAGCGTTCGCGCCGAGACGGTCTCCGGCTTGTTGATCACGTTCGAGACCGTGCCGACCGAGACGCCGGCCTGTGCGGCGACGGTTCGGATTCCGACCGGTCCCGCCATGATCACCTACCCTGGTGGCTACGTCTCGCCGCCCTCATCATAGGAGGTCGCTGAACCGAACCGTCACGTCAGGAGGACCATGCGCTGCCTTGTCGTCGGCATCGGAGGTCTGGCGATGGGTCAGTACCTCCCCTTCCTCACGCGTCAGGAAGACCTGGAGCTCGCCTATCTCTCACGGAGGTCGGCGTCTTCACGTGCCGCACAAGACGCGTTCGGCGGCCACGGGCTCGACAGCTGGAGTGAGGTCGAGGGGTTCGCGCCGGACATCGCCTTCAACCTCGCAACGGATTCCGCGCACGCGCACGTCCTCGAATCGCTCATCGAGGCGCGCGTGCCGCGCGTGTTCACCGAGAAGCCGCTGATCTCGCAGGCGGGCCAGGAGAATGTCGACGAAGACGACTTCTTCCGCGCTCGGGACATCGTCGGGCTGGCGAACGAGGCCGGGTTCGAGATCGCGATGGGATTCAACTATCGATTCTTCGAGTCGGTGCAGGACTCGCTCGACGCCGTGGCGGGTGCGAGACTGGGGCCGCTGCGGACCGTCGTCGCGAACTCGCACTTCGCCACATGGTCGCACACGCTCGACCTGATCGGCATGGCGTGCGGCCCGATCGCCACCCTGACCGCGATGGCCGGACCGGGCACTGCCCGGGACGGAAGGACGCCCACTCGGAGTGTGTCCTTCCGTGCCGTGTCCGGAGCCGTGGGCTCGGCGCTGGGCTCCGCCCTGCGCGACTGGGAGGACGATCTCCTCGACATCTCGTTCTCCTTCGACGGCGGCCACCTCCGATGGCGCGACCTGGATGCCGAGTCGTCGATGTTCGAAGCGGCCTCGGGCAGGCGCACCGTCACGGTGCTGCCCGGCCCTCGTGAGGCCCGCTATTCGGCATCCTTCACTGCCTCCCTGACGGCGTATCTCGCAGCCGTCCGCACGAATGCCCCGCCGCCCGTGGGCGTCGACGCGGGTTTGCGCGAGCTGCAGATGGAGGCGTCGATCTCACGATCGATCCGCGAACACCGCGCGGTCCGGGTCCAGGAGGAGTTCCCGCTCGACGCGAGCTGAGCGGCTTGTGCGATTCGCTCCCAGATGCCAGGCTCGGCGAATATGGATCGTTTCAAGTCGACGAGGCCCAATCTCGTCTTCATCTTCTCCGACCAGCAGTCCCACGACATGGTCGGGGCGTACGGGCTGAGCGATGTCAAAACACCCCGACTGGATGAGCTGGCCTCTCGGGGCATCCTGTTCAACCACGCGGTGTCGAACGCTCCCGTCTGCACGCCGGCGCGCAGCATGATGATCAGCGGTCTGCATCCTCTGTGGAACAACTGCTTCACGAATGATCGCCGTCTCTCCACCGAACTGGGCGACTCGTTCGCCGAAGTGACGAAGCGCGCCGGATACCGCAACGGGTATGTGGGGAAGTGGCACCTGTACGGGGGCGATCGCGACCGCCCGATACCCGCAGGACCGGATCGCCACGGCTTCGACGACGTCTTCCTCTCCAACAACTGCCATGTGAACTACGACCCCGACAATGCGTTCTTCTGGGACGGCGACCGCAAGCGCCTCTTCGGCAAATGGGAGGCGGAGGGGCAGACCGACCAGGCGATCGAGTTCCTCGAGGCGCAGAGCGCCGATTCGCCGTTCACGCTGTTCGTGTCCTACCACCCGCCGCACAATCACGTCGGCGGCGATGCCGACGCGTACTCGATGTTCGACGCGCCTGCGGAAGCGAAGGCTCTTTACGACCCGGAGGAGCTCACGCTCCGGCCCACCGTGCCGGTCAACGACCGCACGAAACGGATGACCCAGGGTTATCTGGCGATGTGCAGCGACCTGGACGCCAACATCGGGCGCATCCTCGACACGCTGGAGGCGAGCGGGCTCGCGGACAACACGATCGTCGTCTACACCAGCGATCATGGCGAGACGTTCGGCGCTTTCAACAACCATTGGCACAAGTCGAGCCCTGAGGACGTGTCGACCCGCGTTCCGCTCATCATCCGCCTGCCCGAGGGGACCGCCGCGCCGCGGACGTCGGATCTGATCGTCGGCACGATCGACCTCATGCCGACGCTGCTCGGGTTGATGGGGCTCGATGTCTCCAATGACCTGCACGGCAAGGACCTGTCGCAGGCGATCGTCGAGGGACACGATGACGCCGTCGAGTCCGCACCTCTCTTCTACTTCACGACGCCGTGGCGTGGTGTGTACACGCACGAGTGGACCTACTCGGTCGAGAACATCGACCGTAGCGACGGGGACGAGCCGCACCCGGAATCCGACATCGGGCGCACCGTCCTGGTGCGCCGTATGGACACCCTCTTCAATCGCACTGATGACCCACACCAGGTGTACAACCTGTTCGGGCACCGTGCGATGCCCGGCATCGAAGACCCGCAAGCCGTGCAGGCTCGACTCCACGATCTGACGCTGGCTTGGCTTGACTACTTCGAGGACCCGTTCCCCGATCAGAAGGAACTGTGGTCCTACATCGGAGCCGACGATGAAGCGCCGATCGCACGCATGCGCGCATCACGGGGTCGCGCGCGGGGGCCGCAGCCGAGGTAACCGCACGGTCCGTCTGCCGCAGGGTCCATGAAACCTTTCATGTAGGCTCGCATCCACCGAAGCAGGGGAACCGATGACGACTCTCAGCAGCGAAGACCTACGGCACCAGGTCGCCGCGGGCTGCGCGAGCTTCTCACTCGCCGAGACCCGAGACGATGACAGGTCGATCCGCACCCTCCGCGCCGCGCGCGACGCAGGGATCCGCATCTTCGACACGGCACGCGCCTACGCGACGGTGGGTGACCCGCTCCACAACGAGAGGCTTCTGCACAGGGCACTCGGCGACGACGATGAGATCGTCGTGATGACCAAGGGCGGACACTTCCGCGCGACCCATCGCGAATGGAAGGTCGACAACTCCCCCGAACGGCTTCGTCGCGACGTCGACGACAGCCTGGCCGCGTTGGGAGTGGAGCGACTGGATCTCTTCTTCGTGCACCGCGCCGACGGTCCGATCAGCATCGAAGAGAGCTTCGGTGCACTCGATGAACTCCGCCGCCGAGGCAAGGTGCGCGCACTGGGAATCTCGAACGCGACCTCTGAGCAGATCGAACGCGCGTGCGCCGTCACCGAGGTCGCTGCTGTCGAGAACCGCCTTGTCGCCGGATGTCCGGACGACGGTTCGCTCGCGACCGCCGCGCGGCATGGTGTGGCCTTCTTCGCCTACTCGCCGCTGGGCGGCCCCGCGGCGGCGCGGACGCTCCCCGCACGCTTCCCACGTCTCTCGAGGATTGCGCAGTCCCGCGGCATCTCGCCGCATCGACTCGCGCTGCGCGGACTTCTCGCCCAGTCGCCCGCTGTCTCCGTCATCGTCGGCGCGGGCAGTCCCGAGCGCGCACAGGACGCCGCCGCCGCACCCCGCGAGGAATGGGATTCGACGACGGAGAATGCCTGGACCTGCGACATCGCCGATGGCGACGACGAGCGCACATCGAAAGGAATCTCGTGACGGTACCGATGGCCCGCCCCGCCGACTCTCGCCCGAACGTCCTCCTGATCGTGTCGGACCAGCACCGATACGACTGCGTCGGAGCCAGCGAGGACTACCCAGTGTCGACGCCGCACATCGATGCGCTCGCGCGTTCCGGCGTGTGGTTCGACTCCGCCTTCACGCCCATCCCCCTGTGCACACCGGCCCGACACGCACTGATCACCGGCCAGAGGCCGGAGACCACAGGCGGCCTGTGGAACTACGACCTCGGTTCCCGGATACCGGCACTGGAGCCGACAGCGTACTCGTGGGCCCGAGAGTTGCAGCGCGGGGGCTACCGAACGCACTACACCGGCAAGTGGCACGTCCACCCCGACCACGACCCGACCGCGTTCGGCTACGACGAGTACGTCGCGCTGGAGGACTATGACCGCTGGCGGGAGACCCATCATCCTGAGGCGCGGGTGCGTGGCGACTGGCTCGGCGGTATCGACCCCGTGCCCACCGAGTCGAGTCGAACACACTGGCTCGCTGCGCGAACATCAGAGTTCATCCGCGAGGCGGCTGCGGCGGGCGGCCCGTGGCATGCCCGTCTCGATCTCGTGGAACCCCATCTTCCGTGCCTGCCCACGGAGCAGTTCGCGGCACGCGTCGACCCGAACGCCATCCCTCAGTGGCGCTCGTTCGACGATCCGCTGACGGACAAGCCCTACATCCAGCGCCAGCAACTCGTGAACTGGGGAATCGAGGACTTCACCTGGGACGACTGGGCGCCGGCGGTCGCGCGGTACTACGCGGTCATCGCCCAGATGGACGACGCCGTCGGCTCGGTGCTGCGCGCGGTCGCTGAGTCCGGAGCCGAAGGGAACACGCTGGTCATCTACACCACGGACCACGGCGACATGCAAGGCTCCCACCGCATGATCGACAAGCACTACGTCATGTACGACGACGTGGTCAGGGTCCCGCTCGTGATGCGCTGGCCGGAGCGAATCACCGCAGGCAGCCGGATCGACGCGTTCGCCTACAACATGCTCGACCTCGCGCCGACCATCGCCGCTGCCACCGGTGTGTCCGGCCCGCCCCAGGGGCACGGGAGCGACCTGTTCGCCGCGGGGAGCGTCAGCGAGGCATCCGCCGACGTGCGTGCGCGAGAGTACGTCGTGAGCACGTACAACGGCCAGCAGTTCGGACTCTTCACCCAACGGATGATCCGGACACGAGAGTGGAAGTACGTCTGGAATCCTACGGACGTCGACGAACTCTACGACCTGGTCGGCGATGAGCGAGAGTTCGTCAATCGCATCGACGACCCGGCGTGTCGGGCCACGGTCGCTCATCTTCGACGCGCGCTGTACGACCAACTGGCCGCCGATGGCGACCACATGGTCGCGAACGTATGGATGGCGAGACAACTGCAGGACGGCCGCAAGCTCGGGCCGAGCGGACCAGACCACCTGCGCACCGCGTCGGCCCGACAGACGAGGGAGCCCATGGCATGACCGCAGCTTCGGCACCGCTCAACCTCCGCGCCGACGGCAGACAGCGGTTCGCGAGCGACTCACGCCTCGTGCCGACGTGTGCGCGCGAACCGAGACTGAGCTGGGTCGTGCCTCTTCTGCGTGACGGGCAGGCGCAGGAGGAGTGGCACGTCCGCCTCTGTCTCGCCGACGCAGACCCCCGGGACGACGAATCGCCGACGGTATTCGAAACGCACGGCACGGGATCGGACCCGTACACCGTCGTGAGCAGGCCCCTCGATGCGTTCACCCGCTATTCCTGGACCGTGCGCGTGCGCGACGAGCGCGGCGAGTGGAGCGAGTGGGCTGATCCCGCCCGTCTTGAGACAGGGCCGCTCGAGTTCGCGGATTGGCGGGCATCCTGGGTGACGTGTCCCGCACTGACCACACTGCGCGCTGAGTTCGCCATATCCTCACCGGTGCAGCGTGCCCGTCTGCACCTGACCGCTCAGGGGCTCGTCCGGGCAGCCGTGAACAGCGCGCCCGTCAACGGCAGCGCCACCGACGCGACGCGGGTCGACACCGTTCGCGCTCTTGTGCGGACCTACGATGTCACCGACCTGTGCCGCGTGGGTGAGAACGTCCTGGACCTCACGGTGTCGGGTGGCGAATGGCAGCGGACGGGGCTCGACCCGCGGGCGCTCGCCGAACTCGTCCTCGACCTTCTCGACGGCACGCGACTCCGTGTGGGGACCTCCGCCGACATGGCCACCGCTCCGAGCGAGGTCGTCGCGCACGAACCCTTCTACCTCGAACGTCACGACCCGCGCGCGACGCCGAGCTTCTCGACCGTCGATCCGCCACGCTGCGTCCGCCCCGCTCTCACGCCTTCCACGGTCGACACCGCTCCGCAAGACGTCCAACCCGATCTCACGCCGCCCTTGCATGATGTGCGACGTTTCGAGCCGGCGTTCATCGGGACCATCGACGGCGCTCGTCTCTTCGACGTGGGTGTCAACGTCGCCGGCCGACCCGCCCTCGAGCTCATCGACGGCGTACCGGCGGGCACCGTGGTGAGGATCGTCCACGGCGAGCACCTCGATGCGACCGGTCGCCTCGATACGACGAACATCACGATGCCCTTCGATCACGGACGGGAGCGCCAGGCCCTTGAGGTCGTCGCCACCGGCGAGCCGGGGCAGGTCTGCACACCATGGTTCGCCTACTACGGGTTCCGGTTCGTCGAGGTTCAGGGCCTTCCCTCCGACGCGGTCGTGCGTCTCGAGGTGCGTTCCCACCACACCGATCTGGCCGTGGTGGGCGCGGTCGAGACCGACGACGCCCAGGTGAACACCCTGATCACGCGAGCGAATCGCACGCTGCTCAACAATGTGCACGGCATTCCCGAAGACTGTCCGACGCGTGAGCAAGCCGGCTGGACAGGCGACACTTCGGCGATCGCCGAGTTCGAGATGTCCGCCTTCGACGCCGAGTCCTTTCTGCGCAAGTGGCTGACCGACCTGCGCACGAGTCAGCAGCCCGACGGCGCGATCCCGGCGATCGCTCCCGACGTTCGTGCGGCCAAGACTCCGGCCGACCCCGTCTGGGGCTCCGCGCTCCAGCGCATCCTGATCAATCACTGGCGTCATTACGGCGACCGACGCGTCGTCGACGAGAATCTGCCCGCGCTGCGTCGGTGGGCGGACTTCCAGCTTCGAAGCCGTGGCGCCGACGGTGTCGTATCAGGCTCGCCGATCAGCTACGGACACGACTGGCTCGCCCTCGAGCAGACTCCTCCTCCGATTCATCACACTGCGGCCACGATCGACTGCCTCGAGATCCTCGCCGAACTCGAATCGGAGGTCGGCGAACCGCTTCTCGCGGCTCTGCGGCGCGATCAGGCGAACGAGATCCGCGTCGCGGCGAGGAAAGCATTCTTCGATCCGTCGTCGCGCACATTCGGCAACGGATCGCAAGGTTCCTACGCATGCGCGCTTGAGGCGGACATCCTCACCGATCCCGACGAGCGCGCGGCGGCGGTGGCCAGCATCGTCAGCGACGTGCGTATGCGCGGCAATCGGGTCTCGACCGGATTCGCCGCAACGCGGACGGTCGTGAGCGCACTCGCGCACAACGGTCATGCCCAGCTGCTGTACGACGTACTGCAGCAACGCGATGAACCGGGGGTCGGCGCCATGCTCGATCACGGCCCCGGCACCTTCTGGGAGTGCTGGTGGATCGATCCCGCGAATACCGGCACCGGCTCACTCGACCACGTCGGGCTCGGTGGCGTGTTCACCGCGTGGGCGTACCAGGGGCTCGCGGGGATCCGGCCCATCGCGGCGGGCTACCGGCGTGCGCAGGTCGCACCGCAGTTCGTCGCGGGCATCGACACGCTTTCGTCACATCGGCACACGGTCCGGGGCAGGGTCGGGGTCCGATACCGCCGCGAGAGAGCGAACGCGATCGTCGAGGTCACCGTTCCGGTGAGCATGGACGCGAAGGTGCTGCTTCCGGGCATGGATCCGGTGCTTGTCGCATCGGGCGAGCACACGTTCGTGATTCCCTGGCCGATCGGCGAGGCGCGAGCTCCCGTTGCTGTGACATCTCCCTGGCGTGCGCCGGCGGTGGCACCGCCGGCCAGCGACGTCGACGGACCGCGCGATCTGCTCGTCGATGCGCTCTCGGGCCGCCGCGTCGTGGGTCTGGGCGGCGCCACCCTCCAGACCCTGCCGACCGGACTCGTCTGCATGCCGATCCCCCATGCGCAGCTGGCGAACACCGTGGTACGCGTCACCTCGTCCGCGCGAGAGCCTCGTCGTGAGGCTTTCGTGCGGACGATCTTCGATTCCCCCCTCGACCTCGAGGACGCCGTCTTCGTCTACGCACTGGTCGATCTCTGCGTACGCAGCGATCCGCGAGCCGTCGCCGGCGTGTTGGCGCTACACGGGCACGACGGTACCGTCCTCGAGACGACCGGCAGGATCTGGCCGGCCGGATGGAACCGGGTGCGTCTCGACGTCACCGGTTGGACAGGGCGGTCGGCGGTCACGGCGGCCGACGTCGGAATCCGACTCATCGACGATGATTCCGATGCGGCGCTGGGCGAGTCGTCGTTCGACGTCGGCGAAGTCGGGTGGAGCACGCGCACGCCGACGTGGTAGGACCGGCACGACTCGTGCGACCGATCACACGGTCGGAGCGGCCCCTGCGGGATGGAGTACGCCCCGCCACCTATGCGTCCCGGTCTCCGCGCGCACCGGCTCCCTCGACCCGGGCACCCAGACCGTGGCGCTGGTCCCATGGGGAACACGCACCGAGAGATCGACGACCTGGCCCTCGCGTGACCACTCGACGGCGATGTCGCCGTGGGGACAGCGATGACGCGCCCGGGCGAAGTCGAGATCCCGTGTCACAAGGGGCCGTACCTCGAATGTCCGATAGCCGGGCGAGGTCGGGGCGATGCCGCCGATACGCCGATGCATCCAATCGACGACCGCGCCATTCGCGTAGTGGTTGAACGACGTCATCTCGCCGGGGTTGACCGAGCCGTCCGGCAGCATCGAGTCCCACCTCTCCCAGATCGTCGTCGCTCCCATCCCCACGGCGTACAACCACGATGGCATCTGCGTCTCACGGAGCATCCGGTAGGCGACGTCGACGCGCCCGGCCATCACGAGGGCATCGAGGATGACCGCCGTGCCCTGCAGTCCGGTCGCGACCGTGTAGTCGGCCTCGACGACGAGCTCTGCCAGTCGGTCTCCGGCGGCGGCACGGACAGCCTCGTCCGAGATCAGATCTCCGCACAGTGCCAGCGCATACACCGTCTGACAGTCGCTCAACACCCGACCGTCCGCCGTCACGAACCGAGCTTGGAAGCCGCGGGCGATGTCATCCGCGAGCGCCGAGTAGCGGCGGGCGTCTCGGACCTCGCCGAGTGTGTGTGCAGCCTGTGCCAGCAGACGGGCGGAGCGTGCATAGCACGCGGTGGCCACGACCGCCTGGTCGGCCTGCGCCTTCATGGGCGCGTCCGGTGGTGCCGTCGGGTCGAGCCAGTCCCCGAACTGATCGCGTGCATCCCACACGTGATCTTCGTCGGCGAGCGACGTGACCTTGTCGACCCAGGCGCGCATGGACGAGTACTGCCGAGCGAGGACGCCCTCATCGGCGAAGGCCCGATGAAGCTCCGAAGGCACGACGACGGCGGCGTCGCCCCACCCGGCTGCGGCGGCGGTGCCTTCGCGGAGCACGTCGGGGATGATGAACGGCACCGAGCCGTCGGGCAACTGCTCCGCGGCCAGGTCTTCCAGCCACCCGGCGAGGAAGCCCGATGTGTCGAACAGGAAGTTCGCGGTCGGAGAGAAGAGTTGGATGTCTCCTGTCCAGCCCAGCCGCTCATCGCGTTGCGGACAGTCCGTCGGCACATCGAGGAAGTTCCCGCGAGCGCTCCACACAGCGTTGTCGTGGAGTCGGTTGAGGTCGGCGTCCGAGGTCGTGAGCCAGCCGGTGCGCTCCAGGTCCGTCCCGAGCACGACAGCCGACACCTCCACGAGCTGAGCCTCGTCGAGGCCGAGGATGTCGATGTAGCGGAACCCGCTGTAGGTGAAGGTGGGCCGCAACGTCTGCGCATGCTCGCCGGCGAGGATGTAGGTGCACGTCGCCTGCGCGCTGCGCAACGGCCGCCGCGCGAGTTCGCCACCCTCGAGGACCTCGGCGTGGCGCACGACGACTTCGGCTCCCTCGGTGAGTCCTGCCACGGTCAGCTCCACCCAGCCGGCGACGTTCTGCCCGAAATCGACCAGCAGCCGCCCGGACGGACTCCGCTTCAGTGAACGGGCGGGAATCCTCTCGGTCGGGCGGACCGCAGGGCCGCGGCGCGCGACCAGCCGTGAGAGATCCGCCTTGATGACATCGACGCCCTCGGCGTTCGCGGGGTCCGGCTGCAGGGAGATCCTCAGATCCTGCGTCTGACCGTCATAGAAGTCGTCGAACAGGATGCCGGTCGCTGACGCCCGCCACGACCCATCGGATGAGATCGTCCGTGTCGTGCCGTCCGCGAACCGCAGCTCCAGCTGCGCGAGGAGGGCCAGCCGCTTGCCGTAGCTCCGGCGATTCCCCTTCCACACCAGCTGACCGCGATACCACCCGTTGCCGAGCAGCGCACCGAGCGTGTTGCGACCCGCCGCAACCACTCCGGTGACGTCATAGGCCTGATACCGCACGCGTTTCTGATACGTCGTCCACCCCGGTGCGAAGACGTCCTGGCCGACGCGCACCCCATTCAGCCACGGCTCGTAGATGCCGTGTGCGCTCATGTACAGGGTGGCCGCGACGGGAGCTTGCGCAACCTCGAACTCCGTGAAGACGTGCGGCGCCCCGTCTTCCATGCCCGCCAGAGTGCGGGGACTGACGAACTGGGCGGACCAGTCGGCGGGATCGAGCAGGCCTGCCTCGATCACACACGACGGGCTCCAGGGCGTCCACTCGCCGTCGGAGGACCCGCATCTCACCCGCACCCGCGCGCTCTCGCGCGACGACAGCGGGCGGAAGGGCCACGCGACGAGAACGTTCTCGGAGCCGTGGCCGCGGTACAGCTCGACACCGCTGCGCGCCGTCAGTTCGACTTCGAATCGGTCCTGGCGGAAATGCGGATCGCCTCCGTCCAGCATCCATGACAGCCGTGGACGCGGTTCCCCGAGCACCTCGCCGGGGAGGACCTGCTCTGCCCGCAGTCGGGTGATCGTCGGTGGCGTCGTCCTGGGTGTCATCGTGCTCGTCTCGCTCTCCACGTCGGCCATCACCCGTCAGCGGTCGCCGCGGGAATGACCGGGGCCTCACTCAGGGTGTACTGCGGTTGGTAGCCGAGGAACGCCCGCGCCCTCGTGATCGACAGCAGTGGCGACCGACCCGGCAACGGCTCGCGCAATTCGCTGAGGAACTCCGGCCGGAACCGGCTGATGAGATCCAGCGTGTCCTCGGGTGCCCGCGTGTCGGCGCCGCCCAGCACGATCGGCTCGCTGGTCGATGCCGGCACCTCGACGGCTGCGGCGATCCCGTCCATCCAGTCACGCACGTGCACCCACGACCACAGGTCGTCCGCCCATGCGCGCGACGAGGGCAGGCCCTCTTCCAACAGTCGCGCGTACTGCGGCTCGTGCACCACGCCCGCGAAGCGCAGGTTGATCGCCTCGATGCCGAAGGCACGTCGATAGGTCCATCCGATGTCTTCGGTGATTCCTTTGCTGAGGCTGTAGGGATCCTCGGCGACGCGAGGCTCGTCCTCGATGAGCGGCATCCGCGAACGTATCGGCGCCGTCGGCTGAACGCGCCAGTAGAACGAGCCGAACGCATTGATGCTCGAGGCGTTGAGCACACGCCGAACCCCTTGCCTCACCGCGCACTCGTACACCGTGAAGGTCCCCATCACGTTGGCGTCCATGATCGTGCGCGCATCGACCCACTCGCCGGCCGGCCATCCAGCGAGATGGACGACCGCATCGACGCCCGCGAGTGCCGCCTCGACCTGGTCCGCAGACGTGATGTCGACTCGGTGGTACGGCCAGTGGGGTGAGAGCGGACGCCGTTCACGCCCCGTGGGTCCGGTTCCGACGAATACCGTCGCCTCGTCCGGATCGACCCTGTCGATGAGGACGAGCTCGTGGCGCTGCTCGAGCTTCTCGGTCGCGCGGCGGCCAAGGCCGCCCGCCGCGCCGGTGATCGCTATCCGCATGCGTGCCTCCTCGCGCGCCGGCTCGTACGGCGCGGCCGGCCGGTCATCTGCCGTCGCTCCCCGCGAAGTGCGCGGTCTCTCCGAGACCTTCGGGACCCATTGCCCGGTAACCCCCGTCGACGAACAGTTCGGTTCCGGTGATGAAACTCGCGGCAGCGCTGCTCAGGAAGAGCACCGCCTCGGCGACTTCCGACGGCTCGCCCAGGCGCTCGAGCAGGTGATACTTGCCCCAGATCGGTTCCCATCGCTCGCGATCGCCGCCTGCGGCCTTCTCGACCTCCGCCGTCCAGATCCAGCCCGGGCTCACCGAGTTGACCCGGATGCCCCGCGGAGCGAGGTCCATCGCCTGACCTCGGGTCAACGCGAGGATCGCCGCCTTCGTCGCGTTGTACGTCCATCGGTTCGGTTGCGCGACATGTGCCGAGATGCTCGAGATATTGACGACCGTCGCACCTGGCGGCATCCGCGTCGCGACGGCAGCGGTCAGCATCGCGGACGCGGTGACATTCACGCTGAGCGAGCGAGACCAGTCCTGCTCGGTCGCGTCGGGTCCGGCCGCCACGAAGCTCGCCGCGCAGTTCACCAGGTGGTGAATGCCGCCCTCGACGCCGGACAGCACGGCCCGCATCGCAGCGGTGTCCGCGATGTCGACGACCACGTCACGGCAACGGGTCTGCGCATCGCTCGGGAGTGCACGCCGCGACTCGGCGAGCGCGTCGGCATCGATGTCCAGGCGATGGACCACGGCCTCGGCTTCCAGGAAAGCCCGCGCGGTCGCCGCTCCGATGCCCGAACCCGCTCCGGTCACGACGACGGTCTTCGCGTCGAAGTCCCACCTCATGCGCGTACTTCCGACGGGTGCGTGGCCGGGGAGGAACCGTCGCGCGCAGACAGCGCGTCGATGACGTTGTCGATCGCCCCTCGGCGCAGATCGGGCAGCGCCTCGGCCGAGCACCACGCTGCGTGCGGGGTGATGATCGTCGATGCGGAGCGCCGGATGGCGGCATCGACGGGGAGCGGTTCGACGTCGAACACGTCGAGGCCGAGCCCACGGAGCCTGCCGTCGTCGAGCGCGGCCACCGCGGCGTCGACGTCGACGAGCCCCCCGCGCGACGTGTTGACGAGGACCGGTCGACGCGAGACCGCGGAGAGGAAGTCCCGCCCGATGATGTGCCTCGTGCTGTCGAGCAACGGCGCATGCAGGCTGATGATGTCGGCGCGTTCGGCCAGTTCGTCCAAGCCGACCCGTTCGTATCCGTCGTGCGCGGGCGCCGGGTCGAAGGCGATCACCTGGGTCCCCCACACTTCGAACGCCCGAGCGACCAGCCGCCCGATCCGCCCGCATCCCACCAGCCCGAGTGTCGCCCCCGACAGTCGCGAGATCTGAGGAGCGTGCGGCGCTGCGGCCCAGTGTCCCGCCCTCACCTCGCGGTCGAGGTCGGGAACGCGCCGCCAGAGTGCCAGCGCCAGGGCGACGGCGTGCGTCGCGACTTCCTCCGTGCAATAGTGCGCGACGTTGCGCACGTCGATGCCCGCGGCCGATGCGGCCTCGGTATCGATCATGTCGATGCCGATTCCGAGTCGACTGATGATGCGACACGAGCCGGCGGCCTCCGCGACGACCGTGGCATCGATCGGGGCCCACTGCGTCACGATGGCCTCCGGCCTGCACTCGCGCACCTCCCGTGCGACGTCCGCCGCGGTCACGCAGTCCGCGACGACGACATCGGCATCGAGAGCGCTCTTGAGCCAGGCGACCTCTTCGACGCGATCGCCGAGATCGCTGTCGGTCAGAAGGATCGTACGCGTCATAGCCATGCCTCTCATACAAGTTCCTCCTAGAATGGACACAGACGGCGTTTTTGGCAAGGTTCCGTTGACACTTGTCTGATCAGTGGGTACTTTTGCCCTCGACGCGCGATTCATGGAACACCTTCGGAGGACGCCTTGGCCAAGTCCCGGCTCAGCAACGCCATCGTCGCCGACTACCTGCGCCGCATCGGATCGCGCGAGATTGAGCCCGGCACCCCGCTCCCTCCCGAAGCAGCGTTGTGCGCGCAATACGGCGTCGGTCGGAGTGTGGTGAGAGAAGCACTCCAGGCCCTGGATGCCAAGGGGTTCATCATCGTGAAACAAGGCAGCGTCGCCGTCGTCGCCCCCCGCCACCGCTGGCATGTGCTCGACCGGGATTTCCTGGATGCCACGAACCCGGCCGAGTACTTCCCACTCCTCCAGGAGGCACGAGAGGTTCTCGAGCCTGCGCTGGCGAACCTCGCGGCGGAACGCATCTCGGATGACGCGCTCGCCGAGATGATCGCGCTCAACCATCAACTGGCGGAACAGCACGATGATCCCGAGCGCCACGCCGACCTCGACATCGCGTTTCACGACGCCGTCGCTCGGGCGACCGACAACGTCATCCTCGTATCGCTGCACAGCTCGATCACCGGCCTCGGCCAGCGCACACGCATCGCCGCCGCCGCCGTTCCGGGAGCGATAGATCGCGCGGTCTTCTGGCACGAGCGGATCATCGACGCCCTGCGCAGCGGGGATGGAATCGGCGCCGGTGCGGCGATGCATCTTCATCTCACCCAGGTGAGGGAAGAACTCCGCGCGACGCAGACGCAGAGCACAGACGAAGAAGAAGGCGCATCATGACCGAGTACTCCGTGACCACTCTCGCCGTCGGCCATGGCCAGGTCCCCGGGCCCGAGCTGTACTGGATGACGAAGTTCGACGAGTGGCACCCGGTGACCTTCCAGTGCGTGCTGATCAGGGGGAACGGGATCGTCGCCCTGGTCAACACCGGTCCCGCCGCCGATCTCGAGCCGATGAACGCCGGGTGGGAGACCTTCCTCGGCCCGAAAGCGCGCATGCACCGTGAGGACGGGGAGTTCATTCTCGAGCAGTTGACCCGTCTCGGCGTCGCACCCGAGGACGTGACCCACGTCATCCTCACGCCCCTGCAGCTGTACAGCGTGAGCAACGTGCTGGCGTTTCCCCGTGCGCAGGTGTGTATCGCGGAGCGCGGCTGGGTCCACTTCCACACGACCCACGATCACCCGCACGACAACCGCGCGACATCGATCCCCGACGACATCCTGGTAGCGCTCGTGACCACGGCGTGGCCCCGGGTCCGGCTTCTCGCCGATGAAGACGAGATCGTGCCCGGCATCCGCACGTGGTGGGCCGGCGGCCATCATCGGGCGTCGATCGTCGTCGAGGTCGACACACCGAAGGGTGTCGTCGCCGTGTCGGACGCATACTTCCGCGTCGAGAACGTGGTCGACGACATTCCGATCGGCATCAACGAGAACATCTACGAGGTCCTCGAGTGCTACCGACGCGTGCGTGAGCGCGCCGATGTGATCCTTCCCCTGTACGACCCGGACAACTTCGCGCGCCATCCCGATGGGCGGGTCTGCTGACGTGAGCACTCCGAGCCCTCCGCCGAGCCGACCCGACGAGAGGGAACCCCGATGAAGACGCTGACGTACCGCGGACCATGGGAGATGAGCGTCCGCGATCGGTCCGCACCGCAGCCGCGCGACCATGAGACGCTCATCGACGTGATCGCGACCGGCATCTGCGGGTCTGATCTTCACGGGTACACCGGCGAGACCGACCGGCGGGTGGCCGGTCAGGTCATGGGCCATGAAATGGTCGGGCGCGTCCGTTCGGGCGGTGACCTCGGCGTCGGCACCCTCGTGACGGTGAACCCGATCGTGTCGTGCGGGGAGTGCGAGCTATGCGGTGCGGGCGAGACACAGGCGTGCGACCAGTCGCGCGTGATCGGCGTCGACCCGGCGCTCCCCGGAAGCCTTGCCGACCTGCTGGTCGCACCGACCACCAACGTCGTTCCCCTCGACGGAGACCTGCCCGTCCATCACGGCACACTCGTCGAGCCGCTCGCGGTCGGTTACCACGCACTCATGCAAGGGCATCCGGTCGTCGAGGACCGTCTGCTCATCGTCGGCGGGGGCCCGATCGGACAGACCGTCGCGCTCGCGGCTCGGCGCCGCGGCCTCACCCGCATCCTGGTGAGCGAACCGACTGCCGCGCGGCGCGACCTGATCGAGGCCCTGGGCTTCTCGACCACGTCCCCCGAACACGTCGCAGACGACGTCGCACGTGTACTCGGCGGCCGTGCCACCCTCGTGGTGGACGCGGTGGGCATCGCGGAGAGCCTGGCGACCGCGCTCGCCCACTCCACGGTTCGCAGCCGGATCGTGCTTGTCGGGATGGGCGCTCCCGCGATGACGATCACGCCGTATGAGATCACGGTCGCGGAACGCACCGTGATCGGGTCTTACTGCTACTCCACGAAACACTTCCGAGAGACTGCCGAGTGGGTGGCCGGTGGTCGGCCGGAGCTCGATCTGTTCATCGACCACATGACACTGCTCGACGATGGAGCGGAAGCCTTCCGTGCGGCCGCCGAGGACGGCACCAGAAACAAGACGCTGGTCCTCTCCGCTCACGCGCATCGCGAGGACATCACCATGAACGGAGAAAAGCGATGAAGTTCGCACGAGTAGGCGCAGCCGGCGCCGAACGTCCCGTCGTCTGGGACACCGACCGATGGTACGACCTGCGGCCCATCACCACCGATATCGACGGAGCGTTCCTCGCGGCCCGCGGAATCGCGACCACCCGTGCCGCCCTCGCTGAAGGACGGCTCCCCGCCGCCGACGTCGAGGGCGAGCGCATCGGTGCACCGTTCAGTCGCCCGAGCGCGGTCGTCTGCGTGGGCATGAACTACGCGGCACACGCCGCGGAGTCGGGTTCCGCGCCCCCCGACGTGCCGATCATATTCCTGAAGACGCCGAACACCGTCGTCGGCCCCGACGACGACGTTCCCATTCCCCGCAATTCGACCAAGACGGATTGGGAAGTCGAGCTGGGCGTCGTGATCGGTCGTCGCGCGAGCTACCTCGACTCGCCTGCCGAGAGTCCCGACTACATCGCCGGGTACACGGTCGCCAATGACGTGTCCGAGCGCGCCTTCCAGATAGAGCAGTCGGGCGGGCAGTGGAGCAAGGGCAAGTGCGCCGTCGGCTTCAACCCGACGGGGCCGTGGCTCGTACCTGCAGAGGATGTCGACACGTCAGACCTCCGGCTGCGCAGTTGGGTCAACGGTCAGCCTCGACAAGACTCATCGACTCGGGACATGATCTTCGACGTCGACACGCTCGTCTGGCATCTCAGCCAGTACCTCGCGCTGGAACCGGGCGACCTGATTCTCACCGGCACACCCGAGGGCGTTGCCCTGTCGGGTCGTTTCGACTATCTCCGCTCCGGTGACGTCGTCGAGGTCGAGATCGAAGGCCTCGGCCGCCAGCGCCAGCTGTTCACCACCTCTTGACACCCCCTATCGAGAAGATCCACGTGCCCTACACCGCTCTGGCGATCGTCGCCGAGGCCCCGTCCACTTTGACCCTGACGACCGTCGACCTTCCAGAGATGCGACCCGACCAGGTCGTCATCCGCACGTCGCTTTCAGGATTCAGCACGGGCACCGATCGGTGGGTGATGTCAGGACGATTCGAATGGGGCGGCTTCTCGTTTCCGCTCATTCCGGGCTATCAGACGGTGGGCACGGTCGTGGCCGTCGGCGCCGAGGTGACGCGCGTTGCGGCCGGGCAGAAGGTCGTCGCGATCGTCGCCCGGACCCCGGGTGCGATCGCCTCGGCGTGGGGGTGCCATGCCTCGATGATCGTCAGCGACGAGAGCAACGTGTTCGATGCGAGCGGCGTCCCCGAGATCAGCGCGGCGTTCATCGTGTCGGCGCAGGTGGGGTTCAACGCCGCCTCTCGGCTCGCTCCTGGCCCCGGTGGGCGTGTCTGCGTCATCGGCGACGGCATCATCGGCGCCTCGGCCGCGCTCGCCGCCGCTGCCCGCGGCTTCACAGTCCTCCTCCAGGGTCGGCACGAAGAGAGACTCGCGCCGTTCGCCGACTCACCGATCGAGACGCTCGACGCACGCACCGCCCCGGACGATGCGCTCGAACGGTGGCATCCCGATGCCGTCATCGACACGGTCCAGAACGACTCCGCGTTCGCGGCCTACATCAATGCGCTCCCACGAGGCGGGCAGGTCGTCTACAGCGGACACACTCCCGACGGTGTGAAGCATTGGGGCGACATGGCTGAGCTGCAGCAGCATGAGATCCGCGCGGACTTCGTGTCGGGTTGGACGCCGAACAGATTGCTCGCGACGCTCGATGCGATGCGCACCGGCGCGATGGACTTGGCGCCGCTGGTCACGGCGGTCGCATCGGACCGCGACGATGCGCTTGCGCTCGCCCACTCCGTCGCCACCGGCGGGCTCTCCGCCCCGGCGGCCGCCATCGACTGGAGCGCGATCGGCCACGCCCCCACACCGGGCATGTGAGGACCTGGATGTACCTGGCAGGGACACGAGAGCCCCGGGCGGTCGCGTCGAAACGCTGCTGATCCGTCATCACGAACAGGACGTTGGGCCCGGGACCGTCAGACACGCTCGCTTCCGCTGGAGGGCATGGATCCTCGCGAGCTCTCGCGAACGATCAGTTCGGGCGAGAACACCACCTGGCGCGGGGCGGCGCCGTTCAGAGCCTCGATGAGCAGTTCGACCGCAGTACGCCCGAACTCCTCGTGGGGCTGACGAACCGACGACAGTGACGTCAGCCCGGACGCGTCGGCCGCGATGTCGTTGTACCCGATGACGGCGACGGTGTCCGGAACCTGCACGCCGGTTGAGGAGAGCTTCTGCATGAGGCCGAGGGCGATCAGATCGTTGATGCAGAACGCGGCATCCGGTAGGCCGCCCTCGTCGAGCAGGACCTGCGCGAGTTCGCGTCCCGCCGCAGTGTCGCGTGTCTCACTCGTGATGAACCGGAGGCGTGCGCCAGGCGCCTCCGCGACCGCGTCCGTCGCGCCTCGAAGACGCTCCGCAACTTGGGGAATCGACTCATCACCGCCGAGGACCACCAGATCGCGCCGTCCCGTCGCGAGCAGATGGCGTGCCGCCAGCCGCCCCCCCGCATAGTTGTCGACGGCGACCGACGGCCAACCCGCGGCGGGCGGCTGGTGGTCGACCAGCACGGCCGGGATCCCCCGGGTCTGCAGACTGTGCAGGTATTCCTCGGGATGCTGCGCGGGAGAGAGCAGGACGCCACGGACCCGCTGCTCCTCGAACATCGCGATGTAGTCGCGCTCCGTTCTCGCGACGCCGGCGGTGTCGGCGAGAACGACCTGCAGACCGGCCTCGGCGGCGCGTGCTTGCGCACCGCGGGCGATGAGCGCGAAGTTCGGGTCGGCGATGTCGTACGCAACGAACGCCACCATCCGGCTTTGGCCGCGCCGCAGTCGCCGCGCGGCGTCATTGGGAACGAACTTCAGCTCGGCAATGGCCCGCGAGATACGGTCGCCGCTGGCGGCACCCACCTTCTCGGGGCTGTTGATGAAGCTGGAGACGAGCGAGACCGAAACCCCAGCGCGCTCGGCGACATCGCGCAGACGCGGTGCATCAGACATGCCGAGACCTCTCACAATTCGTACTGGGCATACTTCGTCGGTTGCCTTCTGTAACGTTACAGGATAGTGTTCAGATTGCGAAAGTGTAACGTTCCAGATCGCGTCGTGCTGCTCTGGTGAGCGAGCGCGACGACGGGCTCGGAGAGGGATGACTGCGGTGGTCTATGTGAATCTCGAGACCGAAGGCCGCCGCAATCCACGGGAGGTCGACAAGCCCTCACCCAGACTCACCTGGAATCTGGCCGGCGGCGAGGAACTCCGCAAGACCCGCATCGTTGTGGAGCGCGTCGACGAACTCGGGCGGTTCACGAGGGTCTGGGCGACCAGCGTGAGCGGGTCCGAAGTGTCGACGCGTGTGCCCGCCGCGGCGCTCGAGGCACGTGCGGCCTATCGGTGGACCGTGAGCGCCGAGGACGGTTCAGGCGCCGCATCCGCGGAGTTCGAGACGGGCTATCGGGGCGAGGCGTGGACGGCGGACTGGATCGCACGCCGGGTGATGCGGGGCGTGGACACCGAGGGCGAGCCCGACGACGGTCCGGCGAGCACGGACCTGCCTCGATCGTGGGCGACCATGTACAGCACCCCGCCGACACAGTTCCGTCACGCCTTCATGCACCATCGGTCCGTCGCACGGGCGCGCCTGTACATCTCCGCCCACGGCGTCTATCGGGCATGGCTGAACGGGGTGCGTATCGGCGATGACGAGCTCGCCCCGGGGTGGACGCGCTACGAGTCACGTGTGGACTATCGCGCACACGACGTCACGCATCTGCTGCGCGACGGCGAGAACGTGCTCGGCGCTACCGTCGCGGATGGTTGGTGGAGCGGGTATCTCGGGTACGACACCCGGGCGCAGGCGCAGCAGTACGGGACCGATCCCGAGCTGATCGCCGAACTGCACCTTCGCTACGCCGATGGAACGACGGCGGTGATCACGACCGACACATCCTGGCAGACCGCCACGGGCGAGATCGTTCTCGCCGATCTGCTCATGGGCGAGTTCCATGACTACCGAAGTTCCACACCGGGGTGGTTGGAACCGGGGTACGCGGCCTCCGGCTGGTCGCGCGCCAGGACAGCGGCGTCACCCGTGTCGGTGCTCACCGGGCAGAAGGCCGAGCCGATCCGCGCCATCGCCGAGCTCGCCCCCGTCTCCGTACGCGAGTCTCACGGCAGGGTCGTCGTCGACTTCGGCCAGAACATCGCCGGTCGCGTCCGACTGCGACTGGGCGCTGCGCAGCGTGATGACGTCATCCAACTCAGGCACGGCGAGTCTGTCGACGCAGGCGATGTGTACGTCGAGAACCTCCGGTCCGCGGAGGCGCGGGATATCGTCGTCGCGACCGGTGACCCTGAACAGGTGTTCGAGCCGCTGTTCACCCAACACGGATTCCGCTACGTCGAAATCACCGGCCTGCGCACGGCACCGGGCCCGAACGACGTGCGCGCTGTCGTGCTTTCGTCGGACCTGCGGCGCACCGGGGGATTCTCCACGGGGAGCGAGCTGGTGAATCGGCTGCACTCGAACATCGTGTGGAGCATGATCGACAACTTCGTCGGCATACCCACTGACTGCCCGCAGCGGGACGAACGACTGGGGTGGACCGCCGACGCCCAGATCTTCGCACCCACCGCGAGTTTCAACGTCGACACGCGGGCGTTCTTCTCGAGCTGGCTCGAGGATCTGTTCGCCAGCCAGAGTGAGGACGGCTGCGTGCCGGATGTCGCCCCGGTGCCACCCCGCACGCGCAACTTCAGTCAGGGTGCCCCGGGCTGGGGTGACGCTGCCGTGATCGTGCCATGGGTTCTCTACCGGGAGTACGGTGATCGCGATCTGCTCGCGCACCACTACCCGGGCATGCGCAACTGGGTCGAATGGGTCGAGCGCAACAATCCGGGTCATCTCTGGAAGAACGCCCTCGGCAACAACTTCGGCGACTGGCTGTCGGTCGACGAGCACACGCCGCACGCGCTCGTCGCGGCGGCGTACCAGATCCGATCGCTCGACTTGCTCACGCGCGCGGCACGCGAACTGGGACACATCGACGACGAGGCGGTCTTCGGCGCCCGGGCGGCGCAATACCGCGAGCAGTTCGCCGAACGCTTCATCGCTCACGGCCGGATGAAGGGCGACTCCCAGAGTGGATACCTCTTCGCGCTGTCGTGGAACCTCGCTCCTGAACCGATGCAGCAGGCCCTCGCCGCGCGCCTCGCCGAGAAGATCGAGGAACGCGGCGCCCGGTTGACCTCCGGATTCCACGGCATCAGCCTCCTCGGGCCCGTCCTGTCGCAGATTGGCCGGAACGACCTCGCCCTATCGCTTGTCCTGCAGCGGGATTACCCCTCGTGGGGGTACTCGATCGATCAGGGAGCGACGACGATCTGGGAGCGATGGGATGCCTGGACCGAGCACGGCGGGTACCAGGACGTTCGAATGAATTCCTTCAACCACTACTCGATGGGATCGATCGGAGACTGGCTCTATCGGCGCATCGGGGGTATAGACCAGACGGATGACTCCGTCGGTTATGAGCGACTCGAGATCGCCCCGCTGATCACCCGGCGCCTCTCGCCGGTAAGCGCCTGGCGCGACACTCCGCGCGGCCGCGTCGAGGTCGAGTGGCAACTCGATTCCGACGGCGGATCGGCCCGCATCGTGATACCGCCGGGCACTCAGGCCGATGTCGTCCTGCCGGGAGTGTCGATGACAGCGGGTCCCGGCATCCACGACGTCCGATTCACTCTGCCTCCCGCGGATGTGGGTGACGCCGGAGCACGGCAACCCGATGTCGGCTCTGCTCATCGCGGCGCGGTGGCCGAATCGATGGGAGCGCACCCGTGAGCGCGACGCGGGCGATGGACCCCCACCAGTCCGCGGTGTTGCTCGACGACGCCGATCCCTCGCCGCTGTTCACCCCCTTCGACCTGCGGGGATTGCACCTGGCGAACCGATTCGTCATGGCGCCGATGACGCGCAATCGTTCGCCCGGTGGCGTCCCCGGCGACGACGTGGTCGAGTACTACCGCCGAAGAGCCCGTCATCTCGGTCTGATCGTGACCGAAGGTGCACTGATCGACCACCCATCGGCGGGCAGTGACAGCGCGGTCCCGCACCTGTACGGCACCGAAGCGCGGGAGGGCTGGACGCGGGTCGTCGAGGCGGTTCACCGTGAGGGCGGACGGATCGTCGCACAGATGTGGCATCTCGGTGGCATGCGCGCGCCCGGGAGACCCCCGCATCCAGAAGCTCCGGTCGTCACGCCGTCCGGCATCGACGGATCAGGGTCGCGCGTCGGGCGACCCGCAACTGCCGCGGACATCGATGCCATCATCGCCGCATACGCGCGCTCCGCGCGTTTCGCCGCCGCCGCAGGATTCGACGGCATCGAAGTGCACGGCGCCCACGGGTACCTCCTCGATCAATTCCTCTGGTCGGCGACGAACCGTCGGACGGACGACTACGGTGGAACGCCCACCCAGCGCGCGCGCCTGAGCGCGGAGGTCGTCTCCGCCCTGCGGGACGCCGTCGGGCCCGACTTCCCGATTCTCTTCCGATACTCGCAATGGAAGGCGACCGACTACAACGCGCGGGTTGCCGAGTCGCCTCAGACTCTCGATGCGCTCCTCTCTCCGCTCGTCGCAGCCGGGGTCGATGCCTTTCACGTCTCCACGCGCCGATACTGGCTCGGGGCGTTCGAGGGCGACCCACGCACACTCGCGGGCTGGACCAAGTCGCTCACCGGCCTGCCGACGATCGCGCTCGGCTCCGTCGGGGTCACGACCTCGTTCGGCGGCGAGGAATCCGGCGCACAGTCGCTGAGCATCGCGCCGCTGATCGAACTGTTCGAGCGCGGCGAATTCGACCTCGTCGGACTCGGGCGTGCCGTGTTGTCCGACCCCGGGTGGCCGACCAAACTGCGCGAGCGGCGACACGGAGAGATCCGGCAGTACCAGAAAGGCCATGAGTCGCAGGGTCTGAGATAGCGCGCGATCCGAACGGGCTTGCACCGTTCAGTGCGAGGGGCTAGCATTGAATCGATTCAACAGAAGGGTTTGATCGGTGATGCCCACCCCACAGCGTGTGTGCTTCCAGCTTCAGGTGAAGCCGGAGCTGCTCGACGAGTACATCGCACGCCACTCCCCCGTACGGCCCGAGATGCTCGCGGAGATCGCGGCTTCCGGTCGCCGCAACTACTCACTGTTCCTGGGCGAGGGCGGACGCCTCATCGGCTACTACGAGACCGACGACGACGCGGCGGCGCAGGCCTACCTCGCGGCATCCCCCGTCGCCGCCCGCTGGGAAGCCGAGATGGCACCGTACTTCACCGGGCTCGACGGCCGCCCCGACCAGGCCGCGACGCCCCTCACCGAGATCTTCCACCTCGCCGACCAGCTGGCCGACGCGGAGCCGACCGACGAACCGACCACCGAAGAAAGCACCACATCATGACGACGCTGTCCCCTGACATCCTCTCCACCCTCGAAGGACAGGGCATCGAGCTGCCCAGCTGGGCGTTCGGCAACTCGGGCACGCGATTCCGCGTGTGGACGACCGAGGGCACCCCGCGCGACCCCTACGAGAAGATCGCGGATGCCGCGAAGGTCAACGAGTACACCGCGCTCGCGCCGAGCGTCGCGCTGCACATCCCGTGGGACAAGGTCGACGACTACGCCGACCTGCGCCGTCACGCCGAGGGCCTCGGGGTGAAGCTCGGTACCATCAACTCCAACACCTTCCAGGACGAGGACTACAAGTTCGGCGCCCTGACCCACCACGACGACCGCATCCGCCAGAAGGCGATCGACCACCACCTCGAGTGCATCGACATCATGGATGCCACAGGATCCCGCGACCTGAAGATCTGGCTCGCCGAGGGGTCGAACTACCCGGGTCAGATGGACATGCGGGCCCGTCAGGACCGCCTCAACGATTCGCTGCAGCAGATCTACGCGCGCCTCGGCGACGACCAGCGGCTCGTGCTCGAGTACAAGTTCTTCGAGCCGTCGTTCTACCACACCGACGTCCCCGACTGGGGCACCTCGTATGCGCAGGTGGCGACCCTCGGTGACAAGGCGATGGTGTGCCTCGACACGGGCCACCACGCCCCGGGCACCAACATCGAGTTCATCGTCATGCAGCTGCTGCGCCTCGGGAAGCTCGGCTCGTTCGACTTCAACTCGCGCTTCTACGCTGATGACGACCTCATCGTCGGGGCGGCAGACCCGTTCCAGCTGTTCCGCATCCTCTTCGAGGTCATCCGCGGCGGGGGCCTGAACAACCCCGACGTCGCCTTCATGCTCGACCAGTGCCACAACATCGAAGACAAGATCCCGGGCCAGATCCGCTCGGTGCTCAACGTGCAGGAGATGACGGCGCGCGCGCTGCTCGTCGACCGCGAGGCGCTGGATGCCGCGCAGGCCGCGAACGACGTGCTCGCCGCCAACGCGGTGTTCATGGACGCCTTCTACACCGACGTGCGGCCGGCGCTCGCCGAGTGGCGCGAGACCCGCGGTCTTCCCGCCGACCCGATGGCCGCGTATGCGGCATCCGGCCACCAGCAGAAGCTCGCGGCCGACCGCGTCGGCGGCACCCAGGCCGGCTGGGGCGCCTGAGCCGCGCCACCCGACCCCTTTCGACCTTCAGAAGGAACCACGACATGACCAACCCGGCAGTGACCGACCTCATCGCGCGCAGCAATCGACTGGGCGCCGACCCGAAGAACACCAACTACGCCGGCGGGAACACGTCGGCAAAGGGCACCGAGACCGACCCGGTCACCGGCGAGCCGGTCGAGCTGCTGTGGGTGAAGGGCTCGGGTGGCGACCTGGGAACCCTCAAGCCCGAGGGCCTCGCGGTGCTGCGCATGGACCGCATGCGCGCCCTCGTCGACGTCTACCCCGGCGTCGACCGCGAGGACGAGATGGTCGCCGCGTTCGACTACTGCCTGCACGGCAAGGGCGGTGCGGCGCCGTCGATCGACACCGCGATGCACGGGCTCGTGGATGCCGCTCACGTCGACCACCTGCATCCGGATGCCGGCATCGCGTTCGCGACCGCGAAGGACGGCAAGAAGCTCACCAAGAAGGCGTTCGGCGACAAGGTCGTGTGGGTGCCCTGGCGGCGCCCCGGGTTCCAGTTGGGTCTGGACATCGCCGCGATCAAGGCGAAGAACCCGCAGGCGGTCGGCTGCATCCTCGGCGGGCACGGCATCACGGCGTGGGGTGACACGTCGGAGGAGGCCGAGGCCAACTCGCTGTGGATCATCGAGACCGCGCAGGCCTACCTCGACGCGAACGGCAAGGCCGCGCCGCTGGGCAGGACCCGCGCGAAGTACCAGGCGCTGCCCGAGCTCGACCGGCGCGCGAAGGCGGCCGCGCTCGCGCCGACGATCCGCGGGCTGGCCTCGACCGACAAGCCGATGGTCGGCCACTTCACCGACAGCGACGTCGTGCTCGACTTCCTGGCATCCGCCAAAGCGCCGAAGCTGGCCGAGCTGGGCACGAGCTGCCCCGACCACTTCCTGCGCACCAAGGTCAAGCCGATGCTCGTCGACCTGCCCGCCGACGCGCCCGTCGAAAAGGTCGTCGAGCGGCTCCACGAGCTGCACGAGGCGTACCGCGCCGACTACCAGGCCTACTACGACGCCCACGCCACCGCCGACAGCCCCGCGATCCGCGGCGCCGACCCCCTCATCGTGCTGGTGCCCGGGGTCGGCATGTTCTCGTTCGGCGCCAACAAGCAGACCGCACGCGTGGCGGGCGAGTTCTACGTCAACGCGATCAATGTGATGCGCGGCGCCGAGTCGGTCTCGACCTACACGCCCATCTCCGACGCCGAGAAGTTCCGCATCGAGTACTGGGCGCTCGAAGAGGCCAAGCTGCAGCGGATGCCCAAGCCCAAGAGCCACCAGGGCCGCATCGCGCTGGTCACCGGCGCGGCATCGGGCATCGGCAAGGCGATCGCCACGCGGCTGGCCGCCGAGGGCGCCTGCGTGGTCGTCGCCGACCTCGACCTCGAGAAGGCGCAGGCCGCTGCGGCCGAGCTCGGAGGCGCCGACGTGGCGATCGGGGTGGCCGCGAACGTCGCCGACGCCGACGCCGTGCAGGCCGCATTCGATGAGGCGGTGCTCGCGTTCGGCGGCGTCGACCTCGTCGTCAACAACGCCGGCCTCTCGCTGTCGAAGCCGCTGCTGGAGACCACCGAGAAGGATTGGGACCTGCAGCACGACGTCATGGCGAAGGGCTCGTTCCTCGTCTCGAAGATCGCCGCGAAGATCCTCATCGATCAGAAGCTCGGCGGCGACATCGTCTACATCTCGTCGAAGAACTCGGTGTTCGCCGGCCCCAACAACATCGCGTACTCGGCGACGAAGGCCGACCAGGCCCACCAGGTGCGCCTGCTCGCGGTCGAACTCGGCGAGCACGGCGTGCGGGTCAACGGCATCAACCCCGACGGTGTCGTGCGCGGCTCAGGCATCTTCGCCAGCGGGTGGGGCGCCAACCGTGCCGCCACCTACGGCGTCAAGGAAGAGGACCTCGGCCAGTTCTACGCGAACCGCACCATCCTCAAGCGCGAGGTCGTGCCCGAGAACGTCGCCGACGCGGTCTACGTGCTGACCGGCCCCGAACTGACCCGCACCACCGGTCTGCACATCCCGGTCGACTCGGGCGTCGCGGCCGCCTTCCTGCGATGACTGGCGGGGCGCACGCGGCGCGCCGAGCGCGGCAGTTTCCTGCGACGGTTGCGTCGCGCGACGCAGCGGTCGCAGGAAACGACAGCGCTCGCGCGAACGGGAGCGCGCGGTGAGCGCGGGGGTCGTCGCGGCCGTCGACCTCGGCGCCACCAGCGGCCGGGTCATGCTCGGCTACGTCGGCGACGGGATGCTGCGCCTCGAGCCGGTCGCGCGGTTCCCGAACGGGCCGGTCGAGGCCTCCGACGGATCGCTGCACTGGGACTTCACGGCGCTGTACGGCCACGTCGTTGCGGGCCTGCGCGAAGCGGTCGCCCGCGAGCCCGGTCTCGCGAGCATCGGCATCGACTCGTGGGCGGTCGACTACGGCCTGCTCTCGGGCGGCACGCTGCTCGGTGAGCCGTTCCACTATCGCGACGAGCGCACGTCCACCGGAGTCGAGGCCGTGCACGCCCAAGTGCCGTTCGCCGAGCTCTACCGCCGAAACGGCCTGCAGTTCCTGCCGTTCAACACGCTCTACCAGTACGTGACCGACGGTGGACTCGCCGACGCCGACGCCGCGCTGCTGATTCCCGACCTGGTCGCGCATCTGCTGACCGGCGCCGTCATCGCCGAGCGCACCAACGCCTCGACGACCGGCCTGGTGAACGTGTCGACCGGCGAGTGGGACCTCGAGCTCGCCGCACGGCTGGGCATCCCGGCATCCGCTCTGCCCCCGCTGATCGACCCGGGCACGCCGCTGGGCACCGTCACCGGGACGCCGCGCGAGCAGATCGGCGCCGACGTCGAGGTGGTGACGGTCGGCTCGCACGACACCGCGTCGGCGGTCGTCGCCGTGCCGCTGTCGACTCCGAACGCCGCGTACATCTCGTGCGGCACGTGGGGCCTCGTCGGCGTCGAGCTCGACGAGCCGATCGTGACGGATGCCGCCCGCGAGGCCAACTTCACCAACGAGGGCGGCGTCGACGGGCGGGTGCGCTTCCTGCACAACGTGACGGGGCTGTGGCTGCTCAGCGAATCGGTGCGGGCGTGGGAGGCTGAGGATGCGGCAACCATCGACCTGCCGTCACTGCTCGCGGACGCCGCCGCCGTCGAGGGCGACGTAGCGCTCTTCGACGCGAACGATCCGCGGCTGTCGGCCCCCGGCGACATGCCGCAGCGGATCGCCGCCGTGCTCGCCGAGCAGGGCGCGCCGGCTCCGGCATCCCGCGCCGCGTTCGCCCGTACGATCGTGGAGTCGATCGCGCAGGCTTTCGCCGGCGCGCTGTCGACGGCCGGGCGGCTCAGCGACCGCGAGATCGACGCCGTCCACATCGTCGGCGGCGGTTCGCTCAACGAGCTGCTGTGCCAGGCGACCGCCGACCGGTCCGGGATGCCGGTGCTCGCGGGGCCCGTCGAGGCGACGGCGCTGGGCAACGTGCTCGTCCAGGCGCGTGCCGCCGGCCTGGTGGACGGCCCGCTCGAGGCGCTGCGCGACCTCGTCGCCCGCACGCATCCTCCGAAACGGTACGACCCGCGCTGAGCCCCGGGCGCCCGACGTCACCGACTTCGGAGAATCACGCGAACCTCGGAGGACGCGGGCGCTTCGCTCCGAGGTTGGCGTGGTTCTCCGAGTTCCGTGACCGGCGGCAGCGCCCCCGGCCGCCCCCGCGGTCGCGTCGGTAGGGTGAAGCGCATGCCCCTCGTGGAGCGCGACGAGCAGCTCGCCGTGCTCGCGGGCCTCGCCCGCGGGCTGCCACAAGGCGCGGTGGCGCTGGTCGGCGCCGAAGCGGGCGCCGGCAAGACGTCGGTGCTGCGGGCGTTCGTCGACGCCGCTGCTCCAGGTGTTCCGGCGCGCTTCGGCCGCTGCGACGACCTGACAGCACCGGCATCGTACGCGCCAATCTGGGACATGGCGCTCACACTGCCGCCCGCGGTGCGGACTGCCCTCGAGGGGAGGGGAGGCATCCGAATGCCCGTCGCCTTGGCCGACGCACTGCGCGAACGGCCGAGCATCCTTGCCATCGACGACGTGCAGTGGGCCGATGAGGCGACGCTGGACCTCCTCGGCCACCTCGCCCGCCGCATCGACGAGGTGCCGGTGGTGCTGTGCGTCGCGTACCGCAGCGACGAGATCGACCGCGATCACCGGTTCCGACGCGTGGCGGCCGAGCTCAGCCGGGTCGGCACGCGAATCGAGCTGCCGCCGCTCACATTGCGAGCCGTCCGCGCGCTCGCCGGCGACCCGATCCGAGACGTCGACAGCATCTACGCCCGGTCGGGCGGCAACCCCTTCCTGGTCACCGAGTTGCTCGCCCACGACGGGGAGGAGACCCCGCCTGCCGTCGCCGATGCCATCGTCGCCCGCGCTGCGGGCCTGCCCGATGCGGCGTGGCATCTGCTCGAGACCGTTGCTCTGGCGCCTGGCGGTATTCCGCTGGGCCTCGTGCCGAAGGTCGGGCCGGATGCCTCGCGCCACGCCGACCTCGCGATCGGGCGCGGCCTGCTCGAGATCTCGGGCGGGCGGCTGCGCTGCCGCCACGACCTCGTCCGCGCCGCCCTCGCCGACACCGTCACGCCGGTACGCGCCCGGCAGGTGCACGGGTTCCTGGTCGAGCAGCTCGCTGCGGATGCCACGACCGCAGCCGACCACGCACAGATCGCCGCACATGCCGTTGCGGCCGGCGACGGCCCGAATGCGGCATTCTTCTCGCTGCGTGCGGGCGAACAGGCGCGGGCGGACGGCGCTCACCGCGAGGCGCTGCGGCATCTCGTGAACGCCCTCGCGCATCGCGCGCACCTGACCGACAACGAGATCGACCGCGCCCTCGACGGAGCCGCTCAGGAGGCGTACTTCACCCACGACCCGTCGTACGCCCTCGCGTGCGCGACCGAGCTGTACGACCGCACCGATCCCGCCGCCACCGCCACCGCAGGCGAGCGGGCCTGGTGGTGTTCGCGGCTCGCGCACTACTCCGGCGACGCGGAGCTCTCGATCGCATGGGCCGAACGCGCGGTCGACGCGTATGCCCTCGGAGACGACACGGTGCATGAGGCGTACTCACGATGGTGGCTGGCGAGTCAGCGGGACGACGAGGGCGAGCGCGATGCCTGGAGCGCCCGGACCGTCGAGCTCGCGATCGACGCCGGGGAACTCGAGATCGCTGCGCACCTCATGGTCACCGTCGCCGGCTCGCGACCGCTTCGCGCCGAGGTCTACGTTCCCCGACTCGTCGAGGGCCTCGACCTCGGCCTGCGCGGCGGATCTCTCGAGCAGACCGCGCGCGCCTACTGCAACCTCGCGTGGATCACGACGGTGTCGCGCCGGTTCGATGACGCCGAGCGCTGGCTCGGCGAAGGCCTCGAGTGGACCTTCGATCGCGACCTGCTGTTCTGGTGGGACGCGATGATCGACTCCCGCGCCCTGCTGCGGCTGTATCAGGGGCGGTGGGACGACGCGCTCACCGACGCCGCCGCGACCCTCGACGTCGACGGCCGCCTCGACAGCATGCAGGTGTGCGCGGCGATCGCCTCGGCGACGATCGCGCTCCGCCGGGGCGAGACGGATGCCGCGAGCGCGATGGACCACGCCGACCGGGCCGCCGACGAGAGTGGCATGGAGCGGCCCCTCGCCCTCGCGGTGCGCGCCGAAGCTGCGTGGCTGCGTGGCGGAGCTGCGGACGGACTCGGCGAAGAGCTCGCGACGATCGCGGCGCTGCCGTCCGCCGCGCCGTGGCTGATCGGGCCGGCCATGTTCTGGCTGTGCAAGCTCGACCGCGCCGACGTCTCGGGCATCGACCGCGCGCTGCTGCCCGATCCGGTTCTCCTCGAGCTCGACGGCGATGCCGCCGATGCGGCGGCGGCGTGGCGCGCGATGGGGTGCGAGTTCGAGGCATCCGTCATCGATGGGCTGTCGGACGACACAGGCACGCTGCGCGATGCCTTCGAGGCGCTCGCCAGGCTCGGCGCAGACGCCACCATCGGGCGGCTGCGCCGCCTGGCCGAGCAGCGCGGGGTGGTCGGCATCCCGCGCGGACCGCGAGCCGCGACGGCGGGCGACCCCGACGGGCTCACGCCCCGGCAGGCGGAGGTGCTGGCGCTGCTGGCCGACCACCTCACCGATGCCGAGATCGCTGAGGCGCTGACGATCTCGACCAAGACCGCCGGACACCACGTGTCGGCGATCCTCGCTCGCCTGGGCGTGGGCAGCCGTCGCGAGGCCGGTGCCCACGCCCGGGCCCGCGCCCGCGACATCCCCAGCGCGGACGCGAACGGCGACGCCGCTCGGCCGGTCAGCTGACCGGCGCGAGCGTCGCGGTCTGCGGACCGATCTCGTTGGCGATCACGGTGACCGAGTTCGCGGGGAAGCCTCCCCGACGGGCATGCTCGCGCACCGCCTCGGCGCTCTCGGCCTCGTGAACGCAGTAGATCTTGTCGCCCGCAACGTAGCTGGTGACCCATGTGTACGGCTCGCCGAGCGAATCGACCACGGCGTTCGAGGCCTTGGCGATGTCGGCCAGCGCGTCCTCGCTCAGGTCGCCGGCGCCGGGGATCTCGCGCTCGATGATGAAGCGTTGCATGACGTTCCTCCTGATCGTGGCATCCGGCCCGTGCCGGGTGGTTCCCACGATTCCGAAGGGACGCACGCGGCGAATCGGGAGGACCTCCCCATCTTGCAGCCGCCCTCTCCCCACGCAGGGAGCCGGCGTCAGCGCGCGACGACCGACGTGGTGACGGGGGTCGGGTTCGCGAAGAGGTCGAGCACCGGGCAGTGCTCGTCGACGGCCTGCCGCAGCTGTTCGTACCGCTCGGCCGACTCGGGGCCGGTCAGCTCGATCACGAGGCGCACCGAGCTGAACCCCGGGCGCACGGAGTCGTCTTTCCCGAGCAGCTTCGCCGCGTCGAGATCGCCCTCGGCGAGCACCCGGATGTCGTCGAACGGGATGCCGAGCACTCGCGAGTAGAGGCGGAACACGACCACCTGACAGGCCACGATCGCACCGAGCGCATACTCGACGGGGCTCGGTGCGACGTCGTCGCCGGCCAGCGCGGTCGGCTCGTCGATCAAGAACTCGTGGGCTCCCGACTGGATGCGGGTCGCCACCGAGCCCTCGCCTGTGCCGCTCACGCGGTAGGTCAGGTGGGCCGACGAGCGCTTCCTGTCGATGCGGTCGCTCCAGGCCGTGGCGGCGGCATCCAGCCGCTCGTCGCGCTCTGCGGCGGTGATGTCTTGGACGGTGTTCACGATGGTCATGCCGCGACGGTACCGACGGGCGGGCGGATGCCGCGCGGCGCCCGTCACGCCTCGTCACCGGCCGTCACGAACCGTCACACGCCGACACCGTCACGCCGGTACGGCCCGGCAGGCGGCGCCGTGGCTGATCGGGCATGCCGTGTTCCGGCCGTGCAAGCTCGACGACACCTGCGGCAACCTCATCCAGCTCGTGAGCCCGGCCTGATCCGTCGCCGACGGCGACTGGCGTCGACGCGTCACTGCACCCCCGGATCCGAAGACGCCGGGGGTGCAGTGACACTCGCGCTAGCCGACCAGCGTGAACGACCTGGTGGACGAGTTTCCGGCCACGTCGTACACCACGAGCACGTTCTCGCCCGCGACAGCGCCGAACACCCCGGGCCTGACGAAGTTCACATCAGACCACGTGTTGTCCGTCAGGTCCTTCACGATGCCGTTGATCACGACCTTGTCGATCTTTCCCGCGTCGAACAGCTTGAAGCTGACCTTCTCATATCCGGTCCCGCTGACGACGGTGAACCCCTCGCCGGACTTGACCGACGCCACCGGCGCCGTGGCGTCCACGGTGAAGGTCACCGTGCGCGTGCGGGCGATGTTGCCGGCCAGATCCTCAGCGTTGTACTTCATCGAGTACTCCCCGTCAGGCAGCGACACCGTCGCCGAGTGGGTGCCGGACTTGGCGCCACCCTCGACGCGCGTCTGGGTGCTCTTGACGAGCTTCCCGTCCTGATAGATGTTCGCCACGATGCGGGACAGCCCGACATCGTCCGTCGCCGTCATCTCGATGTCGACCACCGGGAACGGGCCGGCCGACGCCGGAGAGCGCAACTCCACGACAGGCCGCTCCTCATCGACCACCGGCACACTCTCGGCCAGCGGCGTGACCCACACGTCGGCGATCGACGGGTCGAAGTCGCCAGGCACATCCTGGAACCTCAACGTCATCGTCCCGTCCGGACTGCCCGCGGAAGGCTGCACCACGAACTGATAGGTCAGTGCTCCCTTGCCCGGTGTGGCCTTCTGATGGACACGCTCATGGACAACCTCTCCATTGAGCATCACGTCGTACGTCTTGAGCTGGGCCCAGCCGTATGTCTCGACCACTCGCACCACGAAACCGTCGGTCTCCGGTACCTTCACTTCCATTTCGAACCATCCCCCGGCGGGACTGGTTCGGGTGAAGCGACGAGTGAGGTCTGCTTCGACACTTGTGCCCGACGCGGCCGATGCTCGCACGTTGTGCTCCGTCTCGGAGGTGGGTTCCCCGAGATCGACGTGATCGATGAAGCCGGTCGGCGGGTTCACGAACACAACGGAGAGTGAACTGCTTCCCTTCTCCTCGTCGGAATCGCCGACGAACACGTCGATGATCGCATCACCCTCGGAGACACCCAACGGGACCTCCAGTGTCGCGACCACCTCTGCCGTCTCAGCTGCGGGGACGTCGTAGCTCCTGGCGGCGGGCATGTCCCACCCATCCGGGACACCGTACTCGGCGCTCCCCGTTGCGGGGCTCGTGCTTCGGTTCCGCAGAACGGCTTGAATCGTGACCTCTTCGCCGGGTTCGGCCGTTGCGGGTTCGACCGAGACCGAATCGACGACGACGGCGGGCAGGAGCGTGACTGCGCCCTCGATCGGCAGCGTGACCGTACTCGACAGGTACTTGAAGCTCACGCTCCCGGTGAGTGCAGCCTCTCCGTGATCCGCGGCGGAAGAACTCACGGCGCGGAAGCCATGAGTCGCGACCTCGCCGGGGTCCACCGTCGACTCCTGGGGCTCGACAGAACTGATCTGCCAGCCGTCGGGGGTGTCGATCTTCGAGGTCAGCGACGTGATCCGCTCCGTGCCGCCGTTCTCGATCGACACCGAGAGCACGAGTGGTCCGCCGACGACCGCATCGGATGTCTCTACGGCCAACTGGGCCGTCAAGCCGATGAGCCTCCCGATTGCCTCGGAGAGGTGATCCTCGGCCTGAGCCAACGCTGCTCGCAGTGCCGCCAGCGTGTCCGCATCGACCTTCGAACCTTGATTGTCCAGCCAACGCTGAACGGTGGCGATCGTCGTGAGCGCCTTCGACACGTTCGCCGCGGTCGCCTCACGGTCTCCCATCAGGTAGGAGTCGAACAGGTCGTCGATCTCACCCTGGAGCTTTCCCGACTGTGCCCCCAGGTAGCCCTCGGCGCCGGGGTCGAGGTCGCCCTCGTCCACGAGCCGCTGTATCGCCTCGCTCTCGGCCTGGGCTGAGGCGAACAGTCCGAGGATCGGGTCGGCGACGAACTCGTAGTCACCGGAACCGACCTCGAACACCGCGGCGCCATCCTGCATGCGCAGGAACTCCACGCCTTCGGCATCCGCCGCTCCTGTCTCACCCTCGCGAACCGCAGCGGCTCGCTCGGCCGGCACGAACACCTCGGCAGTGGAGTTCGCGGGGATGCTCACCTCGAGCGTGAAGACGTCCGCGCTCTTGGTCCAGTTCGAGACGATCTCTCCATACGGCGATTGATACGTCGCCGTCGCAGACTCGGTCTGACCGGGTCGCGGGTGAACGACGAACCGCTGATATCCAGGACCAGAGGGATCGGGCTGGATTCCCGCGACATCGCTGTAGAACCACTCGTCGACGGTGCCGAGGAAGTAGTGATTGTGCGAGTTGCGGGTGTCCGACGGATTGAGCTGCCATCGCTCCCACATCGTCGTCCCGCCGTTGGCCAACCAGTGTCCCCAACTCGGGTAGCTCGTCTGCCCCGCGATGCGCTCCGCCGCCTCGTGGTAGCCGTACTCAGAGAGGATCGGCAGCAGGAGTCGCGTTCCGAGCGCGCCGGTGTTCAAGTGATAGTCGCGTGCTTCTACATCGGCGACGATGCTCGTGGCGACGGACGTCACCGACCCGTCGGGCACCATTCCGAACGCGAGAGGCAACAGGTTGTTGGTCTGCCGGTACTCCGTGTCCGTCGCCGTGCGGTAATGGCCGACCTCCTCATCGAAGAACGCGGCGTTGAACGAATCGCGCACCGAGCTCGCACGATCCAGGAACGACTGCGCGTCGCCGCTCTTGCCGAGGACCTCGGCAATGCTGGCCATCTCCGTCAGCGACTTGTAGAGATGCGCGGTTCCGGCGAGCCGCAGGTCTTCCGGAGGACGCTTGCTGAAGCCGGGCGAACTCCAGTCGCCGTAGGCCTCGGTTTGGATGATCCCGGCGCTGTTGAGCCTGCTCACCGAGTAGTTCGTCGCCTTCACGAGCGAGTCGTAGTGGGACGACAGCAGTTGCCGGTCGCCGTACGTGACGTACATCTCCCAAGCCAGGCTCGGATACACACCGAGCCAGGCCGCGGTGAACGGGACGTTCTTGACCTCGGGGTTGTGATACGGGGGCGCCGGATTGACCGGCGGGATCTGTCCGTTCGCCGCTTGACCGTCCCGCGTGTCGCCGGCCCACTTGGTGAGGAAGGCGGCCATGTCGAAGTTGTACATCATCGAGGGAATGCCGACGTGAGCGTCGCCCGTCCAGCCGAGCTTCTCGAAAGTGGGCGTGTCTGTCGGGATGCTGTGGAAATTGTTGAGCATCGTGTCTCGCATGGCGGCGTGGATGTCGTTGTAGAGAGCGTTGGACATCTCCAACGTGCTCGCGTCTTCGACGTCTGTGTGCACGACGCGCCCGCGCAGGGTGTCCAGGCTGGGCGCCTCCCGGAGACCGGTGACCTGTACGTACTGGAAGCCCTTGTAACTGAACTGCGGCTCCCACACCTCGACGCCGCCGCCCTTGAGGATGTACTCGTCGCGCTGGAATCTGTTCGGTCGTTGGCTGTTGAAGACCGTGCCATCGGGGTTGAGGGTTTCGTGGTAGTGCAGAACGAGCTTGTCGCCAGGCTGGCCCGAGACCGAGAGCTCAGCCCAACCCGCTGTCGCCTTGCCCATGTCGAACACGTAGACCCCGGGCTTGGGCTCGGTGATCGAGACCGGGGTGATGTCCTCGGCGACGGTGATCGGCGGCATCTGCTGCGAGGTCAGACGCCCAGTCGGCGCCTCCATCTCATCGGCGTCGCGCCACGCGTCGTCGTCGAAACCGACCTCGGTCCAGCCCGGCATCGCTTTCCGTGCGTCGAATGTCTCTCCTTGCAGGAGCGAATCGAACAGAGTCGGCCCCTCAGTGAGGCGCCACGTGTCGTCTGTCGCCACCACCTCGCTCGTGCCGTCCTGATACTCGATCTCCAGATTCAGCAGGAGTTTGGGCTCGTCGAACCAGGCTGATTCCTCCCAGTCCCAGGTCGATGGCGTGTTGAGGCTGTGGAAGCCCCGCCCGAGCTCGACGCCGATGGAGTTCGTTCCGCTCGCGAGCTGGTCGGTCACATCGTAGGTCGAGTACAGGACACTCTCGGTGTAGTCGGTGAAACCCGGTTCGAGAACGCGGTCTCCCACCCGGTCCCCATTGAGGTGGAGCACGTAGTAGCCGAGCCCGCTCACGTAGGCGCGTGCCCGCTCGATGGGCTTGTCGATCTCGAACTCGGTACGGAGGATCGGTGCAGCCGGGGCAGGCGCATCTGGGTCGTCGGCCGGGCGAGCGCCCACCCATGAGCCCTGCCAATCCTCGGCATCGAGCAGACCCATCTCCCACTCGGCGATCGAGCTCCACTCCGACGCGGTGCCGCTCTCGTCCCAGACCCTGACGCGCCAGAAGTACCTGGACCCCGACGTCAGTTCGTCGCCGTCGAAGACGATCTGGTTCGACTGATTCGAATCGATGCGACCGGTGTCCCAGACATTCCCCTGCCCCGAGGCGAGGGCGGCGCGACTCGAGGCAACCTGGATCTGGTACGCCGACTGCGTCTTGGCGCGTTCCGACGACTCCAGCATCCAACTCAACCGAGGTTCTGGATTGTCGACACCGAGAGGTTCGACGGCGTACTCGACCGTCAGGTTGTCGACGCTGATCACGTTCTCGTTCGATTCAGCGAAGGCAGGGGCGGCCAGGCCGCCGCCACCGACCATGCCCAGACACGTGGCCATGGCGACGCCGAGAGTGATCCACCGCCGTGGAGATGTGGCATGGAAGCGGCGATCTGAGCCGACCTGCGGTCGCCGGTCGTCTTTTTCCTGTCGGTCCGGGGGTTCGATTGTGACACTCATGTGGGTCCCTTCATTGCGTCCCAAGTTGCAAGGCAGTGCTGGGCGGCGCGGCGCGCCGCACGTACCTGAACCTCCGAGTGCAGCTCGCCGGTCGTTCAGGTTGAGCGCGCGGCTTCGGACCCTGTCCGAAGCCGCGCGCGGGCGACTCAGAAGTCGAAGTCGCCGATGTTGTCGACGTCGAAGACGTAGGGGTCTCCGAGCAGTACGCCGGCGTCGGGGCCGACCTCGAACGAGCCGAGCTTGCCTGCCTCGAACGTGTCACCCTCGGCGCCGGTGATCTCACCGGTGATCAGGGCCGCGGTCGCGTACGCGGCCAGGTAGCCCAGGTCGGCCGGGTTCCACAGCGCGAACGCCACGACGGTGCCGTCCTCGACGTACTCGCGCATCTGGTTCGGAGTACCGAGGCCGGTCAGCATGACCTGGCCCTTGTACTCCGAGGTCGAGAGGTAGCGGGCGGCAGCAGAGATGCCGACGGTGGTGGGCGAGATGATGCCCTTCAGGTCGGGGTACGTCTGCAGCAGCGCCGCGGTGCGGTCGAACGAGGTCTGGTCGTCGTCGTCACCGTAGACCACGTCGACGAGTTCGATGTCGGGGTGGTTGGCGGCGAGCTCCTCCTCCATCATCTCGATCCACGCGTTCTGGTTGGTCGCGTTCGCCGATGCCGACAGGATCGCGATCTGACCGGCGTCGCCGATCTGCTCGGCGATCAGGTCGACCTGGATGCGGGCGATGCCCTCGGCGGTGGCCTGGTTGATGAACAGGTCACGGCACTCGGGGTTGGTGTCGGAGTCGAACGTGACGACCTTCACACCCGCCCCGCGGGCCTCGTCCAGCGCGTCGCAGATCGCTTCGGGGTCGTTGGCCGACACGATCAGCCCGCCGACGCCCTGCTGGGCTGCGGTCTGGATGAAACTGACCTGCGACGTCGGCGACGCCTCGGTCGGACCGACCTCTTCGAAGGTGCCACCGAGCTCGGCGACGGCCTCTTCGGCACCGCCGGTCGAGGTGTCGAAGTACGGGTTGCCGAGGTTCTTGGGCAGCATCGTGATCGTGAGGTTGGCGTCGCCGCCGTCCCCCCCGTCGCCGCCGTCCGTCGGGGTTCCCGATCCGCCGCCCGAGCAGGCGCTCAGAACGAGCGCGGCACCGAGGGCGAGGGCCGCCGCGGCACCCGCGCGCCTCTTGTGCTGAATTCCGAACATCATTGTTTTCCTTTCGTTGTTCTCAGCTGTCGTGCTGGAGGGTGTTGCGCTTGGCCGGAGGCTCAGGTCGACGCGTCCGGCGTCGCATCCCGTCCTTTTCTCTTCCCGATGGCCGAGGCTCTGCGAGCCTGCAACCAGGCGAGGAGGCTTGCCGACACCACCGAGAGGATGAGCAGGATCCCGGTGATGATGTTGATGATGTCGCTCGTGATGCCTGCGAGCCGCAGCGCGCTCCCGAGCGTTCCGATGAGCAGAACACCGGCGATCACGCCATGGATCGCACCGCGCCCACCGAAGATCGAGACGCCTCCGAGCAGCACGGCCGCGATGATCTGCAGCTCCATGCCCATGGCGTTGTCGCCGCGGGCGTTCGAGTAGAGAAGCGTGAAGTAGACGCCCGCGAAGCCCGACACCGCGCCGCTGAAGACGAACAGCAGGAACTTGGTGCGGCCGACGTCGATGCCCGAGAAAGCGGCAGCGTCTTTGTTGAGCCCGATGGCGTACAGCGACCGCCCGAAGGGAGTGAAGTGCAGCATGACCGCGAAGACGACCGCGAGGATCACGAAGGGGATCATGATCACCGGGATGGGCGTGCCCGGGATGTTCGCCTTGGCGAGGTCGGTCCACTCCTCGGGGAAGTCGGTGATCGCCGTCGTGCCGAGCAACCCGACCGCGATACCGCGGAACAGCGCGAGCGTGCCGATGGTGACGGCGAGCGACGGCAGGCCGACGACGGTGACGAGGAAGCCGTTGAACGCGCCGGCGAGGGTGCCGACCACGATCGCCACGAACGCGGCGACCGGGAACGGAAGCCCCGCCTGTGTGAGGATGCCGGTCATCACGCTCGAGAGCCCGACGATGCTCGCCACCGAGAGGTCGATCTCCTCCGTGATGATGATGAGCGTCATCGGCAACGCGATCAGCAGGATCGGCGCGATGTCACGCAGCAGGAAGGTGACCGTGAGAGGGCTGTCGAAGTTGCGCACAGTGGCCAGCGCCACGAGGATCACGAGGATCAGGATGGCGATGATCGCCGACTCGCGCGTCAACAGCACCCGCCGCCAGGCAGGCCGTGCGTGCGCCCGGTAGGTCCGGACGGGAGGGGTGTCGGTGACGGTGGTCATCGTGTCTCCTCTCGTTGCGCGACGAGTCGTCGATGCTGTCGGACGGCGAGCACCCGATCGAGCACGATCGCGCCGATGATGAGGGCGCCGACGACGGCGCGCTGCCAGAAGTCGTCGATGCCGAGGATCGGCAGCGCGCGGTTGATGGTCAGGAGCAGGAACGCGCCGATCGCCGCCCCCCATACCGTGCCGACGCCTCCCGAGATCGCGACCCCGCCGATGACCGCGGCGCCGATCGCCTGCAGTTCCCAGCCGAAGCCGGCGGCAGAGCTCACCGTGCCGTACCGGGCCGCGTAGAGCACCCCCGCCAGACCCGAGAGGGCGCCGGAGAGCACGAACGCCATGATGACGCGGCGCGTGACCTTCAAGCCGTACAGCTGCGCGGCGGCCGGGTCGGAGCCGATGGCGTACAGCTCGCGACCACCCCGGATGTTGCGCATGTACCAGGCTGCGGCGACGAGGACGACCACGGCGATGATCGTCAGCACCGGGATGCCCAGGAGTTGGTCGGTGCCCATCCCGCGGAAGTCCGCGGGCATGTCCGACGCGTTGATGCGGTCGCTCCCGGTCCACGCGACGTTGATACCCCGGTAGATGTACATCGTGCCGAGCGTGATCACCAGCGCAGGGACTCGCGCGAACGCGACGAGCGCACCGTTGACCGCGCCGAGCAGCCCCCCGAGGACGAGCCCTGCGATGAACACTCCGATGATCGGGATACCGGGGATGTCGATGAACAGACGTCCGGTCAGGTAGGCCGACAGGCCGACGATCGACCCGACCGACAGGTCGACGTTTCGGGTGATGATGACCACGGCTTGGCCGACGGCGACAAGCAGCAGCAGCGAGGGCGTCAACAGCAGGTCGCGGAAACCGTCGGACGAGAACAGGAACGCCGGGTTCGCGAGGGTCGCCGCGACGATCACGAGCACCAGCGCGAGCAGGATGCCTGTCTCACGGGCGGTGGCGATGTGTCGCACCAGTCGCACGGCGGGGCTCGTGCCGGACTTCGGCGGGGACTCGATCGTGGTGCTCATCGGGCCACCTCCACGTCGGCCGTGGCGGCGTACATGACCGCCTCGGGGGTCGCGTCTTCGCGGCTGAACTCACCGGTCAGGCGCCCCTCGCGCATGACGAGGACGCGGTCGGCCATGCCCAGCACCTCCGGCAACTCCGACGAGATCATCAGAATCGCGATGCCCTGCTGCGCGAGCTGGCTGATCAACCGGTGGACTTCAGCTTTGGTGCCCACGTCGATGCCGCGAGTGGGCTCGTCGACGATGAGGACGCGGGGTTCGGTGGCCAGCCACTTGCCGAGCACGACCTTCTGCTGGTTGCCGCCCGACAGGGTTCCGGCTTCCGCGTCGAGCGCGGCGGTCTTCACTTCGAGTCGACTCGCCCACACTTTGGCCGCCTCGTTCTCCAGCCCCGTCCACAGCAGCCCCCACTTGGCGAGTTTCGATCGGATGGCGAGCGTGATGTTGCGCGAGACGCCGTCGTCGAGCACGAGCCCCTGCTTGCGGCGATCTTCCGGCACGAGCGCGATGCCGCGTACGGTGGCCAGACGCGGGTCGCCCTTCGGAAGCACGCGCCCCTCGAGGCGCACCGTGCCCGATTGATAGGCATCCACACCGAAGATCGCCCTCGCGACTTCGCTGCGGCCTGCGCCGACGAGTCCGGCGAGACCGACGATCTCGCCGGCGCGGAGCTCGAACGAGATGTCGCGGAACACGCCGGGACGGGTGAGCGAGTCGACTTCGAGCAGCACGTCGCCGACCTCGGCGGGCAGCTTGGGGAACAGCTCGGTGACGTCTCGTCCGACCATCTGCCGCACGAGATCGTCGACCGTCGTCTCGGAGATCGCCGTCGTGTCGACATAGGAACCGTCGCGCATGACCGTGACGGTGTCGCACAGGTCGAACACCTCGTCGAACCGGTGCGAGATGAACACGAGTGCACGTTGTTCATCCCGCAGGCTGCGCGCCACGGCGAACAGACGCTCGACCTCGACGCCCGACAGCGCGGCGGTGGGCTCATCCATCACGAGGACGCGAGCATCGAGCGAGATCGCTTTCGCGATCTCGATGAGCTGCTGGTCGGCGATCGACAGGCCGTCGGTGATGCGGTCGGGATCGATGCTCACGCCCAGGCGGTCGAAGATCTCGACGGCCTCCTGGCGCATGGCCTTCCGGTCGATGCGCCCGAAGCGGTTGCGGGGCTGACGTCCCATGAAGATGTTCTCGGTGACCGACAGGTCGGGGAACAGTGTCGGCTCCTGGTAGATCACCGCGATGCCGGCAGCCTTGGACTGCGCGGTGCTCGAGAAGTCGACCGGCTCACCGTCGAGCAGGAACTCGCCCGCGTCGCGCTGGTAGACGCCGGCGATGATCTTGACGAGCGTCGACTTTCCCGCGCCGTTCTCACCGATCAGAGCGTGGATCGAGCCTGCGTCGAGCACGAGGCTTCCGGACCGGAGTGCTACGACGGGACCGAAGGACTTCACCACGCGGTGGAGCTCGAGTGCGTGACGCGGCTTGGCGACATCGTCTGCCACGATAGGGTCCTCCTCGTCGAGGTGAATGGAGATGAATCGATTCAGGTTTGTTTCAGTTACTCTATGGATGTCGCCTCTGGTCGTCAAGCCGATCGGCGACAGTGACCTAATCGTGATCCGACAAGGGAGTGGGTCGAGCGTGGCAGTGAGCATCCGCGATGTGGCGACGCGCGCCGGTGTCTCCGTCGGCACCGTCTCGAACGTGCTCAACCGGCCCGACGAGGTGTCCGCTGAGTCCGTGTCGCGCGTGACGCAGGCGATCGAGGAGCTCGGGTACGTACGCAACGACGCCGCCCGCAAGCTGCGCGCGGGGGTCAGCACCACCGTCGGGTTCGTCGTGCTCGACGGCCAGAATCCGTTCTTCAACGACGTCGTCCGCGGCGCCGAGGACGAAGCCACCAAGCATGGCATCGCGATCCTCTACGGCAACACGGACGAAGACCACGGTCGGGAGCGGCTCTACCTCGATCTGTTCGAAGAGCAGCAGGTGCGCGGGCTGCTGATCGCACCTTACGGCGACGTCACCGGTCGACTTCGCCGCCTGCGCGAGCGAGGAATCGCCTGCGTGCTCGTCGACCGCTTCAGCGGCGACGGAAAGTTCTCATCGGTCTCGATCGACAGCGTCGCAGGCGGTCGCATGGCGGCAGAGCATCTGATCGCGTGCGGTCGCCGTCGAATCGCGTTCGTCGGTGGTCCGTTCGACATCCGACAGGTCAACGACAGGCTCGCCGGCGCGCGCGCAGCAGCCGAGAACGCCCACGTCCCGGTCTCGGTGGAGGTCGTCGCCACCGAAGCCATGACCGTCGCTGAAGGTGTCGCAGCGGGCGCCAGGATCATCAGTCGACCACCGACGGCATGGCCGGACGCGCTGTTCGCCGCGAACGATCTGATCGCCCTCGGCCTGTTGCAGTCGCTGATCGTCGACGGGCGGATGCTGGTGCCCGACCGTATCGCGATCATCGGCTTCGACGACATCCCGTTCGCCGCAGCAGCCGCCGTGCCCCTCTCGTCGATCCGGCAGCCCAGTCGCATGATCGGACGGACAGCGCTTCGCATCGTGCTGGAGGAGACCGCCGATCCGTACAGCATCCCCCGTCAGACCGTGTTCCCGCCGGAACTCGTCGTACGCCGCTCCACGGCAGGCTGACCGCCGTTCACCTCGAGTCGCTCACGCCTCGCGAGTGATGGTCACCTTCACGTGCAGGTGGCTCTTGAACGGACCGGCGTACACGCCTCGCAGGGGAGGAACGTCGTTGTAGTCCCGGCCTCGGCCGACCAGGACGTGGCGATCGCCGATCTCGATGTTGTTCGTCGGGTCGAACCCATGCCACCCGCCGGCGAACCACTCCACCCACGCGTGCGACTCGCCGGGCACGGCGACGCCGACCTCGGCTGCGGGTCGAGGGTGCAGATAGCCCGACACGTAGCGGGCCGGGATCCCGACCTCACGCAGCGCGCCGAGGGTGATGTGCGCGAGGTCCTGGCAGACGCCCTTGCGGGCTTCCCACGCCTCGGTCGCCGTCGAGTGCACGCCGGTGATGCCGTGCATGTACTCCACCGCATCGCCGATGGCGCTGGCGATCGCGAGCGCGGCACGGCCCGGATGCTCGTGCTGACCGGCGATCGACCGGGCGATCTCGACGACTTCGGGGTGGGGCCTGGTGCGCGCCGACTGACCCATCTGCTCGACGGTCTCGATCGCTCGTGACGCCTCCCGCCGAAGCCGATCCCACGTCATGTCGGTGTGCTCGAGCGGTCGGGGTCGCACCTCGACGAGCGAGCGGGCGGTGATCGCGAGCGCTGCGTGCGGCGACAGCACGTCGAACGCGGCGACACGTGTGCCGAAGTAGTCGACGTAGTTGTTCACCGACGTCGACGGGTCGATCTCGAGCGAGGAGTTCAGCACGAACTGACTGTCGGTCGAGCCCGGCAGCATCCGCGCTTCGTTGTACGAGGCCGAGACGTCGCCCTGGTACGAGAAGCCGGTCTGGTGTTCGATGCGCAGGCGCTTCATGACGTCTCTCCGATCCAGCTCGGCTCGGCCCCGGTCGGGAAGAATCTCTGACGGATCGCCTCGGACGCCTCGCGCGTGACCTTCTGCACGCGCTGCATGTGGTGCGGCAGTTCGCCGAGGATCTCGCTGATCGGCCGGTACTCCAGATCGTTGCGGATGCGACCCAGGGCCCGCGCCACCGTGTTCGAGTGGCCGACGCGGTCGGCGCGCGGGTCGATCGCGCTCATGCATCCCTCGGCCTGCGAGATCGAGAAGATGATCGATCGGGGGAACAGGCGGTCGAGCAGCAGGAACTCCGCCGCGTTGCGCGCGCTCGGCATGCCTCGGTAGGTCCGCAGGTATGCCTCGTATGCGCCGCACGAGCGCAGGATGGTCGTCCATGACGGTCCGGATGCCTCGGTGAGCGACCGTGTCGCCAGCAGACGCGCCGTCATGTCGGTGCGCTCGATGCTGCGCCCGAGGGTGAAGAACTGCCAGGCCTCGTCGCGGCTGGTCGACGAGTCGACCACACCGACGGCCAGGGCGGCGCGCTCGTGCACCCACTGGAAGAACTCGTGCACCTTGTCGCCGTGCAGGCGGCGCGGCATCCGGGCGTTCGTGGTGTTGAGCGTCTCCCACAGCTCGGTCGAGACGATCTCGCGCGCACGCCTCGCGTTCTCTCGGGCGGCCGCGAGCGCGTAGGCGATGCTCGCCGGGTTGCCGCGGTCGACCGCGAGGCGCTGCAGCACGTCGTCGCGCCGCACCTGCTCGACACCGCCGGGCGGGAACGAGCCCATGACGCTGAGGATCGAGCGGCACGCGGTCTCCTCGTCGATCCACGGGTCTTCGAGCAGCAGCTGCAGGTGAACGTCCAGGATGCGGGCGGTGCCGTCGCTGCGCTCGATGTAGCGGCCGATCCAGAAGAGGGACTCAGCGATCCTCGACAGCATCGTCGCTCACCCCCTCCGCACCGTGGCCCGATCTCGCCGAAGCATGTCCCACTTTCCGCTCACGTGGGCCTGGCGCATGAGCCGAAGGTGGGACATCGTCGGTGACAGCGAGCTCCTGCGCGGCCTGTTGCTGCTGCTCCTGCTGCTCGACGCGCGAGCGCGGGCGGTCCTGCGGCGAGTGCGTGGGCTCGGACTGCGCGTCGTAGATGATCGGGATGGCCGCGGTGACCGCCGCCTGGTCGGCGACGAGCCCCGCCAGACCGCTGCCCTGCCCGTACTCGACGTGGCCGGGGGCCGAGCCGCCGACGATCCACGTGTCCTTCGATCCGCCGCCCTGCGAGGAGTTCACCACCAGCTGACCTTCGGGCAGCGCGACGCGGGTCAGGCCGCCGGGCAACACCCACACGTCCTCACCGTCGTTCACGGCGAACGGGCGCAGGTCGGCGTGACGCGGCCGCATCCCGTCCTCGACGAGCGTCGGGATGGTCGACAGCATCACGACGGGTTGGGCGATCCAGCCGCGCGGGTCGGCCAGGAGCCGCTTGCGGAGGGCATCCAGCTCGGCGGGCGAGGCATCCGGTCCGACGACGAGCCCCTTGCCGCCCGAGCCGTCCACGGGCTTGACGACGAGCTCATCGAGGCGATCGAGCACCTCTTCGAGGGCGCCCGGGTCTTCGAGCCGCCAGGTGTCGACGTTCTTGAGGATGGGCTCCTCGGCGAGGTAGTAGCGGATGAGGTCGGGCACATACGTGTACAGCAGCTTGTCGTCGGCGACGCCGTTGCCGACCGCGTTGGCGATCGTGACGTTGCCCAGCCGGGCGGCGAGCATGAGGCCCGGGGCGCCGAGCATCGAATCGGCACGGAACTGCAGGGGGTCGAGGAAGTCGTCGTCGACGCGGCGGTAGATGACGTCGACGCGCTTGGGGCCGCGCGTGGTGCGCATGAACACCTTGCCGCCCACACACAGCAGGTCTCGGCCCTCGACGAGCTCGACGCCCATGAGGCGCGCGAGCAGCGTGTGCTCGAAGTACGCCGAGTTGTACACCCCGGGCGTCAGGACGACGACATTGGGGTCTTCGACGCCGGGGGGCGCGGATGCCCGCAGCGCGGCGAGCAGCTTGTTGGGATAGTCGCCGACCGGGCGCACCCGCATCGACACGAACAGCTCGGGCAGGGTCTGGGCCATCATGCGACGGTTGGAGATGACGTACGAGACGCCGGAGGGCACCCGCACGTTGTCTTCGAGCACGCGCATCTCACCGTGCTCGTCGCGGATGAGGTCGATGCCGGCGACCTGGATGCGAACCCCGTTCGCAGAATGGATGCCGGCCGCCTGGCGGTAGAAGTACTGCGACGAGGCGATGAGCCCCGCGGGCAGCACGTCATCGCGCACGCAGTGCTGGCGGCCATAGGCGTCGTCGAGGAACGCCTCGAGCGCCTTCACGCGCTGCTGCACACCGGCTTCGACCCGCGACCACTCGTCGTACGCGATCACCCGGGGGACGGCGTCGAGCGGGAACGGCCGCTCCTCGCCCGCGAAGTCGAACGTGACGCCCTGCGCGAGGTACGACGTCGCGAGCGATTCGGTGCGCCCGCGCAGTTCCTCCTGGGTCATCTGCGCGAGCGCCTGGTACAGCTCGCGATACGCCTCACGCGACTCCGCAGGGGCTCCCGGATGGGTCGGACTGCCGAACATCTCGTCGAACGCCGGGACTCCCGACGCCGTCTTGCGCGGCGCGAGCGTGGAACCGTATCCGTCGAAGAGGTCGCCCATGTGCCGAGCCTAGTCCGGCACGTGTTGCCGCGGTGTTACCGTGCGCCGAGCGCAGAAGTGGTGTATTTTCCGGCGCCCGTCGTCGTCGCGAGATGTCCGCGTTCCGTCATATCCGGGCCGCGCGGGACGCGGCATCCCGATCTAGGCTCGCGGTGTGAACACGGGGGTGCGCCTGCGCGCCGCTTCGGCAGGCATGGCCGCGGCGGTGCTCGCCGCGGGGGTGGGCGAGCTCGCCGCGGCCGTCGTCGCGCCGGCATCCAGCCCGTTCGCGGTCATCGGGGCGGCGCTCATCGATCTGGCGCCACCCTGGGCGAAAGACACCGCGATCGCGTGGTTCGGCACCGCCGACAAGATCGCGCTGCTGGTCGGCATCGCGATCGTGATGCTGGCGGTCGCGGCGGGCGCCGGCCTCCTCGAGGCGGCGCGGGCGCCGCTGGGCGAAGTGGTCGTGGGCGCATCGGCGGCCGTCGGCGTCGTGGTCGCGGTGACTCGGTCGGATGCCACGGGCATCGCGTGGCTGCCGTCGGCGCTGGCCGGCCTCGCGGGGGTGATCGCGATCCGATACCTCGTGCGCCTGGCGGTCGGCTCCGCGCCCGGCGCGGTGCCCCACCAGCCTCCCGTCGACACCGAGGTGCCGCGCCGTCGCTTCCTGGCATGGACCGGAGCCGCCGGGGTGGTCGGCGTGCTCGCGCTCATCGGCGGCAACCTCGCGCGCGCCGGCGAGCGCGCCGTGACCGCGGCGCGCGACGCGCTGGGGCTCCCCGCGCCCGCGGTGAAGGCGCCGCCCGTCCCCGCCGGCGCCGAGCTCGACATCCCCGGACTCGCCCGCATCGTCACGCCGAACGACGCGTTCTATCGGATCGACACCGCCCTCGTGGTGCCCGAGGTCGACCCGGCCGGTTGGTCGCTGCGCATCCACGGCATGGTCGAGCGCGAGGTCGTCATCTCGTGGAACGAGCTCGTCTCGCTGCCGCTCGAAGAGAGCTATACGACCCTCGCCTGCGTCTCCAACCCGGTCGGCGGCACCCTCATCGGCAATGCCAAGTGGCTGGGGTACCCCATCCGCGAGCTGCTGGCACGCGCGGCCCCCTCCGCCGACGCCGACATGGTGCTCTCGACGTCGATCGACGGGTTCAGCGCGTCGACGCCGCTCGACGTGCTCACCGACGACCGCGCCTCCATCCTCGCGGTGGGCATGAACGACGAGCCGCTGCCGATCGAGCACGGCTTCCCCGTGCGCATGGTCGTGCCGGGGCTGTACGGCTACGTCTCGGCCACGAAGTGGGTGGTCGACCTCGAAGTGACCCGCTTCGATCGCTCGACGGCCTATTGGACCACCCGCGGCTGGTCTGCGCGCGGCCCCATCAAGCTGCAGTCGCGCATCGACGTCCCCCGCCGCGGGCAGGGCCTCACGGCGGGCGACACCGTGATCGCCGGCGTCGCATGGCAGCAGCACGTCGGCGTCTCGGGGGTCGAGGTGCAGATCGACGAGGGCCCCTGGGTGCAGGCATCCCTCGCCCCCGCGATCTCGGACGACACCTGGGTGCAGTGGAGCCTGCCGTGGACCGCGACCGAGGGCAGCCACCTCATCCGCTGCCGCGCGATCAGCGCGACCGGCGAGGTGCAGACCGAGGAGCGTGCGGCCGTCGCACCCGACGGCGCCACCGGATGGGACGAGCGCTTCCTCGAGGTGTTCTCCTAGCCGAGGCATCCGCGATGCGCACGAACGTCGGAGAATCGCGCGAACTTCGGAGCCGAACGCGCAGGTCGCTCCGAGTCACGTCGAATACTCCGAGGTTCGGGATGCCGCCGCCCCGGCGGCCCGACCTCAGTCCGCGAGCACGACCTTGAGCTGTTCGATCGCCCAATCGAGTTCGGTGGCGCGGATCACCAGCGGCGGCGCGATCCGAAGGGTCTGCCCGTGCGTGTCCTTGGCGAGCACGCCGCGGGCGAGCAGCCGCTCTGCCACCTCGCGCCCGGTGCCGACGGCAGGGTCGATGTCGATGCCCGCCCACAGACCGGCGATCCGCACAGCGGTCACACCGCTGCCGACGAGCTCGTCGAGCTTCGCCTCGAGGTGCTCGCCCAACGCCGTCGCGCGGGTCTGGAACTCGCCGGTCTGCAGCATCTCGACCACGCGGGTGCCGACGGCGGCGGCGAGCGGGTTGCCGCCGAAGGTCGATCCGTGCTCACCGGGGCGGATGACGCCGAGCACGTCTCGGTCGGCGACGACGGCCGACAGCGGCACGATGCCGCCGCCGAGGGCCTTGCCGAGCAGGTAGACGTCGGGCACGACGCCCTCGCGGTCGCAGGCGAAGGTCGTGCCGACGCGGCCCAGTCCCGACTGGATCTCATCGGCGATGAAGAGCACGTTGCGCCGGTCGCAGATCTCGCGCACCGCGCGCAGGTAGCCCTCGGGCGGGATGATGACGCCCGCCTCGCCCTGGATGGGCTCGATGAGCACCGCGGCGGTGTCGGCGGTGATCGCGGCCTCGATCGCGGAGGCATCCCCGTAGGGAACCGAGACGAAGCCCGATGCGAACGGGCCGAACCCGTCACGCGCGACGGGGTCGTCGCTGAAGCCGACGATCGTCGTGGTGCGGCCGTGGAAGTTCCCGTTCGCGACGACGACCGTGGCGGTGTCCGGCGCGATGCCCTTCACGCGGTATCCCCACGCGCGCGCGACCTTGATGCCGGTCTCGACGGCTTCGGCGCCCGTGTTCATCGGCAGCACGAGGTCTTTGCCGCACAGGTCGGCGAGCGCGGCGGCGAAGATGCCGAGCTGGTCGCTGTGGTAGGCGCGACTGGTGAGCGTGAGCCGCTCGAGCTGCTCGGTCGCGGTGGCGACGATCGCCGGATGGCGGTGGCCGAAGTTCAGCGCCGAGTAGGCCGACAGCAGATCGAGGTAGCGCTTGCCCTCGACGTCGGTGACCCACGCACCCTCCCCCCGCGAGACGACGACGGGCAACGGGTCGTAGTTGTGGGCGAGGTGCTGCTCTTCGGCGCCGATCACGCGGATCGTCGCCGTGTCGAGGGTGGCCTGTCGCATGGTCATCGTGCCGCCTTCCGCAGTTCCAGCGTGCAGCACTTGATGCCGCCGCCGCCGAGCAGCAGCTCGGACAGGTCGATGTGGACGGGGTTGTAGCCGCGCTCGCGCAGCTGGGCGTCGAAGCCGGTCGCGCGGGGCGAGATGAGGACGTTGAGTCCATCACTCGACGAGTTGAGACCGAAGACGGCACCGTCGGCATCCGACACCGCGATCGCGTCGGGGTAGCGTTCGGCGAGGATCCCCTGACTGCGCTCGTCGAACGCATGCGGCAGGTAGGCGATGTTGGCGCGCTCGACGCCGCCCGGCCCTTCGACGGGATCGAGGACCGAAACGGCGGTGTCGAGATGGTAGAACCGCGGATCGACGAGGGTGAGGCTCACGACCTCCTTGCCGAACACGTCATGGAGCTCTCGATGGCTGTCACCGGTCGAACGGAACCCGGTGCCGGCGAGGATCGTGTCGCCCACGAGCAGGAAGTCGCCTTCGCCCTCGTTGGTCTGCTGCGGCTCGACGACCTCGAAGCCGTGCGCGCCGAACCATTCCATGAAGGCGGGGCCCTCGGGCTGCCGCTCGGGGAAGCGGAACTTCGCACCGTAGGCGACGCCGTCGATGAGGAATCCGCCGTTGGCGGTGTAGACCATGTCGGGCAGGCCTGCGATCGGGTCGATGAGGTGCACGTCGTGGCCGAGCGACAGGTACGTGTCGTACAGGGCCTGCCACTGCCGCACGGCTTTCGCGGTGTCGGTGGGGTTGGCGGGCACCATCCACGGGTTGATCGTGTAGCTGACCGTGAAGTACTCGGGCTTGCACATGAGGTAGCTGCGGTGCTGCTGGATGCGGGCGCCGGATGCCTCGGAGGTGGCTGCGGGCGCGGTGTGCGTCGACATGGGGCTCCTTCGGAAGGGGCGGCGGACGCTGTCCTCAGGCCCGGCGGGGCTGCGGAAGCCATCGACCCGGGCACGCCGCATCCATTCTGGCACGCGACCCCGTCGGGCACCGAGCCGCTTCACGGTGCGCCTCGCCGGGTGCGCGGTCAGGTCAGGCGGTGACGACGACCTTTCCGAGGGTGTGGCCCGCATCGACGTGGGCGAGCGCAGCTCCCGCCTCGGCGAGCGGCCAGGTGCGCTCGATCGCGGGCTTCAGCGCACCGGATGCCGCGAGGTCGAGGAGCTCGGACAGTATCCGGGCATCGGCGACGGCGGCCAGGGGGCGAAGCGGCCGCTTCGAGCCGATCGAGCGCACGGATGCCGCGGCCAGACGCGGGAGAGGGTCGAACAGCCCTTCGGTGCCGCTTCCCACCAGCACGGCGGCGCCACCCTCACGCACGAGCGCGCGCAGGGCCGACAGCCTGGCCGCGCCGACGACGTCGATGACGGCGTCGTACCCGCCGCGACCGAGCTGGGCAGAGCCGGGCCCCACGGCCCGGTAGTCGAACGCACGGGTCGCGCCGAGGCCCTCGACCAGCGACCGGCTGCGCGCACCGGTGAGCGCGTCGACCTCGGCGCCGCGCAGCGCGGCGAGCGCGACGGCGAAGGTGCCCACTCCCCCCGACGCTCCGATCACGAGCACCCGGTCGCCCGTGCCCACGTGGGCGCGGTCGAGCGCCTGCCACGCGGTGCCGCCGGCGAGCGGCAGAGTCGCCGCCGTCTCTGCCGACAGATCCTCAGGCCGCCGCACGATCCGCTTCACCGGCGCGGCGACATACTCGGCGAGTCCGCCGCCGGGCAGCTCGCCGACGACCTCGTCGCCCACCGCCCAGTCGGCCACACCCTCGCCGAGGGCGACGACCGTCCCGGCGACGTCCATGCCGAGCACCGGGCGCTTGGGCCGCCGCAGCCCGAAGGCCAGGCGCACCATGCGCGGTTCGCCGCGCATGAGGTGCACGTCGGCGCTGTTGAGGCTCACGGCTCTCGTGCGCAGGAGCACCTCGTCTCGGCCGGGCGTCGGCACGTCGATGCGCGCCGAGACGACGGTCTCGGGGCCGCCGTACGCCAGCTGCCGCCACGCGGTCATCGTCGTGGGCAGCGAGGCCGCAGCCGCGGCGTCCTTCTTGTCGTGCATGTCAGTCCTCCGGGTACTGGAACAGGTCGTCGAGGCCGACGTCGAACGCGCGGGCCAGCTGGAAGGCGAGCTCGAGCGTCGGCGAGTACCGGCCCTGCTCGATGGCGATGAGCGTCTGACGCGTGACGCCGATCCGGCGGGCGAGCTCGGCCTGCGTCATGCCTGCCTGCTCGCGCACGGCGCGCAGCGAGTTGGTGACCTTGGTCGGACGCACCATCACTGGAACCCCCGCCGGTAGGCGACCAGCCGCGCGATGCCGCTGAGCGAGGCTGAGAGGAAGAATCCGAGATAGATGGCGTTGCCGATCCAGAACCAGTCGGCCTCGACCATGGCGAGCACGAGTCCGCCCAGACCGCCGAGCGCGAGCAGAGACTGGCCGACGCGGTCGCCGAACCACTCGATCTCGCGGTCGCGCTGATCGGCCCGGTGCTCCTCCTCGGGGTCGACCGCACCGGCGACGATGCCCCACACGATGCTGACGACGATCGACAGCGCGATCGCGCCGACGATGACCCACACCATCGGCCAGACCCAGTCGATCTCGTCGACGGGGGTCGAGCCGAGCTGCGGCAGCACGAGCGAGAGGTAGACCGCGGTGCCGACGACGCTCGCGATGAGCTGCGACCAGATGTTGCGCTCCGAGTAGCCCACGAGGCCACCTCCGATGTCTAGAATCCTTTACATCGGAAGGATGCCACGCCGCGGGCCGACGTGTCAAGAATTCTTTACATCAGAGGTGCGAGCCGTCCCCTCCCTCAGCCTGCATCCGCTCCATGTACTCCTTGATCGACGGCATGAGCTCGAGGCGTTCCCGGTAGAACGTGTTCACGAGGTTGACGACCTGCGTGCGCGCGGCCACGACCTCGGCCGACCGCGCGTCGGCGGCATCCGGATCGTCGAGCGTGCGCCGCAGTCGCAGCAGGGCGGCGACCAACTCGGACTCGGCGTCGCCGTCGAGGGTCTGGACGACCTGCAGCACGAGGGCGTCAGCCTGGTCCTTGACCTCGGCGATCGGGATCGATGAGCCCTCGTGGACCGCGTTGTCGAGAGTGCTGATGAGCGACCACACCTGGTACAGCGTCGTCGCAGGCTCGTCGAACAGCTCGCGCACGAACGCGGCATCCATGTGCCGACCCGACAGCCGGAAGATGTTGTACATCCGCTTGGCGGCCTTGCCGTAGTTGAGCTGATACGTCAGGTACTTGCGCACCTCGCCCTCGAGGGCGGCGACGTACTCGTCGAGCGCGTCGTCGCTGACGAACTTCGCCACCTTGGCGAAGGTCGGCACCGAGCCCGCGTCGAGGTACACCTCCTGGAAGTACGCGTCGAGGTAGCCGTCGAGCGGTGTGATCGTTCCGTCCGGAGCGTCCCACGTCACGTCGATGACGTTGCTCGCGTTCGACAGCCCGCCCCTGTCGGGATCGGTCACGACCCAGTCGAGCTTGCACCAGCCCGGGTCGAGGGCGACCTCGTCCCACCGCAGCTCGCGTGGGCCGTCGGCGGTGTCGACCACCTGTACGCCCGCGCGGATCTCGGCGAGCGTCCAGCTGATCGGGCTGCCCTTGCGCACCTCGGCACCCCGCACGACGCCGTCGACCTCGTGGCTTCCGAGCTTCGCCTCGAGGAACTGGAAGGTGGGCCCCTGCACGTGCGTCAGCACGTGATCGCGCATCAGCCGCGCCATCACGGCACACGCCTCCTCGCGCGTGTCGGTCGCGATGTTGAGCCGCTGGAAGAAGTCGGCGTCGCCGGGGTAGGTCTGGATCTTCGACTGCGCGGCCGACCCTGACAGGGCGAGCGCGCTCTCGGCACCCTCGCCCGTCACCTCGACGATCTCGCCGATACGGCGGAACCGCGCGATGTCGTGCGGGCTGAAGTCGAGCATCGTGGGCCGGTACCCGTAGGTGCCGCTGTCCACATCGACGAGCACGTCTGCGGCATCGGCCGCGTCGGCGCTCTCGGCCGCGATCGCGGTGAGCCAGCGCAGGCTCTCGGCCTCATCCATCTCGACGCCGAGGCGTTCGGCCGACTCGATGATCGTGCGCAGTTCGGTGGTGTGGTCGGTCTCGGCCATGACGCTCCTCGCGTGCGGTGTCGGTGTCAGCCGGAGTGCCTCGCCGACCTGATCCGCCGGAACAGCTCGGCCTGATCGCGGGCATCCCCGAGTGCATTGTGCGACAGGTGACGGCCGTCGAGATAGAGGGGCGAGAGAACCCGCATGCTCGTCTCGCCCCACGATCCGCCTGCGGCGCCCATCGCGTACGCCTTGATGTCCAGCGCGGAATGGCCGAACGGGTTGCGCGCCAGGAAGCGCCGGAAGTAGTGGTCGAGGAACATCCAGTCGAACACGGCGTTGAAGGCGACCAGGATCGGGATCGCGCCGTCCGGCGTCACGGCGTGCACCCACGCGTCGAACTCGGCCATGGCCGCGTCGGGCGCGACGCCCTCGACCGACAGCTGCTCCATCGTCAGTCCGCTGACGGCGAGCGACTCCTCGCGCGCGTTGTCGGTGAGCGGCTTGAGCTCGATGTAGAACCCGGTGTCGGGCTCGTCGACGAGACACGCGCCGATCGACAGCATCGAGTACTCGGCGGGGTTGGGCCCTGCGGTCTCGACGTCGACGCTGATGAGCGTCTCGCGCGGGATGCCTCGGATGCCGGCCGGATCCGCCGTCATATCACCGACTCGCTCCACGCATCCGGGTTGCCGAACCGGTGGGCGGTGATCGTCACCGACTGCTCCCTCAGGAACGGCAGCAGTTCGAGACGCGCGGCGATCGTGACCTCGTTGTCGTAGACGGCGATGTCGGGGTCGCCGCCGGTGCGTTCCGCGAGCGCACGATGCACGGCGTCCATCGTCTCGACCGCGCCGACCAGACGCACCCGCCCGGTGCCGGCGACCGTCATCCGCTCCACCCATTCGTCGTCGCTCTCGACGTACACCGCGACGTCCTGATCGCTGAGGGCGCGGCGCACGGGGGCGGGGAGCCCGACCGGTGCGCTCACCGTGAGAGCCGAGCCTGCCCGGATGCCGGCGATCACCACCCGCAGCAGCGCCTGCCAGGTGGCATCCCCGGTCGCGCGCACCGTCACCGCCGGGTAGGCGCGATAGCGGAACAGGTTGCGTTCGACACCGAGCCGAGAGACGTCCTTGACCTGGCCGAATTCGCGGTCCCACGCGATGGCGTCAGACAGGGCACCGCGACGCAGCCACTCGAAGGCCGAGTAGTCGAGCGACGGCTGAGCCGCCTCGATGACGGAGGTGATGCGCGAGTCGAGACCGCGCAGGTGCAGCGTCGCCGATGACGCCGTGCCCGTCGATGCCCGCCACGAGCCCAGCCCGACCAGATAGTTGGGCCCGCCGGCTTTGGCTCCCGCGCCGACCGACGACCGCTTCCATCCCCCGAACGGCTGTCGTTGCACGATGGCGCCGGTGATGCCGCGGTTGACGTAGAGGTTGCCGGCCTCGACCTCGTCGAGCCAATGGGCCAGGTCTCGCGGGTCCTGCGTGTACAGGCCGGCGGTGAGTCCGTACGCGACCGCGTTCTGCAGTGCGATCGCCTCGGTGAGCGATTCGGCGTGCATGACCCCCAGGACCGGGCCGAAGAACTCCTCCCGGTGCACGCGCGAGCCGGGTTGCACCCCCGCACGGATGCCCGGAGTCCAGAAGCGACCCGACGTCTCGGGTCCGAAGTCGAGCAGGCGCGGCTCCACCAGCCACGACTCCCCCTCGTCGAGGGTCGTCAGCGCCCAGTCGAGCTTGCCCCGCGGCACCTCGATGACGGGGCCGATCTCGGACAGCGGATCGGACGGCGGACCCACGCGCAGCGAGGTCGCCGCGTCGACGAGCTGCCGCGCGAACCGCTTCGAGCGCCCGACCTGCCCGACGAGGATCGCGAGGGATGCCGCCGAGCACTTCTGACCGGCGTGACCGAAGGCGCTCTTGACCAGATCGGACGCGGCGAGATCGAGGTCGGCCGACGGCATGACGACCATCGCGTTCTTGCCGCTCGTCTCGGCCAGCAGCGGCAGTTCGGGACGCCAGGAGCGGAACAGCGCCGCGGTCTCGAACGAGCCGGTGAGGATCACGCGGTCGACGCCGGGGTGGGACAGCAGCTGCCGCCCGAGAGCGCCCTCGTCGATGTCGACGAGGGCGAGGGCGTCATGGGGCACGCCCGCATCCCACAGAGCCTCGGCGACGACAGCGGCGCAGCGGCGTGCCTGCGGGGCCGGCTTGAAGACCACGCCCGACCCGGCGGCGAGCGCGGCGAGCACGCCGCCCGCGGGAATCGCGACCGGGAAGTTCCACGGCGGCGTCACCACCGTGAGCTGCGCCGGCACGAAGACCGCACCGCTCACGCGGTCGAGCTCGCGCGCGGTCGCGGCATAGTAATGAGCGAAATCGACGGCTTCGCTGACCTCGACGTCGGCCTCGGCGAAGACCTTGCCCGTCTCAGAGCCGGCGACCTCGATGAGCTCGCCGCGCCGGGCCTCGAGCATCCGTCCCGCGGCGATCAGCACAGCCGACCGGTCGGCGGCGGGCCGACTGCCCCATTCGGCGCCGGCTGCCCGCACGCGCGCGATCGTGCGTTCGAGATCGGCGGGCTGGTCGATGCGTGCGTCCGCGATCGTCGCGTCGCCCGCGGTCGACCTCTCGACGCGCGCGAGGATGCCGTTCGCCCACTCCCGGTTCGCCGGCAGGGCCGGATCGGTGTCGGGGGTGTTGCGGAAGCCGGGGGCTCCGGCTGCGGGCGTGCGTCCCTCGCGCGGGGAGAACACGGCGGTCTCGACGAACGCGTCGCCGCCGAACAGGTGCTCCTCGACGCTCGGCTGGATCGGCGTGGTCTCGGTCACCGCCGCCGAACGGGCGATGTCGATGACCGCTTCGGTGAGCGCGTCGTCGCGACCGGATGCCGCAGCCCGAGCCGCGCGGCGCCCGGTGTCCGGCTCTGCCGAGGCGTCCGTCCGGCCCGCGCGGTCCTGCACGCGCCGGGGTCCGAGGCGCAGGCCGGGATCGCGGGCGCGGTCGAGCGACGCGAGGAATCGGTCACGCTCACGCGCGAACATCGCAGGGTCCTCGGCGAGGTCGAACGCGGCGGAGAGGAAGTTCTCACTCGATGCGTTCTCTTCGAGCCGGCGCACGAGGTAGCTGATCGCCACGTCGAACTCGTCGGGGCGCACGACCGGCACATACAGCAGCACGTGCCCGACCTCGCGCGCGACCGCGGCGACCTGGCCTTGCGCCATGCCCAGGAGCATCTCGAACTCGACACGATCGCGCACCCCCCGCTCGCCCGCGAGCAGCCACGCGAACGCGATGTCGAACAGGTTGTGCCCGGCGACGCCGATCCGCACCGCGGCGGCGTTCTCGCGGGTCAGCGCCTCGTCGAGGCACCGGACGTAGTTGGCGTCGGAATCGAGTTTGCTGCCGTAGGTCGCCGGCTCCCAGCCGTGCACCGCGGCATCCACCCGCTCCATTGCGAGGTTGGCGCCCTTCACGAGCCGCACCTTGATCGGCGAGGATCCGGCGGCCACGCGGGCCCGCGCCCACACCGTCAGCTCTCGCAGCGCCGGCAGCGCATCGGGCAGGTAGGCCTGCAGCACGATGCCGGCGTCGAGCGCGGCCAGTCGCGGGTCTTCGAGGATGCGCGTGAAGACTGCGAGCGTGAGGTCGAGGTCGCGGTACTCCTCCATGTCGAGGTTGATGAAGGTGCCATCGGTCGCCGCCGTGACGTACAGCGGCAACAGGCGCTCGACGACCCGGTCGACGACGTCGTCGAACGCCCACATCGAGATGTGGCTGGCGATCGCCGACACTTTGACCGAGACGTAATCGACGTCGGGACGCCGGATGAGTTCGTGGATGCCCTCGAGTCTGCGCAGCGCCTCCTTCTCGCCGAGCACCGCCTCGCCGAGCAGGTTGAGGTTCAGGCGCGCACCGCCCTCGCGCAGCTTCGCGATGGCCGGTCCCAGCTTCTCGGGCCGTGCGTCGACGACGAGGTGTCCCACCATCTCGCGCAGCACGCGCCGCGCGATCGGGACGACCGGCGACGGCAGTACCGGCGCGACCGTCCCGCCGAGGTGCACCGCCGAACGCAGATACCACGGCAGGAAGCCGGGCACGAGCGGCGCGACGCGGTGCAGGTTGGATGCCGCGGCCGCCAGACTCTCGGGCCGCATGACGCCGTCGACGAAGCCGATCGTGAAGGGCAGTCCGTCGGGATCCTTCAGAACGCCGGCCAGGCGCTGGGCGGCGGGGTCGACGTCGACCTGTGCGCTCTCGGCGATCCACCGCTGCGCAAGCGCCACGGCGCGCGCGGCGAGGTCGTCGCCGTCGGCCGTGGGGTCGGTGTCAGCCCGGGAGGGGTCGGTCACCATGCGAACAGCCTACGTCCGCACAGGGTCACGACGAGGCTCGCGTGCCGGGCGCGTCTTCGCAGCGGAGCGGGGTCTACATAGGATGGGCAGACCGACCCGTGGCGGCGGTCGGACCTCCCCCCTGACCAAGCCCGTGAGGATGACCGATGCCGGAAGCCGGCGCGATCGCGCACCTGAGTCACGGTGCCCGTGGCGCTGACGAGCAGAGACGCCTGCGAGAGTGCGCTGACGAGCCCATCCGCGCTGTCGGACGCATCCAGTCGCACGGCACGCTGCTCGCGATCGATCCGCAGACCAGCGTGGTGGTCGCGGCCAGCGAGGACTTCGCACATGCGCTCGGACGCCCCCTCACCGATGTCGGATCGGACGAGCTGACCTGGGCCGTCTCGAACGCCGGTGCCGTCGACCCGGTGCGGGTCGACATCGTCGGGCGGACCTACGACGCGATCATCCATCGGGACACCGCCCCGCTGCTGGTCGAGCTCGAGCCCGCCGTCGCGACCCTCGAGTACGCGCGCACCGGCGTCGTCGGAGCCCTCCAGCGGCTGGCGACCATCACTGACCCCGACGAACTGCGGCGCAGCGCCGCGATCGAGATGAAGGCTCTCACCGGCTTCGACCGCGTCATGTGCTACAGCTTCCAGTCCGATGACCACGGGGTCATCGTCGCCGACGAGCGGGAACCCGACATGGAGCCCTACCTCGGCCTGCACTTCCCGGCGTCCGACATCCCATCGCAGGCACGTGCGCTGTACATCGAGAAGCGCTCGCGCGCGATCGTCGACACCGAAGACCCCGGCCGCCCGCTGCACGCACTGGACCAGGGCGCCCCCGCGATCGACCTCGGACCGACCGAGCTGCGGTGGGCGTCACCGCACCACCTGCAGTTCATGCGGAACATGGGTCAGGCCTCGACGGTGTCGCTGGCGATGGTCGACGACGACCGCCTGATCGGCATGTTCACGCTCGCCCACCGCAGCGTTCGACGCCTGCCCGTCCTGTTGCGTCGTGCCCTCGAGGTGCTCGTCGGCCAAGTGACCGTGCAGCTGCTCGCGGCTCAGCGCATCGCCGAGCTGGAGCGACAGCTCGAGACCCGTCGACGTCGGTCCGCACTCGTCGCCCCGATCTTCGGCCGCGTCGACCCCGGAGACGTCCTCATGACGAGACGTCGCACCGTACTGGACGTCATCGCTGCGGACGGCGCCTACCTGCGACTGGACGGCGCCGTGCGCACCGTCGGGCTCACGCCGCCCCCCGACGCGATCGCACGCGTGCTCGCGGCGCTCGGCCCCGGGCGCCACGCGACCGATGCCCTCCCGCTCGAGAGGCCGGAACTGGCCGCCGAGATGCCCGACGTGGCCGGACTGCTCGTCGAGCCGCTCGGTGGCGATGGGGACTGCCTGATGTTCTTCCGAGGTGAGGTCGCACGTGAGATCGCGTGGCTCGGCGACCAGAGCGCCGCCAACCGCGACAGCGCGATATCGCCCCGCCGATCGTTCAGCGCATGGCGCGAGAGTGTGACCGGGCGCTCCCTGCCCTGGGTGTATCACGCCGACGAGGCCGCCGAGCTGGGGGCCGAGATCCGATCCGCGCTGGATGCCCGCTCGAAGGCCGAGCTCGCCCAACTCGCCCACCACGACGAGCTGACCGGCGTGCGCAACCGACGCTATCTGCATGAGCACCTCGACGGACTGGTCCGCTCCGGTCGGCGCGTCAGCGTGATCTTCATCGACCTCGACGACTTCAAACTCGTCAACGACACCCACGGGCACGAAGTGGGCGACGCGGTCCTCATCGCGATCGCCGAGCGTCTGGCGTCCAGTGCACGCTCCTCGGATGTCGTCGCACGCCTGGGAGGCGATGAGTTCGTCGTGGTGTGCGCAGACATCGACGAAGACGAGGCACACACCGTGGCCGATCGCGTGCTGTCGATCGTGTCCGACCCGGTCGCGGTGGCGGGAGTCACGGTGGCGATGTCGGCGTCCGCCGGCGTGGTCGGCTCAGGCGACGCGGAGCGGCCTGCCGAGCTGCTGGATGCCGCGGACAAGGCGATGTACCGCGCCAAGCGCGCGGGCAGAGGTCGCTGGTCAGCGTGACTCGGGAAGCTCGGGCTCGGGCACGATGCGCAGCCCACCCGAGGAGTTCGCCGTGTCGACGAGCTCTTGCAGCCACAGCCTGTTGATCTCGGGCATCGGCGCGTCGTACTCGAAGCGGATCGTCGACGACGGCGAGAGCCACACCGAGCGGCGGATTCCGGTGTCTTCATCGGTGACGGCGAACGACAGCGACTCCCGACGACGCAGTTTCGCGAGGATCACCAGCTCGAGGTGCGCAAGCGTGCGGTCGTCGATCGCGAATTCGACCGACGGCGAACCGTAGTGCAGGGTACCCACGTCGACGATCCTACGGTGCCGAAGGCGATGCACGTGGCTACGCTGGGGTCATGGCGATCGTGAACCGACTCACCGTCGATGGACGTGACTACTTCCTGCCCGAGCCCGTCACCGAGTTGAAGCAGAAGATCCTCGAGGCGATCCAGGCGGGAGGCGGCTACGTCAACGTCCCGCCGCTGCGGGGAGGACCAGGCATCGACATCCTGTTCTCGCCGGGCATGCCCGTCACATGGAGCCAGATCGAGGTCGCCGATGCTCCGGTCGAGGAGCGCGCCGACGACCACGGCGACGAGTTCACCGGCATCTGACCGACGGGGTCAGCTCGCGAGCATCTCCTCGAGCCGAGCTGCGGGCACCGGCGGCCCCCACAGGAAGCCCTGACCGCGGTGGCATCCCCGCCGCCTCGATCGCTCGAGGTCGGCCTCGGTCTCGATGCCCTCGGCGACCACGCGCCAGCCGTGGCGGTCTGCGTGGGCGACCACGGCCGCCACCTCGACGTCCGCAGCGCGGTCGGTGCGCTGGGTGATCGACCGATCGATCTTGATCTCATCGATCGGCAGCGAGTCCAGCATGTCGATCGTGGTGTCACCCCCGCCGAAGTCGTCGAGCGAGACCGCGATCCCCTCTGAGCGCAGCCGCGGAAGGATCGCGATCGCCTCGGGCAGAAGCTGCGGTGCGGGCGATTCCGTGATCTCGATCGCCAGCGAGCCGTGCGACAGCCCGAAGTCGTCGAGTGCCTGGATCACCGCGTCCGCATATTCCGGCGACATGTGCGTCGGTGAGGCGTTCACCGACAGGCCGAGCCGGTGTCCGTCGAGTTGCCAGCGCCGGACCTGCTCAGCGGCCAGCAGCAGCACATGCGCGTCCAGCGCCGTGATGATGTGCTCGCGCTCGGCGATGGGGATGAACACATCGGGCATGACCAGACCCCGCGTCGGATGGTGCCATCTGCACAGCGCCTCCACCGCCACGGGACGACCGGGAGCGGGCGTGGCTGCGTGCAGGTCGAACTGCGGCTGATACTCGACGGCGAGTTGGCCGTCGTTCAGCGCCGCGCGCAGCTCGTCTCCCAGATCGCTCACGATATCCACCACTACAGGGTGGGATGCCCGAGGAATCGATGCAACACCAGACATCGTCGAAGAAAACGTGTACTATCCCCGCCCCTGGGTCGCACGGACTCCCTCGCGACGCCTCACCCGCACTACAGTGGTGCCGATGGGCACGCTCACCTACGACTCGAAGCTCACGGTCGCGATCGACGACCGCATCCTCGCGCACCTGCAGGTCGTGATCTGGGGGAAGCTGCGCCGCGGTGAGCAGTTCTCGTTCACCTGGACCGATCCCGACCGTGCGGGCATGGGCCGGACGTCGGTGTGGCTGAGCCCCAACATCTCGCTCGCGTTCGAGTACTTCGGCGGGCGTCAACCGCGGCTCAACCCCGCGTGGCTCGAGGCGCTCGCCAAGTCGGCGAACTCGCCCGCGGGTCTGAGCATCGTCGACGAGCCCGAGCCCCCGGCCGGCGCATAGACGAACGCGCCCGACTGCGGGGACCCGGGCTGAGCCGACATCGGGGTCAGGCGGAGCCGGATGCCGGGGTGCGGCGCGGCTCAGCGGCATCCCCGCGGGTGTCGCCCTCGTGTGCGCCTTCGACGACGACCGTGTCGCTGTCGCGCACCGACGTCCGCGTGATCGGGCGGTGGTCGGCATCGGACGGCGGTGCCGCGGCGGGGTCGATCTCGTTCGCCTTCCGAGCGAGCTCGTCGGCTTCGGCGCGGCGCCGGGCGGCATCGGAGGCGTGCCCGTCGATCGTTCCGGCCTGACGCTTGGCTTCGAGGTCGGCCTCGACCGCCCGCGCCTTCGCCTGCTCCGCGGTTGCGGCGGCCGACGCGGCCTCTGCGCGGGCCCGAGCCTCGCGGGCCTCTTCCTCCTGCGCGTCGAGCCGCGCGGCCTCCGCCTGCGCGCGCAGTTCCTCGGCCTCCTCGTGCCGGCGCTGCTCGCGGCGTGCCGAGCGGCCTCGCGAGACGAGCACCGCGACGAGCACGGCGACCGCCGCGACGACGACGATGCCGACGATGAGCCAGATGAGTGCGGTGGTGTCCATGACACCCTCCTTCCGGTGGGTCCGGCCCCGGGGGTCGGGCCGGCACCGCTCCACGCAAGCCGCAACCGCGGCCGTCCGGCAAGGGCTTGCGCACCGGGCCCGTGTGGGCTACTTCCGCTTCCCGGTCGTCAATATGCCGTGATCAGCATCCACATGCCCGACTCGAAGTGCCGGCGCATCGTCTGCTCTCGGGCGATCCCGCCCCACGTGAAGACGCTCCAGCGGACCGTCGATCGGTCCAGCTCGAGCGGTGCGACCTCGGTCGGCCACGGATCGCCGTCACGCGGCTGCGGTCGATCGAGCACCGCGACGAGATGCTCGGGCTTGCTCCACCAGTCGGGCGGGTCCGTACCGAGCACGCTCGAGTCGACGCTGGCGATCGCGGCGCCGTTCTTGTCGAGCACGTCGCGGGCACGGTCCAGCCAGGACGGTGCCGACACATCCGCCGGGGTGAGTGCACCGGCGATCAGTCGCGGTGGTCCGGGGAAGTACCTCACGCGGTTGTAGCCGTTGAGCTTGTAGAGCCAGCCGGCGACTTCCCAGTGGGTCGAGCCGCCACGATCGAAGGCACGCGGCCCCGCATAGACGACGTTCGCGCTCTCGCGCAGCGCCGCGAGCACGAGCCAGTCCACGTCGGGCACGGTGCGCGTTCGCCCGTCCTCCGTCTCGGTCCGCGCCGGTGCCGCCCTCAACCGCATCGACGTCGTGATGCGACTGCCGTCCTTCATGGTGAAGTCGGCGTCTTTGAACAGCGACCTGACCAGTCGTACGTAGCGCCGCGGAGACCTGCGGATGAGTTCGAAGACGACCGCGGCCGGGCCGCACGTGTTGGTCGGTCCCTGGTCGACCAGCCACGGCTGCGCCAGACGGTCGCGCAGCTGCGCGACGATCCGCGCCTTCGACAGGCGCGGCCAACGACCGGCATCCGTCGACGCTTCGAAGTCGTCGGCCAGTTCCCATGCGGTCGTCGCGCCACCGGGATCGCCCTCGACGACCCGCGCTGCGAGGACGTAGTGCGCACCGTTGCGGCGGAAGGCCCGCATCTGGTCGCCGACCGCTGTGAAGCCGTGACTGCCGAGTTCGTCGTCGCGGTCGATGCGCACGATGTCGCTCGGTTGAGAGATGTCCTCGTCGAACAGCACGACCCGCACATTCCGGTCGAACTCGACCGCCGTGCCGAGGTTCTTGTGCCGACCTTTGCCGAGCTTCATCCGAAGGGCGTCGTCGAATTGACCGTCCGCCCAGATCTCGAGGCGGATCTCGTCGCGTCCGATGAGGTCGTTCTTGCGCACGCACGTCAGTCGATCGAGCATGAGCACCTTGCGGCGGGGTCCGATCAGGTCGCGCACCGAGATCGGCGACGGTCCGGCCGCCTCTGTGCGGATGGAAACCGGCGAGCGCGGGGCCCGCGCCCGCAGAGAAAAGGAGGCCATGGCTCAGGACTCCAGTGCGCGCACCCTCGACTCGAGCCGGCTGACCGTCGCCCGCAGTGCGGCCAGCTCCGCCAACCGGTCGAGAAGGTTGCCGTGTCCTGCGATCTCGATCTGCCCGGCCGCCCCGTCGACGGTCAGCAGGACTCCGGTGCGGCCGGTCACCCGGATCGAGCCGGGGTGCGTGCCTCCTTCGCCCCCGCCGCTGCCCACCGACAGTTCCTCGCGCACGGAGGCCGACTGAGCGATCACGCCGCCTTGCATGATGCTGATCCGGGCGTTGGTGCCGTCGAGAGTGAGGAAGCCCGGCGCCTCGTCGGATCCGACCACCATTCGCGAGCGGTTGCTGCGCAGATTGATCTCGACCCGGCGATCGCCCTGCGAAATCGTGACCGTGTCGGCGTCTTGCAGTGTGATCGACGTGTCGTCGAGGACGATGTCGCTGGCCATTCGGATCGCCTCCCTGCGATTCGCGTGGCCCCAGTGAACCAGTCCGACGCGTCAGGCGACACCCCGGCCGCGAGTCGGCGGCTCAGGCCCAGATGCTGGGCGCCTCCGCGCGCGACGGCGGAAGAGCGGACGCTGCGGCCCATTCGTGGATCCAGTCGGCGACGTCGGGGATGCCCTCGGGGCGGCCGACGGCGGCGAACATCTCCTCGTGCGACAGGGTGCCCCCGGACCGCTTCATCATGCGCGCGCGCACGATCGCCCGGGCGTAGATCTCACCGTCGACGGTGCACCGGTGCTCGAGGTAGACCGCCTTGTCGTCGTGACCGATCAGCCGCGACTCGAGATCGAAACGCTGCCAGGCCTCGAGCGACTTCCGGAAGGTCACCGTCTCGCTCGAGACGACGGCGTACCAGCCGTGGGTGCGCATCGCACCCATGAGCCCGGTGCGCACCAGCAGGTCCCACCGGCCGAGGTCCATCAGCGACAGGTAGCGGCCGTTGTTCATGTGGCCGAGGATGTCGAGGTCGGTCGGCAGCGTCGTCAGCCGCACGCGGCCGACCGCGGTCGGAGCGAGGCGGCCGTGGCGCCGAAGCCGACGCCGCGCCATCAACATCACCAGGAGGGTGCGCCAGATCACGTTCACGTCGAGCGAGCGTAGCCCGATTTCGCATGCACCGCAGGCGCGCGTAGAGTCTGGCCCATGGAAGCCGAACTGCAGACCGACATCGTCGTCCGTCCGGTCCGGGACGTCGATGCCGAGGCATTGGGCAGGGTGCACGCGACCTGCTGGCACGAGACGTACGACCACCTCATCAGTAAGGCGGCGCTCGAGGCGATCTCGCCCAAGCGCCTCGCCGAACTGTGGACACACTGGGCCGTTCAGGGTCCGGACTTCAAGATGTTCGCCGCGCTCGTCGACGGCGAGATCGTCGGATTCGCGGGCTCGGGCCCTGCGCGCGACCGCGACGCGCCCGCCAACCGCGAGCTGTACTTCATCTATCTGCTCGACGCGTGGCACGGCACGGGCATCGGCCAGAAGCTGTTCGATGCGGTCGTCGAAGACGGTGAGTCGCTCTACCTCTGGGTCGCCGACGACAATCCGCGCGCCCACCGCTTCTACGAGCGCAACGGGTTCCGCCTCGACGATGCGTCGCACACCGAGCCGTTCCTCGGCGAAACGCTGACCGAGGTGCGCTTCACGCGCTGACACGCCGCGTGCTGCAGGTCTGGGCCCTGGAGGGCATCCCCGAAATCGCGCCAGGCGCCGACCTGATCGACGTGATCGCGCGTTCGGCGGGAACCTCGCTCCGTGACGGCGACATCCTCGCCGTGACGTCCAAGATCGTGTCGAAGGCCGAGGGGCGCATCATCGCGGCCGACGACCGGGAAGAGGCCATCACCGCCGAAACCGTGCGCGTGGTCGCCACCCGCACCTCGCCGACGGGGCACACGACGCGCATCGTCGAGAACCGCCTCGGCATCGTCTCGGCGGCCGCGGGCGTCGACGCCTCCAACACCGCAGAGGGCACGGTGCTGCTTCTGCCGCTCGACCCCGATGCCTCGGCCCGAGCGCTCTGCACCGGGCTGCGCGAACGCCTCGGCGTGACGGTCGGGGTGCTCATCACCGACACGCTCGGCCGCGCCTGGCGCGACGGCCAGACCGATACGGCGATCGGCGCCGCCGGGGTGCATGTCTTCGAAGACCTCCGCGGCCGCACGGATGCCGAGGGCCGCCCGCTCGTCGTCACCCTCCCGTGCGTCGCCGACGAGCTCGCCGCCGCCGCCGATCTGGTGAAGGGGAAGACCTCGCGACGTCCCGTCGCAGTCGTGCGCGGCCGTGCCGACCTCGTCGGAGACCTGGACCTTCCCGGCGCGCGTTCGATCGTGCGCGACGGCGAGAACGACATGTTCCGCCTGGGCGCCGACGAGGCGTACGCCGCGGGATTCGCCGCGGGCGCGGCAGCCGTCGACGCTGCCGACTGACGCGCCGGCCCTTGCGCGGATCCGGAATCAGGCGTACTGTCATCCGAAATTCGGTCGATCGACCGAACAACCGGAATCGATGACGTGCGAACCGACACCTCCCTCACGCCGACGGCGACGACGCTGCTCGAGGCGGCCCGCGCCGCCATCCTCGAGAACGGCTACGCGGCGCTCTCGACGCGCTCGGTGGCCGAGCGGGCGGGCGTGCCGCTCAGCCAGATCCACTACCACTTCGGATCGAAGGCGAACCTCGTCCTCGCGCTGTTCGAGCACGAGAACGCCAAGCTGCTCGACCGCCAGGCGGCGCTGTACGCGGGCGACGAGCCACTGGCCGAGCAGTGGAGCCGCGCGTGCGACTACTTCGACGCCGACCTCGAGTCGGGGTACGTGCGGCTGCTGCACGAGATGCTCGCCGCCGGGTGGTCGACGCCAGCGATCGGCGAACGCGTTCGTCAGGCGCTCGACGGCTGGATATCGGTGCTCACCGGGGCGTTCGAGCATCACGCGAGTCGGGGCGTGTCGCTCGGCCCGCTCACCCCCGCCCAGGCGGTCGCGCTCACGAGCGCGGCGTTCCTGGGCGCCGAGACGATCATCCTCGCCGGGCAGGACACCGTGCCCGTCCGCGAGGCGCTGCGCGCGGTCGGCGCGCTGTGGCAGAACGAGGAGGCGACCACATGAGAGCCGTCGAGCCCGCCGCGAGCGGCGACGTGGAGCGCGCGGGGGCGACCCTGCACTGGGAGGTCTACGGCACGGGCGACCGCACGATCGTGCTGCTGCCGACCTGGGAGATCGTCTACTCGCGCATGTGGAAAGCGCAGATCCCGTACCTGTCCCGCTCTTTCCGTGTCGTCGTGTACGACGCCACGGGAACGGGTCGCTCCACGCGCCCGCACGACCCGGCTCGCTACACCCACCTCAACCGGGTCGCGGACGCGGTGGCCGTGATGGATGCCACCCGCACCGACCGCGCGCTCGTCGTCGGCTACTCGATGGGGGCCGAGCTCGCGCTGTACCTGTCGGCGCTGCATCCGGACCGCGTCGACGGCGCCGTCGCGCTCGCGGCCAGCCATCCCTGGCGCATCCCCGTTGCTGATCGTCTCGCCCCGCCGTGGGATCCGACCTCGGGCGAGCCTCCGCGGGAGTGGTCGAAGTTCAGCGTCGAGTGGTGGCGGCGCGACTGGCGGGACTTCCTCGAGTTCTTCATGGCCCAGGTCAGCTCCGATCCGCACTCCACGATGGGGTGGGACGACGGGGTCGCGTGGGGTCTGGATCAGGAGCCCGACGTGCTGTGGTGGACGATCGTCGACAGCGAGGACTTCGATGTCGACGACATGAAGCAGCGGCTGGCGCGTTCGTCGACGCCCACGCTGCTCATCCACGGCACCGACGACCGCATCACGAGCCACGCCAGCTCGGTGTGGCTCGACGGCCTGATGCCGAGCGCACGTCTCGAGTCGATCGAGGATGCCGGGCACGCCGTGCTCGCGCGCTATCCGGTGCGCTTCAATCACCTCGTGCACGGCTTCGCGAACGAGGTGTGGGGCCTGGGGCCGCGCACGCCCGACCGACGCGAGCTGGGGACGACCGCATGGTCGGCACCCGCGCCGGGACGGCGGCGCGCACTCTACCTGTCGTCGCCGATCGGGCTCGGCCACGCACGGCGCGACGTCGCGATCGCCGACGCGCTGATCGCCGCCCACCCCGAGCTCGACGTGGACTGGCTGGCGCAGCATCCGGTCACCCGCGTGCTCGACGGCGCCGGCCACCGCATCCACCCCGCGTCGCGCCTGCTGGCGAGCGAGTCGGCGCACATCGAGGCGGAGTGCGGCGAACACGCGCTCGATGCGTTCCAGGCGCTGCGCGACATGGACGAGATCCTGCTGCACAACTTCCACGTTCTCGACGACGTCATGGCCGCCGGAGACTACGACCTCGTGATCGCCGACGAGTCGTGGGACCTCGACTACCACCTCTTCGAGAACCCCGCGCTCAAGCGCGCGCCGCTGGCCTGGATGACGGACTTCGTCGGCTTCACGCCGATGCCGCACGGCGGCGCCCGTCAGGTCGAGGTCGCCCGCGACTACAACCTCGAGATGATCGAGCACGTCGCCGACCACCCGACCCTGCGGGATGCGGCCGTGTTCGTCGGGTCGCCCGACGACATCGCCCCCGGGACCTTCGGCGAGGGCCTGCCGGTCGTGCGCGACTGGACGGAGGATCACTTCGACTTCTCGGGATATGTCACCGGGTTCGACCCCCGGGCTCTCGGCGATCGTGACCGGCTGCGCGCCGAAGTCGGCTTCGGCGTCGACGAGCTGGTGTGCGTCGTCGCCGTGGGCGGATCGGGTGTCGGGACCGACCTGCTCCGTCGTGTCGTCGGCGCGGCCCCGGTGCTGCGCCACGCGGTCCCGAACCTGCGGATGGTCGTCGTCACCGGACCGCGCATCGATCCGGCGACGCTGCCGCAAGTCGACGGCGTCGAGTACCACGCCTACGTCGACCGTCTCTACCGGTGGCTCGCCGCGTGCGATGTCGCGATCGTGCAGGGGGGGCTCACGACGACGATGGAGCTCACCGCCGCGAAGGTGCCCTTCATCTATGTGCCCCTGCGCGGCCACTTCGAGCAGAACGTGCACGTGCGCGCACGGCTCGACCGCTACGGTGCGGGCCGCCGCATGGATTACGACGAGCTCGACCCGCAGGCGGTGGCGGATGCCGTCGCCGACCTGCTCTCGCGTCCGGCGGAGTTCGCCGACGTCGAGACCGACGGCGCGGAGCGCGCCGCGGCACTCATCGGCCGGCTGCTCTAAGCGCCGACCCGCTGCGAGGAGGAACGTGATGGCCACCGAGACCACGACGATCGAGGCGACGCTCGCGCGGTGGAAGGGAGCGGTCGAAGCGCGGGATGCCGGGGCCGCGGCATCCTGCCTTGCAGAAGACGCCCGCTTTCGCTCGGCGACGACCGATGCGTACGAGTACACCTCGCGCACCGACATCGAGCGGATGGAGGAGGTCATGTTCGCTCTCTTCGACGCCGTGCACGTCGACGAGGCGATCGGGACGGGCGACACCCGCGCGGTGCGGCTGACGATCCTCATGCGCGGCGAGGTCGTCGACGAGCTGAAGGTGCTGCGCTTCGGCGCCGACGGGCTGATCCGCGAGATCACCGCGTACGTGCGCCCCCTGCCCGCGCTGGCCTCGATTCCGGCCCTGGCCGGTCCCGCGCTCGCGCGCGCGAACGGCAACCCGTGGGTGGCCGGGATGATCGCGGCATCCGCTCGGCCGATCGCGGCCGCGCTGCGGTCGGGCGACCGCTCGATGGCGCCGATGACCGACCCCGCGCGGCGGGTCAGCGTCCGCTGACGGTTCCGTGTCTCGATACGCGCCCTGCGGGCGCTACTCGACAACCGGAAGGTGAGAACCGTCAGCGTCCGCTGACGGTTCCGAACAGCCGGGCGATGGGGGCCAGGACGAGGGGGCGGGCGGCGGTCCAGGCGGCGGCGATCACGACGATCGAGGCGATGAAGATCCAGAACCCGGCCCAGTTGTCGGCGTAGGCGTTGGGGTCGACGCTGCCCTGTGCCGCGTACATGTGGTTCAGGTTGCGGAGGGCCCCGGTGGCGAACACGAGCGCGACGTGCACGATGATGAACGCGACGAAGTAGAGCATCACGGGGAAGTGCACCGCGCGGGCCCACTCGATCGGGTACGCCTTGCTGAGCGCCTTCGCGTTCTTCGGCCACCAGCCCGACATCCGGAACCCGGTGGCGATCGCGAGCGGGGCGGCGAGGAACACCGTGGTGAAGTAGGCCAGCTGCTGCAGGCTGTTGTAGTTGACCCACCCGTTCTCGGTCGGCCAATCCAGCGAGACGTATTGCAGCGCGGCGCTGAATGCGTTCGGGAACACCTCCCAGCTGGTGGGCACGATCCGCATCCACTGGCCGGTGACGAACAGCAGCACCACGAACGCGACGCCGTTGAGGATCCACAGCAGGTCGAGTGCCTGATGGAACCAGATCGTGAGGCTGACCTTGCCCTTCGGGTTGCCGCGCGGGGTCCAGAACGCGGTCGGGCGCTTCTCGGTGCGGATCGTCAGGCCCGACCGGATGATGAGCACCATCAGGAACACGTTGAAGAAGTGCTGCCACCCCAACCACGCCGGGAACCCGACAGGGGCGCCCTCGGGCAGGTGGTATTCGCCGGGGAACGCAGCGAGAAGGTCGATACCCCACGGAGTGGACAGCAGCCACCGCACCGCGAGCACGGCCATCAGTCCCGCGTACACCAGCGCGCCGCCGCCGACCACGACGATCCCGGCCCACTGCGCCTTCGTGAACGGACCGATGCGGGCCGGTTCCGGCTTCGGTGCCGGGCGGGTGGCGGCGGATGCGCCCGCCCACACGGTGCGGGTGAACGGCAGCGGCGTCGACACGTCGTACACCGGCGCGGCGGGTTCCTGTTCGACCGCGGCGGATGTGGCTTCCGTCGTTGCGGCATCCACCGTCTGCCGCGGTTGAACCTCGGCGACGGGAGCAGCGGATGCCGGCGCGGGGGCGGCCAATCCGGCGGGCGGCCACGGCTCGCCCCCCGGAGTGCGGGGCAGCCCGCGACGCAGCGCAACTCCCCCGGCGGCGGTAGCGGCCGCCGCGGCGGGGGCATCTCGCTCCGCTCGCTCAGCGACGGCGGTGGTGGGTTCGGCTGCTGTTTCCTGGGTTGGCGCCACAGGTTCCGGGCGCCCCTTCAGGGAAGTGGCGCCGGAACCGGCGACGGATGCCTCAGCCGCGGCGGCCACGGCCCCGGCGGGCGGCCACGGCTCCCCTCCGGGGGTGCGGGGCAGCCCGCGACGCAGGGCCATCACCCCACCCGCAGCGCCCGCGGCCGCGGGGGCGGGGGCTTCGTCGCCGCCCCCGGTGTCGACGACCTGCGCGGCGGGTTCGGCTGCTGTTTCCTGGGTTGGCGCCACAGGTTCCGGGCGCCCTTCCAGGGAAGTGGCGCCGGACGCCTCGCCGGACGCCACGGATGCCGCGACCGCCGCGACCGCAGCGACCTCGAGGGGCGCGGCCCCGTCGGGCGGGTACGGGTCGCCGCCGGCCACCCGCGGCAGGCCGCGCCGGATCGTCGTCCCGTACGTCGCCATCGCCCGGTTACGCCTTCTTCTTCGCGTTCAGCGCGTCGATCAGCTGCGGCACCACGGTGAACAGGTCGCCGACGACGCCGAAGTCGGCGATCTCGAAGATGGGGGCGTCGCCGTCCTTGTTGATCGCGACGATCGTCTTCGCGGTCTGCATCCCGGCCTTGTGCTGGATCGCGCCCGAGATCCCCAGCGCGACGTACAGCTGCGGCGACACCGACACCCCGGTCTGCCCGACCTGGTACGACTGCGGCACGTACCCGGCATCCACCGCCGCCCGCGAGGCGCCCACCGCCGCGCCCAGCGCATCGGCGAGGTCCTCCACGAGCGTGAACTTGTCCTCCGACCCGAGCCCTCGGCCGCCGGAGACGACCTTCGCGGCACCCCGCAGCTCGGGGCGCGTCGACGACACCACCGCGGCTTCGACCTCGCCGAACGTCGCGACCTTGCGACCGGATGCCGCGACCTCGAGAGCCTCGACCACCGGGGAGTCCACGGCCTCGGCGCGGGCGTCGATCGAGCCCTGCCGGATCGTGATCACCGGGGCACCCCACGTCACCGCGGAATCGACGTTGTACGCGCCTCCATACACCGAGTGATGCGCGACCACACCCTCCTCGTCGCGCGAGACTCCGACCGCGTCGACCGCGACCGCAGACTGCGAGCGGGCGGCGAACCGCGCCGCGGCCTCACGGCCCTCGATCGAGTGCGACGCCAGGATCGCGTCCGGCCGCACCACCGCCGCCGCCGCAGCCAGCGCATCCGCAACGTGCGCGGCACCACCGGCACCGGGCGCGGCCACCAGCACCGTGCCCGCACCGACCGCGCCGGCATCCGCGGCGAGCTTCTCGTCACCGACCACCAGCGCCACCGGGGTCCCCACCTGCGCAGCGGCCCCCATCAGACCCGCCGCCGACGACGCCAACTCCCCTCCCGGGGTCACGTCCAACAGCACCAGAATCGAATCGTCCGCGAAATCCGCCATCATCACGCCCTTCACGCCAACCGGTTCTCGATCAGGAACGCCGCGAGCTTCTCACCGGCATCCCCCTCATCGGTGATCTTCACGCCCGCCTCACGCGGCGGCTTCTCACCCAGGCCGATCACGATCGACCGCGACCACTCCGTCGAATGCGGATCGATCCCCAGATCCTCCAAAGTGATCGTCTCGAACGGCTTCTTCTTCGCCGCCATGATCCCCTTGAAATTCGGGAACCGCGCATCCGGCAGCGCCTCGGTGATCGAGATCACCGCCGGCAACTCCGCCTCCACCGTCACCGTGCCGCCGTCGGTCGCCCGCACCCCCGACACCGTGCCCTCTCCGATCTCGACCGAATTCAGCATCGTCGCCGCCGGCACATTCAGCAGCTCGGCCACCATCACCGGGATCACCCCGCCCGAACCGTCGGTCGACAGGTTCCCGCCGATCACCAGATCGAAACCCGTGCGCTGCAACGCCGCCGCCAGCACCTGCGCCGTCAACCCCAGATCCGCACCCAGCAGACCCTCGTCGACGACCTGCACCGCCGAGCCCGCACCCATCGCAAGACCCTTGCGCACCGTCGCCGCCGCATCACCCGACGCCATCGACAGCACCACGACCTCGGTGCCCTCATGCGCGTCCGCGTACGAGAGGGCCACCTCAAGGGCACGCTCCCCGATCTCGTCGATCACACGCTCCGACGCGCCACGATCGGCAAGACCCGTCTCCAACGACAGCTTGCGATCCCCATAGGTATCCGGGACCTCTTTGACCAGGACGACGATCTTCATTTCGCTCCGCTCCGTCGGTGTCTCGAGTCTACGGGCACCCGATACCGTGAAAGGGAAGACGGGAGGCGCCGCATGCCCAGGAACGCCCCGCTGCCGGTCGATCCGATCGCCGAGGCCAAACGCCAGTGGGTGGCGCACGGCTGGCAGGATGCCGCGGCCGGCATGACCCTCGTCACGTCGATCATGCGCGCCCACCAGCTGCTGCTGTCGCGCATCGACGCGACGCTGCGGCCGTTCGGCCTGTCGTTCGCACGGTACGAGATGCTGCGACTGCTCGGCTTCACGCGCACAGGACGGATGCCGATGGCCAGCGCGATCGCACGACTGCAGGTGCATCCGACGAGCGTGACGAACACCGTCGAGCGGCTGACGCGCGACGGGCTCGTCGAGCGCGAGCCGCACCCGGTCGACGGGCGCGCCGCGATGCTCGTGCTGACGGATGCCGGGCGAGACCTGGTCGAGCGGGCGACGGCGGCGCTCAACACGAACGTGTTCGACAGTCCGGGTCTGCCCGAACAGGACACGGCGGAGGTGGTGCGGCTCATCGCGCGTCTGCGCAAGGGGGCGGGTGACTTCACCGATCCGCGCCCACTGCCCGACCCGCTGTAGTCGCGCGTCACCGGTTCTGGAAGTCGGGAGACCGCTTCTCGCGGAAGGCGGCCATGCCCTCCTTCTGGTCGGCGGTGTCGAACAGCGACGCGAAGACGTGGCGCTCGAAGCGCAGGCCTTCGGCGAGCGGCGTCTCCATTGCAGCATCCAGCGCCGCCTTCGCCGCGTACAGCGACGGCAGCGACTTCGACGCGATCGTGTCGGCGACCGTGCCCGCCTCGTCGAGCAGCTCGGCGGCGGGCACCACCCGCGACACCAGCCCCGCACGCTCGGCTTCGGCGGCATCCATCATGCGACCGGTGAGGATCAGCTCGGCGGCCTTGTAGTAGCCGACCGCGCGGATGAGCCGCTGCGATCCACCCATGCCGGGGATCACCCCGAGGTTGATCTCGGGCTGCCCGAATTTGGCCGAGTCGGCGGCGAGGATGATGTCGCACATCATCGCCAGTTCGCAGCCGCCACCGAGGGCATAGCCCGACACCGCCGCGATCACGGGGGTGCGCACCGCCGCGAAGTCGGCCCAGCCCCCGAAGTGATCGCCCATCACCATGTCGAGGCCGGTCTGCGACTCCATCTCCTTGATGTCGGCGCCCGCTGCGAATGCGCGCTCCGATCCGGTCACCACGATGGCGCCGATCGCGGTGTCGGCGTCGAAGGCGGATGCCGCAGCGACGATCTCGCGCATCACCTGCGTGTTCAGCGCGTTGAGCGCCTCGGGCCGGTTCAGGGTGATCCACCCCACCCGCCCGCGCGTCTCGACCAGGATCGTCTCGTATTCGGCCACGGTGTCTCCCTCAGGCATGTGCGGACTCGGCGCGGATCGTGTTGATGATCCCCGAGAAATCCTGCCCGGCTCCCGGACCCGACGCGAACTCGCGGTACAGCTCGCGCGCCAGCATCCCCATCCGCGCCGAGACGCCGGACGACGTCACGGCGTGCTCGGCGAGCCCGAGGTCCTTGTCCATGAGCACCCCCGCGAACCCGGGTGCGTAGTCGCGGTTGGCGGGACTGGTCGGCACGGGCCCCGGCACCGGACAGTTGGTGGTGAGCGCCCAGCACTGACCCGAGGCGTTGGATGCCACGTCGAACAGCGCCTGGTGATCGAGCCCCAGCTTCTCGCCGAGTACGAATGCCTCGGCCACGGCGATCTGCGAGACGGCGAGGATCATGTTGTTGCACACCTTCGCCGCCTGGCCGAGACCAGCGCCGCCGCAGTGCACCACGCGGCGTCCCATCGCCTCCAGCAGCGGCTGCGCCGCGGCGAAGTCGTCGTCGGAGCCGCCCACCATGAAGGCGAGCGTCGCGTTCTCGGCGCCGACCACGCCTCCCGACACGGGGGCATCCACCGAGCGATGCCCCGCCTGTTCGGCCAGCGCGTGGACAGCTCGCGCGTCGTCGACCGCGATCGTCGAGCAGTCGATGAACAGGGTGTCGGGTTCGGCGGTTTCGAGCAGCCCGGGCGCGCCGTCGATGCCGCGGTAGGCATCCAGCACCTGCGCGCCCGTCTGGAACATCGTGATGACGACCTGCACACCGGTCGCGACGGCGGCGGGCCCCGATTCGGCGACCTCGAGCCCTGCGGCCCGCCCGGCATCCCGCGCCGGCTGTGCGACGTCGAAGCCGACCACCTCGTGACCGGCGCCGGCGAGGTTGGTGGCCATGGGCAGGCCCATGTGGCCCAGTCCGAGGAAAGCGATGCGCATGTGTCAGCCCTCCAGCAGCTTGCGCCCGACGATGACACGCATGATCTCGTTCGTGCCCTCGAGGATCTGATGCACCCGCAGGTCGCGCACCACCTTCTCGATGCCGTAGTCCTGCAGGTAGCCGTACCCGCCGTGCAGCTGCAGTGCCTTGTTGGCGACGGTGAACCCGGCATCGGTCGCGAACCGCTTGGCCATCGCGCAGGCCATCGAGGCATCCGGCGCCTTCGCGTCGAGTGCGGCGGCGGCTTCGCGCAGCAGCGCGCGTGCGGCCGCGAGCTCGGTGGCCATGTCGGCGAGGGTGAAGACGACCGACTGCTTGTCGGCAAGCGGCTCGCCGAACGTGAAACGCTCGTGCACGTAGCGCACCGCGCGGTCGAGTGCCCATTGCGCACCGCCCAGAGAGCATGCGGCGATGTTGATGCGTCCGCCGTCGAGGGCGGACATCGCGATCTTGAAGCCCTGCCCCTCGGTGCCCAGCATCGCCGACGCTGGAACACGCACCTCGTCGAGGATGACCTGCCGGGTCGGTTGCGCCTTCCAGCCCATCTTCTTCTCGTTCGGCCCGAACGTGAGGCCCTCTGCGCCGTCGGGCACGAGGAATGCGCTGATGCCGCGTGCACCGGGCTCGCCGGTGCGGGCCATGACGATGTAGATGGCCGAGGAACCGGCTCCCGAGATGAACTGCTTGACGCCGGTGAGCACGAACTCGTCTCCGTCGCGGATCGCAGAGGTCGCGATGGCGGCGGCATCCGACCCGGCGCCGGGCTCGGTGAGGCAGTAGCTGCCGAGAGCCTCCATCGTCACCATGCGCGGAAGCCACGTCTGTCGCTGCTCGTCGTCACCGTAGGTGTCGATCATCCAGGCGACCATGTTGTGGATCGTGATGTACGAAGCGATCGTGGGGTCGCCGTGGGCGAGCTGCTCGAAGATCGCGGCGGCATCCGACCGCGCGAGCCCCGTGCCGCCGACGTCCTCGCGCACATAGATGCCGCCGAGCCCGAGCTCGCCCGCGGCGCGCAGCACATCGAGCGGGAAGTGCGAGCGCTCGTCCCACTCGAGCGCGTGGGGCTCGAGTTCGGATGCCGCGAAGTCACGAACGGCGTCGAGGATCGCCTCCCGCTCGTCATCGCTGATGGGGTCGGCCGGGGGGTTCGTGATCGTCGTCGACACGGTTTCTCCTTGACATCCGAGGCGGCGCCCTCGTGAGGCATCCTGCTCAGTCTCTACGCCCGACTATGGGCACAGTGACGATTTTACATGGATGTCCTAATAAATGACAGGACGACGGAGATGTTGAGCGCGTTCGCCCGCCGTTCACCCGGTGGCCACCGGGAACCGTTACGACTGGCGCTTGCCGTGCGTCCGCGCGGCGGAACCGATCCGGAGGAACCCGATGCCCTCGCTCTCACCCCGACGCACCGCCGCCGCCGCCGGTGCGGCTGCCTGCGCGCTCGTGCTCACCGCCGTCGCTCCGGCGACCGCGGCCGTCGTGCCCGCTCCCATCACGTACTCCGCCGACGACGCGGCGCTGTCGCTCACGCCGATCAGCTCGTTCGAGACCGGCGTCTTCGACGAGTCGGCGGCCGAGATCGTGGCGGCGCATGGCGATCGTCTGTTCGTCGTCAACGCGCTCGCCGGCTCGGTGAACGTGCTCGACTACTCGACGCCGACCGCGATCACCCCCGAGTTCTCGCTCTCGTCCGACGGCGTCGCCAACTCGGTCGCCGTCCGCGCGGACGGCCTCGGCGTCATCGCTTTCGAGGCGCCCGTGAAGACCGACCCGGGCCACCTGGTCTTCTTCGACGCGACTGCCGATGACGCGGCATCCGCCTACCTCGGCGAGGTCGCCGTGGGCGCCCTGCCCGACATGGTCGCGATCGCCGCCGACGGCAAGTACGCGGTCGTCGCCAACGAGGGCGAGCCCGACGATGACTTCGAGATCGACCCCGAGGGGACGGTCAGCGTCGTGAAGCTGTCGAACAAGGTCAAGGCTTCGTCGCAGAAGGACGTCAAGACCGCCGACTTCCACGCCTTCGAGGAGGGCGGTTCGATGACGCTGCCCGCCGACGTGCGCGTCTTCGGGCCGCAGCCGCACGGCGACGACCACCCCGTCAGCCGCAACCTCGAGCCCGAGTACGTGGCGATCGACGGAAACACCGCCTACGTCGCACTGCAGGAGGCCAACGCCATCGCGGTCGTCCAGATCCCGAGCGCGCGGGTCACCGGCATCCTTCCCCTGGGCTTCAAGGACCTCTCGCTCGCCGAGAACGCCCTCGACCCGAGCGATCGCGACCCGCGGGACGCGCCGACCTTCGACCTTCGCACGTACGAGGGCCTCAACGGCGTCTACATGCCCGACGGGCTCAACGCCTACCGCACCGGCGGTCAGACCTACCTCGTGACCGCGAACGAAGGCGACGCCCGCGAGTGGGGCGACTATGTCGAGGCCTCCCGCGTGAAGGATCTCGAGGATGACGGCTACGGTCCGGTGTGCGACGACAGCCCACTCGCGGCCTACACGGATGACGCCGAGCTCGGCCGCCTCAACGTGACGATCGAGGACGGGTTCGACGCGGCGAACGGCTGCTACAGCGAGCTGTACGCGTTCGGCGGCCGCTCGTTCTCGATCTGGACCACCGCCGGCGAGCAGGTCTTCGACTCGGGTTCGGCGTTCGAAGAGATCACGTACGCGGCTGCACCCGACTTCGTCAACTCGAACCACTCCGAGACGGTCCTCGAGGGTCGCAGCGACGACAAGGGCCCCGAGCCCGAGAACCTCGCCATCGGCGAGGTCGACGGCCGGACCTACGCGTTCATCGGCTTCGAGCGCGTCGGCAGCGTCGCCGTGTTCGACATCACAACGCCCGCTGAGAGCGTCTTCGTCACCTACGTCAACAACCGCGACTTCTCGGTCTCGGTCGAGGACGACGGCGAGGAGTACCTGTCGCAGGCCGGCGACCTGGGCGCCGAGGGCCTCGCGTTCATCCCTGCCGCCTCGTCCCCCACCGGCGCACCGCTGCTCGCGGTCGCGAACGAGGTCTCGGGTACGACCACGCTGTTCGCCATCACGGCGCACTGACGACAAGCGACGGCCCCGTCCGCTCCACTGGGGAGCGGGCGGGGCCGCCGTCATTCTCAGGCAGACGCTGCGATCAGGGCAGCGTCCAGGTGGCCGGGGGCTTCTCCTGGCCGTAGAGCCAGATCTCGAAGAACTCGTCGAGGTCCTGCCCCGACACCTCTTCGAAGATCTCCTCGAAGTCGGCGGCGGAGCCGGTGCTGTCGTCGTAGCGTTCGACCCACAGCTTGGCGCCCTCGAAGAACGCCTCGTCGCCGACCTGCACGCGCAGGGCGTGGAGGGTCGCTGCACCCCGGTTGTAGACCTGGGTGGCGAACAGGCCGAGCGGACCGGGGTCGCCGATCTGGAAGGACCAGTACGAGTCGGCGCGCGTCGTGTTGTACCAGCTGTTGTACGAGGCCTGCGCCGAGCGGATCCCGCGCTCCTCGTTCCACATCCAGGTCGCGTAGGTCGCCCAGCCCTCGTTGAGCCAGATGTCGGCCCAGCGGTGCGGGCTGACCGCATTGCCGAACCACTGGTGCGCGAGCTCGTGCGCGACGGTGCCCTCGCTCGCCGAGCTGGAGTAGACCGGGCGGGTCTGGGTCTCGAGCGCGTATCCGACACTGTCGTTGTCGACGATCGCGCCGTACGAGTTGAACGGGTACGGCCCGAACAGCTCCTCGAACAGATCGATCATCGCGACCTGGTGCCCCAGGCTCGCGTTCGTGGTGGCCATGCGCGACGAGCTCAGCTTCGTGTCGACCGCGTCGATGATCGGCACACCGCTGCTCGAGTAGTACGTGTCGCGCAGGTCGAAGTCACCGACCGATGCGGTGGTCAGATAGCTGGCCTGCTCGTCGGGGGCATCCCAGAACCAGGTCGTCAGCCCGTTCGCGGTGACCGGATCCTGCGACGGCAGCCCGTTCGCGACGGCCACCTTGCCCTCGGGCACGGTGATCTCGAAGCTGTAGCCGGCCTTGTCGGTCTGGTGGTCGCTGACCGGGTACCAGGTCATCGAGCCGTCGGGCTCGCTGACGACCATGGCGCCGTCGCGGGTGGTCACCCAGCCGTACAGGGCTCCCTCGACGTCGGTGGGGCGCACCGTGGTGCCGCCGTACTCGACGACGACCTGGAAGCTCTGACCGGCCTTGATCTTCGGGCGCGGCTGCACGACGAGCTCCCAGATGCGGGCGTCGTCGTCCTGAACCTGCCAGTAGGCTGCGCCGTCGACCTCGGCACCGGGCTCGGGAACCGCGATGCCGGTCGCCTTCTTCCCACCGACCGTGAGGGCCGAAACCGTCATGCCGCGCAGGTCGAGGTTGAACCGGTCGAGGTCCTGGGTGGCGACGATGTCGATCGTCGCGACACCGCTGAACTGGCCCTCGAGAGGGGCCGGCGACGCGGCGGGCGGCGTGTAGTCGACATCGAGGTCGTAGTGGACGACGTCGTAGCCGCCGTTGCCCGAGTACGGGAAGTACGCGTCGCCCGCGCCCTCCGCACCCGGGGTGTACCGGGGCTGGCCCGGCTTGCCCGGCGCGGCGATGGCGCTGGAGGCGCCCACCCCGCTGATTGCGACGAGTGCTGCGATTCCCGCAGCAGTCATCGTCGTACGCAAACGCTTCATTGCTCTCCCTCTTATTTCGTCCCCAGACGATCTGAACTCTAGGGGAGCCTCATTGCGAACGACAGCCATCCTTTGTTACAACTTTGCGTCTGCTCGGGCGGGACGGGCGGGGTCGTAGCGCTGGACTAGCGTGGAGCCGTTCAGGTGCGGTGCGCGCGAGGGGAGTCCATGTGGTCACGGGTGAGCTCAGGCGTCAGGTCGATCGGGTGTGGGATGCCTTCTGGTCGGGCGGGATCGCGAACCCGGTCGAGGTGATCGAGCAGATCACCTACCTGCTGTTCATCAAGCGCCTTGACGATCTGCACACCAAGGCCGAGAAGAAGGCGGCCCGGTTCGGCGACGAGATCGAGAACCCCGTCTTCCCCGACGGGTACGACAGCGACCTGCCGGGCCGACGCCCCTACCGGGATCTGCGGTGGAGCGTGTTCACCAACTACTCCCCCGCCGAGATGTTCGAGGTGGTCTCGGAGCACGTCTTCCCGTGGCTGCGACGCCTCGGCGCCGAGGGGTCGAGCTATGCGCGCAACATGCGTGATGCGCGATTCACGATCCCGACCCCGGCGCTGCTCACGAGGGTCGTCGACCTGCTCGCCGAGATCCCGATGGACGACCGCGACACCAAGGGCGACATCTACGAGTACATGCTGATGAAGCTGTCGACGAGCGGCACGAACGGCCAGTTCCGCACCGCCCGTCACATCATCCAGCTGATGGTGGACCTGCAGCAGCCGCGGCCCGACGACCTCATCATCGACCCGGCCGTGGGCACCGCCGGGTTTCTGGTCACCGCGGAGGAGTACCTGCGCGAGCATCACCCCGAGATCTGGACGGATGCCGCGACCCGCGACCACTTCAACGGGCCGATGTTCACCGGCTACGACTCCGACGCGGCGATGGCGCGGATCGCCAGCATGAATATGCTGCTGCACGGCGTCGAGAACCCCACGATCGAGCGCGCCGACTCGCTGTCCGAGGGGCATCCCGGCCTCGATCAGTACACGCTGGTGCTCGCGAATCCGCCGTTCGCCGGTTCGCTCGATGACGAGACGGTGTCGAAGGATCTGCAGAAGGTCGTGAAGACCCGCAAGACCGAGCTGCTCTTCCTCGTGCTGATGATCCGGATGCTGCGCAACGGCGGCCGCGCCGCCGTCATCGTGCCCGAGGGCGTGCTGTTCGGGTCGAGCAATGCCCACAAGGGCGTGCGCAAGATGCTCGTCGACGACCACAAGCTGGATGCCGTCATCAAGCTGCCGAGCGGAACCTTCAAGCCGTACACCGGGGTGTCGACGGCGATCCTGCTCTTCACGAAGACCTCGTCGGGAGGAACCGACCACGTGTGGTTCTACGACGTGCGCGCCGACGGCATGACCCTCGACGACAAGCGCACCCCGATCGAGGCGAACGACCTGCCCGACGTCTTGGCGCGCTGGCGGTCGCTGGATGCGGAGGCGTCGCGGCAACGGACCGATCAGTCGTTCCTCGTGCCGCGTCAGGAGATCGTCGACAACAACTACGACCTCTCGCTCAACCGCTACAAGGAGATCAAGCTCGAAGAAGTCGAGCACCGCTCGCCCACCGAGATCCTCGACGAGCTCGATGCCCTCGAGGTCGAGATCCAGGACGGCCTGAAGCGGCTGCGGGAGGTGCTGGCATGAATACGGTTCGCCTCGGAGAGCTCATCAGCCCCGTACAGGGACGGGCTGGTGAGAGGCAGTTGCCGGTCTACTCCGTAACGAAACATATGGGTTTCGTGCCATCTGCCGAGTACTTCAAGAAGCAGGTGTTCTCGAGCGACATCTCGACGTACAAGGTGGTTCACGAAGGCCAGTTCGCATACGCCACTATTCACCTCGACGAGGGCTCCATCGGTGTTGCGCCTACCACCTGCGTCATCAGCCCGATGTACACGGTGTTCTCGGTTGATGAAGCGCGCGTCGCGCCCGATTATCTGATTCGCTTCTTGAAGTCCCCGCGAGCGCTGGCGTCGTACCCTCGTCTGGGCCGCGGAACCGCCGAGCGTCGAAAGTCCATCTCGCTCGACGCACTCGGCCGCCTTGAAGTCCCCCTCCCACCCCTCCCCGAGCAGCGCCGCATCGCCGCCATCCTCGACGAGGCCGAAGCGCCGCAAGAAAACCGGGAACGATCGGCAAGGCTGATGGTTGAGTTGCTGGCCGCAGAGTTCCACGCGATCGCTACTCGCGCCACGACGCGAGTCCCACTATCCGAGGTCGCGGTCATTCGCGCGCCTCTAGTCGATCCTCGTTCACCTGAGGTCCGTGATCTTGTCCTGTACGGTTCAGATGCGATCGAAACCGGAAGTGGAGTTCTCACGCACGCAGGTTCCGCGGCTGCGCAAGGAGCCATAAGTGGTAAGTACCTCGTGACCGACCGAGCAGTTATCTACTCGAAGATTCGGCCTGCGCTCAACAAGGTCGCGATTATTGAGGGGCCTGCCCTGACAAGCGCAGACATCTATCCGCTCTCACCGGCGAAGGGGCGCCTGCGCCATGAGTACTTGGCGTTCGCCTTGCGCAGCCCAGACTTCCTTCGCTACGCGGCGGCATTGAGCTCCCGCGCCCAGATGCCCAAGCTGAATCGGGAGTCGCTGTTTAGGTACCAGATTCGCCTGCCCTCGATGGGGGACCAACGGTTCTTTTCGCGAGCGGTGCATGAGGCGGAAGGCGTACGCGCGAGTTGCGGGGCCGCTAGGCGCGCCCTCGACGAACTCTTCGCGTCCCTCCAGCACCGCGCGTTCCGAGGAGAGCTATGACCGACCCCACCGACGACACCACCATCGGCTCGTGGTGGACGTTCATGCGCCCGATCCTCGAGGTTCTCGAAGACGGCCAGACCTGGGCCAAGCGAGACATGGAGCGCGCCGTGAGCGACCGCGTCGGCTTGACGGCTGAGCAACGCTCCGAGCTGCTGGCCTCGGGCCAGACGCGGGCGACCAACCGCATCGGGTGGGCTACCTCGGCCCTGCGGCGCGCGAAGGCGCTCACCGCCCCGTCGCGGGGATCGTTCCAGATCACCGATACGGGCAGGCAATTGCTCCAGATCATCGCCGGCGAGATCCGCGAGTCTGACCTCGAGACCCACGCGCCGGCTTACAACGAGTACGTGCCGGCCCGTAGGCAACGGGCGAGCGAGCCGACCTCGCCGACGACAGCCTCGACCGTCGCGGATCAGAGCCCCGACGACCTGATCGACGCGGGCATTCAGCTCATCGAAGACGACACCAAGGTGAAGCTGCTCGATCGGCTACGGGGCACCGACCCGACCTACTTCGAGACCGTCGTGCTCAGACTGCTCGTCAAGATGGGCTACGGGCGCGACGGCAAGATGACGAAGCTGGCCGGCTCGGGCGACGGCGGGCTCGACGGAGTGATCGACCGAGACGAGCTGGGTCTCAGCAAGATCTACATCCAGGCCAAGCGCTATGCCGAAGAGGTCACGATCGGGCGGCCGAAGATCCAGGAGTTCGTGGGGGCTCTCGCGACGCGCAGCGCGACCGTCGGCGTCTTCTTCACCACCAGCCGCTTCACACGAGAAGCCGTCGAGACAGCCGAGCGTGTGCACCAGGATGTCGCGCTCGTCGACGGCATCCGTCTCACGGAGCTGATGATCAAGCACCGCGTCGGCGTCGAGGTCGCCCGCACGGTCGACATCGTGAAGCTCGACGAGGACTTCTTCGCCGACGAGTGAGGTGGCCGCTCACCCGGTCGGGACCCGGTTACGCAGGTTGCAGGTCGTTCAGGACCGGTGTGCGCTGTGGTGCCGGCACGTCTTCGCCATTGGCGTACATGTCGCTCAGCACCTCGGACAGAACCTCGCGCAGACCGGCCGCCGCGTCGACACGTGTGCCCGCAACCCAACTGAGCGAAGGGAACTCGCGCACGACAGCGACGAACTCTCGGGACTCTCGATCAACCCCGACGAGCAGAGCGTAGTCGTCGACGGTGTATCGCATGCTTGCACCTCCCCACGCCTCACGATCCATTCTGCACCCGTTCGATCGCTGCGAGGAGCTGCTTCACTTGATACGGCTTGGCTGAGCCGTGATCGTTCTGCAGATTCACGCGGGGGTCACCAGCCCAGGGAGTCTTGTAGACCGCGTGGCTGGACCTTCGTTGACGTGGCGGACCGAAATAGGCCTCGGCGACCTTGCACACGTCGGCATAGCGCACATTTGCGGGACTGGTACGCATCCGCTGGATGATGTCGTCGATCGAGTTCCCCACGGCAAAGATGCTACGGACCACCTGCGACAGGCGAGGCGGTCGGCCCGCCCCGGGCGAGCACACTCCGGGGCGGGCCGTCTGGACTACAGATGCGGGTAGGCCGACACCGTCGAGTCGAGAGGAACCTCCCAGAACGAGGTCTCCCACGCGACGGTGCCACCCGCGGGCACGCGGTCGGTGAAGGTGAAGTCGACACCGACGACCTTGCCCGAGGCATCGCGGGCGATCAGGTCGATGCGCACCAGGTCCTGATCCTCCGAGAACGCCGAGACGAGCTGCCCGGTGACCGTCATGCGGTCGTACTCGGGCCCGGTCGTGATGTTCTGGATCGTCATGTGCCCCGTCTCCTCTGCCGCCGAGTAGGTCGCCTCGCTTGCGACCGGACCGCGCACCTCGAGATGGTCGATCGTCGCTGAACCGATGTCGAAGAACGTGCCGATGTACCACGACTCACCACTGAGAATCGTCGTGTAGGTGCTGTCGGAGTCGATCAGCACTCCCGCGGCGTCGTAGGCCTCGACCGAGATCTCGGCGAACCCGAACACGTAGTCGTCGTTGGGGTTCGTGACCTGCACGGCATACCACCCGGTGCCCTGCTGAACGTCGACACCGAACGCGGTCTCGCCCAGTTCGAGGTCTGCAGGTGCGGCAGAGGCAGGTTCCTCCTCGGGCTCTTCGTCATCGGCAGCCGGCTCGGCAGCGTCCTCGGACTGCGAGGCGGGCTGCTCGTCGCCGGCGCTGGGGGCAGCAGGCCTGTTCAGCGAGCCGACCACGACGACGAACACGATCAGCGCGGCGACCACCGACACCGGCACGATGATCGCCGGGCGCCGGTACCACGGCTTTTTCAGCGAGACGGCGGCAGCGGAAGCCACCGGGGGCGAGGTCGCGCCGTCAGCGTTCAGCGGTGCGGCGGGCGCAGGCGCGGCCGCCTGGGACGGCACGCCGTCGGTGGGGTAGGCGGTGTGATCCGTCCAGGCGGTGCCGTCCCAGTACCGCCGGGCTGCAGCGTTGTGCGGGTCGGGGTACCAGCCGGCAGGCGACGTGACGGGATCTGCCGACTCGTTGGACTGATCGGATTCGGGGCGCCCGGACGCGCCGCCGTTGAGGTTATCGGACATGACAGAAGGTCCTTCTGGTCGTTCGAGGCGCACACCTCGGGCGTGCACCACCGGCCGACGGCCAGTAGAGCAGGACACACCAGGCCTCCGACATTGCGACGACGCGTCGCGCCGATCGGCGTCACTCCCGTCGCGATCGCAGCCGTTCCCGCATGCGGATCGGCGAGTTCGTGACCGCGCGCCACGTAATCGACGCGTCCCACCACGACGGTCCGCGGACCTCGGGCACACCGCCCCGCATCCGTATCCGCCATCCGCTGGAGTCGAGCGTGCGATGGTGGTGCCAGCACAGCAGCACACCGTTGTCGGTGCACGTCTGGCCGCCCTTGGCGTGCTCGGTGACGTGGTGGATCTCGCACCAGGTGGCGGAGACGTGACAGCCGGGGATGATGCATCCGCCATCGCGCAGGGTGATCGCCTTGCGCTGATGGGCGTTGAAGACCCGATCGAGGTTGTGGATGGCGACGATGCGGCCGGCGTCATCGGTGACGACACGCTGCACCGCGCCCGTGCACGCGATGTGGCGCGCAACCGACAGCGAGACGGGCGCGGAAGCCCCCGGCACGTGGGCGTGACCGCGACCGGCCACGAGATCTTCGACGCTGACCTGCACCACGAGAGTCGGTGCCGCGCCGCCGATCGTGGGCAGCGCGCCAGACGTGGCGGCGACGCCGAGGATCGTCGCGAGTGCGTCGTGCTGCTTCTGTGCGCGCGATCTCAGGTCGGCCTGCGACGGAATCGGGTCATCGACACCTGCCTCAGCGAAGCGCACCCCCTCGGGATGCGCGGGGCCGTCGCCCTTCGGGTTCAGGATGCTGTCGAACAGCAGCCCGAGCTGCCCCGCGACCTCGGGAAGCAGACTGCCGTGCACCGGAACGAGTCCGTCGCGGCATGTGCCCACCGTCAGTGCGCGCTTGCGCGCGGCGTGTGCTTCGCGGGGCTCGGCGCCGTCTTGATCGAGGTACATCGCCCACACCTGCGCCTGGAGGCGAAGGTCGTCGGCGCAGGAAGCGGGACCGCCGTCTGCTCCCTCGCCGCGCGCGGAGTCGGCCAGTTCGCTCTCGGCGGCCCGTCGTGCAGCCGCGTCGCAGGCCGCGTCGTCGAGCGCACCAGCGACGGCGAGCAGTCCGTCGAGCCCGACCGCACCGGCGGCGACGGCATCACGCATCGAGGGGTACCGCGCAGGGAGCGACTCGCCCGTCGTGATCGACACCGGACACGCGATCGCACGTGCGCCGCTCATCAGTGCACCGACCGTGCGCGAAGACGAGCGCGTCACACGCTGCACCAGCTCTTTCGCCGTTCGGCACCCGAGAGCGGTGGTGATCCGTTCGTCGCGGGGCCGGTCTTCCGCGCGCTGCTGCACGTTCGCGACCGCCTCGATCAGCAGTGCCTCGGTCAACCGGCTGATCGCTGCCACCCTCCCGACCACGGAGAGCAGATCGACGTCGCTCGAACCAAGAAGGCCGTTCGTGTGCAACGTGTTCGACACGGAATCGCCGAGCATCCGCTCTACCTGATCGAGGGTGTCGGCGAGGCTCTCCATGTCTTGATACTCTCAGTGACCTCCGACATTGAGCGGTCGGAAAGAACCAGATCAAACGCAAATTCTTAGAGTGTGGACAACTCGTCTTCTCGGAAGGCTGTGGAGGAGAGGATGACGCGTCCTCCGCCGTTTTCGCGGTGATGTCGACGCCGTTCGCTAGCATGTGCGCAGGCAGGGGCCGAGCCTGCCGCCGGGAGCCGTTCGTGGGGAACTTCGACTTCATCCGGGATCGCTGGCCGAAAGTCTGGGAGGCAGCATCCCGCTCAGAGTCATACCTGCGCAGCGACCCTCGCGCGTCGGCGACGTACGCGCGCCGCGCGGGCGAGATGTTCACGGAGTGGATCTACACCGCTGAGTCGCTCCCCCGCCCCTACGACGACTCGTTCGCGAGTCTGACCGCGCAGCGGCCCTTCCGCGACGTCGTCGGTGCGAACGTCGACGGAGGACTGCGCATCGTGCGACGCATCGGCAACGACGCCGTCCACAAAGAAGAAGACATGCCGCTCGACCGGGCGCGCGGGTCGCTCGAGCAGCTGCACACCATCTGCCGCTGGCTCGACCACTGCTACGGCGATCCGGATGCCGCTCCTCCGGCCGCGTTCGACTTCGCCCGGGTTCCGCCCGCGCCGGCGGTGGCGGTGCGACGTGCCCGCGCCGAGCTGGAGCGCACCCAGGCCGAGTTCGACGAGGCGCGCCGCGCCCTCGCGGCCGAGCAGGAGCACAACGCCGAGCTCCAGCAGCAGATCGCCGCCCTGCAGGCCGAGGCGGCAGCGGCGAAGGCCGCGAAGACGGCCGGCAACGCCGAGCTCGGCATCCCCGATCCGACCCTCGCGACCGAAGCCGAGACGCGGCGCGACCTCATCGACCTTCAGCTACGCGAGGCGGGGTGGCTGCTCGACGGTGAGCGAGACCGCGAGTGGCCGATCAGCGGCATCCCGAGCGCCTCCGGAACCGGAAAGGTCGACTACGTCCTGTGGGGAGACGACGGTGCGCCCCTGGCGGTCGTCGAGGCCAAGCGCACCACCAAGAGCGCCAAGGAAGGGCGGCTGCAGGCCGAGCTGTACGCCGACGCGCTCGAGCGCGAGTACGGGCAGCGTCCACTCATCTACTACACGAACGGCTACGAGACGTGGCTGTGGGACGACCGCCGCTATCCGCCGCGCGCGGTAGCCGGATACATGACGAAGGACCAGCTCGTGCTTGCGATCCAGCGGCGGCACACGCTGAGGCCGCTGTCGACGGCAGTCGTCGACCGACGGATCGTCGAGCGTCCCTATCAGCTGCGCGCGATTCGCGCGGTGACCGAGGCCTTCGAGCAGCAGCGCCGACGCGCCCTGCTCGTCATGGCCACGGGAACCGGCAAGACCCGCACGGTCATCGCGCTGGTCGATGTGCTTCAGAAGGCGAACTGGGTCAAGCGGGTGCTCTTCCTCGCCGACCGCACCGCGCTCGTGAACCAGGCGGTCGCCGCGTTCAAGACCCATCTGCCCGACAGCGCTCCGGTCAACCTCGTCGCCGATCGGTCCGGCGAGAGCCGGGTCTTCGTTTCGACCTACCAGACCGTCATGGGGCTCATCGACGCGGGCGAAGACGACCTGCGCCGGTTCGGCCCCGGCTACTTCGACCTCATCGTCGTCGACGAGGCGCACCGCTCTGTATACAACCGCTACGGCGAGATCTTCGACTACTTCGATGCTCTCGTCGTCGGGCTCACCGCCACCCCTCGCGCCGACGTCGACCACAACACCTACCGCCTGTTCGAACTCGGCGACGGGGTGCCGACCGATGCCTTCGAGCTCGACGACGCGATCGCGGGCGGATACCTCGTGCCGCCTGTCGCGCGGCCGATCGACCTGGGGTTCATGCGTCGCGGCATCCGCTACGCCGATCTCTCCGACGCCGAGCGCGAGGAGTGGGATGCCCTCGAGTGGCAGGACGGCGAGATCCCCGACGAGGTGGATGCCGCGGCGATGAACCGCTGGCTGTTCAACGAAGACACGGTCGACAAGGTGCTCGAGGTGCTGGTCGAGGAGGGTCGGTACGTCGCCGGCGGCGACCGGCTCGGCAAGACGATCGTGTTCGCCAAGAACCAGCGCCACGCCGAGTTCATCGAGAGCCGCTTCGATGCGAACTTCCCCGAGCTGCACGGCCACTTCGCCCGTGTCATCACCTACGCGTCGGGCTCGTACGCGCAGTCGCACATCGACGCGTTCTCGACACCGGGCGCGAACCCGCATCTCGCCATCTCAGTCGACATGCTCGACACCGGCGTCGACATCCCCGACGTCGTCAATCTCGTCTTCTTCAAGCCGGTGCACTCGCACACCAAGTTCTGGCAGATGGTCGGGCGTGGCACGCGGCTTCGACCCGATCTGTATGGACCGGGTGACGACAAGCGCGACTTCGTGATCTTCGACGTGTGCGGCAACATCGACTACTTCAACGAGTCGCTGCCCGAGGCATCCGCTCACCGGTCGCGCTCGCTGACCGAACGCACGTTCCTTCTGCGCGCGCGCCTGATCGCCGACCTCGGGGGGACGCAGGACGCGGATGCCGCGAAGCTGCGCCTGGCACTCGCGGCCCGCATGCACGCGACGGTCGAGGGTATGAACCGCGACAACTTCCTCGTGCGCAAGCATCTTCGAGCGGTCGAGAGGTTCGCGGCCGCAGACGCATGGACGACGCTCACCGCCGACGATGTCGATGCCGCGGCCGAGCTCGCCGGGCTGCCTTCGGCTGCGGAACAGGACCCGGATGAGGCGGCGAAGCGGTTCGATGCGCTCATCCTGGACGCTCAGGTCGCAGTTGCCGAGGGCGCTACCGTGCCCGTCGGTGTCGCGACCCGCATCATCGACATCGTTCGAGCCCTCGGTGATCAGCGCAGCATCCCCGCGGTCGCCGCGCAGTCAGCGCTGCTCGACGCGGTCGCGGATCCGACCTGGTGGGAGGCGGCAGGCGTCGCCCAGCTCGAGCACGTGCGGCTGAGACTCCGCGATCTGGTGCGGCTGATCGGCTCTGATGCGCAGGCGATCATGTACACCGACTTCGAGGACTCGCTCGGCGAGGCCCGCGACGTGACCCTCACGCGGATCGTGCCGGGACTCGACCGCCGCGCGTTCCGCGAGAAGCTGCTCGGGTTCCTCAGCGACCGCACCGATGTCGCGCTGCACAAGCTGCGCACCGGCCGACCGCTCACCGGTGTCGACATCGGCCAGCTGGAAGACATGCTCACCGTCGCGGGCGGCCTCGACGCCGATCAGCTGCACGCAGAGGCGCAGGGCGCCGGCGGGCTCGGCAGGCTCATCCGCTCGATCGTGGGAATGGACCGCTCAGCCATCGAGGAAGCCCTGGCCGACTTCGTGGCCGCACCGGGGTTCACCCACCGCCAGCACGCCTTCGTCGATCTCGTCGTGCAGCAGCTGACCATCTCGGGACACCTCGATCCGCGTCGGCTCTACGACGATCCGTTCGACGGTGTGGCGCCGTCGGGTCCCGATGAGATCTTCGACGACGCGCAGATCATTGATCTGATCTCACGCATCCGCGCGATCGACGAGACCGCCGAGGTCGCGGCAGGCAGCGCGGCGGGATAGACGCCGCCCCCGGCGGCCGTCAATACGCGAAGACCGGTGCGGCGAACGGCATGCGCGAGTCGCGGTACGCGCCCGCCCCGACGAACGACGTGCGGAGGAAGTGCAGCCCGCGACCCGAGATCGTCACCGTCGCACCGAAGCGGCCCTTGTCGGCGGCATCCAGCTCGATCGTCGCGACGACGCGGCCGTTGTCGCTGATGGTCGCGGTTCCGACCGGGGCCGAGCCGTCGTCGGCGAAGACGTGCCCGGCGACGCGCACCGTGCTGCCGGCCTTGACCACGAGCGACGTGGGCGCGACGAACGTCCTGGTGCCGACCGGTTCCGCCTCGACCAGCACGGCAGCCGTACGAGCCGGGATGGTGATCCGGCCACCCTGGGCATCCCACGTCGTCGATGCGACGACCGGGTCGGCGCCGTCGGCCAGCGCGTCGGCCAGCGCGAACTCGCGACCGGCGAGTTCGGGCAGCGCCTGCGACACTGCGTCGGGTGACGCGTTGAACACGACCAGAGCGCCGTCGAGCTCACCGTCGACGTCGGCGCCGACGGTGTCGTCGATCAGCATGACGATCACGCCGGGCGCCGCGTCGGGGCCGCTGCCCGGGAACGACACCTTCTGCTCGATGAGGTCCGCCGATCCGAGGCGCAGCAGCCCCACCTCGTCGCGCGTGCGCAGCAGGTCGAGCGCTGCCGCCTCGGCCGCGGCGATGTCGGATGCCTGGGGCTTCAGCGACGGGTCGGCCAGCAGCGGCGCCATGATCGGCCACTTCGCCTCGTTGTCGGCCGCCCTCGGCAGGCCCGAGCCGAACGTCGACTCCTGGCCGGTCCAGTCGATGCGGTTGAACCAGTCGCCGGAGTTGTAGCTGTTGCGGTCGAGCGACTTCGAGCGCAGCAGCTCGGTGCCGGCGTGCCAGAAGGACGGAGTCTGCGCGTACGCCGTCGTGGCGAGCATAAGGGTGTTCATGCGAACCCGGTCGGCCATCGACGTGTCGACGGGCAGCTTCAGCACGCCGAGGTCGAACAGGGTCTCGTTGTCGTGCGCGTCGACGTACGTGATGATCTCGTCGGGCTGATCGGCGTAGCCGGCGGGCGAGCCGTTGTAATCGAACTCGGCGCCGCTCTTCGTGCTGCCGTCGGCCGCGGTCATCTCGAAGTCGCGCAGGTTGCCTGCGAGTCCGAGTTTGACGAGGTCGGTCTTGCGCGCGAGGTCGCCGGCCGCGTCGCCGGGCACCCCGGGGCGCGCGTTCGGGTCGGTCAGCAGGCCGGTGCCGAAGCCCTGGTAGAACGTCGACGATCCGTCGACCGGGCTGCCGCCGTGCACGGCATCGCGCAGTCGGTCGCTGAACGTGCCGATGCCGGTGCCGCCGAGCTGACCTTGCGTCGCCTGCTCGAACAGCGCGTTGTTCGCGACCTCGCCGAAGTTCCAGCCCTCGCCGTACAGGTAGATGCGCGAACCGTCGACGCCGTCCTTCTTGAGGGTGAGCTCGTCGAGCGCGTCGCGGATCGCGAGCATGTTCGCCTTCGAGTGGTGGCCCATCAGGTCGAACCGGAAGCCGTCGACCTTGTAGTCGCGCGCCCACGAGACGACCGAGTCGACCATGAGCTTCTGTGCGACCTCGTGCTCGGTCGCCACGTTCTGGCAGCACGTCGAGGTCTCGACGGCTCCCGCCGCATTCAGCCGGTGGTAGTAGCCCGGCACGACCCGATCGAGCACGCTCTTCTCGCCCTGGCCCGACTGCGCGGTGTGGTTGAACACCTGGTCGAGCACGACCTGCAGTCCCATGCCGTGCAGCGCCCCGACCATCTCGCGGAACTCATGCACGCGCTCACCGCCGTCGGGATCGACCGCGTACGAGCCTTCGGGCACCGTGTAGTGGTACGGGTCGTAGCCCCAGTTGAAGCCGTCGGCGTCGACGACCGCTTCGATGCACGCCTGCTGCTCGGTCGAGTCGGGCGCGAACGACGACAGGTCGCAGTCGGGCACAGCCTGCGCGGCGCGGTCCTCCTCGATCGTGGCGATGTCGAAGGTCGGCAGCAGGTGCACCGTGTTGATCCCGGCATCCGCCAACTCCCGCAGCTGCGCCGTGCCTGCGCTGTCACGGGTGAAGGCACGGTAGGTGCCGCGCTCGGCGGCGGGCACGCTCTCGTCGGTGATCGAGAAGTCGCGCACGTGCAGCTCGTAGATCGCGCGATCGACCGGGCGCGACACGATGGGCGCCTTCGTCTTCTCCCACGCCTTCGGCTTCCACTGCTTGTCGTCGAGGTCGATCGCGACGCTGCGCTCCGAGTTCAGGGTGAGCGCGACCGAGTACGGGTCGGTGACCGCGTTGGTCTCGATCGCCCCGGTGGCCGGCGCGTAGACCACGACCTCCCACAGGTATTCGTCGCCCTTGAGGGCCGTCTTGCCCTTCACGCTCCAGACTCCGGATGCCGCATCCCGCGCCGCCTCGTGGCGCTGCGGGTCGCCCGTCGCACCGGCATCCCACGTCAGCAGCGTCGCGGACTGCGCCGTCGGCGCCCACAGCCGGAACGTCGGCTTGTTGCCCTGGAAGCTGACGCCGAGCTCAACCTCGTCGACGGCTTCCGCGTACAGATCGTCGAGCACGCCCGGGATCTGCACGCCGGTGAAGCCGGTGAGCACACCCCCGGCGTCGCGCTGGGCGACCATCAGCTGTCCGGTCAGCAGGGCTGCCACGTCGTCGCGGCTCACGCCGTCGAGGTGCAGCGCGATACCGCCGGCGAGCGCCGGGAATCGTTCGACCTGGTCGGCGGTGAGCCCGTCGCCGGCGGCGAGCGCGATCGGGTCGGCCCCGGTCACGTCGCCGTCGCCGAGGGCGATCGACGCGTCGGCCGAGGCGTAGAGCTCGTAGCCCGCGCCGTCGGTCGCGCCGAGCCCCGACGGCCACACGAGCGTGTCGGCGTCGATCCAGTGGGCGCGCTCCTCGCCCACGCCGGCCAACGGCGGATTCTCGACGACGATCTCGAGGATGTGGGTGTCGAGCGTGTAGCGGAACACGACGAGCTCGCCGTCGCCGACGCTGAACGACAGGTTCGCACCGCCGGGGGCACCGCCCTCGCCGTAGTTCTCGCCCCAGCTCATGCCGTGCGCGACCTTGACCTCGTAGGCACCGGCAGGGATCTCGTCGGTCGAGAACTCGTAGACGCCGTCGCGGTCGCCGTCGGCCATCAGGCTCGCCAGGCACTCGGGCTGCCAGTCGCCGGGGCATCCGATCTCATCCTGGTACGAGCCGGGCAGCGTGACGATGGGGCCTTCGGCCGTCGACTGCACGATGTTCGATCGGGGATCGAAGTAGAACGTGATCGCGCCGCCACCGTGGCTGATGGCGATGTTCGGACCGTCGGCCGCCCCGTTCGCGCCGTAGTTGATCGCCCACGAGCCGTTGATCGCGACCTTGTACTCGTAGTCGCCGGCCGGCAGGTCGAAGGTGCCCGCCCAGATGCCGTCGCTGCGCAGGGTCAGCTTCGCCGCGTCGCAGCCGGGACTCCAGTCCCCCGCGCAGCCCATCTCGCTGTTGAGGCTGCCCGGCACGGTCACCATGTCGATGTCCGACTCGGGCTCGTCGTCGACCGCGAGCGCGACGCTGTGGCCGACCGAAGCGTAAGTGGATGCCGCAGCGCGGCCACCCGCGGCATCGGTCGTCACCGCGCGGTACTCGACGAGCGTGCCGGGGGCGAGCCCGCGGATGTCGTGGAAGACCCGCGGCTCGGTGTCTTCGGCGGTGCCGAGCGGGTGCCACTCGGCTGCACCGACCACGCGCCACGCGAAGCTCGTCTCTGCCCAGGTGGCGTCATCGATGTCGGCGGCGACGGCGACCTGGCCCGCGAGCGCGGCTCCCGCTGCGGGCGCCGTCACGGTGAGCGAGTGCGGGGTGGCGGGTGCCGTGACCGCGGCACCGGCCTTCCAGACCACCGCCGACAGCGGCGGCACGGTCACGGATGCCGTCGCCGAGGCATCCGTCGTGAAGGTCGCACCGTCGCCGTAGACCGCCGCGAACGAGGCCGAGCCCGTGAGGGTCGACAGCTCGACCGTCTGAGCGCTGGTCGCGTTGTTGAGGGCGACGAGGTACTCGACCTTGGCATCGCGGTCGACGCGCGAGAAGGCGTAGACGCCCGGCCCGTCGGCGGCGTGGCGTTCGATCTGCGCGCCCGTCACGAGCGCCGGGTGCGCTGCGCGCAGCGCCGCGAGGTCGGCGATGTGCTCGTACACCGGCGCGTCGGTGGCGTAGCGATCGGTCGAGCCGGCCGTCTCGCCGGTGATGAGGTTCTGGTTCTGGTACTCGGGCACCTGGCTGGCGAACAGTGTCTGGCGCGCGCTCTTGTCGTTGCCGGGCGCCGCGCCGGCGAAACCCTGCTCGTCGCCGTAGTAGACGACGGGCTGGCCGCGGCCGAGGAACATCAGATCGTGCGCGAGCAGGTCGCGCTGCAGCGGCTGCGACTGGCTCTGCAGGAAGTAGCCGACCCGGCCCATGTCGTGGTTGCCGAGGAAGGTCGGCAGCGCCGTGGACGACGAGTCGGGCGTCGTGTACCGGTCGTCGCCGGCGTACAGCGACTGCAGCCCCTTGGCGCTGTTGCCGGCGGCGAAGCTGACCGCCGCCGACTGGAAGGTGAAGTCGAGCACCGAGTTCATGTCGGTGTCGCGGATGTACGGGGCGAGCTTGACCGGGTCGGCGTCGTAGACCTCACCGAACATGAAGAAGTCGGGCTTGCCCGCCGCGTGCGCGTAGTCGAGCACGTCAGTCGACCACTGCTCCCAGAACTCGAAGTTCACGTGCTTGGCGGTGTCGATGCGGAAGCCGTCGATGCCGAGGTCGATCCAGTCCTGGTAGACCTCGACGAAGCCGCTGACGACGGTGGGATGCTCGGTCATCAGATCGTCGAGACCGGCGAAGTCGCCGTAGGTGACCGATTCGCCCGACCACGTCGAGTCGCCGCGGTTGTGGTACAGCGTCGGGTCGTTCAGCCACGCCGGGGTCTTGGCATCCGCCTCGGCGGGGGCGACGACCGGGGTGTACGGGAAGCTCGTGGCGGCATCGAGGGCGGGGAACGTGCCGGTGCCCGCGTACTGGGCCGGGTCGAACGCCGTGCCGTCGGCGGCACGGTAGGGCTCGGTCGCCTGATCGATGTACGAGTACTGGCCCTCGGCGTACGAGATCACGTCGGCGGTGTGGTTCGTGATGATGTCGAAGTACACCTTGATGCCGCGGGCGTGCGCGTCGGCGATAAGCGCTTCGAGTTCGGCGTTCGTGCCCAGGTGCGGGTCGATGCGGGTGAAGTCGGTGACCCAATACCCGTGGTAGCCCGCGCTCGCATCGGCGCCCGTGCCCTGCACCGGCTTGTTGGCGAAGCTCGGCGTCAGCCAGATCGCAGTGGTGCCGAGGCCTTCGATGTAGTCGAGCTTGCCGTGCAGGCCCGCGAGGTCGCCCCCGTTGAAGAACGCCTTGTCGGTCGGGTCGAAGCCGTGGGCGAGGCGGTCGCCGACGATGCCGGCCGTGTCGTTCGTGGTGTCGCCGTTGGCGAACCGGTCGGTCATCACGAAGTAGAACTGCTCTGCGCTGCCGGGCTGGCGCACCGGCGCGGCCACGAGGCCGGCATCCGCCGCCTCGTAGTCGCCGCGCAGCGAGACCGCCTCGAGCCCCACCCGGTGGGTGGTGTCGTCGAAGAGGAAGCGGAGAGTCGCCGGACCCCCGAGGGTGAGCGGGATGTTGTTCCCCTCGAGCCCGTACGACTCGTCCCACGCGTCGTCGACGGCGACCTTGTACTCCCAGGTGCCGGCCGGAACCTCGAACTCGGCGGCGTAGACGCCTGCCGTCGCGGTCGGCGCCAACTCGGAGGCGGTGCACTCGGGCTGCCAGTCGCCGGGGCATCCGATCTCGGATTGCAGGCTGCCGACAACGGCGAAGGTGCGCTCAGCGGCTGTCGCGGGAGCCGCGGCGATCACTCCCCCCGTGACGACCAGTGCTCCGGCGGCAAGACCGGCGATGAGGCGGCGGACACGGGCTGTGGTCGTCTTCGACACAGGGGCTCCTGGGGGCGGGGCTCAAGGCACGGCGTCGTGCCGGGGGTGCGTGTCCGCCGAGAGTAGCCCGCAGGAAGCGGTTAATGCAAGCGCTTGCAGTGAATCCGTCGCGACGTCAGATCCGCTCGATGATCGTCGCGTTCGCGAGCCCGCCGCCCTCGCACATCGTCTGCAGGCCGTACCGCCCGCCGGTCGCCTCGAGGTGCGCGACGAGGGTGCCGAGCAGACGCGTCCCCGACGCCCCGACCGCATGCCCGAGCGCGATCGCCCCGCCCCACGGGTTGAGCTTCGCCGGGTCGACGTCGAATTCGCGCAGCCAGGCGAGGGGTACCGACGCGAACGCCTCATTGACCTCGAAGGCGTCGATGTCGCCGGCCGACAGGCCCGCACGGTCGAGGACGCGCCGAGTGGCGGGAATCGGTCCCGTGAGCATCAGCATCGGGTCGTCGCCGACGACCGCGAAGGCGTGGAAGCGTGCCCGGGGCGTCAAGCCCAGATGCTCCGCGGTGTCGGCACCCATGATGAGCGCGGCGGATGCGGCATCCGTCAGTGGCGACGAGTTGCCCGCGGTGATGTTCCACCCCACGTCGGGGAATCGGGCGGCGAGCTCGTCGGTGCGGAACGCCGACCGCAGCCCGGCGAGCCCCTCGACGGTCGTCCCCGCGCGAACCGTCTCGTCGAACGACACCGCGTCGGGGCCGTCGCCGAGCACGGGGATCACCTGGTTGTCGAAGCGTCCCGCGTGCCAGGCTTCGGCCGCGCGACGGTGCGACTCGGCCGCGAAGGCGTCGAGTTCGTCGCGGGCGAGAGACCACTTCGCGGCGATGAGCTCGGCCGAGACCCCCTGGTTCACGAGTCCCTCGGGGTAGCGGTCCGCGATGCCGCGCGAGAGCGAGCCGCCGACGCGCGACGATCCGAGTGGCACACGGCTCATCGACTCGACGCCGCCGGCGATCACGATGTCGTACGCACCCGACATCACACCCTGCGCGGCGAAGTGCGCGGCCTGCTGGCTCGATCCGCACTGGCGGTCGACGGTGGTCGCCGGCACGCCCTCGTCGAAGCCGGCGGCGAGGGTCACCTGGCGCGCGATGTTCATCGCCTGGTCGCCGACCTGACTGACGCACCCGAGGATCACATCGTCGATCTGTCGGGATTCCAGGCCGCTGCGCATCAGCACCGCTCGGAGCACGTCGGCCGCGAGGTCGACGGGGTGGATGCCGCTCAGCGCGCCTCCGGGCTTTCCGCGCCCGGCCGGCGTGCGAACGACGTCGACGATGACGGCGTCTCTCATGGCAGCTCTCCGCTCAGCCGGCTGCTTCTTCGGGACGCTCGGCGATGTCGATCGCGGCGGTGTCGGGCACGTAGCCGTCGATGTGCCGCTCGTCGGGTCCGCTGTACGCCGACAGCGGGCGGATCAGCGCGTTCGCCGACAGCTGCTCCATGATGTGCGCGGTCCACCCGGTGACGCGGGCGGCGACGAACAGCGGCGTGAAGGTCGGCGTGTCGAACCCGATGAGCTGGTAGGCCGGCCCCGACGGATAGTCGAGGTTCGGGTAGATGCCCTTGCGGCTGACGAACTCGCTCTCGAGCGCGTCGTACAGCGCGGCGACGTCGGGTCGGTCGTAGTGCGCGACCAGGGAGTCGAGGGCGGCCTTCATCGTGGGCACGCGCGAGTCGCCGCGCTTGTACACGCGGTGGCCGAAGCCCATGATCTTGCGCTTGGACGCGAGCGCCTCGTCGAGCCACGGCGCGACGTTGTCGGCCGAACCGATCTCGTCGAAGACGTGCAGCACCGCCTCGTTCGCCCCGCCGTGCAGCGGTCCCTTGAGGGCGCCGACGGCCGCCACGACCGCCGAATACAGGTCGCTCAGCGTCGAGGTGACCACGCGCGCGGTGAACGTCGACGCGTTGAACGAGTGCTCGGCGTACAGGATCATCGAGCGGTTGAAGGCGTCGACGACCACGTCGTCCGCCTCTTCACCGAAGGTCATCCAGAGGAAGTTCGCCGCGTAGTCGAGATCTTCGCGCGGCTCGACGAGGTCTTCGCCGCGGCGCCGTCGCTGGCCGTAGGCGACGATCGCGGGCAGCACGGCGAACAGGCGGATGCTGCGGTCCAGATTCTCGGCGGGTGTGCCGCTCGCGTCGAGCACCGAGCCGATGCCGGCGAGGTCGCGGGCGCCGTAGAGGCTCAGCGCCGTGCGCACCTCATCCATCGGATGCGCGTCGACGGGCACCAGATCGATCGCCGCCTTCACATCGTCGGGCAGCGCCCGGTTGGCGCGCTCGGCGGCGCGCAGCTCGGCCAGTTGCGTGGCATCCGGCAGCTCGCCGTTCCACAGCAGGTACGCGACCGCCTCGAACGGTTGGGTCGCCGCGAGCTCCTGCACCGGATAGCCCCGGTACAGCAGCGAGTTGGTCTCGGGGTTCACCTTGCTGATCGCGGTGTAGTCCGCGACCACACCGGCAAGGCCCTTCTTGATCTGTGTCGGGTCGGTCATGCGTGCTCCTTCGCGGCGCTCAGCGGGTGATGTGGAAGTCGAAGACGTTCTGGTCGAAGCGGCTGTACTGCTCGTAGTCGATGAGGTCGTACAGATCGGCGCGGTGCTGCATCTCGTCGAGCTTCGCGGTGAGGTGCCCGTCCGTCTCGAGCGTATCGAGCGCACGGGATGCCGCGCCCATCGCGATGCGCAGCAGCGACACCGGCCAGATCACGATGTTCACGCCGACGTCGCGCAACTGGTCGACGCTGAACAGGTCGGACTTCCCGAACTCGGTCATGTTGGCGAGGATCGGCACGTCGACCGCCGCGCGCACTGCGGCGAACTCGTCGAGCGTGCGCATGGCCTCGGGGAAGATCGCGTCGGCGCCGGCATCCACCAGCGCCTTCGCGCGGTCGATCGCCGACTCGAGCCCCTCGACGGCGCGGATGTCGGTGCGCGCCATGATGAGGAAATTCTCGTCGCGGCGCGCGTCGGCGGCCGCCCGGATCCGCTTGATCGCGGTGTCCTCGTCGACGACGCTCTTGCCGTCGAGGTGGCCGCACCGCTTGGGGTTGATCTGATCCTCGATGTGGGTGCCGGCCAGGCCCGCATCCTCGAGGGTCTGGATCGTGCGCGCCACGTTCATGGGCTCACCGAAGCCGGTGTCGGCGTCGATGATCGCCGGCAGGTCGGTCATGCGCGCGATCTGCTGCCCACGACCGGCGACCTCGGTCAGCGTCGTCAGCCCGATGTCGGGCAGGCCCAGGTCGGCCGACAGCACCGCCCCCGAGATGTACACGCCCTCGAACCCTTTGCGCTCGATGAGCCGCGCCGAGAGCGGATTGAACGCGCCCGGGAAGCGCAACAGCTCGCCCGACGCGAGTCGCTCGCGGAAGAGCCGCCGCTTCTCGCCCGCCGACACCGTGGAGTACAGCATCAGCTCTCCCCCTCTGCGCCACGAAGTCCGGAGAATGTCACGAACTTCGGATGATTCGGGCGCTGGGCTCCGAGGTTCGCGCGATTCTCCGAAGTTCGTGCAGCCACGAGCGCCAGCATCAGAACAGACCCTTCGGCGCCGGCGCCCCGGCGAGGACGCCCGGCTTGGCGACGATCGACAGCGCGCGCACCTCGTCGGCGGTGAGCTCGGGCAGGCGCTGGGCGAGCTCGAGGAATCGCTCGATCTCGGAAGCGTCGAGCACCGGCTCGGCCAGCAGACGGAACTTGCGTATGTAGTCCTCTCGGGCGAACGGGCGCGCGCCGAGCGGATGCGCGTCGGCGACGGCGATCTCGTCCTCGATCACGGTGCCGTCGGTCAGCGTGATGACGACGCGGCCGCCGAACGCCTTCTCGTTCGGGTCGTCGGAGTGGTAGCGGCGCGTCCACTCCTCGTCCTCGGCGGTGGTGACCTTGTGCCACAGCGCGACGGTGTCTTCGCGCCCCGCGCGCTCGGGCGTGTACGAGTCGACGTGGTGCCATCCGCCATCCTGCAGCGCGACCGCGAAGATGTACGGGATCGAGTGGTCGAGGGTCTCGCGCGACGCCGTGGGGTCGTACTTCTGCGGGTCGTTCGCGCCCGAACCGATCACGTAGTGCGTGTGGTGCGAGGTGTGCAGCACGATCGAGTCGACGTCGGCCGGGTCGAAGGATGCCTCGTTGTGCAGCTTGCGGGCCAGGTCGATCCACGCCTGTGCCTGGTACTCGGCCGAGTGCTCCTTCGTGTACGAGTCGAGGATGCCGCGCTTGGGCTCGCCTTCGGCCGGCAACGGCACGTCGTAGGTGGCATCCGGGCCGTCGAGCATCCACGCGATGACACCGTCTTCACCTTCGTAGATGGGCGACGGCGAGGTCTCACCGCGCATCGCGCGGTCGACGGCCTCGACGGCCATCTTGCCTGCGAAGGCCGGGGCGTGCGCCTTCCAGGTGGAGATCTCGCCCTTGCGCGACTGCCGGGTCGCGGTCGTGGTGTGCAGCGCCTGCCCGACCGCCTGGTAGATGGTCTCGACGTCGAGGTCGAGCAGAGTGCCGATGCCGGCCGCAGCCGAGGGACCGAGGTGGGCGACGTGGTCGATCTTGTGCTTGTGCAGGCAGATCGCGCGCACCAGGTCGATCTGGATCTCGTAGCCGGTCGCGAGACCGCGCACGAGCGCTGCACCGTCGGCGCCGACGTGCTGGGCGACGGCGACGATCGGCGGGATGTTGTCGCCGGGGTGCGAGTAGTCGGCGGCGAGGAAGGTGTCGTGGTAGTCGAGTTCGCGCACGGCGACGCCGTTCGCCCATGCGGCCCACTCGGGGCTGGTGCGGCGGTCGAGTGCACACCCGAAGATCGTGGCGCCGGCGCCCGAGACCGACACGGCGTGGTCGAGCGCCTGCTGGCGCGCCGCGCTGACGGGGGCGCGGGTGAGGGATGCCGCGGCGACGGCCGCGTTGTCGATGATCCGGTTGATGATCATGTCGACGACCTCGGGATCGACGGCGACCGGGTCGGCCGCGACCTCGGCGATGTGCCAGGCGAGCTGGCCCTCGCGCGCGAGGTTCTCGTCGCTGCGGTGGACGCGGAGGTGGTGGGTGACGGTCATGCTGCTCCTTGATCGGTGTGGTTCTCGTCGAGCGAGGCGAGGATGCTCGACAGGGCGTTGTGCAGGTGGATGTGGGTGGCGTGCGCGGCGAGCTCGGCGTCGCCGGCGGCGATGGCGGTGGCGATCAGCCGGTGCTCGGCGACGGACGCCGCGAGTCGGTCGGGGTTGTCGCGGGCCAGGCGGCGCACGCGCACGAGGTGGGTGCGCACCGTGCGCAGGGCGGCGGTGAGGTAGTCGTTGGCGACGGCGTCGTCGATCGCCGCGTCGAAGCGGGCGATCAGGGCGTAGTAGGTGTCGCGGCCGGCGGCGGCGTCCAGACGCACGTCGTCGAGGCCGGTCGCGATGGCGGCGAATGCGGTGCGTGAGCCGCGGAGTGCGGCGAGCTGGGCGGCGGTCTCTTCGAGGGCGCGGCGCAGCTCGAAGAGCTCGCGGATGTCGTCGGCGTCGATGGCGCTCACGACCGTGACCCGCGGCGACTGCTGCACCACGAGGCCTGCGGCCGCGAGGCGGCCGAGCGCTTCGCGCAGCGGCGTGCGGCTGACGCCGAGGCGGGAAGCCTGCTCGGTCTCGGCGAGCACGGTGCCCGGGGGCAGGATCCCGCTCTGGATCTCGTCGAGGAGCGTCGCGTACGCCCGATCGCTCGCGCGCATCCGATCACCTCCCGAAGACCCTCTTCATGTATACACTGCAGGGCCGAAGGGCGTCAAAGTGCTGCGCTTCGGTCCTGACGGTATACAGAATTGGACGTCGTATGCGCGGTGATCCGGTAGCTCAGTTCGTGCACGCCGGCGCGGATCTCGTGGTCGGCGAGGGTGTCGGAACCGCACGCCCCGTTGCCGACGCCCCGGTGGGCGGCGTCGATGCTCAGCACGAGCGACGGGTGTTCGAGCAGGTCCGACGCATGTTCGACCGAGAACAGCTGCTCCGCGGTGTGGCGGATCGCCGAGAACGAGAAGGGGGCTGCGGCCGCCTCGATCCGGATGCGGTCACCAGTCCTCGGGTCGTGCAGCTCGACCCATCGGACGTCCGTGCGGAGTCCATACTCCTGGGGCACGAGGTACGGCAGTCGGTCGATGTCCGACTCCCAGATGCCGATCATGCTCCCCCGGTTGCGGTCGGCGTAGTTCTCGCCGGGCCCGCGCCCGAGCCAGCGCATGCGCGTGAATCGCGGGGCGATCTCGTAGCGGACTCCGATCCTCGGCAATCCGTCGAGCCGCTCGGGCACAACGAAGGTGTGCCGCTCGATCGTCGGCGACGCAACTCGTCGATGATCGATCAGTTCGCTCGCGGGAGTCGAGTGCAAGCCCTGCTTGAGCCATCGCAGCAGCCACTGCGATCCCAGCGGTTCGGCGGCGGCACGGTCCAGCATGAGCTTGAAGCCGTCGTTGTCGATCGCTCCGCGCCACACTTGCGGCTCGGGCCCCGAAAGCACCCCTGGAACGTCCGTCACCGACCCACCGCGGGCGTCGGCGCCCGGCGGGCCGTCCACAACGTGCTGATCGGCTGCCATAAGGTGCCCGGCCTTCGCGAACCAGGAGTCCGCACAGGTCTCCCATGTCACGGTCAGCACAGCGAAGCGGTCCGTGGGGACAGCGACCGGGAGAGGGACCGCCGTCGACTGACCGGGTGGCACCTCGGGCACGTCAAGCTCCCCCTCCGTGAGCGCGTCATCGACGATGAGAGCCCATCGTGCGCGCAGATCGTCAAGACCGCGGAAGGCCCGACGGTTCTCGATCACCAGACGGTCACCGTCCGCGACGCGCGTAGCGACGGGTCGATACACCCAGGCGACCTCGGCCATCGCCGGGTGCGGCACCAGGTCCGATGAAACCAGACCGTCGGCGATGAAGTTGGCGTCGTGGGGCGACTCGCCGAACATCCCGCCGTAGTGCAGCCGCCCATCCGGGGCCTTCGGATGACGCAACCCGTGGTCCTTCCACTCCCAGATGAATCCGCCCTGCAGCCCCGGCCACGCGTGGATGACGTCCCAGTAGTCAGCGAGCGATCCATTGGCGTTGCCCATCGCGTGGCTGTACTCGCACATGATGAACGGCCGATCGGCCCGTTTCTCCGCGACTGCGCGGCCATACTCGGCGACCTCCGGAATGCTCGGATACATAGGACACACGACATCGGTCGCGTGGCGGCCACCGTCGAGCCAACCTTGCGTGCGGATCGCGTCTTCGTAGTGCAGCGGGCGTGAGAGGTCCGCCCGTCGCAGCCACCCTGCGGCCGCGTCATGATTCGCTCCGTACCCGGACTCATTGCCCAGGCTCCACATGATCACGCTGGGATGGTTGCGATCGCGCTCCACCATCCGTGCGACCCGCTCCACCCAGGCCTGCCGATACTCAGGCCTGTCGCAGAGATGCCAGTTGTACGCGTGCGACTCGATGTTCGCCTCTGCCACCACATAGAAGCCGAGTTCGTCGCACAGGTCGAGGAACTCTGGCCGGTTCGGATAGTGCGCTGTTCGGATGGCGGTGATGTTGTGCCGTCGCATCTGCACCAGATCTGCTCGCAGGTCGCCGACAGACACCGCAGCGCCTCGGTCCGGATGGTGATCGTGCCGATTCACGCCGTGGATCCACACCCGCCGCCCGTTCACCAGCAGATCGGGACCCACTATCTCAACCCGCCGAAACCCAACCCGCACGTTGACGACATCAAGCGCTGCCCCCGCCGCGTCGAACAGTTCGACCCGGCAGTCGTACAGCACCGGCGACTCTGCACTCCACGGCTCCACGGCCAAGTCGCCGAACGCAGCCGACGCATCAAAGTCGCGAAAGCGATACGTGTCGGTGTGTGCGCCATCGACCTCGATCCGATCCGTGCCGACGTCGAGGCCATGCCCCGTCAGGGTCACGCGCACGGACGTGGCTCCCGGCACCGGCTCCCCTGCGACCACGGCACGGACGGCGAGGGTTCCTCGGTACGCGTCGGGGTCCCAGTCGGCGTCGACACGTACATCGGCGATGGAGACGGCGGGTCCGACCGACAGGGTGATCGAACGGTGGAGGCCCGCCTGCCACCAGGCATCCTGATCTTCGATGTAGCTGTGGGCGCTGTGGCGGACCACGACGATCGCGATGTCGTTCGCGCCGTCGATGAGAAGTTCGGTGACGTCGTATTCACTGGCCAGGCGGGCATCCGTCCCGTACCCGGCAAACCGGCCGTTGATGTAGACGGCATGCACACTGAAGGCCCCACCGATCGAAAGCACGGCCCGATCATCCGTGCGGCGCGCAGGGGCGTCGAGAATGCGGCGGTAGACACCGGTGGGGTTGCGCTCGGGAAGCGCCGGCGGCGGCCCCGCGAAGGGCATCACGATGTTCGTATAGTGCGGCAGGTCGTCCACCCCCGTCTGGGTCCACACTCCCGGCACACCGATGGTCGACCACTCCGCCCCGTCGGTGGCACCGAGCAGCGCCGCCTCGGGCACGTCCTCCGGGCGCTCGAACAAGCGGAACCGCCACAGTCCATCGAGACTGTAGCGGGAAGCCGCAGACCCCCGGGCGAGTGCCGGCATACGCCGGATGGCGGTCTGACTGGGGTCGGCCCAGGGGCGCACGGCCCCGATGACGGGAAGCATCCGCAATTCACCTTCGAACAGAACTCCACGCAGTCGACGCTCGATCGAGTCTTGCGGTCCCGCGCAGCATGTGTTTAGTATTTGGTCAACCATCATACAATGCACCAAAGAGGTCGCTCCATGTCAACGCTGACATCGCCATCGACACCGGTCGACGAAGGCGCTCCGCGCCCTGGCTCACGACCCCGTCGTCGCCGGACGCCCCTGACGACCGCCAAGCTCACACCCTGGTTCTTCGTCTTGCCGGCCCTTGTGCTCTTCGGCTCGCTGGGCTTGTGGCCGATCATTCGCACCTTCTATCTGAGCCTGACCAACACGGTAGGCACACGCGGCGATGGCGACTTCATCGGCTTCGGCAACTTCGTCCGGCTCATGGGTGACCCGTACTTCCACGAAGCGTTCGCCCACACGATCCTCTGGATCGTCTTCAATCTGACGGTTCCGGTCGGCCTCGCACTCTTCCTCGCGCTCATGCTGAACCGCGCGATCCAGTCGAAGGTCATCAAGACGCTGTTCTTCATCCCGCTCGCGCTGTCCGCGCCGGCGATCGCGGCGATCTGGACATTCATCTACCAGCCGGACACCGGGCTCATCGACATCACGCTCGCGGGGGTCGGACTCGAAGGGCTCCAGCAGGAGTGGCTCGGCTCGGAGTGGGTGCTGCTGTCACTCATGATCGCGGGCGGCTGGCGCGAGACCGCCTTCTTCATGGTCATCTTCCTCGCCGGCCTCACCGGCATCCCGCACGAACTGGTCGAGGCCGCGAAGATCGACGGCGCAAACACGTTTCAGGTGTTCCGCCACGTGACTCTGCCCTCGCTACGTCCCGCGACGATGATCGTGATGTCCTCGGCCTTCATCGGTGCACTGCTGACGACCGACCTCGTACTGGCCATGACGCGAGGTGGTCCCTTCGGCAGCTCCGACGTACTCGGATACCGGATGTACGTTGAGACCTTCTTCAACGGCAACTTCGGCTACGGGGCCGCGATGGCGGTCGTCATCACGCTGATCGCCGCACTCTTCGTGGTCCCGTACCTCCTGCGGATGAATCGAATGCAGGAAGAGGAGAACTGAGCCATGTCGAACGACCTCTCGACCACACCGCTCGATGTGTCCGCCACGCAGGCGCTCGTCGCGCCGACCTCGCGTCGGCACCGCACCCCCTCGCGTCACCGCTTCCTGGATTCTGCGACGAGCGTGACGGTCATCCTGATCGCGATCCTCTTCGCGATCCCGATCGTCGGAACCTTTCTCATCTCGCTGCGAACCCAGGAGGACATCGCGCAGAACGGCCCATGGGCGCTGCCGGAGTCGTTCTCCTTCGATGCCTACACGTTCGCCTTCCCCGAGCTGATCCCGAACTTCTTCGCGTCGTTCGTGACGACGATCCCGGCCGTCATCGTCGCGTGCCTGGTCGGCGCACTCGCTGCTTACGCGATCAGCCAGTTCCGGTTTCCTGGCCGGAAGCTGATATTCCTCCTGCTCATCGCCGGCGGCTTCATCCCTATCCACGTGCAGCTGATCCCCGTGTTCGGCATCATCAATGCGCTCGGCCTGTACGACACCTACCTCGGCCTGATCCTCGTGCACGGCATGCGCAATCTGGGCATCTCGGTCCTCATCCTCACGAACTTCTTCAACGCCGTCCCCCGCGACCTGCGCAACGCAGCGCTGATCGACGGCGCGAACGAGATGCAGATCTTCGGCCGGATCTTCATCCCGCTGACCCGTCCGGCCTTCGCCGCCCTGTCGATCTTCCTGTTCACCTGGGTCTGGAACGACCTGCTGTGGGGGCTCGTCCTCACCCAGAGCGACAACATGAAGCCGATCACTGCCGGAATCATCGCGTTCCAGGGCGAGTACCAGGTGGACTGGCCGCTCGTGGCCGCGGGATCTCTGCTCGCCACGCTGCCGACCATCATCGTGTTCCTCGTGTTCCAGCGCCACTTCATCAAGGGCCTGACGATGGGCTCGGTGAAGGGATGACCGCGAGCACCCCCACCCCTCCGATCTCAGACACTGCGACCGAACGACCCACCGAAAGGACCCCCATGTCGGCCACGACGACCGCCCCGAAGATCCGCCCCCGCCTCCGCTCATTGAACGCGCAGGAGGTCACCTGGACGACTGGTTTCTGGGCCGACCGATGGGACGCGCTGCTCGAGGGCACGATCCCGAGCCAGCGGCGCGCGTTGCACGATCCCACGAACGCGACGTACATCGGCAACTTCGCCCGGGCGGCCAATCTCGCGTCGGGCACGGGCCCGCGCGGAGTGGAGTGGAGCGACGGCGACTGCTACAAGTACCTCGAGGCATTGACGCTCATCTACTCGCGGACGGGCGACGAGGCTCTCATCGCCGAAGTCGACGAGCACGTGGAGATGATCGGACGCGCCCAGGAGCCGAGCGGCTACATCTCGACCTACGTGCAACTCTCGCCCGAGATCGAGCCGTGGACGAACACGCACAACCACGAGCTCTACAACATGGGCCACCTGCTCACCGCCGCGGCCACCCACTTCGAAGTGACCGGTCGACGCAACTTCCTCGATATCGCGACCCGCAACGCGGAGTACATCGACCGGACGTTCGGGCACCGCCCGCCGGAGCTCGCGCACTTCTGCTGGAACCCGTCTCACATCATGGGGCTGGTCGATCTGTTCCGCGTCACCGGGAACCGTCGGTACGTCGAGCTCGCCGAGATGTTCGTCGAGAATCGCGGGTGGCAGCCGGGAGGCACCGATCAGAACCAGGACTACGTCCCGCTGCGTCGTGAGACGCAGGCAGTCGGGCACGCGGTGACAGGCCCGTACCTATGGGCGGGCGCGATCGATGTCGCATCCGAGACCGGCGACGAGGAGCTGGTGCGGGCGGTCGAGCGGATCTGGGAGAGCATGACCGAGCGCCGGATGTACGTCACGGGCGGCATCGGGAGCCACCACTTCTCCGGAAGCACGCGCCACCACTTGGTGTGGGAGGCGTTCGGGCTCGACTTCGAGCTCCCCAATTCGACCGCCTACAACGAGACGTGCGCGAACCTCTCGCTCGCGATGCTCGGTCACCGCATGAACGGGATCCTGCGCGACGCACGGTTCCCCTCTGTCGTCGAGCGGGTCATCTACAACGCGGGCCTGTCAGGAGTGAGCCTCGACGGCGAGAGCTTCTGCTACACCAACCCCCTGCGCTGGTACGGCGGGGAGCACGAGCTTCTGAGCCAGGATGCGCCCCAGCGGTGGACGACCTTCACGTGCTACTGCTGCCCGGTCCAGGTCAGCCGATTCCTGGCGCGTCTGCACGAGCTCTTCTACGGGCTCGACGAGAACGAACTATGGATCCACCAATTCGGCGGATCGACCGTCGACACCACCCTGCCGGACGGGCAGCGCCTCGCGTTCACCCAGACGACGCAGTTCCCGTGGGACGGGCGGGTGACGGTGGCACTGGACGCGGTTCCCATCGGCGAGTTCGCCTTCGTGCTGCGCATCCCCGAGTGGGCGGTAGGGGCCTCGGCGACTGTGAACGGCGAGCCGGTCGACGGCGTTCTGGCGGGTGACTACCTTCGGCTAGAGCGTTCGTGGGCACCCGGAGACACCATCGAGCTGGGCCTGCCGCTCGCCTCGGTTCTGATCGCCGCCGATCCTCGCGTCGAAGCCACCCGGAACCATCTGGCCGTGCAGCGGGGGCCTGTGGTGTATGCGCTCGAGTCCGTGGACCTGCCGGCAGATGTCGCCATTGAGGACGTCTACCTCCCCGCGGACGCCGTGCCGAACCTGACGCCAACCGCCGAGGCACCCGGGGACACGCAGGGCCTCGCGGCGGAACTGATCCACCGTCCGCGCACGACGCACGGCAGGCTGTATGCACCGGCGGTCGAGAACGAGGGCCAGCCGCTGACGGCGAACCTGGTTCCCTACTTCACCTGGGGCAATCGCGGGGTGTCGAAGATGAGCGTATGGCTACCGATCGCATGAGTGACAACCAGGAAAGAGCGGAGTCAGAATGAACCGTCCAGAGTCGACGCGCCTGAGCGATCTGGGGGACACCACGCTTCAGCGCAGCAACCTGAAAGATCTCGCCGTGCAGAAACTGCGCGCGCACGTGATCTCGGGAACGATCCCGCCCGGCACCGCGCTCGTGGAGCGCGACGTGGCAGAACTCCTCGGAATCAGCCGCGGACCCGTGCGCGAAGCGCTGCTCGAGATGGAAATCCAGGGCCTGGTGGAGAACGTGCGCGGACGCCGGAAGGTGATCCAGCCGTCTTCGATGGACATCGTCGCGATGCTTGAAGTGCGCGCGCCCCTCGAGGTGCACGCGGCGACGCGGGCGGCATGCAACGGCGACGCCGCGCACGACGCCGCGATCTCGCGTCACCTGGAGGCGATGCATGTCGCGATACGAGAACGAGACCGCGGCGCGTTCGTCCTCGCCGACCTCGCACTTCACGAGTCGATTTGGAATCTCTCCTCCAACCCCTACCTCGTCAAGACACTCCACAACCTGAGCGGACCGATCTTCCTGGCCATCGTGAACGGAAGCTTCGACGCATTCGACTGGGAAGAGACCTACGAGCTGCACCGGGGCTTGGTCGAGCGGATCCAAGCAGGTGACGCGACCTCGGCCGCGGCGATGGCCCAGCAGAACATGTCCGACTCGATCCACCGGAACGAGCTTCGATTGCTCGAGTGACCGTCTCGGCCCCCTGACGTTGGGGCACTGACCCCAATCCCACATCGGCGCACACGCTCCGATGGCGCACCAACGCGCGCAAAATCCCGCAAGAACACACTGCAAAGAAGGAGTACGACATGCGCAGACGAGTCGGAGCGATCGCGCTCACGACGGCCGCCGTCCTGGTGGGCACCACCGCCTGCAGCGGCGGCACCACCGGCGGCGACAGCGACAAGCCCGAAGGCGACGGTACGGTCACCGTCTTCCACCGTTGGACGGAAAGCCACAAGGACGCGGTGGAGAACACCCTGGAGCGATGCAACGCAGAGCTTCCCGACATCGAGATCGAGATCAGCAGTGTGCCCCCCGGCGACTACGAGGTGCAGCTGCCGGTCACGCTCAGCAGCGCCTCTCCGCCCGACATCTACGCGCTCTGGCCAGGCGGTCGTCCTCTCTTCCAGGCCGAGAACGGCGTGATCGCCCCGATCACCGACTTCTACAACGAGACGGTCGCGCCGCGCTACGTCGAGGGCGTCAACCTCGGCGCGACCGAGGTGGACGGCGAAGTTTATGTCATGCCGTTCAACGTGCAACCGAACGAGTTCTACTACCGCACGGACGTGTTCGAGGAGCTCGGTCTCAGTGCGCCGACGACGTGGGACGAGTTCGTCGACGTCACCGAGAAGATCGCCGCAAGCGGCGTGACCCCGATCATCCTGGGTTCGTCCCTCGGCTGGGAGCCGTTGCTGTGGTTCGATTACCTGGTAATGCGCACGGCCGGACCCGAGTTCCGGGCGCGCCTCATGCAGGGCGAGGAGAGCTATCTCGACCCGAAGGTCGTCGAGGCGATGGACCTGTGGGCGGATCTGCTCGAGGCGGGCGCGTTCAACGACAACATCACCAGCATCTCGTGGGACGAGATGACCCCGGCCATGGCCGATGGGCGCGCGGCGATGATGCTCATGGGTCCGTGGGCGGTGGACGCACTCACGAACTCCGGTCTCGTGCCGGGCCAGGACTTCGAGGCCTTCCCCTTCCCCGAGATCGACCCGAGCGCCGGCCCCTCGGCCGAGGGCGCTATGGAGGGCTGGGCGACCAGCGGCGCTCGCGACAACGCGGAGGATGTCTACGCGGTGCTCGACTGCTTCTCGAGTACTGCGCAGGCGACCGAGTACGTCCAGGAGTTCCCGGTGCTCTCTCCGAACCGCGAGGTGACGCTCGACGTCTTCAGCGACGAGGTGCGGCCTTTCGCTGAGGGGTGGAAGGCGCTGACGGAAGAGGGATCGTTCCAGCAGAACCTCGAGCTGGCGACGTCACCGCAGGTGACCGATGTCGCCAAGCGCGAGTTCGCACGGTTCCTCGCGAACCCCGATGAGGCTCAGCGCGTGCTGGAGGCGCTGGAGCAGGCGTCGCAGCAGGCCTTCGGAAGCTGACCCGTCCAGTCGGGTGCGGTCCCCGCGGGACCGCACCCGACTGCTCTCGACGCACCACAGACCACGAGCAGGAACGGAACCATGGACATCACACGTCGCGCGCGCGAGACGAGGGCACGATGAGGATCGCTCGAGTGAGCAGTCATGTGCTGCAGTACGACCTCAAAGAGCAGCTGGGCTTCTCGCAGAAGTACTACGACACCCGGTCGACCCACCTCGTGCGCGTGGAGACCGACGACGGGATCGTCGGCTGGGGCGAGTGCTTCGGTCCGGGCACGATCGCCGTCGCCAATGCGACGATCGTCGAGAAGGTGATCGCGCCGATGATCGTGGGCATGAACGCGCTCGAGCGCGAGGTTGTCTGGCACTGCGTCTATAACGGGCTGCGCGACCACGCGCGAGGCGGCATGCCGATTCAGGCGCTGTCGGGCATCGACATCGCCCTGTGGGACATCGCCGGCAAGGCGGCAGGACTCCCGCTCCACCAGCTCGTCGGTGGGCAGTTCCGCGAACGAGTGCCCGTGTACGGGTACGGGATGATGCTGCAGCGCGTCGACGACCTCGCTGCCCGCTTCCGCGACGAAGCCCAGCAGATCAAGGCAGCAGGCTTCGTCGCCACGAAGATGAAGATCGGGCTCGGGGTCAAGCAGGATGTGAAGCTCGTCGAGTCGGTACGCGAGGCCATCGGGCCCGACATGGGTCTCATGGTCGACGCGAACCACTGCTACACAACCGAAGAGGCGTTCCGTGTCGGCCGCGAGCTGGAGCGACTCGACGTCAACTGGTTCGAGGAACCGGTGGCGCCGGAGGACCACGCCGGTTACCGCTACCTCACCACCCACCTCGATGTGAGCATCTCGGGCGGCGAGGCGGAGTTCACCCGATGGGGTTGGCGAAACCTGCTCGAGAAGAGGGCTCTGGACATCGCGCAGCCGGAGGTCTGCGCGCTGGGTGGCGTCTCGGAGTACCTCAAGGTGCTCGCGATGGCGCACGCGCATTTCGTGCCCGTCGTCAATCATGTGTGGGGCTCAGCGGTCGCGGTGGCGGCCAACCTGCACCTGCTCACGGCGATGCCAGACCTTCCCGGTGGCGCGCATCCGGCGTCGCCGATGCTCGAGTTCGACACGACCGACAACCGCTTCCTTGAGGAGCTCCTCGAGGTTCCACTGGACATCCGGGGTCAGGTCGCCGCCGACGGATGCGCGGCGCCGCCGACCGGTCCGGGCTTGGGTATCGCGATCAACGAGGAATTCATGCGCCACTTCGAAATCGACCGCTGACGCCGCCATCGAGCGCGCCACGACTTCGGGCCCCGCTCTCCGCTCGGTTCACCGGGTCGAGGGTGGGGCCCGAAGTCGTCACCGCGCCGTGTGAAGCACGGCGCGCAGCCCGTCGACTCGTTGTGCGACGGTATCTGCGCTCCCACCAGTGAGGGCGCCGCCGATGCCCACCGCGACCGCACCGCTGCGGATGTAGTCGGGCGCGTTGTCGAGTGTCACTCCACCCGTGGGGACGACGGGAAGCTGGGGGCACGCAGCGAGCAGGTCAGCCAGGCTGCCCGGGCCGTATGCGCTCGCCGGGAAGAGCTTGACGAAGTCGGCGCCCGCCTCGAGAGCCCGTATGGCCTCGGTCGGCGATGCGACACCCGGAAGAGTCGCCAACCCGTAGCGATGTGCCGCGCGCAGCACGCCGAAGTCGAGTGTGGGCGAGACGACGAACCGCGCACCGGCGATCTGCGCGAGCCGCACCGTCGATGCGTCGAGCACGGTCCCCACGCCGATGATCGCCTTGGCCGGCAGGAACCGTCGACTCAGATCCGCGATGATCTCCAGCGCCTGCGGGGTCGTCATCGAGATCTCGAGGATGCGCTGGCCCGCGACGATGAGACCCTCCGCGACAGACGCCGCTGTCTCAGCGTCGCCGGACCTGACGATCGCGACGCTCCGGTTGTCGGCGATGGCCTGGGCCACCTCAAATCGATGCATGGTCTCTCCTGTTCTGCTGCGCGGTCGCCGCGAGCGCATCCGGCCAGTCGATGCCGGTGCAGGCCCGCGAAACAAGACCGATGGCACCGTCGAGGGGTCCCGTATCGGAGTGCGAGCGAAGTGCCACTCCGGCATTCAGATGGGCCAGCCGCAGCTGGGAGAGGGGCTCGAGCCGGGCGATGCGCGCGTGGATGTACCCTGCCGCGAAGGCATCGCCTGCTCCGACGGGTTCGACGACGTCGACCTCGAGCGCGGGCATCCGCAGCACCCGCTCGCCGTCGAACGAGACGCACTCGACCGGGCCGTCCTTGACGATCACGGTCTTCACCGCGGGCAACAGTGCTCGCACATCGTCAGGGGTCTCGATCCCCCACAGTGATTGGGCTTCGTCGAGCCCGACGAAGACGACATCGGCGCGCGACGCGACCTGGCGCAAGCGGCGTGCCGCCTCTGGGCGCGACGACCACAGCGACGAGCGGTAGTTGACATCGAAGCTGACCGGGATGCCCGACCTCCCGGCGCCGTCCAGCAGCCGATCGGCCATCGCGGCGGTCGACTCTGACAAGGCGACGGTGACGCCGGTGAAGTGGATCCAGCGAGGTGCCGTCGCGAGCATGACGTCGGCGAACGCAGTATCCATCCGGGATGCCGCGGACCCGACTCGGTAGTAGTGCACAGCGGAACCACCGGACGACGGGTCCTTGAGGAACATGCCGGTGCGAGCACCCGCCACCCGCTCGACGAGGGAGGTGTCGACACCCGCGGCCGTCACGGCCTGGACGACGCGCGTGCCGACCGGATCATCGCCGACACGACTGGCCCAGCGCGCGGCCGACCCGAGCCGCGACAGCGACACCGCGACGTTGGACTCAGCGCCCGCCGCGGTCATGGCGAAGGTCTCGGCATCGACCAGCCGCGCGCCGTCGATCGGGACGATCTGCGCCATCGTCTCGCCGACGCAGAGCACCGTCATGCGGGACTCGAGACCGGGCGCGACACCCGCTTGGTCACCAGGTAGTCGTCGAGTGCCCGCAGGGAGCAGTCGCAGCTGGAACCCGACTGCTTCATCCCACCGTGGGGCAACTCGATCGCGTACTTGACGCCGTTCACGTGCACCTCGCCGAACTGCAGCGCATCGACGCATCGCGCGATCTCGCTCGCGTCCGACCCGAAGACGAAGGCGCTCAGGCCGGCCGTCGTCGCGTTGGCGCGATCGATCGCATCGCGCGTATCACTGAACCGCTGCACGCCGATGACGGGCCCGAAGATCTCCTCCGCCGCCACACGCATATCCGCCTCCACATCGACGATCACCGTCGGCTGAACGAAGGCGTTCGTCGGCGCATCCGGCAGTCGCCGACCCCCCGCCACGACGCGCGCGCCGGCGCTGACGGCGTCGTCGACGAGGCTCAGCACGCGGTCCGCCGCGGCCTCGTCGATCAGAGGTCCCATATCGACCGCGCCCGGGCCGCCCGCTCCGACGCGCACGTCGTGTGCACGATGGACGAGGCGTGCGACGAGGTCGTCCGCGACATCGTCATGGACGAGGACCCGGTTCGGCGCCACGCAGACCTGTCCGGCGTTGGCGAACTTGAGGGTGGCGACGATGTCCGCCGCACGGTCGAGGTCGGCATCGGGCAGAACGATGACCGGCGCGTTGCCGCCGAGCTCGAACGAGAAGCGCTTGACCGAAGTGGATGCCACTCGCATCACGTGCTTGGCGGTATCGGCCGAGCCGATCAGGGTGATCAGCGCGGGGATCTCCGACGACGAGAGCGCGTCCCCGATCTCGACGTCGTCGCCCCATACGAGGTTCACGACGCCTGCCGGGAGCCCTACCTCGGAGCACAGCCGGCCGAGGACGGCAGCCGAGAGCGAGGTCTTCGCCGACGGTTTGACCACCAACGGTGCTCCGGCGGCCATCGCTGGACCGAGCTTGTAGGCGATGTTCAGCAGAGGGAAGTTCCAGGCGACGAAAGCAACGGCGACACCGATGGGTTCGCTGCGCAGTTCGTGGGTGTGCGTGCCTGCGCGATCGGCGAGCGGTTCGGGAGCGAGATCACGCGCTGCGGCGGCGTAGAACGATAGAGAGTCGACCAGCAGCTGATAATCCTCTTCGGACTGCCCCCAGGTCTTGCCGGTCTCGGCGACCACGGCGGTTCGCAGTTCACGCTCTGCGTCGATTACCCGCTCACGGAGCCGGTCCATCCACTCTGCGCGTGCGTCCCCTCCCGCAGCAGCCCACATCTGCTGGGCGTCCCGTGCCGCCACCAGGGCGTCTCGCGCATCATCGGCGCCGCCCCATGCCAGCCGACCGACGACATCGCCCGTCGCAGGCGACACAACCTCGCGTGTCACGCCGGTATCGCGAAGGCGCCCGCCGATATAGAGCCGTCCTGTCTCGGCCATGCTTTCCCACTCCTCCTAGTGTGCGTAACATGCACACCCTTGTGCAGCTAGATCGATTCTCGCACGATCTCTCCCTCGAGTCGAGCCCACTCATTGCGCCTCGGCCGATGTTTGATACGCTGTGCGCCTGCTGCACACCTACTCGTTCCCAGTGCCCAACGGCGAACGCAACTGGCGGTGGGGAGGGAGGACGATGTCGACGTCACTGGAGCGCGCTCTGGACATACTGCAGTCGCTATCGGTGCGCCCGGACGGCCCTCGGCAACTGAGCGAGATGCTCGACGTGCACCGCTCGACAGTGGTGCGACTCCTGCACAGCATGGAGAGCCGGGGTTTCGTGCGCCGACTCCCGGACGGAAGGTGGGGGATCGGGTTCGACCTGGTCGAGATCGGTCAACGCGCCCTGGACGGCATCGACCTTCGCGATGCCGCACGCCCCCACATCCAGTCCCTCGCCGACGAACTGGGCCACACCGTCCACGTCGCCGAGCTCGTCGGATCGGACATCGTCTACGTCGACAAGATCGAAGGCCTCGGCTCCGTGAAGATGCGCTCACGCGTCGGCGCGAAGGCGAACGCCCATGCCGCCGGTGTCGCCAAGGCCGCTCTTGCGTACGCCCCCGCGGCCGTCCAGGACACGGCGATCGTCGCGTGCGACTTCGAGCGGTTCACTGCGAGCACCATCACCGATGCCGATGGGCTGCGCGCCGACTTCGCGCGGATCAGGGCCCGGGGGTGGGCGATCGACGACGCGGAGGGCGAGGACTACATCAACTGCATCGCCTTCCCGCTGTTCGGACTGCGCGACGAGGTGCGCGGCGCGGTCTCGGTCACTGCGGTCCGCTCGATTGCGCCCGTATCCGTTCTCGAGCGGCACGCATCCCGCATCCGGCGCGCGGCGGACGCGATCTCAGCGGAGTTGGGACGTCCCACGCCCGCGGCAGCGGCAGGGGCCGTGACGGATGCTCAGCTGCGCGAGCCTCTCATCGATTCGTAGATCTCGATGAGACCGCGCAGCCGGACGGCGGGTGAGCGGCCATGATGCTCTCGTCGAACCCGACCGCCTTTACGCATGTTTGAGCGTTTCACGCTACGACATCGTGCTCAACGGTTGGGTCCTCCACGCCGGCACGTCGACCCCCGCCACCCCGGCCGGGCACCGGTACACGCCCCCGTCCGCGTCTGCCGGCTCCGCCCGGCCAACGAACGCCGTCGTGATGAGAAGCTCATCGAGGGCGGAGCCGACGAACGCGACTGACGTGGTGTGCGGCGCAGGCACCGGAACACCGTCGACGACCCGACCGCTCGGGTCGAGCCGGACCACCGCCGAACCTCCCCACAGCGCGACCCAGACGAACCCCTCCGCGTCGACGGCAAGTCCGTCGGGATACCCGCCCTCAACGGTCCACTCGGTGATCGCGATCGGCGCGTCGTCAGTGGCGTCGAGCACGTCGATCCGGCGTCGCATCGTGTCGACGTGGTACATGCGCGTCCCGTCGGGAGAGAAGCCGAGACCGTTCGACAGCGATAGACCCTCCCGCACCCGCGCGAACCGTCCGTCGGGCTCGAGTCGGAACAGCTCCTGCGACTCACTCCGCCCCGTGAGGCTCAGTGTGCCGACCAGCAGTCTCCCCTGCGGGTCGACGGTCGCGTCGTTGAATCGGCGCGCATCGCCGAGGTCGACGACTCGCTCTCCCGACACTGCACCGGATTCATCCTGGCGCACGAGTCGGTCGGCCTCCACGATGACCAGGCCACCGTCGTCGGCAGGCAGGATCGCGCACACGGCCCTCTCCGCCCGATGGATCAGTGTCACCGGGCCGTCTGGCCACGGCCGCGCCCACGCCGCGCATCCGTCGATGTCGACCCACAGCACACGCTCATGGCGGGCGTCCCACACGGGGCCCTCGCCGAGCCGATACCTCCCGCCCCCGCACCGCCTCAGCACACGATGGGACGACGAGCCCACCGCATTCCCCTCAGGCAAAGCGCGATCCCAGGCCGCCGTCGACCTCCCAGGTCGCTCCGGTGACGAACGCCGCGCGGTCCGAGGCGATGAACGACACCGTCGGCGCGATATCGGCCGGGGTCGCGACCCGCCGCAGCGCGTGGGTGTTCTCGATCTCCGCGACCCGCTCAGAGCCGACCCGTTCGAACATCGCCTCGACCCGCTCGCTGCGCGTCCACCCCGGGCACACCATGTTCACCCGCACACCTTTCGGCCCGCACTCCAACGCGAGCGAGCGCGTCAGACCCCCCAGACCCGCCTTGCCGACGGCATAGGGGAACGCACCCTCTTCGGTGAGCCGAGCGTGGAGCGAGCCGATGTTGACGATGCTCCCTTCGCCCACCTCGAGCATCGACGGCAGAACGGCGCGCGAGACGAGCCACGCCGAGGTGAGGTTCAGGCGCATGATGGCGTCCCAGCGCTCGACGCTCATCGATACGGCGTCCTCGTTCGCGTCGCCGCAGGCGTTGTTGACCAGGATGTCGACGCGTCCGGTCGCCGCGACGATCTCGGCGACAGCGGCGGTGATCGCCTGCTCGTCGGTCACGTCCACGTGAAGGTACCGACACGCGTCGCCGATGCGCTGCGCGGTGGCCTCCCCCGCCTCATCGTCGACGTCGAAGATCCAGACCTGACCGCCGTCTGCGACCCCCTGCGCGGCGATCGCCGCGCCGATCCCGTAGGCGCCGCCGGTGACGATGGCCGTCTTGCCCTCCCACAGCCGCCCTGACGGGCCGGCGCCGATCGACTCTGCAACGTCCATGTCTTCTCCTCCGCCCTCAGCCTTGCTCAGCCGACCGCTGCCCCGCCAGTGCCTCGCGACCCGCGAACGGCAGGTCACCGACGCTCTCGAGTTCGAGCAGACGGTTCCACTTCGCGGTGCGCTCGCTGCGCATCGTGGATCCGACTTTGATCTGTCGCGCACCCCAGCCGACGGCGAGGTCCGCCAGCCACGAGTCTTCCGTGTCGCCGGACCGGGCGCTGACGACCGTCTCGAAGCCGGCGCCGATCGCCTCGAACACGACGCGTTCCGCCCGCGACACCGAGCCCGCCTGATTCACCTTCACGAGAACGGCATTCGCGGAGCGCTCGTCGATGCCGCGCCGAACGCGGTCGAGGTTGGTCGCGAAGTGATCGTCCCCGAGCATCTGCACGTGCGGCAGGCGCGCCGTCGCGGCCCGCGACCCTTCCCAGTCGTCCTCGCCGACGACGTCCTCGATCGACACGATCGGATAGCGCTCGGTCCACCCGGCGACCAGGTCGAGCCACTCGGCGACGCCGAGCCGCTCGCCCTGTCCGGCGAGCACGATCGCGCCGCCCTCGACGAGCTGCGTGGCAGCGATGTCGAGCGCAATCGCCATCTCGTCGGCGCCGAAGCCCGCCGCGTCGATCCCGTCTGCAAGCAAGGCGAGTACGGCTTCGTTGCTGTCGAGCTTGGCCGCCAACCCGCCCTCATCGGCGACCAGCGCCGACCAGCCGCCGCGCTGGTCGAGCAGCCGCGCACACTCAGCACGCACGCGGGCGACCTGTTCGATCCCCTCGGTGAAGGATGCGGCACCGACGGGAACGGCGAGGAAATCCTGCACATCCACGGCCCGGCCGGCGTGTGCTCCGCCGGAGAGGATGTTCACCATCGGCATCGGTATGCTCGCCGGTCGCGGACCTGTCAGCGTCGACCACAGGGGGGTGCGCTCGGATGCCGCATGGGCGACGGTCGCCGCGAGCGAGATGGCGAGCGCGGCATTCGATCCCAGTCGTCCAAGGTTGTCGGTGCCGTCGTGCTCTTCCACGGCGGCGTCGATGCCCACGCGGTCGGCGACCGAACGGCCCTCGACGACCCGCGCGTACTCCTCATTGACGGCACGGACCGCACCGGAGACGCCCCATCCCCCGTAGCGCTCACCGCCATCGCGCTGCTCGAGCGCCTCGTGGCGTCCCGTCGAGGCGCCTGACGGCACCACGGCTCGGCCCTCCACGCCGTTCGCCAGGGTCAGCGTGCACGCGACCGTGGGGCGCCCGCGCGAGTCGAGTGCCTCCCACGCGTGCGTTCGAGCGATCCGATCGTCGGTCATTCCCGTTCCTGTTCCATCAGTGTCCATGCGGCCTCAGGCTCAGCCGGCGCCTCGATGAGCAGCGTGCGTCCCAGTGCCTGCACGCGCCGCTGCTCGTGCGCGCGCAGATACTCGGCCGGCGACTTGCCGTCGACTCGCGCCAGCAGCAGGCAACCGATCTGCTGCGAGACGTGGGCCGCGTCGGAGAGTGGGGCACCGGCGGTGTAGCTGTCGATGAATGCTCGGGACGCGGCCGCATAGTGTTCGCGCCACTGCGGCGCGTGAATCGCCTTGAGAAGCAGGTGGGTCTGCAGGAACGCGACGTCGAAGCTCGGGTCGCCCAGGTGGGCGACCTCGAAATCGATCACCCACGCGCCCGGGTCGCCGACGAGCACGTTCTTGGGCGAGAAGTCTCCGTGGACCAGGCACTCGCGCGTCTCACTCATCCGGTCCGCCACGGCGGCGATCCGGCGCGCGAGGTCAGGGTTCCGCCGTGCCGTCGTGCGGTGGTAGGGCTCGACCCGCAACACCGTGAAGGTGTCGGTGTCTGCGGCCAACGCCGCGCTGAGTCCGCTTCCACCGCGTGTCGCGCTGTGAAGGCGCCGGAGCGCTCCCCCCAGTCGCGCAGCGATGCCGGCGTCCACGTCGCCGGCCATCAGACGGCTCTTCCAGTCTGTCCATCCATCCGGAGCCTGCTCGATCGTCATGGTGAGGTCCTCCGGATCGAGATCGACCACGTGGGGCGCGGCCTCGGGATCGATTCCCGACAGCACCCGCAGCCCCTCGGCCTCACGCAGCACACGCGTCCTCGGCGCGTACCAGGCCTCCGCGACGGCGAGCTTCGCCCTCGCCTGCTTCAGAACCAGCCGGCGCGATCCGTCATCAACGGCCAGGACCACGTTGCTGACGCCTCCACCCAACCGACGTGCCCTCGCGCGCGCGCCGTCGACGACACCTCTTCCCGCGAGATATGCGATGACGGTGCGCTCGTCGAGGAGGTCGTCGCCCATGGTCAGTAGGTCGCCCGTCCGCCACTGAGATCGAAGACGAATCCGGTGGTGAACGCGGCAGCAGGGGACACGATGAACGCGATCATCTCGGCGACCTCGCTCAGCTCACCCGTTCGACCCATCGGGATCTTTTCGATCATGTAGTCGATGACCGACTGCGGCTGGCTGTCGAGGAAGGGGGTGCGGATGACGGCGGGCGCCAGAGCGTTGACGGTGATGCCGGCACGGCTGTACTCCTTGCCCTGCGCCTTGACCAGCCCGATGAGGCCCGCCTTGCTGGCGGAATAGCCGATCATGTTCGGGTTGCCTTCTTTGCCCGCGATCGACGAGACGTGCAGGATGCGTCCGTACCCCTGCTCGAGGAAGTGGGGCACGGCGACACGCGCGATCGTCAGGCCGGGGGTCAGGTTCACGGCGAGGGTGCGCTCGAACTCGTCGATCTCCACCTCGTGGCTGGGTCGCCCGAGCGGCCCCTGGATGCCGGCGGAGTTGACGACCGCGTGCACGACTGCGCAGCGATCCACCGCCGCGTTGAACGCCCCCCGCACAGCGACTTCGTCGGTCACGTCGCACACCTCGGATGCCGCAGCCCCGCCGGCGTCCCTTATCGCCGCCGCGACGGCTTCAGCGGCGTCGCCGTCGCGATCGGCGACGGTCACATCGACGCCGCGCGCTCCCAGCAATCGCGCGGCGGCTTCTCCGATTCCGGCGCCGCCGCCGATCACGACGGCGGCATAGTCGCGAGGGAACTGCTCGATGGCGACGGGCGCGCTCACCGTGCGCCCCCGCGCGAGTATTCGGCGAGGGCGTGACGCTGTGCGCCGAGGCCGCTGATCTCGACCTCGACGACGTCTCCCGCGGTGAGGAACTTTCCGGGTGCGAATCCCGACCCCACGCCCTGCGGCGTCCCCGTGTTGATGACGTCGCCGGGGAGCAAGGTCATGAACTGGCTCACGTACCAGACCAGGTGGTCGACGTCGAAGATCATGTCGGCCGTCGACGAATTCTGCCGAAGCTCGCCGTTGACGCGCAGACGCAGTTCGAGCGCCTGAGGGTCGGGGATCTCATCCGCGCTGACGATCCACGGACCAAGAGGATTGAAGGTGTCGCAGTTCTTGCCCTTGTCCCACTGACCGCCTCGCTCGAGCTGGAAATGGCGCTCCGAGACATCGTTCGAGATCGCGTAGCCGAGGATGTACTCCTGGGACTCCGCGGGTGAGGCGAGGTACTCCGCACGGCGCCCGATGACCACGGCGAGCTCGACTTCGTAGTCGGTCTTCTCGCTCCCCGGCGGGATGATCACGGTGTCATTCGGTCCCTGCACGGTGTACGGAGCTTTCATGAACAGGATCGGCTCCTCCGGGATCGGCATCTGCGCTTCCGCCGCGTGCTGCCGGTAGTTCAAGCCGACACATACGACCTTGCCCGGCTGTGCGATCGGAGAGCCGATACGCGTCGAGGTCAGGTCGATGTCGGGGCGACCCGTCAGCAACGCGGCGCGGATCTGGCGCATCCCTTCGATCGTGGCCGGCTCGGCCCCGGCCGCGATCACCGATCGAACGTCCAGACCGACGAGACCGTCGAAGCTGGCCACGTCCACTTCGTGGCCACGCTCTCCTACGCGAAGGAATTTCATCGCCGTCCTCTCGTCCGTGTGGATGGATCAACCGAGGCCAAGTTATCAGATACTTTCAGTTGCCCATCGGCCCTGTAGAGAAGCATTGCCGCTCACTTGTGCGCATGAGTATCTGATACCTTTGCCACATCTACGAGGAGGCAGCCATGAAGATCGCCCGCATCGAAACGTTCCTGGTGCCCCCGCGCTGGCTCTTCGTCCGCGTCGAGACCGATGACGGCCTCGTCGGCTGGGGAGAGCCGGTGGTGGAAGGCCGCGCGCGCACAGTCCGGGCCGCCGTCGAAGAGCTCTCCGAGCCGCTCGTCGGACGCGACGCCAACCGCATCGAAGACATCTGGCAGGAACTCACACGGGCGGGCTTCTATCGGGGCGGCGCCGTGTTCGCCAGCGCCGTGGCCGGCATCGATCAAGCGCTCTGGGATCTCGCCGGCAAGCGGCTGAGTGTTCCGATCCACGAGCTTCTCGGCGGGCCGGTGCGGGACCGCGCCCGCGTGTACGCCTGGATCGCCGGCGACCGTCCTGACGACATCGCAGCCGAGGCGCACGTGCGTCGCGAGCAGGGGTTCGACTGCGTGAAGATGAACGGATCCGCAGAGCTCACCGCGATCCCGTCCCCCCGGGAGGTGTCCGACGTCGTCGCCCGAGCAAGCGCAGTACGTGAAGCCATGGGCGACGACGACTTCGCCCTCGACTTCCACGGACGCTTCTCGCCGGCGATGGCCCGGCGCACCCTACCGCTGCTCGAACCGCTCAATCCCCTGTTCGTCGAGGAACCGGTGGTGCCCGAGCTCGCCGCCGAACACCTGCCCCGCCTCACCGCGGTGTCGACCGTTCCGATCGCGACGGGCGAGCGCGCCTACTCCCGCTGGGACTTCGTTCCGTTGATGGACGCGGGTATCGCCGTGGCCCAGCCGGATGTCTCGCACTGCGGCGGCATCTCGGAGATGCGGAGGATCGCGGCACAGGCGGAGACGCATGGGATCTCTCTCGCCCCGCACTGCCCACTCGGACCGATCGCCTTGGCCGCCTGCTTGCAGGTCGACTTCGCGTCGCCGAACTTCCTCATTCAGGAGCAGAGCCGAGGCATCCACTACAACGACGACTGGGATGTGCTCGACTACGTGCTCGACGGATCGGTGTTCGAAGTCGTCGACGGCGCGATCGAGCGCCTGACCGGCCCCGGACTCGGCATCGAGATCGATGATCGAGCAGTGCGCAGCGCCGACAAGCGCGGACACGATTGGCGCGCGCCGGTGTGGCGCCATCGCGACGGCAGTCTCGCTGAGTGGTGAATCCCATGGCATCGACGGCGAGCACGAGGTGGGATCCGCGGAAAGCGGATACGATCCCCACCATGCCGACCGCTGGCGCCGACGACGCCCCTCCGGGCGACACCGCCCTCGCGATCGCTCTTCGAGAGCTCGAAGAGCTGATCGTCGGACAGGCGGAAGCGGGCGATCAGCTTCCGGCCGAGGCAGCGCTCGCCGAGTCGATCGGGGTGAGTCGACTCACCATCCGCGAGGCACTCAAGGTCCTCGCCGGCCAGGGGCTGATCGAACTCAGTCGAGGGCGACGTCCTACCGTTCGACAGCCCGACAGCACGGTGATGTCGCGGTTCCTGAGCGTCGCCATCCGTCGCGACTCGCGGTCGGTGCTCGAACTGCTCAGCATCCGCCGTTCGCTCGAGGTGCTCTCCGCCTCCGAGGCCGCAAAGCACGCCGGCCGCGCCGCGCTTGCCGCGATGGACGCCGCGCTGGACCAGATGCAGCGCGCGGCGGACGCGCTCGATGGCACCGACGAGTCCGTCGCGCGGTACAACACCGCGGACGTCGCTTTTCACGAGGCGCTTGCGATGGCCAGCGGCAACCGCATGCTCTCGCTTCTGCTCGAGAGCCTTGCGTCCTCGCTGCACCACAGCTTCACCCAGAGCTTCGCCGGATTCATGGCCGCGGGCGGCGACATCGACGACGCGGTGCGCGAGCACCGCCGGATCTTCGAGCTCGTCGCCAAGGGCGATGCGCTCGGCGCCGAGCGAGCCATGAAGCGCCACCTGGAGCGCACGGCCCGCGACCTGCAATCGCACCTCAGCCGCACAGCACCGCCCGCCTGACCGGACCGCCGTACAGCTCGGACGACCAGCCGCGCTTCGTCCGCAAGAAACCGGTTCACTGAGAGAGAGTCCCCGTGCCCACCACAGCAGACCTCCCACCATCCGTCCTCGACACGACAGCGCCCGGCTACGGACGGATCTCGCGCGCACGCGCTCGCGTGCAGACCGATGCCGCCGCGGTCGACCTGGCGGGGACGTGGTGGTTCCGCCTGTCGCCTCGCGCCGACGCACCCCTCGACTTCATCGATCCCGAGGCTGCACCGCCGGCGGCGGGCGAGATCGCGGTGCCGTCCCATTGGGTGCTCCCCTCGGGCGGCGACCGCGGCAACCCCATCTACACCAACATCCAGCTGCCCATTCCGCTGGATCCTCCCCACGTTCCGGACGAGAACCCGACCGGAGACTACCGACGTGACTTCGTCCTTTCAGAGTGGGACGGCGCGCGCACGCTGCTGCGGTTCGACGGCGTAGAGTCCGCGTTCCGCGTGTGGCTCAACGGGCAGGAGGTCGGAGGGAGCATCGGCAGCCGCCTCGTGCGCGAGTTCGACGTCACCGAGATGCTGCACGACGGTCGCAATGTGCTGGCCGTTCGCGTGCACCAGTGGTCGCCGGGCACGTACCTCGAAGACCAGGACCAGTGGTGGCTGCCCGGCATCTTCCGCGATGTGACCCTGCTGGCACGCCCGGTCGGAAGCGTCGACGATGTCTGGCTGCAGTCCGATTTCGACGACGACAGTGGTCACGGTCGGGTCACCGTGAGACTGGACGCCGAGGACGATGCCTTCCCGGTCACCGTGCGCATTCCCGAACTCGACGTCGAGTCGGTCTTCAGCGACCGCGCTGCACTCGAGGCGGCACCGTCGTTCGACGTCGGGCAGGTCGATCCGTGGTCTGCGGAGTCACCGCGCCTGTACGAGGCGATCGTGGCCTCGGCGGGCGAGACGATGCTCCTGCGCACCGGCTTCCGAACGGTCCGCATCGATGGAGATCGGATGCTCGTCAACGGGCGCCCCCTCACCTTCCGCGGGGTCAACCGCCACGAATTCCACCATCGTCTCGGTCGTGTCTTCGACGAGGAGGCAGTGCGTGCAGATCTGCTGACGATGAAGCGACACAATGTGAACGCGATCCGGACCAGTCACTACCCGCCGCATCCGCGCACCCTGGACCTGTGTGACGAGCTCGGCCTGTGGGTCATCCTGGAGTGCGACCTCGAGACCCACGCCTTCTTCTTCGTCGACTGGGTCGGCAACCCGAGCGACGACCCGGCGTGGCGCGCGGCCTACCTCGATCGCATGGAGCGGACTGTCGAACGCGACAAGAACCACCCGTCGATCATCCTCTGGTCGCTCGGCAACGAATCCGGTACGGGACAGAACCTCGCCGCGATGTCGAGCTGGACGGCACGGCGCGATCCGAGCCGTCCCGTGCACTATGAGGGCGACTACACGGGCGCCTACACCGATGTCTACTCACGCATGTACCCGACCCCGCACGAACTCGAGACCATCGCAGCCGAAGAGGGGGACATCTTCGGCTGCGCCCCGGCAGAGGCCGCGCGCGTGCGCACGCGACCGATGCTCATGTGCGAGTACGGTGCAGCGCTGGGCACCGGACCGGGCGGCCTCGACTGGTACGACGAGGTCGTCGACGCCCACTCGCGCCTGCACGGCGGGTTCATCTGGGAGTGGCGCGATCATGGACTCGAGGTCGAGCCCATCGACGGCGGCCGACACTTCGCCTACGGCGGAGACTTCGGCGAAGAGGTGCATGACGGCAACTTCGTCATCGACGGTCTGGTGCTGTCCGACGGCACGCCCACGGCCGGGCTGGTGGAGTTCGCCGCGATCTCGGCGCCCGTTCGATTCGCCTTCGCCGGTGAGACCATCGAGGTTCGCAACAGGGCCCACTCGCTGTCGACGGCACCCTACGTGTTCACGGTGTCGGCCGAGTCGGCGGAGGGCACTCTGGCCGCCGAAGAGGTCACGATCGATGTCCCGCCGGGGGAGACATCCGCGTTCGCCATCCCCGCCCGTATCGCCGAGGCTGCCTCCGGAGCCGACGATGCATGGCTGTCCATGACCGCGGCGCTGCGATCCGACACCGCGTGGGCATGTGCGGGGCACGTCGTCTCGCGGGCCCAGCGCTCCGTGCCGACGCGTCCGCCCCTTCCCTCTCCCAACTCATTCCCGACAGTCGTCCGAACCGGCGATGATCTGTCCTTCACCGCGGCCACGTTCGACGCGTCGACCGGCGGCCTCGTCGAGCTGCTGGGCTTTCCCGTCGAAGGGCCCCGCGTGGAACTGTGGCGTGCGCCGACCGACAACGATCGCGGCAAGGGAGCGGGTTCGTTCGAGCTCGGCGCCCCCGAGTCCACCCTTCGCGGCCTGGGACGGATTCCCGGCGAGCCGTCCGAGAAGCGCTGGCGCGATCGCGGCCTGAATCGGCTGCGCCATCGCGTGACGTCGGTGAGCCGTTCGACCGACGCCGTGCGGATCGAGTCGGTGGTGGGAGCCGCCGACAAGGCGCGCCAGCTGCGGGTCGCCTACGAGTGGCTCGACCTCGAGGCCCCGTCACCGCTGCTCGTCGTCGACATCCTGCCCGACGCCGGCTGGGACTCGAGCTGGCCGCGCGTCGGAGTGCATCTCACCCTTCCGGCCGCTCTCGACAATGTCTCGTGGGTAGGGGCCGGCCCGCACGAGTCGTACCCCGACATGGCCGAAGGGGCTTGGATCGGTGTACATGAGCGCCACATCGATGTCCTCAACACGATGCATGCGCGACCCCAGGAATCGGGACACCGCAGCAACCTGCGGCGAGTCGACATCACCGACGATGCGGGTCACGGGCTGCGGGTGCGAACGGGCCCCCGCCGCACAGCGGACCTGCCCGGATTCGTGTACTCACGCTGGTCGGCGCACGAGCTGGATGTCGCGACCCACCCGTTCGAGCTTCCATCCTCGACGCGGAACCACCTGTACCTCGACGACGCCGTGCACGGTCTCGGATCCCGTGCGTGCGGGCCGGACGTCGAGCCCCGCCACGCCCTCTGGCCCGGCGCACGCACCTTCTCCTTCCGCTTCGAGCGTCTCGGGTGACGTTCGGCGCCCGTGCTCATCCGAACCACGAAACCGGGCGGCGCGATCATCGCGCCGCCCGGTTCGGGTTGTCACCACATCACTCGTTGACGCTGAACCCCTGGTCGTTGCCGTACGCGACGTTCTCGTCCTGCCAGGCGATCAGCCCGTCGTTGATGTCGCCACCTTCGAGGAAGACCTGCCCGACCGTATCGGCGTAGATCGAGTTCGCGTAGGCCTGCCACGGCAGGTACTGCCACCCGGCCGGGACGCTCTCAGCGGCAGCCGCGAGCACCTCGTTGACCTTCTGCCCGCCGAAGTACTCGGACTCCACCTCGAGGAATCCGGGGTCTTCGAGCTGTGCACGCGTGGTCGGGAATCCGCCGGAGTCCATGACGATGCCGACGGACGTCTCGCTGGTGTTGAGCCACCGCAGGAACGCCGCGGCGAGCGCCTTGTTCTCGCTGGACTCGAGAACCGCCTGCCCGCTTCCGCCCTGCTCCGCGCTGACGGGTTCACCACCGTCGTACGTCGGCATCGGTGCGACGCGCCAGTCGCCCGCCCCGTCGGGAGCCGCCCCCGCGAGAAGGCCGGCGAACCACCCGCCCGCCACCACGGTGGCGATCGTGCCGTCACCGAGTGACTTGCCCCACTCTTCGGTGCCGCCGGGGATCATCGCCAGCGAGTCGCTCTGCAGCAGCTCGGTCCACATGTCGGCCCACCTGACGGAGCCCTCATCCTGGAGGTCGATGCTGACGTTCTCGCCATCGGCCGAGAAGGGCCGCCCACCGGCCTGCCAGATCATTCCGAGACCCAGTCCGGAGTAGCCACCGTCGTCGTTCGTGATGAACGAACCACTCGCCTTGAGCACCTCGGCCGCGGCGACATAGTCGTCCCACGTCGCGGGAACCTCCAGCCCCTGCTCCTCGAAGACGCGGGCGTTGTAGAACATCGCCATCGGACCCGAGTCCTGCGGAAGACCCCGCAGAACCCCGTTCTCGGAGACCTGGCTCCACGTGGACGGGGTGAACTGGTCCTCGAGTGCGTCCATCCCCAGCGAAGACAGATCGGCGAGGGCGCCAGGCAGCGTGAACTGCGGGAACGACTGATACTCGAGCTGAACGGCATCAGGCGCGCCGTTGCCGGCCTGGATCGCATTCTGCAGCTTGACGTTGTGATCGCTGGCTGACGTCGTGTTCACGAAGTCGACTGTCACATTGGGGTACTCCGCCTCGAAGGCGTCGATCTGGTCCTGTGTCCACGGTGCCCAGCCCCAATAGGTGATCGACCCGCCTTCTTCGAGAGCGGCATCGAGCTGGGAGATGTCCCCCGGGGAACCGGCATCCACGGTGTCGCCGTCTCCGTTGGAGCTGCAGGCCGCGAGCCCACCCACTGCCAGCGCTGCCGCCGCCATCGTGCTCAGCGCTCGCGTTGCTCTCCGCATGCGTCCTCGCATCGTCTTGTGTCCTTTCGTCGGGAGGGAATGCTGTGGTGCGGACAGGCAGTGATCCCTCTTCACTGCTTGACCCCGCCCGCGCCAAGGTCCGATTGCCAATAGCGCTGGAGGAACAGGAACGCCGCGATGATGGGCGCGATGGTCAGTAGCGACCCCGTGATGACGAGGTTGAAGATCGGGTCTGCCCCCGAGCCCACACCCTGCGCGTTCCACTGCTGCAGGCCGATGGTCAAGGGGAACAGCGCGGGGTCGCTGAGCATGATGAGCGGCAGGAAGTAGTTGTTCCACGTGGCGACGACCGCGAACAGCGCCACGGTGACGATGCCGGGCACCAGCATCCGCACTGAGATCGTGAGGAACGTGCGCAATTCACCGGCGCCGTCGACGCGTGCCGCTTCGAGGATCTCGGTGGGAATCGAGTCGGCCGCGTACACCCAGATGAGGTAGAGCCCGAACGGTGAGATGAGCGACGGGATGATGACCGCCCAGATGGTGTTCGTGAGCCCCATCTCGCTGAACATCAGGAAGGTGGGAACGGCCAGGGCCGTGCCGGGCACGGCGATCGCCCCCAGGATGACGGCGAAGATCGCCCTCTTGCCCGGGAACGCGAACTTGGCCAGACCGTATCCACCCAGGGTGGCCAGGATCGTCGCGCCGCCGGCGCCGACCACCACGTACAGCACGGTGTTCGCGAACCACTGCACGAAGATGCCGTCGTTGTAGGTCAGCGTGGCCACGATGTTGTCGAAGAACGCGAACGGCCCCGAGAACCACAGTCCGAACGATGTGATCAGCTCCTCCTGCGTCTTCGTCGAGCTGATCAGCAGCCATACGAGCGGCAAGAGCGAATAGACGATCATCAGACCCATGGCCAGCGTCAGGATGAACGACGATCGCGATCGCGGTGCGCCACCGCGTCGCCGCGATGCGCGGTCGGCGGCCCGGGTGACGATCGCCCGGGTCGATTGCGTATTCACCGACACCGTCATGACCGCAGCGCCTCCTTCGCGCCCCGCAATTGCACGGCGTAGGCGATCACCGCCGTGATCACGCCCATGATGATCGCGACGGTCGCGGCGTAGTTGAACTGCTGGCCTACGAAGCTGAGGTTGTAGGCATACATGTTCGGTGTGAAGAAGGTCGAGATGAGCGTGGGTACGAGCGTCTGCAGGATGTTCGGCTCGTTGAACAACTGGAAGCTGCCGATGATCGAGAAGATCGTCGCGATCACCAGTGCGCCCCGCAGCGCGGGCAGCTTGATGCTCCACGCCACACGAACGGCCCCCGCGCCATCGATGGCGGCGGCCTCATAGAGCTCGGTCGGGATGGTCCGCAGGGCGGAGTAGAAGATGATCATGTTGTAGCCGACGAACTCCCACGTGAGGATGTTGCCGATCGCCACCAGAATCCACTCCTGCGACAACGGGTCGAGCAGTTGGGCGCCGATCATCGCGTTGACGTTGCCGGTCAGGCCGTACCGCTCGCTGTAGATGAACCCCCACATCAACACCGCAACCACCCCGGGTACCGCGTAGGGCAGGAAGATCCCGATGCGGAAGAACCGCGATCCGGCCAGCCGTCCGCTGTCGATCGCGAGCGCGGCCAGGACCGCGACGGCAAGCATGATCGGAACCTGGATCAGCAGCACCAGGAAGACGCGGACCAGGCCGCTCCAGAACTTCTCGTCGCCCAGTGCACGCGCGTAGTTCTCGAGTCCGACGAAGGCGGTTCCTCCGATGAGCTGCGTCTTGAACAAGCTCAGATACACCGAGTAGAGCAGCGGAGCGATGAACACCAGCGTGAAGACGATCAGGAAGGGCGCGAGGAATCCGAGACCTGCCCGAGCCTGTGACCGACGGATCCTGTTGCGCACGACATGACCCGTGTGCGCAGGGGCGTGTGTCGTCATCGTGCACCCTTCCTGTTCATCGTTAAACCGGTTTCACGAAACCTATCAGATATCTTTTGCGAGCACAGTTCGCGGGACCTGAGAGCACTCGCGGTCCGCGCGGGACTCACCGCCTGTCGGCGGCTCGTCGTGTGGTGACCCTGTAGACGAGCGTGTGACGCCCGGGCTGGATCTCGTATCGCGCGTCGACGTCGGGTCCGCAGGCTCCGTTTCCGAGGCCACGGTGCGCGGCATCGAGACTGAGGATCAGGCAGGGATTCTCACGCAGATCGGCGGCATGGGTGGCGTCGTAGAGATCTTCGGCGGTATGGCGGATGGCGGAGAACGAGAACGGCTGGTCGAGTGCCTCCACGCGGATCCGATCCCCGGTGTCGGGGTCGTGCAGCTCGGCCCATCGCGTGTCGGTGCGGAGCCCGTACTCCTGGGGAATGAGGTAGGGCAGCTGATCGATCCCCGATTCCCAGATCCCCACCATGGCGCCTCGGTTCCGATCGGGGTAGTTCTCCCCCGGCCCGCGCCCGAACCAGCGCATCCGGGTGAACCGAGGATCGATCACATACCGGACTCCGACCCGAGGTAGGCCCTCGAGGGACGCAGGTACGTCGAACACGTGGCGCTCGATGTCGCCCACTGTCTCGCGCTGATAGCCGATGAGCTGTGAGGGCTCGCTGGTGGGGATGCCCTGACTCAGCCACCGATGCAGGCGCTGCGATCCCTTGGACTCCCGCGCTGCTCGCTCCAGCATCAACTTGAATCCGTCGTTGTCGACCGCTGCACGCCAGAGCTGGGGGTCAGGGCCGGCCACCACACCGGAAGCGGTAGACGTGACCGGCGCCGAGCCGACCGTCGCTGGATCGTCCGCGAGTGAGAGGTCGGCGACGTGCTGGTCCCACGCGACCACATGGCCCGCGGGCGCGAACCAGGAGTCTTCGCGCGTCTCCCAGCTCACCGTGAACACCCCCAGTCGATCCACCGGGACGTTGACCGGCAACGGAACCTCCCGGCTCTGCCCAGGCGGCACTTCCCCGACGTCCAGGTCACCCGACGTGACCGTGTCGCGCGCCGTCATCGTCCACCGTGCACGGAGATCGCCGAGCCCGGCGAACGAGCGACGGTTCTCCACCACCACACGGTCACCCTCGACCCGGGTCGCGACATCGCGATACACCCACGCGACCTCGGCCAGACCGGGGTGGGGTTCCAGGTCCGCTGACACCAGGCCGTCCGCGATGAAGTTCCCATCGTGCGGGGACTCCCCGAACATGCCGCCGTAGTGCAGCCGGTCATCGCCGGCCTCCGGATGGCGCACCCCGTGATCCTTCCACTCCCAGATGAAGCCGCCCTGCAACCCTGGCCAGGCATGGATCACATCCCAGTAGTCCGCGAGCGAACCGTTCGCATTGCCCATCGCGTGGCTGTACTCGCACATGATGAACGGCCGGTCCGCCCGCCCCTCCGCGACGGCGCGCCCGTAGTCCGCGACCTCGGGGACCGTGGGGTACATCGGGCACACGACATGCGTTGCGTGCCGGCCGCCGTCGATCCATCCCTGCGTGCGGATTGCGTCCTCGTAGTGCAGCGGCCGCGACGGGTCCGCACGGCGAACCCACCCTGCAGCCGCGTCATGGTTCGCCCCGTAGCCCGACTCGTTTCCAAGGCTCCACATGATCACGCTCGGATGATTGCGATCGCGCTGGACCATCCGCGCAACGCGCTCGACCCAGGCTTCCCGGTACTCCGGCATGTCGCAGACATGCCAGTTGTGGGCATGCGACTCGATGTTCGCTTCATCCACCACGTAGAAGCCGAGCTCGTCGCACAGATCGAGGAACTCCGGGCGATTCGGGTAGTGCGACGTCCGCACCGCGGTGATGTTGTGACGGCGCATCTGCATCAGATCCGCGCGCATGTCCGCCACCGACACCGCCGCGCCCCGCTCCGGGTGATGGTCATGCCGGTTCACTCCGTGGATCCACACGCGTCGCCCGTTCACCAGCAGATCGGGGCCGACGACCTCCACCCGACGGAAGCCCACCCGCTGCGACGTCGAGTCCACGACGACGCCTTCGGGGTTCAGCAGTTCGATCCGGCACCTGTACAGCACCGGCGACTCCGCACTCCACGGTTCCACGCCGAGATCACCCGAGTCGATCTCCGCCGCGAACCCCGTGAACCGGTAGGTGTCGGTGTGCCCGACATCCACCGACGACATCGCGTCCGCGACGGAGACGCCTGCGCCATCGGTCAGAGACGCGCGCACGGACCACCCCTCGTCCAGTGCCTCCAATGACACCTCAGCACGCACGCTCAGCGAACCGCGCTCGGCCGACGGATCCCAATCCGCGCCCAGCCGCACATCCGTCAAGGATGACGGCGGCCGCACCATCAATCCCACCGGGCGATGCAGCCCCGCCATCCACCATCCGTCCTGGTCCTCGACGTGGCTGTGCGCGCTGAACCGCACGACGACGATCGCCAGATCGTTCTCACCGTCGCGGATGGCGTGCGACACGTCATAGACGCTCTCCAGGCGGGCGTCGGTGCCGTAGCCGATGAACTCGCCGTTGACATAGACGATGTGAACACTGTCCGCGCCGCCCACGGACAGGAGCACCCGATCCCCCGGTGCACGCCTCGGCGCCGAGAACGCTCGGCGGTACACTCCGGTCGCGTTCCGTTCGGGCAATGTCGGCGGTGGCCCCTCGAACGGCATCTCCACATTCGTGTAGTGCGGGGTGTCCCCGACGCCTTCCTGCAACGACCAGTTCCCCGGCACCTCGACGGTCATCCATTCATCGCCTGCGGCGGATCCGACGACCGCGTCATCCGAGATCTCATCCGGACGCTCGAAGAGACGGAAACGCCACGCCCCGTCGAGCCGGGTGTCGGTCGGATCGAGCCCTCGGGTTGTCATCGGCAACCGGCCGATCGCTGTCTGGGTGGCGTCTGCCCAAGGGCGGAACGCGCCGACGACAGGAAGCATGCTTCTCCTTCAGAGTGATGTCGCAAGGACCGCCGCGCTCGTCAAGGCGGAGGCGGTGGCGGTGAGTGTGTGCGGGCTGCCGGCCCGGCGGGCTATGCGGCGTCGAGCGCTGTGAGTCCGTGGAAGTCGAGCTCCACCCCGTGGCCGGGTCGGTCGGACGCCGTCGCGAAACCGTCGACGATGCGCATCGGCTCGGTGATGTAGTCGTCGAGACCGAACCCGTGCGCCTCCATGTACGTGCGGTGCGGGGCGGCAGCCAGCGAATGAATGGTCAGGTCGTGGACGCCATGCGAGGTGAGTCGCAGATTGTGCGCCTCGGCGAGAGCCGCCACCTTACGGAACCCGCTGTAGCCCCCGATGTTGCTCACGTCGGGTTCGGGGAGGGTGAGAGCCCCCCGATCGATCGCCTGGGCGAAGTCGTAGATCGTGTGAAGGTTCTCGCCGGCTGCGATGGCATGCTGACCGTGCGCCACGATGCGCGCGTTCCCTGCCAGATCATCGGGGATCGTGGGCTCCTCGATCCATGTGAGATCGAACGGCAGGAACGCCCTCGCGGCACGGAGAGCCTCATCGACGCTCCACTTCATGTTCGCGTCGACCATCAGAGGGAACCCATCGCCGAGATGCTCGCGCATCGCCGCGACCCGTGCGACGTCCTCACGGAGATCGGCACGGCCCACCTTCATCTTGATCGCACGGAAGCCCTGGGCAAGGAATCCATCGGCCTGGTCGAGCAGACGGTTCGTCGGGAATTCGAGGTCGATGCCGCCCGCGTACACCGGGACTCTCGGGTCGTAGCCGCCGAAGAGCTTCCACAGCGGCATGCCGGCCTTCATGCCGAGGAGATCCCACAGTGCGATGTCGACTGCCGAGATCGCGGATGTCTGGTGCCCGCCGCGTCCCGCGTAGTGCAGGCACCACCACATGTCCTGCCAGCGCTGCTCGATGCGATCCGCGTCGGCGCCGAGCAGGCACGTGGACAGATCCCGCTCGATCATCATCGCCACGGCCGCACCGCCGTGGTTGACCGTATACGTGTAGCCGACTCCGGATGCGCCGTCACTGTCATCGATACGGACGGTGACGAGCTCGAAGTCCATCATCACGCCGTGCGTGCTGTCGGTGAGGTGGTTGGCGAGAGGAACTCGGTAGAGGTCGGTGCGGACGCGTTCGATCGTGGCCATCAGTGCGATCCTCCGGTGACGTCCGCGAGCTTCGCCAGGAACGCCGCCTCGCCCATCTCGGGACTGACCTTCAGCTCGTACTTCAGCTTCTGGCTCTCGTCGGCGCGGAAGGCCTTCAGGTAGCCCCACTCGCCCCTGACGTCGTGACACAGTCCCCACCGCAGGCCGTCCAGCGGGGTCCGTGTGGGCTCGGCCCGGCGCAGGGGACCGGCGGCGATCGGCGGGTTGGGCACGTAGGCCTGGATCTCGAAGTTCTCTCCGTCGGCGGCGTACTGCAGTGTGTTCCGCTCGGGACCGTCCGTGGTGAGCATCGCGGCGACCCCTCGATCGTGCAGCCACAGGCACGTCTCGTGTCCGCTGTTGGTGATCGGATTGAGCGGCGAGCGCGTGTAGGGCCCGTCGATGTCGTCGGCGATCGCGACTCCCCATCTGGTGGAGCGCCCCCCCGAGGTGAAGCGCTCACCCATCTGCTCCCCCTTGTAGTAGAGGTAGAAGCGCCCGTTCAGGGGCAGGAGCAGCGGGTCATGCACCTTGTGACTGTCGAAGTCTCCCTGGGAGTGGACCGCGAGCCGGTCGTCGTCCTCTCCTGCCCACTCGCCATTGGCGGCCGGGGTGAGCAGGGGGGCGTGGACCTTTGTCCACGGACCTGCCGGATCGTCTGCCCACGCCATGGCGATCGACTCGAAGCTGCGCAGCCGATAGGGAGACTGGACCACTTGGTAGACGAGATAGTAGCGACCGTCATGCAGCAGGATCTCCGGCGTGAAGACACTGCGATCGTCGAAGGAGCCGGGTTCGCCGACGCCCACAGACCGCTCCTGTTCGACCCAGTGGTTCCCGTCGACGCTGGTGGCGTGCCACACCTCGGACCAGTCCCACGGGAAGACCTTCGCCATCGGATCGGCGCTGCCGAAGCCCACAGCATCACCCGTCGACTTGGTGTACCAGACGTGGTAGGTCCCGTCGATCAGGAGAACGCTGGAGGGATCGCGCCTGTGAACCCCCGGCTCGGGAATCAGGCCTGAGATGTCCTCCTCGACGAAATCGCAGAACCACGTCGGATCGGGTGAGTACGCGGCTGCGCGTCGGGTGGCGGCGCTGAGCGCGATGTCGGACATGTGTGTCGTGCCTTTCCGTGCTACTTGATCGCCCCACCGATGCCCCCGATGGAGAAGTATCGGTTGAGGGTCGCGAAGATGATGACCGGCGGGAGCAGCATGACGACGCTCATCGCCATGACCGGGCCCCAGTCGGTGGAGTTCTGCTGGAAGAAGTACTGCAGTCCGATCGGCAAGGTGAAGTTGGACTCGCTGCGCAAGAAGACGACGGCGACGAGATAGTCGTTCCATGCCACGAGAAAGCTGAAGATCGCCGCGGACAGGATGCCCGGGTACGAGTTGCGCAGCACGATGCGGACGAAGGCGCCGAAGACACTCGCCCCGTCGACCCAGGCCGCTTCTTCGAGTTCGTACGGGATGCTGTCGTAGTAGGAGGCCATCATCCAGCACGTGACCGCCATGCTGCCGGCGATGAAGATGATCGCCACCCCCGACAAGGTGTCGGCCAGGCCGATGGCCGCGAAGACCACGAACAGGGGGATGACGATCACGATCACCGGCAGCCCCTGCACAACGAACAGGGTCAGCGAGTATCCGCGCGCGAACCTGTTCCTCAACCGGGACAGCGGGTAGCCGGCAAGCGCACCGATCACGACGCCGAACACCGTGGTCCCGAGAGTGACCAGCAGGCTGTTGGTCAAGTAGGTCAGCACGGGTGTCTGCGTGAAGATCTCGACGAAGTTGTCGACTGTCCAGACGGGGTCACCCGAGAGTGTCTGAGGTCCCTGGAAAGACAAGATGACGATGTTGAAGATCGGTGCCAGAAGGATGAGGGTCACGACGGACATCACCGCGAAGGTGATCCAGCCGCGCACCCGTCGGCGCCGCTCGTGTCGGGAGACAGGCTCGCCTCGCCGAGATGAGCCGCCGGGATTGCTGACGATCGCTTGGGTTGCACTCATGGTCGCGTCCTCAGATCAATTCGCCATGGCAGCGCGGTTGATGCGCCGGAAGAAGAACACGGACACGGCGACGATCACGATCGTGATCAGGAAGGCGACGGCTACGCCGTAGCCCGTGCGGAAGTCTTGGAACACGAGCCGGTACGCGAACACGACGAGTGTGTTCGTTGCGCCGACCGGACCGCCGCCGGTGAGCAGGTAGATGGTCGGGAAGTCGTTCACCGTGAAGATCGCGGCCAACACCCAGCTGATGTAGATCGGCCTTGCGATGATCGGGAGGATCACGTGCCGCAACTTCTGCCACCACGTGGCACCGTCGATGAGCGCCGCCTCCTCCACGCTGTGATCGACGGATTGAAGCGCGGCGTTCATCATCAGCATCATGAACGGAAAACTGCCCCAGATCTTGAAGACGATGACGGTGACCATGGCCCACGTCGGATCTGCGAGGAACTGCACGTCGCCGAACCCCAAGGTGCGAAACAAGGTCGGTATCGGGCTGCTCGGCGTCGCGAGCAGGAAGTTCCAGCTCGTCGTGGCGACCACGACCGGCACGACCCACGGCAGCAGGAGGAGCACTCGGAACATCGAACGACCGGGAAAGTCGCTGCGCAGCACGAGCGCGAACGTCATTCCGATCACCCAGCTGATCCCGACGGATGCCACGGTGAAGATCAGCGTGAACCACGCCGCGTTCCAGAACGCAGGATCCTGGAGCGCGGTCGCGTAGTTCTCGAGCCCGACGAAGTCCCCAGCGCCCGTGATGCCGCCGTCGTGCAGCGACTGGCCGATGGCGAACACGAGAGGGTAGGCGTTGATCGCGACGAGAAGGATGATCGACGGCGCCAGCAGCCCTGCCATCGTGGCGTTGCGTCCCGGCGCGAGCGATCGGCGCGCCCCCGACGCCCCCCGCCCGCGCGGAGCGGTCGTCCGCCGTTCCGGTCGTTCGGTGACCAGCCGTTCGGTCGTTGTCATCTCTGCCTGCCTGTCGCGTCCGGTGTTCGCCATCGGCGCTGACTACATGACCTTCTCGATCTCGTTCTGCAGCGTCTGCATGATCTCTTCAGCGGACTTCTGGGCCTGGATGACCTCCTGTGCCCAGGTCGTGATGGCCTGGCCACCGTCGATCGCGTTGATCTCGGGGAACGCCTGGTCCGCATTCGAGAACAGCGGGCGACCCACAGGCAGCCACTCCTCGATCGCCTTCATGAGGTTCGCGTTCTCCTGCACCTCGGGCAGGTCGACGGTGCTCTGCAGCACCGGGATCTTGTTGAGGACGCCGAGCTTCCAGTACTCCTCCATCGCGCCCAGGTAGTAGACGACGAAGTCCTCCACCGCCTCCATGTCCCAGTCGCCCCGACCGGTGTACATCATCAGGTCGCTCGTGTACGCCTGGGTGCCGTAGGTGCCGTTGGGGCTCGCGAGGGGGCTGCCGATGAGCGTGTCCGCCGCCAGCTCGGGATCCTCGAGCGACTGATCGAGGTCGGGCGGGAGGATGGACATCGCCGCCTTGCCGGCGATGAACTGCTCGTTCACGTTCGCCGTCGAGTAGCTCACGCTGCCCGGGTCGAAGATGCCGTCGATGCTGAGCATCCGCATGAATTCGACGGCCTCGAGGTTGCGGTCGGTCATGGTGTCGGGCTCTCCGGCCGAGTTGAACAGCCCACCCTCGTTGTTGAAGACGACCGACAACATCGTCTGGTATGCGTTTCCGCCGCCGCCGCCCGACGCGATCATGCCGTACACGCCGTTCTTCTTCAGGGCCAGACCGGCCTTGTGCAGCTCATCCCACGTGGTGGGCACGTCGACGCCGGCCGCCTCGAGCAGCGACTTGCGGTACCAGAACATGCGGGCGTCCACATTCCACGGCAGCGCCGTGTATACGCCGTCATACGCGAACTGGTCGATCGTGCCGGGGAGGAATTCGCCCAGCTTTCCGGCAGTCTCGAGCTTCTTCAGCACGCCGTCGGCGGGGTGGATGGCGTCCTGCACGTAGTACTGCAGCGACTGGAAGGCGCCGCCGGTGCTGACGGCGGGGCCGGTGCCGGCGGCGACCGCCGAGCTGAATGTCTGCAGCCAGTTGTTCCACGGGATCGACTGGTAGGTGGCCCCAGGGTTGCCGCTGGCAGGCGTGAAGCTGCTCGTGATCGACTTGCCGGCGTCGATGTAGGCCTGGCCAGGCGAGCCCCACGGCATGTCCCAGAACGGAAGCGCGTTGGAGCCTCCTCCGCCCGCAGCACCGCCTCCCCCGCCCGGCGAGCAGGCCGCGAGCATCGCGATGCTCGCCGCGCCCAAGCCCCCGACGAGGAACCCTCGCCGTGAGATCCCGCGAGAATCGAAAGCTGATTTCGTCATTGCAATCCCTTTCGGTGCGTCATTGCCAGAACACAGATGGTGGTGCTTCTCCGGCCGATCAGAGAACCGGTTTTCCAGAGTGTAGACACGAAGTCTGGCTGAGCGCAAGCCTCGGGTCGGAACGGACGCGGATGCCGTGCCCGTAACCCGGGCCGTGGTCAGCGGACGCTCGCCCGCGGGGCCGCAACCGACTCCCGCTCGACGATCCTGCAATCGTCCGGCACTCGTACACCCGTCGGCGTCTGGGTCGCCAATTGCTCGACCAGGGCATCGACCGCCGCGACGCCAAGGGCGTCGAGCGGCATCGCGACAGTCGTCAGCGGCGGGTCCAGGTAGTCGGCGACGGCGAGATCGTCGTAGCCGATGACCGACAGGTCTTCGGGAACGCGAAGGCCGTGCTGCCGGGCAGCCTTGAGCGCGCCGACGGCCTGACCGAAGGTCGACGCGTATATCGCCGTCAGTTGGGGGTGGGCCTGGAGCAGCGCCGTGGCGGCATCGAACCCGCCGCGCTCCGTGAAGTCGCCGTGCTCGATCCGTGAGGCGTCGAGCCCCTTCTCCGTCATCCGGTCGACGAACCCGGCCAGACGTGATCGCGCCGGATGCAGGTCGACCGGACCTGCGGTGATGCCGATGTCGGCGTGTCCGCGACCTGCGAGGTAGTCGACGGCGAGCGCGCTCGCGCCGTACATGTCGAGGCCGATATTGCGCCCGGACCCCTCGACTTCTCGGTTGACGTAGACGTGTGCGATCGATCCGGGGTCGTCCATGAGACGCTCGACCAGGGGGCTACCCGGCCTCGCGGAGGCCACGAGCAACCCGTCCACGCGACCGGACACGACGAGGTCGGCGTAGTCGTCGGGGCCTGCCGGCGACTCGGGCGTGTCCTCGGCGATCAAGAGGAAGTACCCTCGTTCTCGCGCACGCCGGAACGCGCCCCGCATGATGGCGGCGTACACCGAGTTCGTCAGGTCCGGAATCAGCAGCGCGAACGCCCCCGTACGCGAAACCGACAGCGCTCGCGCGCCCGCGTGCGGCCGGTAGCCGAGCTCTTCCGCGACGGCCTTGACGCGATCTCGGGTCTCCGGACGGATCCGCAGAGTCTCGTCGTCGTTCATGATCCGGGAAACGATCGACTTGGTGACACCACTGCGCTCGGCTACGTCGATCAGTCGCGCCCGCCCGCGGACGACCGGGGAACCGGTCTCCTCAGCCGACGCGCCTGGGGTGGTGCTCGTTCTCATTGCTGGTCCTAGCTCGGTCGAAACGGCCCGGTCCACGCGGGGCCGGACTCCCCATAGCATAGGGAGGTTGTCATCAGGACCGCGCTCAGGTAAGGTGGAAAACCGGTTCTCTTCAGGATCGGATCGTTGAGACATCGGGGTCGCACCGCACCGGCGACGCCGAGGAAGGAAGTCGCGTGGACCACCGTTCGATCTTCACCCCGGGAAGCCTGCTCGGTATCGAGCCGGCCCATGTCATCGGTGGTGTGCGCCGTACCGACGGAAGCGGAGATCCGCTGCCCGTCATCAACCCCGCGACCGGCACGCACGTCGCCGACGTTCCGACGGCGTCCGCAGAGCTCGTCGACGAGGCGGTGACGCTCGCCGTCGCCGTTCAACGCGACTGGGGACGTCGCAGCCACACCGACCGCGCGAAGGTGCTGCGTCGCATCCACACTCTGCTCGGCGAACACGCCGAGGAGATCGGACGCATCGTCTCGGTCGAACAGGGCAAGCCCTTCCGGGACGCCGTGGGCGAGATCGGCGGCGCGCAGAACTTCTTCGAGTTCGCGATCAGCCAGCAGTACCGAGACATCGGTGAGGTGGTGGCGACCGAGCCCGACGAGCAGCTCACCGTTCGGGAGGTGCCGATCGGCGTGATCGGCGCCATCCTGCCGTGGAACTTCCCGGCCGCCATCTTCGCGCGCAAGGTCGCGCCGGCGCTCATGGCCGGCAATGCGATCGTCGTCAAACCCAGCGAGTTCACACCGCTCTCGGCGATGGCGCTCGCCGAACTCTGTCGGCGCGCAGGACTTCCCGACGGACTGCTGAGTGTCGTGTGCGGACCCGGCCGAGAGACCGGCGCTGCGCTGGTCGGTCACCGCGATGTCGGCATGATCACGATGACCGGCTCCACTCGCGGCGGACGCGAGATCATGTCGCAGGCGGCCGAGAAGCTCATTCCCGTCTCGCTCGAGCTGGGGGGCAAGGCTCCGTTCATCGTGTTCCCCGATGCGAACATCGAGCAGGCCGCGAAGGATGCCGTCGAGGCCCGTCTGTGGAACGCCGGACAGGTGTGCACATGCAACGAGATCACGTATGTGCATGAGGACGTCCGCGACGAGTTCCTCGCGCGCGTCACGGCTCACCTCGCTGCGATCACACCGCGCGATCCTTTCGATCCCGATTCGACCCTCGGTCCGCTCGTCGCCGCGCGCGAGTGGGCGAAGGTGAAGTCCATGGTGGACACGGCCGTCGCGCAGGGCGCCACGCTCGCGATGGGCGGCGACCGCCCCCCAGGCGACGAGTTCGCGGCAGGCAATTGGTTCGCGCCGACGCTTCTGACCGACGTTGCATCCGACATGGACATCACCCGCGCCGAGGTCTTCGGTCCCGTGCTCTCGGTCACCACGTTCTCGACATACGACGAGGTGATCGAGCGCGCGAACTCGACACCGTTCGGCCTCGCCGCGTACCTCTACAGCGGCAGCCTCCATACCGTCATGCGCGCGCTCGATGACCTCGAGTTCGGCGAGACCTACGTCAACAAGGCCGGCCCGGAGCGCCCGCAGGGCTTCCACACGGGGTGGAAAGCCTCAGGCATCGGCGGTGACGACGGCCCGCACGGGTACGAGCGCTATGTCCGACGCAAGACGGCGTACGTCGGCTACGGCCCGACATACGGCGGCTGACCCCTCCTCCAGACGAAAGGAACTCGCGATGCGCGCAGCGGCCTACGCCGGCAACGGCACGATGAGCATCGTCGACTCCCCCGAGTCGGCGCCCGACACCGACGAGGTCCAGATCGACGTCGCCTACGTCGGCCTATGCGGTACCGATCTCCACATCCTCCACGGGCACATGGATGCCCGGGTCACGATGCCGGCGATCATCGGCCACGAGATGAGCGGGACGATCGCGGCAGTCGGCGCCGGTGTCGACGGCTGGCGGGTCGGCGATGCGGTCACGGTGATGCCGCTCGCGTGGGACGGCTCGTGCCCCGCGTGCCTCGAGGGCAATGAGCACATCTGCCAGAACCTCGATTTCATCGGCATCGACTCGCCGGGCGCGCTGCAGGGTCGATGGAACGTCCCCGCATCGACGCTCGTCCGGCTCCCGGACAGTCTCGACCTGCGCGTGGCCGCCCTCGCCGAACCCGTCGCGGTTGCGGTGCACGACGTGCGTCGCGGCGAGGTTCGGCCAGGTGACAGAGTCGTGGTGCTCGGTGGGGGGCCGATCGGGCTGCTCATCGCCTCGGTCGCGCGCACCGAGGGTGCCGACGTGCGCATCGTCGAACTGGACGCAGGCAGGTCCGAGGTCGCCCGCGGCCTCGGCTTCGCCGTGATCGATCCTCGCGAACAGGACCAGCGAGCCGTCGTCGAGCAGTGGACGGGCGGCGCCGGCGCGGATGTCGTCTTCGAAGTGTCGGGCGCGGCTGCGGCCGCGCTCGGAGCGACGTCGCTCGCGAAGGTACGGGGCACGATCGTGATCGTCGCCATCCATCCGGACCCCCGGCCGCTGGATCTGCAGCGCGTGTTCTGGCGCGAGCTGCGCATCCTGGGCGCGCGCGTCTACCAGCGACAGGATTTCGAGCGTGCCGTCGACCTGCTCGAGCAAGGGGCGATCCCCCACGAGACGATCATCACCGGCGTCGAGCCGCTCACGGCCACGCAGGTCGCGTTCGAGAAGCTGCAGTCCGGCGGCGCGATGAAGATCCTCGTCGACGTGCAGGCAGGAGACCGGAAATGACATCTCACAGCCACCTGTCCGCGTTCGATCTCACCGGTCAGCGTGCCGTGGTGACCGGCGCCGCACGCGGAATCGGTCTCGCGATCGCCCAGGGTCTCGCCGAGGCAGGAGCCGACATCGTCGGCGTCTCGGCGACGCTTCCGTCCGGCGACAGTCCCGCCCGCCGGGCGGTCGAGGCGACCGGCCGCACCTTCAGCGGACACGCAGTCGACTTCTCGGACCGTGGGGCTGTCCTCGCCTTCGCCGACGAGGTCCTCGAGGCCGGCCCCGTCGACATCCTGGTGAACAACGCCGGCACGATCCGACGCGCGCCGGCGGCCGAGCATCCGCTCGAGGACTGGGACCACGTCCTCGAGGTGAATCTGTCGAGCCAGTTCGCCCTCACGCAGGCCATCGGCCGGCACATGCTCGACCGAGGCCGCGGCAAAGTGATCTTCACGGCGAGCCTGCTCAGCTTTCAGGGCGGCATCACCGTTCCGGGCTATGCCGCGTCGAAGTCGGCGATCGCCGGCCTCACCCGCGCACTCGCGAACGAATGGACGGCGAAGGGCGTCACCGTCAACGCTGTCGCCCCCGGATACATCGCCACCGACAACACCCGAGCGCTGCAGGACGACCCCGAGCGCTCGCGCAGCATCCTCGAGCGAATCCCCGCTGGACGCTGGGGCAGCCCGAACGATCTGAAGGGTGCCGCCGTGTTCCTCGCGTCGTCCGCAGCCGACTACATCTCGGGAACGATCCTCGCTGTCGACGGAGGTTGGCTCGGACGATGACCGATGACATCGGGCACCTGGTGCACGCTCCGGCCATCGTTCCGGTTGTGACATTCGACGACGCGGCGGGCGCGCCCGCCCTCGCGACAGCGCTCGTGGCGGGCGGAATCACGTCGATCGAGGTCACGCTCCGCACGGTCGCGGGACTCGATGCGATCGCCGCGCTACGCGACCGGACGGACATCGTCGTCGGCGCCGGCACCGTCCGTTCGGCCGACGACGTTCATGCCGCGGTGGCAGCCGGCGCCCGATTCGTCGTCTGCCCGGGCCTCGCCGACGAGATCGTGAGTGCGGCCGCTGACCTTGCGGTGCCTGTGCTCCCGGGCATCGCAACCGGCAGCGAGCTGCTGGAGGCCTGGTCGCTGGGACTCCACCACGTGAAGCTGTTCCCCGCCGAGACGCTCGGTGGGCTCGACGCTGTCCGCGCCCTCGCCGCGCCGTTCCCCGAGATGTCGTTCATGCCGAGCGGTGGGGTGAGCGCCCGGAACGCCCGCGAGTACCTGAGCCACCCCGCCGTGTTCGCGATCAGCGGCAGCTGGATGGTCCCATCCGATGCGATGCGCGCCCGCGACTGGGCACTCGTCGAGCAGCTCTCACGGAAGGCCGTGCAGCAGGTGGCCACAGATGAGCAGTGAGGTCGATGTCGTCACGCTGGGCGAGACGATGGCCCTGCTCCATTCGCTGCAGCCGGGCCGCCTCGACCTCGCATCTCTGCTCGGCGTCAGCGTCGGCGGCGCCGAGTCCAACACCGCCATCGGCCTATCGCGTCTGGGCGTCGCGACCAGATGGATCGGCCGGGTCGGGGCCGATGCGTTCGGCGAACGGGTGCTGCGCACGCTCCGGGCCGAATCGGTCGATGTCGTGGGAGTCGTCGATCCGGGTGCATCCACCGGATTGATGGTCAAGGAACGCCGATCGTCGACGCAGACCTCGGTCACGTACTACCGCAGCGGCAGCGCCGGGAGCCGGCTCACCCCGACGGACCTGCCTGCGGGCGTCATCGAGAGCGCCCGCGTGCTGCACGTGACGGGGATCACACCGGCGCTCTCGCCGAGCGCACGGGACACCGTGGACCACGCGCTTCGGCGAGCACGGGATGCCGGCGTGAAGGTGGCTCTCGATGTCAACCATCGCTCTCGGCTCTGGGATGCATCGACGGCCCGCCCCGTCTATCGGGAGCTCGTCGAGGCGAGCGACATCGTCTTCGCCGGTGTCGATGAAGCCGCGCTCCTGTTGGACACCGACGAGTCGGACCCGCACGCGCTCGCCGAGATGCTGACCCGGCTCGGCCCGTCCGAGGCGATCATCAAGAGCGGCTCCGAGGGCGCGGATGCCGTCTGCGACGGGCGCAGGCTGCATGTCGACGCGCTCGCTGTCGACGTGGTCGACACGGTCGGCGCAGGCGATGCGTTCGTGGCCGGCTACCTCGCCGAGAGGCTCGCCGGAGCGGAGACCGAGATCTGCCTGCGCACGGCCGCCGCCGCCGGCGCGTTCGCGTGCACCAGTCCCGGCGACTGGGAGTCGCTCCCGACCCGGAGCGACCTCCTGTCCCTCACCGCCCTCGACCCCGTCTCTCGCTGACCACGACGCTCGTCAGGCATCAGCCGGCTCGATGATCGACCGGTAGATCTCGATCAGCTCGTGAAGCTGCGCCGGGTGCGTCTTCGCCAGATCATGTGCTTCTGCGTCGTCGGCACTGAGGTCGTAGAGCTGATAGTCGCCCGCGTGCCCGGTCTCGATCCCCGTCGTCGCCATGCGCCGCGGCCCCTCCGAGGGCGGGATCATGGCCCAGCGACCGTGACGCAGCGCGGTGTTCGACATGGCCTCGACGACCAGTGACGATCGGCCCTCGGGCTCCCGCCCCAGAAGTGCGCGGCTCAGGTCTTCGCCGTCGGGAGCTGCGATCGCCGACCCCACGATGCGCGCGAGCGACGGCAGCAGGTCCATCTGGCAGATGAGCGCATCGCTGGTCTGCGGAGTGATCTGCCGCGGCCATGACACGATGAACGGCACCCGCGTGCCGGCGTCGAAGAGGCTGTACTTCCCGCCGCGGAGTGGTCCCGCCGGTCGATGGTCGCCGGCCAGCTCCACCGCGTCGTCCTGGTAGCCATCGTCGAGGACCGGCCCGTTGTCGCTCGTGAAGACGATCAGGGTGTCGTCGCGGATCCCCAGCTCGTCGAGCGCGTCGACGATGCGTCCCACGCACCAGTCCGCCTCGGCGATCGCATCGCCGCGCGGGCCCATGTCGGTCGCTCCGACGAATCGCGGGTGAGGGGTCCGCGGAACGTGGGGCTGATGCAGGGGGAGGTACAGGAAGAACGGCTGTTCGCTGTCGCGGCGGATGAACTCGGTCGCGACCTCGACGAAGCGGTCGGCGATCTCCTCGTCCACCCATCGCGCCGCCTTGCCGCCGCGCATGAATCCGATGCGCGGGATGCCGTTGACGATGGAGTTGTCGTGCCCGTGCGAGAACGGCATCCGCACCAGCTCCGGATTGTCGATCCCGGTCGGCTCGCCGTCGAAATTCCGCTCGTAGTCGACCTCGATCGGATCGCCGGGGTCCAGCCCCACGACGTCGCCGTCGCGGATGAAGACCGTCGGCACGCGATCCTGCGTGGCCGCCATGATGTAGCTCTCGTGGAACCCGACGTCGTTGGGCCCGGGTGAGACGTGCGCGTTCCAGTCGATCGACTCACCCTCGCGGCCCAGCCCCAGGTGCCACTTGCCGACGATCCCTGTCCGATAGCCGGCCTCGGAGAGCATCCTCGGCAGTGTCATGTCGTCCGTGCCGATGATCAGCGAGGCGTCGCCCGCGAGGATCTCGGCGCCCTCGATCCGCCACGGGTAGCGCCCCGTCATGAGCGCATAGCGGCTGGGCGTGCACGTCGCCGACGTGGCATAGCCGTTGGTGAAGCGGATCCCGTCCGCTGCGAGCGCATCCATGTGCGGCGTCGCGACCCTCGTCGCTCCGTAGGCGCCCACGTCACCGTACCCGAGGTCATCCATGTAGATGACGATGATGTGAGGTCTGTCCACTCCGAGCTCCTCCGACGCAGCGAGCGCTTCCGAAGCCCGCGCAGTCACCGGAAGCATAGCAAACCGGTTTTTCAACTGCCTGGTTCTTACTCAGCCGGGGGCTGACGGAAGCAGCAGCACAAACTATTCACAAATTCATGAAATCGGTGTAGCGTCAGGCTCCATGACCACCGTCGTTCAGACCCGCGACCTGCACAAGCACTACGGCAGCGTCCACGCCCTCGACGGCCTCGACCTCGCCGTCGACGCCGGCCAGATCCATGGCTTCCTCGGGCCCAACGGGGCGGGCAAGTCGACCGCGATCCGCATCCTGCTGGGTCTCGCCCGCAGCACGAGCGGCCAGGCGACCGTGTTCGGAATGCATCCGTGGAACGACGCGGTCGCCCTGCACCGTCGCATCGCCTCGGTGCCGGGCGACGTGAGCGTCTGGCCCAACCTGTCCGGCGGCGAGGCGATCGACTTCCTCGCCCGCCTGCGCGGCGCCGATACGACGTCGTCGAACTACCGCGAAGAGCGCGCGCGACTGCTCGATGCGTTCGGGTTCGACCCGCGCAAGAAGGGTCGGGCCTACTCGAAGGGGAACCGTCAGAAGATCGCGCTCATCGCCGCGTTCGCCGTGCCCGCCGACCTGTACATCCTCGACGAGCCCACGAGCGGGCTCGACCCGCTCATGGAAGTCGTGTTCCAGCGCGAACTGCGGCGTGTCAGGGATGCCGGTGCCACCGTGCTGCTGTCGAGCCACATCCTCTCCGAGGTCGAGCAGGTGTGCGACCGGGTGAGCATCATCCGGGCGGGGCGGATCGTCGAGTCGGGAACGCTCGCCGACCTGCGCCACCTCACGCGCACCGAGGTCTCGTACGCCGTGAACGGCGAGGGGGCACCGACCGCGCTCCCCGGCGTGCACGACCTCGAGGTCACGGACGGACGCGCGCGCTTCACCATCGACAGCGACCAGATCGCGGGCATCCTGCCGGGTCTCGCCGCCCAGAACGTGCAGAGCCTGCGCGTGGCGCCGCCGTCGCTCGAGGAGCTCTTCTTGCGTCACTACGGCGACGACCTCACCGAGGGCGCGCCCATGCCCGCGGACGACGACGCAAACCGGCCGACGACGCGTCGGGCGGCACGGCGCACCGGGAGCCGGTCGTGATCACGCTGCTCCGGCAGCGTCTGCGCCGCGACTGGCGCCAACTCGCGCTGTGGATCGCCGGCACGGCGCTGCTCGCCGCGATGGGCAACGTCGCCGTCGCCGACTCGTTCGGCACGCAGGAGGCCCGCGTCGGCCTGCTCGCGGCCGCGATCGGCAACCCCGTCATCCTGCTGTTCCGCGGGCTCCCCTCGGGCGCCGATCAGGATCAGGTCGTCATCTTCCTCATCCTGCCGGTGCTGATGTTCCTCGCCGCTCTCATGAGCACCTTCCTCGCCGTGCGCCACACGCGCGCCGAGGAGGAGCAGGGGCGCGCCGAGCTCGTCTCAGCCACTCCGGCATCCCGCACCTCCCCGCTCGTGGCGACGATCCTGCACGGCGTGCTCGCCGATGTCGTCCTCGCCGTGCTGGTGTCGCTCGCGTTCATCGCGTCGGGTCTCGATGCCGGCGGGTCGTTCCTCGCGGGACTCGCCGTCGGCGGCGTCGGTGTCGCGTTCCTCGGGGTCGCGCTGGTCGCGGGACAGATCATGCGCACCTCGCGCGGGGCGAACGGCCTGTCGGTATGGACGGTGACCGCCCTGTTCCTGGTGTGCGGGCTCGGCAACGCGCTCGGCACCCCGAGCGACGACCTGCAACGGATGGAGAGCTCGTGGCTGACATGGCTCTCGCCGTTCGGCTGGGCCGAGAACAGCCGGGCGTTCGACGAAGACAACTGGGCGCTGCTGCTGCCGCTGTTCGGGCTCGGCGCGGTGCTGGCCGGCGTCGCCGTGGCGCTGCAGTCGGTGCGCGATCTGGGCGAGGGGTTCGTCGCAGCGCGCCGCGGCCGCGCGACGGCGGGGTGGGTGCTCACGTCGCCGACGGGACTGGTGTGGCGGCTGACCCGAGGCGGCATCCTCGGCTGGACGATCGGCGGCCTGCTCGTCGGCGTGCTCGCGACCTCGCTGAGCGGTGTGATCGACGAGTTCACTGAGGAGAACCAGGCGATCCGCGACCTCATCGCGCAGATGACCGGCGGTGCCGACACCGCTTCGGCGACGGTGGCCGTGTTCTTCACGATGCTCGGAGTGCTCGCGGCGTGCTGCGCGGTGCAGATCGCCTGTCACGCCCGGCAGGAGGAGGCGCACGGCACGGCCGAGCCCGTGCTCTCCAGCCCGATCTCGCGCGTCCGGTGGCTGGCCGACTACGTGATCGTGGCGGCGCTCGGAATCGTGCTGGTGATCACCGGCGCCGTCGTCGGCGCGGCCGTGGGCATCGCCTCGCTGGGCGACGATTCCGGCCTCATGGGCGACGTGCTCGTCATGGGTGCCGGACAGGCGGCCGCGGCGGCCGTGTTCCTCGCGATCACCGCCCTCGTCTTCGTGCTGGCGCCGCGACTGACGATCGCGCTCGCCTGGAGCCTGGTGATGGTGGGCCTCATCCTCGGCCTGTTCGGACCGCTCTTCGGGTTCCCCCAGTGGCTGGTCGACCTGTCGCCGGTGGCGCAGGCGCCGACGGTGCTCGGCGGCGAGGTCGAGCTTCGCGGGCTGGGATGGCTGCTGGCGGTGAGCGTGCTGGGCGTCGGCGCGTCCCTCGTGCTCATGCGCCGCCGCGAGCTGGTGGCGACGAGCTGATGGTCGACGACGCGAGCGCGCCGATGCGACATCCGGGGATCGAACCGGCCGAGCAGGCGGCGGCGCTGCTGGCATCGTCGGGCATGCCGCGCATGCAGTCGCGCGTGCTCATGGCCCTGGTCGGTTCGCCCGACGACGGCTATACGGCGGCCGACCTCGCCGACCGCCTCGGCGTCTCGGCCGCGGCCGTGTCGGGGGCGGTGCGCAACCTGCAGGCGATGCGTCTCATCCAGCGGCTGTCACGGCCCGGCGACCGCCGCGACCGCTACGACCTGTCCGACGACGTCTGGAGCGGGGTGATCACGGCCAACGTGCCGCTGTACGCGCAGCTCGGCGCGCTCATGCACCGGATCGCGGATGAGAACACGGATGCCCCGGTGTCGACGGCGAGGGCACACGAGAGCGCCGCTTTCCTGTCATTCCTCGCCGAGCGGATGCCGCAGCTCGTCGCCGAGTGGGACGCCCGCGCCGACGGCGACGCTCAGGATCCGGACGCGTCGGTGGTGCCCTCGTAGAGTCCGATGGCGTTGCCGTCGGGGTCGATGATGACCGCCCACCAGCTCGTCGGCGAGATCTCGGACTTCTCGCGCGCGACCGTCGCGCCGGCCTCCTTCGCCTTCGCGACCGTCTCGTCGATCGAGTCGACCTCGACGTACGACCGCGGCTGAGTGAAGCCGTCGTCGCGCGGCGCCAACCCACCGCCCGAGATCTGGTTCGGCGCCTGCCACATCGGGTAGCCCTCGAACCCGGGCATCTCGGCGATCTGCCAGCCGAACAGGCCCGAATAGAACTCGGCCGCCTTCGCCATATCGGTGACCGGGATGTCGATGTGCGTGATGTCTCCGTGGGCCATGGCGCCCTCCTCGTCGTCGGTTCCCGCGTCTGCACTGAAACGGGGCGCCGCCAGTCTCGCGCGGGCCGCCGACACCGGCAAGGGGTGCGGCTTCTCGCTCAGCCCGCGACCGTGCCGTGGTGTTCGATCAGCGCCTCGAGCGCCGGTCGCTGACCCTTCACCAGCCGCGGCATCGCGGCATCCGGGGTCATCCACTCGACCCGGTCGACTTCGGGGAAGCTCTGCGCGCGACCGGATCGCGGCGGCCACTCCACCTCGAACTCGCCGAACGCCAGGTCATCGAGCGCGAGCGACGCCCCGTCGGCGACGAAGACGGTGACGCGCTTGCCCGACGAGTACGAGTAGGTGCCCAACTCGGCGTACGGCCCGTCGGGCGGGTCGACGCCGAGCTCCTCTCGGAATTCCCGGCGTGCGGCATCGAGCGCCGACTCGGCGTCGGGGTCGAACTCGCCCTTGGGCACCGACCAGGCGGCCTCGTCCTTCGCCGCCCAGAAGGGACCGCCCATGTGTGCCAGCAGCACCTCGAGCGCACCGTCCGGCGTCAGCCGGTACAGCAGGATGCCGGCGCTGTGGACGGGCACGGGGCGGTCGCTAGACGAGCCGCTTCGCGGGCGACGTGGTGTAGGTGTCCTCGGCGTCGTCCTCGACGACCCCCGACAGCGCGTCGTCGATCGCGGTCAGCACCTCGGCGTCGAGCACGACACCGGACGCCTTGACGTTGTCGGCGATCTGCTCGGGGCGCGAGGCTCCGACGAGGGCCGCGGCGACATTGTCGTTCTGCAGCACCCACGCGATCGACAGCTGCCCCATGGTGAGGCCCAGCTCGTCGGCAATCGGCTTGAGCTTCTGCACGGCCGTCAGGGTGTCGTCGTCGAGGAATCGCTGGATGAACTTCGCACCGCTCTTCTCGTCGGTCGCCCGCGACCCGGCCGGCATCGGCTGACCCGGCAGGTACTTGCCGGTCAGGACTCCCTGCGCCATCGGCGACCACACGATCTGCGAGATGCCCAGCGCCCGCGACGTCGGCACCACCTTGCCCTCGATCACGCGCCACAGCGCCGAGTACTGCGGCTGGTTCGACACGAGCTGGATGCCGAGGTCCTTGGCCAGCGCGTGGCCTTCGCGCAGCTGCTCTGCGGTCCACTCCGACACCCCGATGTAGAGCACCTTGCCCTGACGCACCAGGTCGGCGAACGCCTGCATCGTCTCTTCGAGCGGAGTCTCGTAGTCGAAGCGGTGCGCCTGGTAGAGGTCGACGTAGTCGGTGCGCAGGCGCATCAGCGACGCGTCGATCGACTCGCGGATGTGCTTGCGGCTCAGCCCGGTGTCGTTCGGACCCTTGGGACCGGTCGGGAAGTACACCTTGGTGAAGATCTCGAGCGACTCACGACGCTGACCGGAGAGCGCCTCACCCAGCACGCTCTCAGCGGCACCGTTCACGTAGACGTCGGCGGTGTCGAACGAGGTGATCCCGGCGTCGAGCGCCGCATGCACGGTCTTCACCGCCGCATCGTTCTCGACCTGCGACCCGTGGGTCACCCAGTTGCCGTACGTGATCTCCGAGACTTTGAGCCCGCTGTTGCCGAGGTAGCGATATCCGACCATTCCTCCAGGCTAGTGCGGCCCGGCGACCTCGGTCGCCGCCGCGGCGCGCTGGTCGTCCTCGGTGGCGACGAGCTGCCCGCACGCGCCGTCGATCTCCTTGCCGCGGGTGTCGCGGAGGGTGGTCGGGATGCCCTTGGCCTCGAGCCGACGCACGAACTCGTCCTGCACGGCACGGTCGGATGCCGTCCAGATCGACCCCGGGGTGGGGTTGAGCGGGATGGGGTTGACGTGCACCCACCCGCGGCCGCGTGCGTTGAGCTTGTCGCCCAGCAGGTCGGCCCGCCAGCCGTGGTCGTTCATGTCTTTGATGAGGGCGTACTCGATGGACACCCGACGGCCCGTCCGCTCGAAGTAGGCGCGGGCGGCGTCGAGGGCCTCCCCCACCTTCCACCGCGAGTTGACCGGGATCAGTTCGTCGCGCAGCTCGTCGTCAGGCGCGTGCAGCGACAGAGCGAACGTGACGGGGATGTCTTCGTCGGCGAGCTTGCGGATGGCCGGCACGAGGCCGACGGTCGAGACGGTGATGCCGCGCGCGCTCATGCCGATGCCGTGCGTCTTGTCGGTCATCACCCGCACCGCCTGCATGACGCGCGCGTAGTTGGCCAGCGGCTCGCCCATGCCCATGAAGACGATGTTGGTCACGCGCTCGCCGTCATGGCCGAGCCCCCGGGGATCGCCCAGGCCGCCCTCGGCGATCAGCCGATTGGCCCGCACCACCTGGTCGACGATCTCGGCCGCCGACATGTTGCGGGTGAGTCCGGCCTGTCCGGTGGCGCAGAACGGGCAGTTCATGCCGCATCCGGCCTGACTCGACACGCACAGGGTGATGCGGCCCGGGTAGCGCATGAGCACCGACTCGACGAGTGCGCCGTCGTGCAGCTTCCACAGGAACTTGATCGTGTCGCCGCGGTCGGTCTCGAGACGTCGCACCTCGGTGAGCAGCGGCGGCAGCATGCCGGCGACGAACTCGTCGCGACCGGTCGCCGGAAGATCGGTCATGAGCGCCGGGTCGCTGGTGTAGTGGGTGAAGTAATGCTTCTCGAGCTGCTTGGCGCGGAAGCCGGGCAGACCCAGCTCGACCACCCTCGCCACCCGCTCCTCGGGCTTCAGGTCGGCGAGGTGCACGGGGGGCTTGCCCCGCTTCGGGCTCGCGAATTGCAGCAGGGGCCGGCCGGCGGCATCCTTCTGCTGGGTCCAGCCCTCGGTCGCCGGACGCACCTGTGGCCGCTTGGGTTCCATGGACTCAGGGTAGGCGACGACGGGGCCTAGAGTCTGAGGATGGTCCCGATCGAGAATCTGCTGGCGTTCACGCTCGCGGCATTCGTGCTGATCGTCATCCCCGGGCCCAGTGTGCTCTTCACGATCGGCCGTTCGCTCGCGCTCGGCCGCCTCGGCGGTCTGCTGAGCGTGCTCGGCAACGCGCTGGGACTGCTGCCGATCATCGCCCTGGTCGCCGTGGGCGTGGGCGGCATCGTCGCCCGATCGGTCGTGCTGTTCACCGCGGTCAAGATCATCGGCGCCCTGTACCTCGCCTACCTCGGCGTACAGGCGATCCGTCACCGGCACCGGGCCGCCGACGCGGCCGCGAGCGCCGCGCTGCCGGCATCGCACTGGCGCCAGCTCGGCCAGGGCTTCCTCGTCGGAATCACCAATCCCAAGACCATCGCGTTCTTCGTCGCGGTGCTGCCGCAATTCGTCGACTTGTCGGCGGGAGCCGTACCGCTGCAGATGATGACGCTCGGACTGGTGTTCTTCGTGATCGCGCTGCTCTCGGACGGCGTCTGGGCGCTCGTCGCCGCGGCGGCGCGCTCGTGGTTCGGCCGATCCCCCCGTCGCCTCTCGACGCTGTCGGCGGTCGGCGGCGGCATGATGATCGGCCTCGGCGGAGTGCTGCTGCTCAGCCACTCCGAGCCGTAGTCCACGGGCCCGACGCGCTGTCGCAGGCCGGCAGCCGGGCGTACCGTGGAGAGGTGGATGCCGACGTCCGCGCCGAACTCGACGCGCTGCGGCGTCGGGCGTACGGACCCGACGCCGACATCCAGCGCGACCCCGAGGCGATGGCCCGCCTCGCGGTGCTCGAGCACGCGCTGCACCGGGATGCCCACGACCCGCCGGCATCGCCGGGTGACGGTCGGACACCGGATGCCGCGGACGCCCGTGCGCGGGCATCCGTCACCGCCGGTGACAGCGGTCGGGACCTGCCGGTCGCACGGAGGCGGAGCCGCCGGGGGTGGATGCTCGCGGGCGGTGCCGCAGTGGCCGCCGCCGTGGCCGTCATCGTCTCGATGACCGCGAACGCGCCCGCGTCCGACCCGGTGATCACGGCTCTGGACGGCCCGAGCAGCGGCGTGCACGAGGTGTCGGCGCGGCAGGCGTATTCGCTCGCGCGCGACTTCGAGACCACGGTGCTGCTGCGCATCCCGCTCGACGGTTCGTTCGGTAACTACATCGATCTGCCGCTCTCGCCGAGTGTGCCGGAGTTCCCCGCCAGCGGACCGCTGAGCTGGGCTTCGCCGTTGGGCACGTACTACGGGTGGGAGCTGTGGATCGGCGGTGCGAAGGGTGCGCTGCAGAACGAGCACTGCATCCTCGCGCGCCGCGACGCCCAGGCCATCGGCAGGTGCGTGCCCGCGACATTGCGCGCCCAGAGCGCGCTGGTCGTGCCGCTCTCGTACGCCGACGTCGTCGCGTCCGAACGACCCGAAGGCCTCGAACCGACCACGCGGATCGGGTTCTGGTGGTATCAGGATCGCGAGGTGACGGTGCTGCTCGGGGCCGAGATCCCCGAGCCGTGACCGTCCCGGCGGCTCAGAGGAAGATGTCGGGGAACAGCTGGTCGTCGGGGGTGCCCGGCGTCGCGGCATAGCCCGACAGGTCGGTCACGCCCGCCTCGGCCAGCACATCCTCGACGATGAGCGACCGCCCGGTGTACTCGCGCGAGGGCTTGAGCAGCACCTCGTAGGCGGCATCCGCGTAGATCTCGGGCGTGCGGCTGACCTTCATCATCCGGTCGCCGCCGAGCGCGAACTGCACGGCCGCGGTCGCGATCGTCGTCGCCGGCCACAGGGTGTTGGCGGCGATGCCGTCGCGTGCGAACTCGGCGGCCATGCCGAGCGTCACCATCGACATGCCGTACTTCGCGAGCGTGTAGCCGGTGTGGGCGCCGAGCCACTTCGGCGTGATGTTGAGGGGCGGCGAGAGCGACAGGATGTGCGGGTTCGCAGCATCCTTCAGCATCGGGATCGCCGCGCGCGAGAGCATGAACGTGCCGCGCACGTTGATGTCCTGCATGAGGTCGTACTTCTTGGCGTCGAGGTCGAGCGAGCGCGACAGGTCGATGGCGCTCGCGTTGTTGACGACGATGTCGATGCCGCCGAACTCGCCCTGCGTGGTGAGCACCGCCTCGGTGATGTCGTCGTCGTTGCGCACGTCGCCGACGATGGGCAGCGCCCGACCGCCCGCCGCGCGGATCTGCTCCGCAGCCGTGTGCACGGTGCCCTCGAGCTTGGGATGCGGGGTGTCGGTCTTCGCGAGGATCGCGACGTTGGCGCCGTCGCGCGCGGCGCGCAGCGCGATCGCGAGGCCGATGCCGCGGCTGCCGCCCGACATCAGGATGGTCTTTCCGGCCAGGGTGCTCTCGGTCATCCTCGTGCTCTCTTCTGGTGTGCGTGTGGGCGGGGGCTGGTCAGCGGGCGGAACGGGCGGCGAAGGCGGCGATGCGGGCCCGTGCGTCGGGGGTGTCGAAGGCCGCGCCGATCGAGCGCGCCTCCTCGGCGAGCTGCTCGGCGAACGACCGCTCGGGCTGAGAGCGCACCAGGCGCTTGGCCTGCCCGTAGGCGCCGTGCGCGCCGGACAGCCAGAAGCGGGCGATCTCCTCGGCGCGGGCCTTCACGCGGTCGGCCGGCACGACCTCGGCGACGAGTCCCCAGTCGAGGGCCTCCTGCGCGGTGAGCAGGCGGTCTTGCAGCACGAGCTGCAGCGCACGGCGCTGGCCGACCGCGCGGGCCAGCTGCGCCGACACCGACAGGTCGGGGGTCAGACCGATGTTGGCGTACAGACTGCCCACACGCGAGTCCTCGCCGATGATCGCGTAGTCGCTCACCATGAGGATGCCGAGCCCGCCACCCGCCGTGGTGCCGTGCGCGGCCGCCACCACCGGGACCGACGACTCGGTGAGGGCGCGGATGCCCTCGTTGATCACGCCGGCGAGTTCGCGGATCGCCGCGCCCGACTCGATGCCGGCCGTGGCCATCGCCACGACGTCGCCGCCGGCGCAGAAGGCGGGGCCGTTGCCCTCGAGCAGGATCGCGCCGACGTCGTCGCGATCCACGGCCGCGGTCGCGGCATCCCGCCACGCCACCGCCATCTCGGGATCGAACGCGTTGAGCCGGGTCGGGCGGTTCAGGGTCAGCCGGGCCAGTCCGTCGTCGACGGACAGCAGCAGTGCCTCGGACATGCGGTGCTCCTCTACTTCGGTGCCATGCGGATCGCGCCGTCGAGGCGGATGGTCTCGCCGTTGAGGTATCCGTTCGCGACGATGTGCGCGACGAGGTCGGCGTACTCGTCGGGGCGGCCCAGCCGTGCGGGGTAGGGCACCTGCTCGCCGAGCGAGTCCTGCGCGGCCTGCGGCAGGCCGGCCAGCATGGGTGTCTGCATGATGCCCGGGGCGATCGTGACGACCCGGATGCCGTAGCGCGCCAGCTCACGCGCGATCGGCAGCGTCATCGCGTGCACGCCGCCCTTCGACGCCGAGTAGGCGGGCTGGCCGATCTGACCATCGAACGCCGCGACGCTGGCGGTGTTGACGATGACGCCGCGGTCGCCGCTGTCGGTGGGCGCGGTCTTGGCGATCGCGGCGGATGCCTGGGCGATCACGTTGAAGGTGCCGACGAGGTTGATGCGGATGATGCGCTCGAAGTCGGCGAGCGACGCCGGGTTGCCGTCGCGGTCGAGCACCTTGGCGGGCGGGGCGATGCCGGCGCAGTTGACGACGACGCGCAGCGGACCCGCGGCGGATGCCACCTCGACGGCCGCCGCGACCTGCTCGGGGTCGGTGACGTCGGCGGGGGCGAAGGTGCCGCCCAGCCGGTCGGCGACCTCGGCTCCGGGAGACGAGGGCAGATCGACGATCGTGACGGCCGCGCCTCCCGCGGCGAGGCGCTGTGCGGTGGCGAGGCCGAGTCCGCTCGCACCGCCGGTGACCAGGGCCGAAGCGCCCGAGAGCTCCATGCGTTCTCCTTCGAACAGTCGGGATCGAATCCCACTCTAGGTGACACCGCGTCCCACGACGCGCATCCCGCGTCCAGGCTAGCCTTCCGCGCGACGCCGCCGCGAGCGCACGCCCGTCGACATGTTCCGCGCAACGTGGCTACTCGCGACCCGGGCGGCGCTACAGCGCGAAGACGAACGTCCAGGTGCCGGCCCACACGGCGGCGGTGACGGATGCCGCGGCGATGCCGACCGCGACCGCGACCAGCGCGGCATCCCGCGCGTGCAGTCGAGACGGCCGCGCCCAGGTGCGCTCGATCGGGGCGCCGAACGCGCGCGCCTCCATGGCGGTCGCCAGCTTGGTCCCCCGTCGGATGGCCAGCACGAACAGCGCGAACGTCTGCCCGAGGAAGCGCCGCAGGCGCCCGGTGTCGGCGATCCCCCGCGCGCGGCGGGCGAGCGCGAGTTCGCGCCAGTCGTCGATGAGCAGACCCACCAGGCGCAGTCCGGCGAGGGCACCCAGCACGAACCGCGCGGGCAGCTTCGCGAGCTGCGCGAGCGAGTCGGCGAGATCGGTCGGGTCGGTCGTCGCGAACAGCACGATGCTGGGCACCGCGATCGCCAGCACGCGCAGCACGATCGCGGCGGCGAGGGCGATCGACCCGTCGCTGATGCGCAACACACCCCACTCGAGGTAGATCTCGCCGCTGGGTCGCCCGTACAGCACGGTCGCGGCGCCGGCGATGAGCGCGGCGATCACGATCGGCCACAGGCGCAGCCACAGCTGCCGGGGGTCGAGCCGCGCGAACGGCAGCACGAGCAGCGTGAGAACGAGGCTGACACCCGCCGAGACGGGATCGATCGACAGCAGCAGCGTCACCGAGATGACCAGCGTCGCGGCGAGCTTCGCGAGCGCGTTGGTGCGCCCGAGCACGCTGTGACGGGCATCGATCGTCACGAGGCTCACGGCGCCCCCACCGCGTACCGGTCGTCGGCGACGGCATCGACGAGCCCGAGGTCGTGCGTCACGAACACGACCGCCGACCCCTCGTCGCGCAGGCGTGCCAGCAGGTCGGCCAGTTCGCGCCAGGTGCGGGCATCCTGCCCGTACGTCGGCTCGTCGAGCACCAGCATCCGAGGCCTGGTCGCGAGCGCCGCCGCGACGGTGAGCCGCCGCTTCTCGCCCCCCGACAGCGTGAACGGGTTGACGGCGGCCAGCCGCGACAGCCGCAGCCGCTCGAGCAGCGGCGAGACGCGCCGGTCGATCTCGGCCGGCTCGAGGCCGAGCGCCCGCAGGCCGACCTCGAGCTCGGCGCGCACGGTCGTCGACAGCAGCTGGTGCTCGGGCGCCTGGAACACCATGCCGATGCGCGTGAGCAGTTCGCGCGACGACCATGCGGCCGGATCGACTCCCCGTGCGCTCCCGGCCAGCTCGGCCGACGCGATGAGGTCTCCCTCGACCCGCGGCAGCAGACCCGCCATCGTCAGGGCGAGCGTCGACTTGCCGGCACCGTTCGGCCCCGTGATGCCGAGCGCGCGACCGGCGGCGACATCGAGGTCGATGCCGGATGCCGCGATCGTCGGCTCACGTGCGCCGAATCGGCGCCGACCGACGGCGAGCCCCCGCACCCGCAGCAGCGGGTCGCCCGCCCCCGCGGCACCCGAACGCGCGATCTCAGGACGGATGCCCGGAACCCATACGCCGGCATCCGTCAGCGCGCGCTCGTGCGCGGCGAACACGGCCTCGGGCGCGCCGTCGGCGAGCACACCCCCGCCCTCGGCGAGCACGATCACCCGGTCGACGTGGTCGACCCACGCATCCACGCGGTGCTCGACGACGACGAGGGTCGAGTCCGCGGTCGCGCGCACCACGGCGTCGCGCACCTCGACCACGCCTGCCGGGTCGAGATTCGCGGTCGGCTCGTCGAGCAGCAGCAGGCCGGGCTGCATCGCGAGGGCTCCCGCGAGCGCGAGCCGCTGCTTCTGCCCGCCCGACAGCGCCGCAGTCGAGTGATCGCGCGGCAGGTCGAGTCCGACGGCTTCGAGCGAAGCATCCACCCGGCGCCAGATCTCGTCGCGTGGCACGCCCAGGTTCTCGCAGCCGAACGCGACATCGTCGCCGACGCGCGCGAGCACGACCTGGGCGTCGGGATCCTGCAGCACGAGACCGACGCGACCCCGCGCCGCGCCGGCGGGACGACCGTCGACGGTCAGCTCGCCGGCATCCTCACCGTCTTCGGCGTCGCCGAGGATGCCCGCGAGCCCGCGCAGCAGCGTGCTCTTGCCCGAGCCGCTCGCGCCGAGCAGCAGCACCTTCTCACCCGGCTCGATCACGAGATCGAGGTCGGAGACCGCCCAGCGCCGGCGGCCGGCGTGACGCCAGCCCCATCCGCGCGCGACCGCGCGCGCCGGGGCGGCGGAACCCGTCACGCGGCGTCGGGATCGTCCGGCTCGGCTGCACGCGCGGCGCGGCCCGAGGCGAATCGATCGAGCGCGCCGGTGGCCGCGAGGGCGCGCGTGATCAGCCACGAGCCGATGCCCGCGATCACGATGCCCGAGACGATCGCCGAGACGAAGTAGACGGCGCGCACCTCGAACGACAGCGCGGCGATCGACGTGAACGTGGTGTCGAGAAGGCCCACGGCGATGCCGGCGAGCGCGCCCGAGGTCATCGCGGCGACCAGGCGCCAGTTCACGTACAGGAACAGCGCGAAGCCGAGCTCGGCGGCGGCGCCCTGGACGAGACCCCAGATCAGCGTCGTGAAGCCCCATTGGGTGCCGATCGCCATCGAGACGACCGCGGCGACCACCTCGGCGTAGAGCGCTGCTCCCGGCTTGCGGATGATGAGTCCGCCGAGCACGCCGGCGAACAGCCAGCCGCCCGCGAGCAGGCCCGACAGTCCGGGCGTGAACGCGAGCGCTGCGTCGAGCGCCGGCCAGGCCAGTCCCCACAGCCAGAAGACGACGCCCGCGGCGACGCCGATGACGCTGGCGACGACGATGTCGACGACCCGCCAGCGCATGTTGCGCGGGGGTCGCGCGGTATCCGTCGATGCGGATGCGGATGCGGATGCGGAACTGTGCATTGTTTCTCCTCCCTGCGCCGGCATGATCCGGATCAGGTTCGACGGTCGAAGCGTGGATCGCTTCCTCTCAGCCCGGCTCACCGGACTCCCGTGGTTGTGCCGATGAGTATACCGGCGCGCGGGCACGGTACTTTGGCCTGATGCGGATGGGAGACGGGCCGGGCATGACGCGTCGCGCCCGGCGCGCGGCGTCGACCGATGACTTCGGCACGGCGACCGCCGAGGGCGCACCGCCCGTCGAAGCGCCGGACGCCGCCGCCGAGGTCGGCCTCGACGAGATCGAGTCCGCCACGGGAGTGCGCACCGTCGAAGAAGCGGACGCCGGCACCGGGACCGCGGATGACGATGGCGCCGACGCCGGGACGGATCCGGCCGATCCGGACGACGGGTCGCCCGCTGACGACGAGGGCGTCCGCGTCGCCGAGCCGGCGCCGGTGACAGCCGCGCTCGCGTGGCTCGACGAGTCGACGCTCACGTCGCCGATCCGCACCGCTCCGTCCGCGGCCGACACCGGGTACGAGCCCGCGAGCGCCGACCTGCTCGCCGACCCGCCGCGTCGCTCGCCCTGGCGTGCCTCGGTGCTCGTACCGATCGCCTCGGTGCTGCTGGTCGTCGCCGCGTATGCGGTGACCACCCTGCTGTGGCCGTTGCACGCGATCGCACCGACCGTCGCCGCCGTCCCGGTGCAGCCGATCGCCGCGCCCGCGGCGACGCCCGCCTGGCCCGCCCAGGGGAGCGCGGCGATCTCGGTGGGCGGCATCCCGGGTACGGCCGCGACCACGCTGGACGCATCGTCGATCGCGAGCATCACCAAGGTGGTCACGGCCCTCGCCGTACTCGACGAGATGCCCCTCGAGCCCGGCGAGCAGGGCCTCGAGTTCCGCTTCGGCTACGCCGACACCGTCGACTACTGGAATTACCTCGCGAGAGGTGAATCCGCTCTGGACGTGCCGTCGGGCGGCGTGCTGACCGAGTACCAGCTGCTCGAGGGCATGCTCGTCGGCTCGGCGAACAACTACGCCGACCGGCTCGCCGGCAATCTCTGGCCGACCGACGCGGTCTACGCCGATGCCGCGAACGACTGGCTGCGCCGACACGGCGTGCCCGGGGTGACGGTCGTCGAGCCGACCGGGATCGACCCGGGCAACATCGCCGACCCGGCCGCTCTCATCCCCCTCGCGCAGCGTGCGCTCGCCAACCCCGTCATCGCCGAGATCGTGGCGAAGCAGGTCGTCGAGCTGCCCGGCGCGGGGCTGGTCGAGAACACCAACGGCCTGCTCGCCGACGACGGCGTCGTCGGCATCAAGACCGGAACGCTCAACACCTACGAACTGCTGTCGGCGAAGGACATCGTCGTCGGTGAGACGCCCGTACGGCTGTATGCGGCGGTCATGGGACAGCCCGACGACGAAGCGCGACTGGATGCGTCACGAGCGCTGTACGACCAGCTCGAGGCCGAGCTGCAGCTGGTGCCGTCCGTGACGGCGGGCACCACGGCCGGAATGGTCGACACCGCGTGGGGCGAACAGGTCGCGATCGTCACCGCGGCGGACGCCGCGGTCATCCTCTGGAACGGCGGCAGCGGCACCGTCACGACGACGTACGCGCTCGGCGACAACCGCGATGCCGGTGACGAGGTGGGCACCCTGTCGGTCCGCGGCCCGCTCGACGACATGACGGTCGAGCTGCGACTGGCCGCCGACATCGAGGGCCCGAGCGCCTGGTGGCGCCTGACCCACCCGCTCGAGCTCTTCGGCCTCGCCGGCTGAGCGGCCTCCGTTCGCCTGTCGCGCTCGTTCTGGCTGCTGTTTCCTGGTGCGGCGCCGTAGGTTTCGTGCGCCACTCCCGGAATCAGGCGCCGCAGTGGCGGGACGTGAGCCCGGCCACGGCTCACACGAAGCGGACGGTCTGCTGCAGGCGCGTGCGCGCGTCGAAGACCTCGTTGCCGCCCACTGAGCGGGCTCCGGCGACGCCGCGGCGCAGCACGTCCGACAGCGCACTGCGCGAGACCACCGCCACAGGCAGGCCGCGCACCTTTCCGAGCTCGGTGATCGGCTGCATCACATCGTCGTCGGGCAGCACCACGATCGCGCCGCCGAAGCGCACCCCGGCCGCGCGGGCCAGCGTCCGCAACCGCGCGACGAGGGTGGCCACCGGAGTCCCCGAGACGCCGTCGCCGATCAACTCGCCGCGGCGCACCCGCACCGGACCGCCGAAGTCCTCCGACAGGATGCCGTACAACCCGCTCGGGCCCAGCACGATGTGGTCGACCTTCGCGTCGGGGTCGGGGTCGCGTCCGCCCGCGGCGACGTCGTGCCACACCGTGTAGCCCATGCCGAGGTCCGCGACCGTGCGGGCCGTCTCCTCCTCGGCGAGCGCATCGGCGAGCAGTCGGCGCACGTGGTGAGGAGCCGAACGCACCAGCGCCGGGTCGTACGGATCGTCGAGCGTGACCCCGCGCCCGGCCCACTCGCGGATCAGTGCCAAGTAGCGCTCACGCCGCCATCCCCCGGGATGCCCGTACGAGCGCGCCCGCGGTCGGGTGTCGGTGCGCACGGCGGGTGCGCGCCATCCCGACCACTCGGGAGCCTCGTGCACGCCGAAGCCGTGGCCGCGATCGTAGGCGGCACGCCGTTCGGGGGTGCCGACGAGCTCCCACGCGCGCTGCACCTGGACGAACAGCGCCGCATCCCCTCCCGTGTCGGGATGCGTCTGCCTCAAGCGCAGCCGGTAGGCGCGCCTGAGCTCTTCGGCGTCGACGGTCGGCTCGACGCCGAGCACCTCGTACGCCGATGCCGACAGCGGACTGTCGAACATCCGTCACCGCCTCTCGTTGCGTCGCGCGTAGGCCGCCGCGCTCCGGCTCGACAATGCCAGCAGAATGAGGATGTCGAGTCCGACCGACACCAGCGCGCCGTTGATCGTGATCTCCTGCCCCTGCACCCACCACGCGACGAAGACGGTCGAGATCGAGAGCACGGTGAACGACATCACGATGACCCGCGGCCAGTTGCGCCCGAGGTAGACGAGGATCGCGAGCACCGAGTTGATGGCGAGGATCGTGCCACCCGCGGCGATCACGAACCACAGCACCACGTCGTTGTCGTCGGCCGCGGGCGGATCGAATTCCGACACCGACGCGAGTGCGTCGAGGATCGACTCCCAGCCGATGGCGAAGCCGACGAGCACGACCACCCCGACGAGCTGGCGCAGCAGGATGAGCGCCGCACCCGCGACCGTCGACAGCGGACGCCGCATCTCGGGGTCGTACTCGACCGGCTGCAGCAGGCGCTCGGCCGGTTCGAAGGCGGGCCGCTTGTGCGGGTGCTCGCTCATGCGTCCACCTCCACCGCACGCACGTCGACGATCGGCAGATCGCCGTCGGTGCGGATGCTGTCGCCGCCGCCGTTGCGCGCGTGATAGCCCGTCGAGAAGTCCTCGATGACCGACACGACCACGACCGGGTCGGCCGTGGTCACCGTCTCGACGATGTGATCGCGCTCCACATCGGTGTCGGCGTCGATGCGGTGGGTGATCTGCAGCGTGAACAGCGACAGCCCCACCGATGTGTCGAACGTGCCCGCGGCGAGCCAGTCGACGCGGTAGCCGCCGGGCAGCAGCCATCCGTCGGGGCACCGCCAGAACCGCACATGGTGCCGCTGGGCGGGGTTGCCGTCGACCTCCTGCTGGTAGGCGAAGTCCTGCTGCCGGCCGAAGAGGAACAGCGGGCTCACCGGCGCCTCGTGGTAGCTGCGGCGCGTCAGGGTCGACATGACGATGCGCCAGGACGAGCCGAGGGTCACGGGATCGGCCTTGGTCCAGGATGCCTGCTGCATCACGTGGTGGATCTGCTCAGCGTCGCCGAGCAGGGCCAGGTTGACCGGGTCGCCGAGCAGCCCGTCGCTCGTGCGCGCACGCCCGATGAAGTAGTCGGGCACGTAGATGGTGGTGAGGATGCGATGCAGCCGCGGCAGCACGAGGTAGGCGAGCAGAACCCAGAACGCGATGGCGAACGGGATGCCCCACCAGCCCACCCGGAACGTCTCGGTGAGGCTGAGGTACGCCAGCCACAGCGCCGCGACGCCCGCGAAGACGAAGAAGAACCAGTCGATCGCGATGCCGATCGAGAACGCGCGCCGGTGATGCGGCATCCGCTCCTCGTTCTCGGCGTCCACCATCAGTCCCAGAGCGCCTGCTGCGGGGTGTGCCCGAACGCGATCTCGACGAGGTCGTCGGGAAGGTCGGCGATCGATGCCGGCTGCCAGTGCGGCGAGCGGTCCTTGTCGATCAGCTGCGCCCGCACCCCCTCGGGCAGGTCGGGCTGCGTGGTGACGAACCACATCACGACGCCGTACTCCTGCGCGAGCACGTCGCGCACCGACGCCGCGTCGCGCGCCCGGCGCACCGACTCGAGTGTCACCGCCATCCCGGTCGGCGAGAGGCCCTCCATGAGTTCAGCGGTCTGCGCCGCCTCGGGTTCGGGACGCGCACGCAGGCGGGCGATCACCTGACCGATCGTCGGCGCCGAGAACGCGTCGTCGATCCACGGCCGCGCCGCCTCGAGCCGCGACGGTGCGGCGGTCTCGTCGAACAGCAGGACGAGTTCGGTCGGACCGGTCGGATCGGCACGGGTCTGCAGTGCGTCCACGAGTGAGGTGAGCCGGTCGCTCGGGACGAAGTGGTCGGCGAACCCGGCGTATATCGCGTCGGAGGCATCCATCGTCATGCCCGTCACGCCCAGGTATTCGCCGACGCGACCCGGCGCGCGGCCCAGCAGCCACGTTCCCCCGACGTCGGGGGTGAAGCCGATGCGGGTCTCGGGCATTGCGAGCTTCGACCGTTCGGTCACCACGCGGATGGCGGCATGGCCGGCCAGACCGATACCGCCGCCCATCGTGACGCCGTCGGCGATCGCGACCACCGGCTTCGCGTACTCTGCGATGCGCGCGTTCATCGCGTACTCGGCGCGGAAGAAGATCGCCGCGCTCTCGGGGTCGCCCGAGGTGATCTGCCGCGCGAGGCCGCGCACATCGCCGCCCGCGCACAATCCGCGCTCCCCTGCGCCGTCGAGCAGGACGAGCTGCACGTCCGGGTCGTCCCGCCAGCGGTCGAGCGCCGCCGAGATCGCGACCACCATGTCGTGATCGAGGGCGTTGAGCGCCTCGGGTCGATTGAGGGTCAGGTGTCCCACTCCGTGGTCGGATCCGACCAGGACTCGTGAGGAAGCGGCATCGGTCACGTCGGCAACGTTACCCGGCGCAAACCGTCGCGATAATGTGTGGGTTGCCACGATGACGGGAGGGTGCGGGATGCCCGACGGCCAGGTGATCGACTTCGCCGGGATCACGAAGCGATTCGGCGGGATCACCGCCGTCGACGGATTCACCGCCCGCGCCGCTCCCGGTGTCGTGACCGGATTCCTCGGACCCAACGGCGCCGGAAAGACGACGACCCTGCGGATGCTGCTCGGTCTGGTCGCGCCGACCTCCGGCCGGGCGACGATCGGCGGACAGCGCTACGCCCAGCTGAAGCATCCGCTGCGGACCGTCGGGGCCACCCTCGAGGCGTCGAGCTTCCACCCCGGCCGCACCGGCGCCGCGCACCTCACGATCTACGCGCAGGCCGCGGGGCTGGCGCGCACGCGTGTCGACGAAGTGCTGGGCCTGGTGGGCCTCGCGGATGCCGCGGGCCGCAAAGTCGGCGGCTACTCGCTCGGGATGCGCCAGCGCCTGGGGCTCGCCTACGCGCTGCTGGGCGACCCGGGCGTGCTGGTGCTCGACGAGCCGGCGAACGGCCTCGACCCCGAAGGCATCCGGTGGATGCGCGGGTTCCTCGGGCAGCTGGCCCGCGAGGGCCGCACGGTGCTCGTCTCATCGCACCTGCTGGCCGAGGTGCAGCAGACCGTCGACGCGCTGCTGATCATCTCGCGCGGCCGGCTGGTGTTCCAGGGGGCTCTCAACGAACTCGCCGACCCGGGCGAGTACGCGACGGTGGTCGACTCGCCCGATCGGGCGGCACTGGCCGCCGCCCTCGCCGAGGCCGGGATCGGCCATGACGTGCTGCGCTCGGGCTTCATCGCCCATGGCGCGGGAACGGCGGACGTCGGCGCCGCCGCGGCCGCGGCGGGCGTCGCCCTCTCTCTTCTGCAGCGTCGCGGTCCCGCGCTCGAGGAGGTCTTCCTCGAGCTCGTCGACGGCATCCGCGTGCACGAGACCGCCTCGCCGGTCTCGACGCCGGAGGCGACGTCGGCTGTGATGCACGTGGCGCCGGACGCCGAGGTGGAGACCGAGCGCGCCGACGACCTGCCCCCCGCCTCCACCCCCGACCCCGACCCCGACCCCGACTCCGACTCCGACTCCGACTCCGACTCCGGCCCCGGTTCCGGTCCCGACTCCGACTCCGGCGTCGAAGAGCCGACTTCCGACGCCGGTGAGCCCGAGGAGCCGCCGGTCGGTGACCGGCCGTGGGAGGACTACGTCAAGACCGACGCCGACCACGAGGCCGACGCGTTCTTCGCGTCGTACGACGACGAGGCGGACTCCGCACAGCAGCCCGCGACGGCGCCCGCCGACGAGGAGCGGCGCGAAGCGGACGAAGAAGCCGAACCCGGCTCGACCGAGGCAGGTGACGACCGATGAGCCTCGCCGCGGCGACCCGCGCCGAGTCGACGAAGCAGTTCAGCACCGCGATGTGGTGGATCCTCGCGATCGTCCTCGCCGCCTACATCGGGTTCACCGCATCGGTGCTCGGCGTCGTCTTCGCCGCGGCCGCGGATGGTGCACTGCCGGGCGGGAACGTGCCGCCGATCGATGCGGCATCCCTCCCGCCGGTGCTCTACAGCACCGCGACGTCGGTGGGGTACGTGTTCCCGCTGCTGATCGGCACGCTCATCGTGACCTCCGAGTTCCGCCACCAGACGCTCACGCCGACGTTCCTCGCGACCCCGCGGCGCGGGACCGTCCTCGCCGCCAAGCTGCTCGTCGGCGTTCTGCTCGGACTCGTCTACGCCGCGATCGGCGTCGTCGCATCGGTCGCACCCTCAGCGGGCTTCCTCGCGGGATTCGGCCTCGAGACCGAACTCGACTCGAGCGACACGTGGGCGCTGCTCGGGCGCATGGTGATCGCGTACGTCCTGTGGGTGCTCATCGGGATCGGCGTCGGCGTGCTGGTGCGCAATCAGGTCGGCGCGGTGGTCGGGGTGCTGGTGTTCACGCAGTTCCTCGAGCCGGTCTTCCGCGCGGTGGCGTCGTTCGTCGAGGGGCTCGACCAGGTCACGCGGTTCCTGCCGGGGGCCGCCGGTGACGCCCTCGTCGGTGCGAGCGTGTTCACGTCACTGCCCGGCAGCGGCGCAGCCGACCCTCTCGAGTGGTGGGCGGGCGGCCTCGTACTGCTGGGGTACGCGGCGGTCCTCCTGGTGATCGGCCACCTGGTGAGCTGGCGGCGCGACGTCGGCTGACCACCCCTCTGACCGAGAATCGGTGTGCCGGACGGGAATCGGCGGCGCGCGGGTGATTTCCACCCGGGATGCCGATTCTCAGCGCCGGGGCTGGGGCTTGGGCTGGGGCTTGGGCTGGGGCTTGAGCGTGGGCACCGGGGCGGTGTCGACGATCTCGGTCACCTCGGCGGCTTCGTCGGTCACATCGAGGCGCAGCGCCGTCACCAGGTCGCGGCCGTGCTGGGTCGTGAGGACGACGCGCTGGAACTCGGGGTGCCCGACGAGGTCGATCACGACGCTCGGTCGACGGCGCCGCACGATCGCGAAGTCGTCGCCGCCCCCCGCCGAGCGCCATGTTCCCATCGCGATGACGCCGCGCACCTGCGTGCCCGGGCTCGGGACCCCGCGCAGCCACGTCCACGCGTCGTCGGTGAGCTGGACCTTGGCGATCGTGTCCCGCTCGATGAGGACATTCCCCTTTCGGAATGCCAGCAGGCGCTCCGTGCCCGACAGCGCGACCTCGAGGCGGGTCGAGTCGAGCAGCAGGGTCACCATGGCCCCAAGTCTGCCAGTCCGCACACCGCCGAATGCTCACGAGAGCGCAACGATCGACGGCCCCGTGTCCTGAACGGCGGTGCGAGACTGGACGGGTGACCCTGCTCGAGCCGTCGCGTTCCGCTGACCCCGCGCGGTCCGCGCAGACCGCCGACGCCCTGCGTCGCGCACGCGCGGGCCGGCGCGTCGAACTCGACGATGCGACCGCAATGCTCGAGGCCGAGGGTGCGCACTTCGACGAGCTGTGCCGACTGGCGGCATCCGTACGCGACCGCGGGCTGCACGACGCCGGCCAGCCCGGGGTGATCACATACTCGCGCAAGGTGTTCGTGCCGCTGACGACCCTGTGCCGAGACCGCTGCCATTACTGCGTCTTCGTCGACACCCCCGGTCAGCTGCTCAAGAAGAACAAGCCCGCCTACATGTCTCCCGCCCAGGTGCTGCAGGTCGTGAGACAGGGTGCCGCGATGGGATGCAAGGAGGCGCTGCTCACCCTCGGCGACCGCCCGGAAGACCGCTGGCCCGAAGCCCGCGCGTGGCTCGACGAGCACGGTTTCGCATCGACCCTGGACTACGTCGCCCACATCGCGCGGCTGATCACCACCGAGACCGGCATGCTCGTGCACCTGAACCCCGGCGTCATGTCGGCGGACGAACTGCGCATGCTGCGCCCCACCGCACCTTCCATGGGCATGATGCTCGAGACCACGTCGCGTCGCCTCTACGACGAGCCGGGGCAGGTGCACTACGGCTCCCCCGACAAGGACCCGGACGTCCGCCTCGCCGTCATCGAGGACGCCGGTCGGCAGCGTGTTCCGTTCACCACCGGCATCCTCGTGGGCATCGGCGAGACGATCGCCGACCGCGCCGCCTCACTGATCGCTCTGCGCGACACGCACGAGCGGCACGGGCACGTGCAGGAGGTGATCGTCCAGAACTTCCGCGCGAAGCCGCGCACCGCGATGCAGGATGCGGCCGACGCGGATCTGCGCGAATACGTCGCGGCCGTCGCCGTCGCGCGGCTCGTGATGGGACCGCACATGCGGATCCAGGTGCCCCCGAACCTCTCGGACGCCACCGAGTTCGCGCTGCTGGTCGGAGCCGGCGCCGACGATTGGGGCGGGGTGTCACCGCTGACCGCCGACCACGTGAATCCCGAACGTCCGTGGCCGCACCTCGACGACCTCGCCGCGCGCACCGCCGAATTGGGCTTCACGCTGCGCGAGCGCCTGACCGCCCACCCCGAGTACGTCGGCGACGCCGAGACGTGGCTCGACCCCGCGATGCGGGCGCCGGTCGCCGCGCTCGCCGATCCCGAGACAGGGCTGGCGCGCACCACGTCCGTGCAGAACTCCACGGAGTCGGCCGCCGGCGTCGCGCCGAAGCTCGACTCCGGCCGCGACGGAGCAGATCTGTGGAGTACTGCACGCCCCGCCGCCGCGCACGGGGTGCGCCGGCTCGCCGAGCGCGCGGCCGACGATCCCGCCACCCTCGACGACGCCGAGTGGACCACTCTGCTGGAAGCGACCGGCGACGACCTCGACGCGCTCACGGCGACCGCCGACGACGTGCGTCGCTACACGGTGGGCGAAGCGGTCACCCTCGTGGTCAACCGCAACCTCACCTCCAGCGGACTCCGCGCCCGCCCGGGCACCGACCCCGCCGAGTTCGACCTCGCCGACGCGCAGGCGATCGCCGCGGATGCCGCGGACCTGGGCGCCACCGAGATCTGCGTGCAGGGTCTCATCCCCGCCGACGAACCCGCCGCGTACATCGAGCTCGTCCGCGCGCTGCGCGCCGGTGCCGGCGGCATCCATCTGCACGCCTATCGCCCTCAGGACGTATGGGACCTCGCCGACCGCACCGGACTCGGCCTCGACGGTGCGCTGCACCGCCTCCGCGAGGCGGGCGTCGACACCGTGCCGGGCACCGGCGTCAAGGTGCTGAGCGAACGGGTCCGCGCCGTCGTCGCACCCGGCGACCTCGAGATCGACCGCTGGGTGGAGGCCATCACCGCTGCGCACCGCGTCGGATTCCGCTCGACGAGCGTGCTCTTCTACGGCCACGTCGAGACGGCCGCAGAACGCGTCGCACATCTGCGCACGATCCGCGGCATCCAGGAGCAGACCGGCGGGTTCACCGAGTTCGTGCCGATCCCGCTCCCCGGTCCCGCGGGAGGCGTGCCCCTCGTCGAGGGTCGCGCCGCGGTCGACGAGCACCGTGCGATGGTCGCCGTGTCGCGGCTGCTGCTGTCGGGCAGCATCCCGCACATCCAGATCCCGTGGACGCGCGTGGGCCGACCGGTCGCGGCCGTGCTGCTTCGCAGTGGCGGCGATGACCTGGGCGGCACCCTGCTCGACGGGCGCGTCAAGCCGGAAGCGGGCATCGAGCGCGGTCTCGAGCTGCCGGTGGCGGATGCCGCACGTCTGGTCGCGCCGCTGTTCCGCCCCTTCCGCCTGCGCACGACCGACTACCGGCTCGCCGAGGGCGGTGAGGTCCGATGACGCGCGTCGAGGTCGCGATCGTCGGCGCCGGCTTCGCCGGGCTCGGCGTCGCGATGGCGCTGCGACGATCAGGGCGCGAGTCGTTCGTGCTGATCGAGCGCGGCGCGTCGGTCGGCGGAACCTGGCGCGACAACACCTACCCCGGCATCGCGTGCGACGTCCCCAGCCACCTCTACGGGTTCGCCGCTTACCCGAACCCCGACTGGTCGGGGGTCTATGCGACCGGGCCCGAGCTGCACCGCTACCTGCGCGACGTCGCCGAGCGCGAGCAGGTGGGCGACCGGCTGCGGCTGTCGACCACGATGCGCGACGCGATGTGGGACGAGGGTGCGGCGGTGTGGCGCATCGGAACCGAGCGCGGTGAGATCGTCGCCGACGCGCTGGTGCTCGCGTGCGGCCGGCTGACCGAGCCGCTCATCCCCGACATCCCCGGCCTCGAGTCGTTCCCCGGTCCGCTGTTCCACTCGTCGCGCTGGGATCACACGACCGAGTTGGAAGGGCGCCGTGTCGCGGTCGTCGGCACCGGCGCCAGCGCGGTGCAGCTCGTGCCCGAATTGGCGCGACTGGGCGCGGGCGTGACCCTCTTCCAGCGCACGCCCGCCTGGATCGTGCCCCGCGGCGGGGCCCTCTACTCCGACGACGAGCGAGCCCGCTTCGCCGACCATCCCGAAGAGCTCGCGGCCCTGCGGGCGCGTCTGTACTCCGAGGGCGAGTCGCGCTTCGCGTCACGGTCGGGGGATGCCGCGGCCGCGGCGGCCGCGCGCGCCGACGCCGTCGCACACCTGCGGGCCCAGGTCACCGATCCCGCCCTGCGCGCCGCGCTCACTCCCGACTACGCGTTCGGCTGCAAACGGGTACTGCTGTCGGACACGTTCTATCCCGCCGTCGCCTCGGACGCCGTCGAACTCGTGCCCTCCGCACTCGGCGCCGTCGACGGCGAGGTGCTGACCGCGGCCGACGGTTCGACGCACCGCGCCGACGTGCTCGTCCTCGCCACGGGGTTCGCCTCGACGCAGCAGCCCTACGCCGACCTCGTGCGCGGCGATGACGGCGTGACCCTGGCCGAGCACTGGTCGCAGGGCATGACGTCGTTCGGCTCCACGGTCGTCGCAGGCTTCCCCAACCTGTTCGTGCTGAACGGCCCGAACGCCTCGCTCGGCCATTCGTCGTCGGTGCTCATGATCGAGGAGCAGGCCGCGTACGTGGCCCGCTCGCTCGCGCTGCGTGACCGCGTCGGCGGCGTGCTGCGGGTCGACCCCGACGCGGAAGACACCTACACGGAAGAGATCGCGCGAGCCGCGGCATCCACCCCCTGGATCACGGGCGGCTGCCACAACTGGTACGTCGACGAGCGGTCCGGCAGGCTCACGCTGCTGTGGCCCGGGACGGTCGACGCCTTCCGGGCGCGACTGGCCCGTGCCGACGGATCCGAGTTCGCCGCCGTCCCGGCGCGCACGATGAGAGGAGCATCATGACGATTCCGCTGAGGTTCGGGTACAAGGCGTCCGCCGAGCAGTTCGGGCCGGGTGAGCTGATCGACTATGCCGTGCTCGCCGAAGAGGTCGGCTTCGACTCGGTCTTCATCTCGGACCATCTGCAGCCCTGGTTGCACGAGGGCGGGCACGCCCCGGCATCCATCCCCTGGCTCGGTGCGCTCGGCGCACGCACGTCGAAGGTGCTGATCGGAACCTCGGTGCTCACGCCGACCTTCCGCTACAACCCGACCGTCGTCGCGCAGGACTTCGCGACGCTCGGCGTGCTCAACCCCGGCCGGGTGATCCTCGGCGTCGGCACGGGCGAAGCCCTCAACGAAGCGAATCTCGGCATCGTGTGGCCCGACCCGCCCGAACGGTTCCAGCGACTCAAGGAGGCGATCGGGCTGATTCGCCGGCTGTGGTCCGAGGATCGGGTGAACTTCGACGGCACCTACTACCACGCGAAGAACATCACCATCTACGACAAGCTCGACGAGCCGGTGCCGATCTACATCGGCGCTGCCGGTCCCGCGGCGACGCGACTGGCCGGACGCCTCGCCGACGGTTTCATCACCACCAGCGGCAAGAAGCGCGAGCTCTACACCGACACGCTGCTGCCCGCGCTCGATGACGGGCTGGGCAAGGCGGGTCGCACCCGCGACGACATCGACACCCTCATGGAGATCAAGGTGTCGCTCGACGACAGCCTCGACGCGGCGCAGGAGAAGACGCGCTTCTGGGCTCCCCTGGCCCTGACGCCCGACGAGAAGATGGGCATCGACGATCCCCTCGAGATGCAGCGCCTCGGCGAGGAATTGCCGATCGAGCGCGCCGCGTCGCGGTTCATCGTGTCGGACGACCCCGACGAGCACGTCGAGCGCATCGCGTGGTACGTGTCGCTGGGCTTCCGCCACCTCGTCTTCCACGACCCCGGCCACGACCAGGAGACCTTCCTGCGGCGGTACGGCGCCGAGATCCTGCCGCGGCTGCGCGCGCGGTTCGCCGCGTGACCTCAGCCGACCCCACGCGGTGGGCTGTGGTCGTCCCGGTCAAGGACCCGGCCCGCGGCAAGTCGCGGCTCGAGGTCGCGGGCGTCGACCGGGTCGCGCTGGCCCGTGCCATCGCGCTCGACACCCTCGCCGCCGCGGCCGCGTGCCCCGAGGTCGAGCGCGTGATCGTGGTGACCGATGACGCGGCCCTTCCGCTGCACGCGGTCGGCATCCCGCATCTGCGGTGGGTGGACGAGACCGCGACACGCGAGCGCCTCGCCGCGGCAGGCGCGGGGGGTGCCGCCGCGACGCTGCCCGAAGCCGGGCTCGACGGCGCGGTCGCGCTGGGCATGGCCGAAGCCGGCGAGACGATGCCGCGTGCCGCGCTGCTCGGAGACCTGCCGGCGCTGCGCCCCGACGACCTCGCCGCGGCATTGCGGACCGCGGCATCCGTCGACCGCGCCGTCGTCGCCGACGGCGAGGGCACCGGGTCGACGCTCGTCACCGCGGCGCCCCGCGTGAGCTGGCGGTCGGCCTTCGGCGCGGGCTCGTTCGCGCGCCACGTCGGCCTGGGGTGCGCTCCCCTCGACATCGCCCCGACCTCGACCGTGCGCCGTGACGTCGACACCGCCGCGCAGCTCGAGGCCGCCGCGGCACTCGGCGTCGGCGAGCGCACCTCGGCCCTGCTCGCCCTCAGCTGACCAGCAGGTAGAGCGCGCCCAGAATCGTGAAGCCGATGACGAGACGTTCGAACAGGACCTGGTCGATCCTCCCCGCGATCCAGCCGCCCACGAGCGCACCGATGACGACACCCGGCGCGAGCACGACGTCGATCAGCAGCGACGCGGGCGTGATGATGCCGATGCCCACCGAGAACGGGACCTTGGCGATGTTGACGATCGCGAAGAACCACGCGGCGGTGCCGAGGAACTCCTTGACCGGGAATCGCGCTGCGAGGAAGTACATCGACATCACGGGACCGGCCGCGTTGGCCACCATCGTCGTGAAGCCGCTCGACGCGCCGTAGGCCGCTGCGGCGACGCGGTGCGGCCCCGTCTCGGACACGGCGGCGCCCATCCGCCGCCGCAGCAGGGTGATCGCGATCACGGCGAGAAGGATCGCACCGATCGTGCGCTTGACCCACAGGTCATCGGCGAAGGCGAGGAAGACGGCACCGACCAGGATGCCGGCGACGACCGCCGGCGCCAGGCGCAGCAGCGCCCGCCAGTTGGCGTCACGGCGGTACATCGTGACGGCGAAGATGTCGGCGACGATCAGCAGCAGCAGGATCGTGCCCGTCGAGGCGCGGGCGGGCAGTGCCGCCGCGAACAGCGCGACCGCGAGCGTTCCCGCACCGGGCACGGCGGTCTTCGACAGACCGATGATCACCGACGCGAGGGCGAGCGCCGCCCAGGCGTACCAGGCCAGTTCGGGCACGTCAGAGGCCTGCCGCGGCGAGCGCGGCCTCGCCCAATGCCGCAGCGGTCGCGGCATCCCGCATCCACAGCGGGGCGACGATGGGTCGGATGCCCACCGCCTCGACGTCGGGAGCGGACGCCGCGTCCTCCTCGCCGAGCAGCCACGCGTCGAGCACCCCGCCATCGGCGCGCGCACCGTAGTGCCCGGCGACGGCCGCCGCGTCGGTGTCGACGCCGATCGCGGTCAGGCACACGTCGGCCATGCCGCGCACGACAGCCCCTGCGATGACCGGCGAGACGCCCACGACGGGAGCCGACGTGGACGCCACCGCGTCGCGGATGCCGGCGACCGCGAGGATCGGCCCGATCGACACGACGGGGTTCGACGGCGCGAGCAGGACGACATCGGCCTGGGCGATCGCGTCGACGACGCCGGCGGACGGTGCGGCCTCGTCGATACCGGGGTTGGCGAAACGGATCGGGGCGAGGGCGGCACGATGACGGGTCCACCACTCCTGGAAGTGCAGGGTGCGAGTGGTCGCGCCCTCGCGCACCGTCACGCGGGTGTCGACCTCGGCGTCGGTCATCGGCAGCAGACGGGCGCCGAGCGGCCAGCGGGATGCCAGCCGCGCCACGACCTCGCCGACGGATGCCCCGTCGCGAAGCCAGCCGGTGCGCGCGAGGTGGGTGCCGAGGTCGAGGTCGCCCAGGGTGAACCACGGCCAGCCGGCGCCCCACTCGGCCAGTTCCCCGTTGACGCGCTCGGTGTCGCCGGCGCGGCCCCACCCGCGCCCGGTGTCGTTGACTCCGGCGAGGGCGTAGAGGATCGAGTCGACGTCGGGCTGCAGTCGCACCCCGGACAGCCAGAGGTCGTCGCCGGTGTTGACGACGACGGTCAGCGCCGCGGCCGTGTCGACGACGTCGCGATCACGCAGGGCGGATCTCACCCCCGCCGTGAAGCGCGATCCGCCGACCCCGCCGGCGAGCACGACGACGCGCGGGGACGCCGCGGTCACGGCGCGAATTCGTCGGCGGCGTGCGGCAGCGGGGTCTGCGCGACGGCGTCGATCAGCGCATCGACGGTCTGCGCCGCCGCGACGATGTCGATCGGAAGCCCCGTCCGCTTGGCGTCCTTGGCCGTACGCGGGCCGATCGCGGCGATCACGGTCGAGTCGGGGATCTCGGGGAACTGCGCGCGCACCTGCTCCGCCACGGAGCCGCTGGTGACGAGGATCGCGTTGATGCGGCCGCTGCGCACGTCAGCGGCGATCCGATCGGTGACCGGCACGCCCACGGTGCGGTAGGCGACGACGCTGCGCACGCGGTGCCCCGCCTCGGCGAGCATGCGGGTGAGCACCGGCTTGGCGTTCTCGTTGCGGAGCGTGAGGATGTCGCGGGCCTCCGGCTCGAGCTGGATCATCTGCTCGGCCATGCCCGCCGCCGAGTTGTCGAGGTCGGGCACGAGGTCGACGCGGTAGCCGACGGCGGCCAACGCCGCTGCGGTCGTCTCGCCGACGGCCGCCACCTTGGTCGCGGCGGGGATGACCGCGCGGTAGGCGTAGAGCACATCGACGGTCGTCGCACTGGTCAGCGTGATCCAGTCGAACGAGCCGGCGGCGAGGTCTGCCAGAGCACGCTCGAGGGTGCTCTGGTCTTCGGTGGGCGCGAAGTTGATCAGCGGCGCGACGACCGGGGTCGCCCCCTTGCGCCGCAGGTTCGCTGCGACTCCGTCACCCCACGGGCCGCCCCGGGGCACCAGCACGCGTCGACCGACGAGCGGCTTGTCGTCCGGGGAATGGTGGAGGCTGTGCATGGGGTCGACTCTCGTGGTACTCAGTCGGCCGCCCGCATGAGCAGCCGACGCGCGATACGAATCGGGTTCGCGCTGTCGGCAGCATCCGCTTCATCGCACTGCCTGACCCCGAGCATACCCCGCACCGCGCGGGGCGGTCGGGGCGAGGTCATCGCGGATCAGCGGACGTACGCGCGCACGGCCGCCCATACGCCCGCGCCCACCGCGCCGGCCACCACGACCACCGCGGCGATCGCGACGCCCGGGCTCTGCTTGGTGAACGACTGCGCCGCGTCGATCGTCGCGTCGATGCGCTGCGCGATGCGCCGCGGGAAGTTGGCCTTCTGCTCGATCGCCGCGAGGGCCGCCTTGAGTTCGGCACGGGCCCGTTCGACCGGGTCGTCGATACCGAGGGGGACACCTGTGCGGGGCACGGGAACGGGCGCCTCAGAGTTCATCGCGCACCTCCTTGACGTCTTCCGCGATGGATTGCACCGGGTTCTGCGACGTGGCGATCCTGCGGAAGCGCAACACCCCGAGCAGCACGAGCAGCGCCGTCGCGACGAGCATCACCGCGAAGACGACGAGCGCCGACAGCCACACCGGCCACCACGACGACAGGCCGGCGATGATGAAGGTGCCGAGCACCGGGATCGACCAGAACAGCACGAACAGGGCGCCCGCGATCCAGCCCGCACCGATTCCCGCGTCCTTCGCCGTGCGCGAGACCCACGCCTTCGCCGAATTGACCTCGGCGATGACGAGGTTGCGGACGAGTTCGGGGATCTCGCCGATCAGCGTGAACAGGCTGTCGTCGGCCTTGTCGCGGAATCCGCGAGGGGTTGTCATCGTCAGGCCCCGTTGCGCTCGCCGGACTCGGTCGCATCCTCGAGGGCGTCGTCGGCGGCCTCCTTCACGGCCTTGCCCGTGGTCTTGGCGGCCTTGCCGACCTCTTCCGCCGAGTCGGCGCCGGCCTTCAGGGTCGCGTCGAGACGCTCACCGGGGGTGCCCTTGGCGGTGGCGGCCTTGGTCACCTTGACGCCGGCCTCCCACAGCGTGCTCGGCAGCGCCATCGCGCTCGATTTGGCGAAGTCCTTCGCCTTGGTCACCTGCTTCTGCACTGGATCAAGGTTCCACAGCTTCAGCCACTGGGTCTTGATCTGCTCGTACCTCTCACGCCCCGCGCGAGTACCGAGTACGTACCCGACCGCGAGTCCGACGACGAGCCCTGTCTTGCCCCGCATGGGGTCTCCTCACGCTTGTCCGGCTGCTGGTCGTTACCCAGCGTAACGCCGCATTCCGATTCCGGCATCCACCCTTGACATTCAGCGACTTCCCGCGTTCGATGCGCCCTCCGCGCCCCACAGCACGCTGCGGCGCACGCGCTCGGCCTCGGCCCGCGCATCGCCGACGACCCGGGCCAGTCCGCTGCCCGACACCCAGCCGCCGATCACCGCGAGGCCCGCAGGCGTGCGCCGGGCTTCGGCACGGATCGCAGGCTGGTCGAGCGCAGCTGCGGGAAGGCTGAGAGCGTACACGCGTCGCTCCGCGGCGACGAGGTCGCCGTCGCCGAGCGGAACGTCGAGCAGAGCGGATGCCTCGGCGAGCGCCTCTGCGATCACGTCGGCGTCGTCGCGTGCGAGACCGGCACCGTCGGCACGGTCGAACCAGACGTGCACGACCTGGCCGTGCGCCTCGCCCCACCGGGCGCTCTCGTGGACGAGGCCCGAGGCCGCACGGCTGCCGGGGACGACATGCATGACCGGACCCCGTTCCACGGCGTCCAGTGCCGAGGCTGCGAGCACGAGCGTGACGGTGTCGCGATGCCGAGACCGGGACGCGGTCGAGATGCCCGTGAGGGGGGCGAGCAGCATCCGCGCGGTCGCCTCGTCGGTGGCGACGATCACCGCATGAGCATCCTCGAGCGGAGGCGCGTCCACCGGAGCGGATTCGCCGCGGGCGGCGGGGTCGTCGCCGGCCGAAGCCGTCTCGACGTGCCAGCGCCCGTCTTCGGTCGCCGTGAGCGACGTCACCGGCGTGCCGGTGCGCACGTCGGCGCCGAGTTGGGCGAGGTGCGCACCGATCCGGTCGACGATCTGCGTCATGCCACCGCGCAGCGAGCGCAGACCAGGACGTTCGTGCGCGGCCAGCTGTCCCACGGCGCCGCTGAGGGTGCCGCCGCGCGTGAAGGCGGCGCTGAGCCCCGGGGCGACCGCCTCGACGTCGATGTCGTCGGGGTCGACGCCGAAACCCGACACAGACGGCGGCGCGACGATCAGGTCGCGCACGCGCCGCCCCATCCTGTGGGTGACGAGTCGGCCGAGGCTGCGCTCCTGCCCGATGGTCAGCGGCGGGCGCAGCCGGTCGACGTAGGCACGCCACGCACCGCGGGTGCCGACGATGCGGCGCACGTCTTCGGCCCACGGGTTCGACGGGATGCCGGCGATCGAGTCGGCGGGCATCGGCGCCGCCGCCCCGCCGGGAAGACCCGCGATCCACTGCCCTCCGTCTCGCGGAGCGATCACATCGTCCGACAGGTCGAGTTCGCCGACCAGGGCGTCGACCGCACCGGTGCGCCCCGACCAGCACGTCACACCGAGGTCGACCGGGCCGCCGCCCACGTCGGCGGTCTCGACGATGCCGCCGAGCCGTTCCTGCGCCTCGAGCACGGTCACCCGCAGGCCGACCTTGGCGCACTCGCGCGCCGCGACGAGCCCGGCGATCCCGGCCCCCACCACCACCACGTGGGTCGCATGCGCCTGCGCCGCGAGCTCGGGCATGTCTTCGGGGACGTCGACCATCCCTCCATCCTCCCACCGGCCCTTCGGGCCTTTCCACGTCCGGCGGGTCGACCGCGTCGACCCGGCACGCGCCGCCGGTGGAGGACGGGACACACGGCACCACGGGTGGAAGACTGGGCGACATGACGCTTCACATCACCGGAGACGCCGAGGCGGACGCACTGCTGCAGGACGACCCGTTCGCGCTGCTGGTCGGGATGCTGCTCGACCAGCAGGTCGCGATGGAGACCGCCTTCGCGGGTCCGCGCAAGATCCTCGACCGCGTGGGCACGCTCGAGCCCGCGGCCGTCGCCGGGTACGACCCCGAGGCGTTCGCGGCCGCGTTCTCGCAGACCCCCGCCGTGCACCGGTTCCCCGGGTCGATGGCGGGTCGCGTCCAGGCACTCGCGGCCGCTGTCGTCGGGGACTGGGGCGGCGACGCCGCGCGGATCTGGACCGACGGCGGCGACGGCGCGACCCCGACCGGCGCCGAAGTGCTGAAGCGGCTGAAGAAGCTGCCCGGCTTCGGCGAGCAGAAGGCGAAGATCTTCCTCGCGCTGCTGGGCAAGCAGTGCGGGTACGGCGGCGACGGCTGGCGTGAGGCGGCAGGAGCATACGGCGAGCCGGGCTCGTTCCGCAGCGTCGCCGACATCACCTCGCCCGAGTCGCTCGCGAAGGTGCGCGAAACCAAGCGCGCCGCGAAGAGCGCCGCGAAGGAGGCACGATGAAGAAGACCGGAGGCGACGTCGCCGAGTTCATCGCGGGGGTGACCCCGGCCAAGCGGCGTGAGGACGCGATCAGCATGGTCGACCTCGTGACGGAGGTCACCGGCCTCGAGCCCGAACTGTGGGGCACGATCATCGGCTTCGGCGCGTGCCACTACCGCTACCCCACGGGCAACGAGGGAGACTCGCCCATCATCGGGTTCTCGCCGCGCAAGCAGGCCACGACGGTCTACCTGCTCGACGGGGTCGACGCGCACCGCGACGATCTGACGTCGCTGGGCCCGCACAAGACGGGCGTGGGATGCCTCTACATCCCGGACGTCGAGGCGGTCGACCGCGATGCCCTGAAGCGCATCCTCTCGGATGCCGAGCAGTACGTGCGCTCGGGCGGCGGGCAGTACGCGAACATCACGGTGATCGACTGAGCGGCCGGGTCCGCGCCCGGGCGCGCGTCTAGACTCATCTCGTCCCCGCGGACGGAAGCGCAGCCCATGACGACACCGGACACGAACCGCCCAGCCGAGGTGGATCCGCTCGTCCTCGTCGCCCGCCCATCGGTCGGGCGACGACTTCTCGGCGGGACCGTCGACGCCGCCGCCCCCATCGCCCTCGTTGCGGGTGCGATCGCGATGGCCGCGGCGGGGGATCCCTCGATCGCGTGGGTGCTGCTGATCCTCGCGCTCGTCGTCACCGCGATCGTCGTCGTCCTGTTGGCCCGCACCGGACGCACCCCCGGCGCGGCGCTCGCAGGACTGCGCACCGTGGAGGCGGCATCGGGGGCCGCGGCAGGCGGATCGATCCTGCGAGACCTCGTCAGCGGGCGGCTGCGCACTGCAGACCTGCGACGGGGGCGCGATCCGTTCGCGCCGGCGCTGGCTCCCTACGTCTTCCCCGAGCCCGGCCCCGCACCCGAGACCGGACCGATCACGCTGCGTGGTCGCGCCCCGAGCATCGAGCTCGATTCGGGGCAGCGGCTCACGCTCGACACACCGCTCGTGCTGGGTCGAGATCCGTCGCCGAGCGTCCTCGACGACGAGCTGTACCGATGGCCCGACCTCTCGCGGACGCTGTCGAAGTCGCACGCGCGCCTCGAGTGGGACGGTCGCCTGGTGTGGGTGACGGACCTCGGGTCGACGAACGGGACGGTGCTGCGGGCCGCCGGCGCTCCGCAGACGCTGCTGCCTCACCAGCGCACTCCGTTGCCCGCGAGCGCCACCCTCGAACTCGGCGACCGGATCGTGACGGTCAGGTCGGCATGAGCACCACGGCGATCAGGCATCCGCTGCTCGACGGCGCCGGCCCCGGGTGGGCGGCCACCGAGACGCGCGCCGATGTCGTGGCGCTCACGTCGGGGATGAGCGACTTCCTCGCCCGCACCGCCACCGGCGGCGACCGGCCGATCGTGGTGAGCGGGGACCACGCGCGCATGACGCGGCCGCTGGCTGATGCCCTGTCGTCCGTGCGCGGGCGCTGGGTCGTGCGCACCGCGGACGACGGATGCTACGACGCCCGCACCGGCCGACGACTGGCCCGCCCCGAAGACGTCCTCGAGGTTGACGGCATCCCGCGCACGGCCGACGCGCACCCCGCGTTCGCGCGGTCGGGCATCACGACCCGGCTGCAGCTGGCCGCGACCGTCTCGACACGGCACCGCGTCAGCCGGCCGGTGCGGCTCGGCGGCGTGATCGAGGCCGCCGCGACCCGGTTCGCGGGCACCGCACCCACCGCGTGGGGTGCGACGGAGCCGCTGGTGGCACCGTGGGACCGCGACGACCTCACCGAGCGCACCCGGCGGCGGATGCCGCGCGACAGCCGCTGGGCGGCGGTTGCGGCATCCGATCATCCCCTCATCGGCACGCTCCACGTCGCACGCACCGTCGAAGGCCTCGAAGAGACCACCCGCGTGCACGCCGACGTCGCCGGCGCCCGGGACGACGCCGCCGCCGATCTCGGCGAGCGCGCCCGGCTGTTCCTCGCCGATGCGGCCGCGGTGGGGATGCCGCTCATGGGCGTCGCAATGGCCGCCCTGGGCTCGGACGACCTCGCCCGCCGCTGCACGGGCACGCCTCCTCCCGAACCGCTCGCCCTGATGATCGGGCCGCCAGGAGTGCGGGCCCTCGGGTCGCCGGTCGACCGGTGGGCCGACGAGTTGGGCGCCGCCCTCGTGGGCAGCCCCCGGTTGCCGGGACTCCTCCTGCCGCTCGGCTCGGTGGAGGGTGGCGGATGGCGCCGACTCGACGAGGTGCTCGCCGCGTTCGGCCCCGACCGGGTCGCCGAACTGCTCGCCGTTGCGCCGGCGGCCGCTGCCCAGCTCGGGCGCGGACCGCGGGCAGGGAGGGACGATTGATGGCCGACCATCGCGACACCGCGCTCATCGAGCAGGCCCGCATCCAGCGTCAGCGTCTGGCCGCCGCGCTGCTGTACGGGCGCATCGACGAGAGGCGCACCGTGAACGACCACGCCAAGCGCCTCATGGGTTCGCTCATCCTCGCCGCCGTGGCCTGCGCCGTGTGCGTCGGCATCTCGTTCGTCGCCGATCTGCTCACCGGGCAGGCGCAAGCGGCACCGGCCGCCGTCAGCACCGCGGCCCCGACCTCGGGAGGCACGCCGTGACCGCTTTCACCCGTCTCACCCTGAGCGGCGCGACCCGCCGAGCCGAGGTGGTCGTGGCCGACGCCGAGCCGCTCGGCTCGGCCCTGCCGCAGCTGCTCGACCTGCTGGGCGAAGCGGGGGGCACGGTCGCCCGACCGCTGAGCCTCGTGACCGCCGACGGCGAGCCCGTCGACATCGCGCGCACCCCGTCGCAGCTGCAGCTGCGGGACGGCACGCTGCTGCGCCTGGTCCGCCTCGATGCCGCACCCCCTCCGCCCGTCGTCATCGATGTGACCGACGCGGCGGCGGACGCCCTCGAGATCCGCGCCGACCGCTGGGACGCCCGCGCGCGCATGTCCGCCGGAGGCACGGCGATCGCGATCGCCGCCGCGCTCGCGGCGACGCTCCCGCCGTACGGTGACGACGTCGCCGCGGCCTGGTGGATGCTCGGCGGGCTCGTCGCACTCCTCGCGATCGCCGCGGGGCTCGGTCTGGGCGGTGTGCGCGGCAGTGCCACGTGTGCCGCGGCGGCGGCCGCAGGACTCGTTCCCGCACTCGCCCTGGCGGCGACGACGGCGTCGGGGCCGCTCACCGCGGCCGCGGTGGCGCTCGCCAGCGCGGGCCTGGTCGTCCTCGTCGGTATCGGGGTCGCTCGGCGCAACCGTGGCGCCGCCGCAGGCGGCGCGCTGGGCGGCGTCCTCGGAACGCTGCTGCTCATCCTGCTGCTGGTCGGCGTGCCGCCCACCGCGGCTGCCGCGGTCGTCGCCGTCGTCGCGGGGTTCGCGACCGGCCCGCTGCCGTGGATCGCGCTGTCGGCCGCCGGTCTCACCGAACTCGACCAGCGCGCGGCCGACGGCGACCCGGCGACGCGCGCACGCGCGGCCGCCGCGATCGATGACGCCTACGCGAGTCTCTCGTGGAGCGTCGCGTTCGTCGCGGCGGCGATCGGGGTCGCCGGCGTCTCCCTCGTGCTCGCCGCCGAGCTGTGGGCGGGCCTCCTCGCGCTGGCCGTCGCACTCGTGGCGGCCATGCGCACGCGGGCCTTCCCGTTGCGGATGCAGGGGTGGACGCTGTGGACGGCGGTCGCCGCGATCGCCGTCGCCGCCGTCGTTCTGCTGGACGGCTGGGTCGGCTCCGCGGTCTCTGCCGGATCGGCGATAGTGATCGCGTTCGTCGTGCTCGCCCAACCGCGCCCCCACACGCGGGCTCGGCTGCGAGGACTCGGGAATGTGCTCGAAACCCTCGCGGTCGTGTCGTTGCTTCCGCTGCTGCTCGGCGCGCTCGGCGTCTACGCCGAGCTGCTCGGGATGTTCGGGGGATGACGCGGTGACGGTCGACCTGCGCGAGCTGCCCGCGACGCTCTTCACGAGTGCCGCGGCCTCGGCTCGCGCGCTCACGGCGTGGGACGCCGCGATCCGCGGTCCGCGGTCGACGGCTCAGCGGATCGGCGTCATGTCGCTCTCGCCGGGTGCCGGGGGGTCGACCCTCGCCGAGCAGATCGTACGCACGGCGGCGGCGAGGCGGTCGGAGCCGGTGCTCGCAGTCGACGTCTCCGCCGCGACCACCGGGCTCGGAGCACGGCTGGGCATCCCGGTCACCGGCATCGACGACACCCGGGCGGTGGCACGAACCTCGTCCGATGCTCAGTCGGGCCTCGCGTCCGGTGCCGGCTGGTTCGGGTTGCGGACGGACTCCGGCCACGCCGTCGACGCCTGGCTGGCCGAAGCAGCACCCATCACGCGGTTCTTCGAAGTGTCGGTGACCGACTTCGGGGTGCGGCATCCGCTCGTCGACCTGGCACCGTGTGCCGCCCTCTGCGACGTCGTCGTGCTCGTCGCCGATGCGCGCCGCGGGCCCGCCGAGCTCGCCCGCGCCGCGGCACCGGCCATCGCCGCCCTGCCCGAAGCCCCTCGTCCGGTGCTCGCGCTGGTCGACCATGCGCGCGCAGGCGATGCGGTCGCACGCGCGCTGGCGACCGACCCGTACCCGGTCGTGGGGGTGCCCTTTGACGCCGGCCTGCGCGGCGGATCCGCGGCGCGCACGGCACGCGCGCGCCGCGCGCTGCTGCGCCTGTCGGCGACGGCCATCGGCGCACAGGCGGTACCGGCATGACCGTTCACGTCGTCCACCGCCCCGCACGCGCGACGGTGCCCGTCGAGCCCCCCGCCGAGACCGTGCTCGCCCCGCCCCCGCCGCTCGGCGACCATGCCGGCGGGTTCCCCCTGCAGTCGCTGCTGCCCATCGTGGGCAGCCTCTCGTCGATCACCATGATCGTGCTGCTGCGCAACAATCCGGTGTTCGTCGTCATCGGGGCGGTCATCCTGGTCGTCGCGCTCGTGGGCGGCATCGGCATGGCGTTCACCGCGCGCGGGAACGCGGCCCGACAGCGCCGCGTGCAGCGCGAGCGCTACCTCGACTACCTCGAGACCACCCGGGCGACCGTACGCGAGCGCGCCCACGATCACCGCGCGGCCGTCGAGCTGCTCGACCCGGAGCCGGCGGCACTGGTGCAGATCGCCGTCGATCCCGCTCGGCGCTGGGAGCGCCGCCGGGGCGACATCGACTTCCTGCGCCTGCGGCTGGGCACCGCAGACCTGCGGGCGGTGCCGGTGCGGTTGCCCGACGAACAGAACCCGGTGCAGCCGTTCGACCCCGTGATGAAGGGCTCGGCCGAGCGGCTTGTGAACCTCGCCGGCGTCGCGGTCGACCTGCCCGCGACGGTCGACCTCGACCGCGGCGGTCACGTGTCGATCGTCGGCGAACATGCCGACACGATGACGGCGGTGCGCGCACTCGTCGCACAGCTCGCGGCGCTGCATGCCCCCGACGACGTGCAGCTGGCCGCCGTCGTGCCGCCTGAGCGGCGCGACGCATGGGTCGGCTTCGACCTGCTCCCGCACGCGAACCGGCCCGCCCCCGTCGACGGTCGGGTGAGCGCGCGACTGGTCGCGCCGACGCTTCCCGATCTGCTCGGGCTGCTGCACGCCGACCTGCGCGACCGTGTCGCCGAGGCGTCGGCCGCGCGCCGCAGCGGGCGCCGCGCGCGACCCGCGCGACTGGTCGTCTTCGTCGACGAGGGCACCGCGACGGCGACCGGGTTCCCCCGCCTCGACTCCGCGCTCGATCTGGCCGAGCTCGGAATCACGGTCGTCCACATCGTCGACGACCGGCTCAAGGAGCCCTCGGCCGTGTCGGCGCGCATCACGCTCGCCGACGGATCGGCGATGATCGAGATGCCGGGCACCGGCGAGCCGGCCGTGACCGGCATCCGCGTGGACCCGGTCGACACCGCACTGCTGACCGTCGTCGCCCGTCCCCTCGCCGGGCTGCGGTTGACCCGCACCTCCGCCGTCGACGCGCAGACCTCGCTGGCTCCCGACGTGACCGAGCTGCTCGCGATCGGCGACGTCGACGACCTCGACCTCGCGCGCGCCTGGAAGCCGCGTTCGGCGGGCGACTTCCTGCGCGTGCCGATCGGCGTCGACGACGCGGGCAGCCCGGTGCTGCTCGACCTGAAGGAGTCCGCACAGCTCGGCATGGGCCCGCACGGCATCTGCATCGGCGCGACCGGGTCGGGCAAGAGCGAACTGCTGCGCACGCTCATCCTCGGGCTGGCACTCACCCACTCGCCCGACGACCTGAACATGATCCTCGTCGACTACAAGGGCGGCGCGGCGTTCGCCCCGTTCGCGGGCCTGCCCCATGTCGCCGGCATCATCGACAACCTCGCGGACGACCCGCAGCTCACCGAGCGTGCCCGGGCGAGCATCGCCGGCGAGGTCGTGCGACGCCAGCGACTGCTGAAGGATGCCGGCAACGCGGCTTCCATCGGCCACTACCGGCGGATGCGCGCCGACCGTCCCGACCTGCCCGCACTGCCGCACCTGTTCCTCGTGATCGACGAATTCGGCGAGCTGCTCACGGCCGAGCCCGACTTCGTCGAACTGCTGCTGACGATCGGACGCATCGGCCGGTCGATCGGGGTGCACCTGCTGCTGTCGAGCCAGCGCATCGAGGGCGGACGCCTGCGCGGTCTCGACACGTACCTGTCGTACCGGATCGGCCTGCGCACGTTCTCGGAGTCGGAGTCGGCGGTCGTGCTCGACACGCCCGACGCCTTCCACCTGCCCGCCATCCCCGGGTTCGGCTATCTCAAAGTCGACACCTCGGTCTACACGCGGTTCCGCGCGGGGTACGTGTCCGGGCCCGTACCCGATGCGGCAGCCCCCGAGATCGTCGTCGACGACGGTCCCGTGGTCGCCGAGCTTCCGGCGTACGACCTGCCCGACACCGCCGACGACGCGGCAGACGACGTGACGACGGCGATGCCCGACGAACCCACGACCGGCCGCACGCTCGTGCAGGCGGCGTCATCGCGGCTGGCGCGCGGCGTCGAGCGGACGCGGCCGGTGTGGCTGCCGCCGCTTCCGCCGGTGCTCACCCTGGGCGCCGTTCTGCCCAGCGCCGAACGCGAAGGGGGAGCGCTGCGCGCCCCGATCGGCCTGCTCGACGACCCCGCACGGCAGACGCAGCAGCCGTGGATGCTCGACCTGACCAGGTCGGGCGGTCACGTGTCGATCACCGGCGCCCCGCAGTCGGGCCGGTCGACCTTCCTGCGCACCCTCGCGGCATCCCTCGCGTTCACCCACTCTCCGCGACAGGTGAGCGTCTACGGCATGGACCTCACCGGTGGCGGCCTCGCGCGCATCGAGCCGTTCCCGCACGTCGGCGGCGTCGCCACCCGCGGCCACCGCGAGCGCCTCCAGCGCCTGCTGGAAGAGCTGACGGCGATGCTCGCGACGCGCGAGCGGCTGTTCCGCGACCGCGGGCTCGACTCGCTCGCCGACATGCGTCGCCAGCACGCCGACGGCCGACTGCCCGAGCTGCCCAGCGCCGACATCGTCCTGCTCGTCGACGGACTGGGGGCTCTGCGCAGCGAGTTCGAAGAGCTCGAGCAGCCGCTCGGTCAGCTGCTCGAGCGCGGCGGCAGCTTCGGCATCCACGTCGTCGTCACCCTTTCGCGCTGGAGCGAGCTGCGCATGAACCTGCAGGGTCTCGTGGGCACGCGGCTCGAACTGAAGCTCAACGACCCCGGGGATTCGCAGATCGCCCGCAAGCTCGCCGCGACGCTGCGCGCCGACGAGCCCGGCCGCGTCCTCACCGACGGCAAGCTGTTCGCCCAGGTCGCGCTGCCGCTGCTCGAAGAAGTCGACGGAGCCGACATCGGGGACGCGCTCGAGCGCATAGCGCGCGACACGGCGACCCGGTGGGGCGGACCGGGTGCCGCCCCCATCCGCCTGCTTCCCGAGAACCTGCCGCCGTCCGAGCTGCCCGACGCGCTCGACGAACCCGACGTCATTCCGATCGGATTGCGACAGGACACGATGTCGCCGGTCGCCCTCGACCTCGCCTCACGAGACACGCACCTGCTGGTGTTGGGCGACAGCCGATGCGGCAAGACGACCCTGCTGCGCGGCGTCGTGCAGGGTGCGATCGACCGCCACTCCCCCGAGGAGCTCGTCATCGGGCTCATGGACAGTCGCGGCGATCTGGCCGCCGACATCCCCGACGCGTACCTGGGCGGACACGCGACCAGCGGCGCGCAGGCACGGCAGCTGGCGGAGTCGATCGCGGTCGAGCTCGCGGGTCGCCAGGCCGATCGCACCAAGCCGGGCCCTCGCATCCTCGTCGTCGCCGACGACTTCGACATCCTGGCGGCCGGCGGCGCCGAGCCGCTGCGCCCGCTGCTGCCCTACCTCGCGTCGGCACGCGATCTGCGACTCAACGTCGTCGTCGCCCGGCCGGTCGCCGGCGCCTCCCGTGCGATGTTCGACGTCGCACTGCAGGGCGTGCGCGACACCGGCGGCACCGCCCTTGTGATGTCGGGAGACCGCGCCGAGGGTCAACTGCTGCCCAAGCTGTACGCCGAGCCGATGATCGCGGGCCGCGGGCGGCTGGCCCGCCGCGGCGAGCGGCCGACGCTCGTGCAGATCGCTCAGTTCGGTGCCGCCGTCGAGCCCGACGGCGTCGCGGCCGGGCTCGACTCCGAAGCCATGCCCACGACCCGCCGCGCGAGGAGGTCGGATGCCTCGTAGCAGCGTCCTGCTCACCCCCGGCCCCGTCGACGGCGATGCGATCGCACGCGCCGCCGGTGAGGTCTGGGCCGCCGGCGACGGTCTCGACCCCGACGCCGATGCGTTCACCCTGCAGACCGTCGACGGCGGTGCCGCCCTGCAGGTGCTCGCCGCCGGGGTCCCGGTGCTCACGGTGCTGCGGCCGCGCATGCTCCCGACCGTGGAGGAGGTCTTCCGGCTGCTGCCCGAAGCGCGCGACCCGCTGCCGCCGGTGTCGTGGTGGACCGAGGCCTACACGCCGTGGACCGACGAGGGTCGCATCGGCGTGGCGATTCTGGATGCCGCGTCGGGGGCGCGCGGCGTCGCCGTGCATCAGGGCTTCGGCCGAGACATCCGCTGACCTGGACTTTTCGCGGCTTGTCCGCCGAATGGGGGACACGGCCCCGGACGCGACCTGGGTTAGCCTGGACAGACCTCGCCATCGGTGATCGGCGGTCGACTTCGGCCGCACTGCGGAAAGGGATTCACGGGATGAAGTTCGCAATGGGGGCCGACACGCTCAGCGTGCTCGGAAAGGCGACATCGGGATCGAGTGACGAGCTCTCCACGCTGGTGCGCCAGCTCTTCGAAGCGGCCGAGCCGCTCGAGGGCCGGTTCCAGGGCGCGGGACGCGCGGCGTTCGACCGCTTCAAGGGTCGCACCGACGCCATCAGCGCCGAGCTGAAGGCGGCGCTCGACGGCGTGCTCGCGGGTATCGGCGGCATGAACCGCTCGTTCCTCGAGGGCGAATCGCAGATGGTGGATTCGACGCAGTCACTGGAGTCCGGGTCGTCGTTCGACGCTGCCCGCTTCGGTTCCGGACGCTGACGGGAGAGGCGATCATGGCGAATCAGAACGACCGTCGCGACTACGACATCGCGGCATCCCAGAACGCGCAGGACAACTTCAACCGCGTCGCCGCCCAGCTCGAGGCGCTCATCGACCAGCGCGATCGCGACGTGCAGGCGGCCATGGCCGACTACGCCGCCGAAGGCGTGTCCGAGGACTACCGCGCGAAGGAGCTGCGCTGGAAGAACGCCGCCGCCGAGGTGCGCGGCATCATCCAGACCCTCCGTTCGTCGCTGGAGCGCAACGACGAGTCGGCGCAGGAGGCCCTTCGCAAGGCCCGCGCCGCGGTCGAAGCCATCGGCTGACCCCTCCGGCGCTGCTGACCCATGTCGCGCTGGAGCATCGATCCCACCGGTGTGGCCGGTGTCCTCGAAGACGTCAACGTGCCCGCCACCGCTCTGGGCGAGGCACTGAACACGCTCGTGCCCGCCCTGCAGGCCGGCGTGACCGCGACCTCGTCCGCGGCGATCTCGCAGGCCGTGCAGGAGTATTTCGAGGGCGAGGAGGGCCCCCGCATCGAAGCCATGAGCGAGCGCATCGCCGCGGCGTCCTCGGGCGTCGTCGCGGCGACGCAGGCCTACGTCGCCGGAGATCTCGAGATGGCGGCCACCGCGCAGTCCGCGAGCATCGACGCGTTCCGCACCGCACCCCTGCCACCGGGGGTGCGCTGAGTGCCCGACGCCATCAAGCCCGGTGAGATCCCGGGCGCCGAGATCCTGCCCGAGGTCATCGAGGAGCAGGCCGCGGTCATCACCGCCGCCGGCGCGAGCGTGCGCGACAACGGCTCTGACGTGCACACGAAGTGGCAGGCGCTCGCCGGCGTCTACGACGCACCCGAGTCGGGCCAGCTGCTCGACGTGATGTCGCCGGTCGGCACGCAGGCGACGACCGCGGGCGACAACCTCCAGACGCTCGGCCGTGCGCTGTCGCGTTTCGCCGAGGACGTGCGACCCATCAAGGCCGAGCTCGACTCGCTGCGCGCCCAGGCCACCGCGTTCGTCGACGACGTTGTGGGCCCCGGCGTGCAGGTGCGCGAGACGAACCCGGCGTGGATCCGCAGCCGCTCGCGCCCGGGTCGCGCCGACGGCAGCGGCGGTGCGAACATCCCGCAGTACCACTACGTGCACAGAGCGTGGCACGAGCACCAGGAGTCGGTCGATCGCAACAACGAGCTGATCGCCGCCGTCAACGCCGCGCAGGTGCGGCTGTGGGACGCCGAGCGCACGTGCGCGAATACCATCCGGGCGCTGTACGGCGCAGCCCCGCTGCGCGCATTCCAGTCCGAGGACGACCCGCTCGGGTACGGCCTGGAGGAGATCCCCGAGGGCACCGAGATGCCGTGGGGCGCCGCAGTCGAGCGCTCGGAGGGCTGCGGCGAGGCGACCTTCAACTTCGTCGTCAAGGACTTCCTGTGGGAGGGCGTCGTCGTCGGCGGCATCTGGGGCACCGTCGAGGGCCTCGGCACGCTCACGCTCGGCTACAACCCCGCGACCGGGGATTTCTTCTCGGGCGAGGCCTACGGCGCCGCGTGGGGCGGGCTCGGGATGCTGGCTGCCGGCAGCGTCATGAACTCCCCGCTGTTCATGCCGATCATGCTCGCTGACCAGGGCATGGAGTCCTGGGGCGGCGGAGGGTTCCTGCCGCAGGAGGTGCGCGACTTCAAGGCCCGCGCCGACGAGGTGGCGCTCGAGATGGGCAAGGGCCTCATCGCGTGGGACTCGTGGGAGGACGACCCCGGCACCGCGCTCGGCGAGTCGGTGTTCAATGTCGCGACGATCCTGGTGCCGGCCGGCGCCGCCATCACCGGTGTCAAGACGGCCGGTGGCGCTGCCAGCGTCATGGGGCGCATGGCCCGCATCGTCGACCTCGTCGACCCGGCCACGTGGGCGTTCCGCGGCGCCGGGGGCGTGGGCAACCTCACCCTGGGCTCGATCGACAACCTCGTCGCGCGCCTCAACGGCACGCTGCCCCACTTCGACCCGCCGCACGTCGAGGTGCACACCGCGACGGATGCGGCATCCGCGATCGACATGCTCGACGACTGGGGTGTCGACCTCGGCACCGTCACCGCTCGTGTCGACGATGGCATCCCTGTCCTGGAGTTCCCCGGCGGCGCGATCGAGCTTCCGGCGGGCGCGTTCGACGACGCGCTCGGGTCGGTGCGCGGAGCGGACGGCGGCGTGGAGGTTCCCGCGACCGTGCGCGAGCCCGAGTTGGTCGGCGCCGGCGGGTCGGGCGGGTCGGGTTCGGTGGTCGACTCCGGTCCGGCGCACGGTGGCGGAGGCTCCCCGGGTGACGGGCCGAGTCCGGCTGGCGGCGGCTCCGACTCCGGCGGTGGCGGTGGCGGTGGCGGTGGCGGTGGCGGATCCGACTCGGGCGGTTCCGCAGGATCCGCCGGCGACGGCGGCGATACACCTCCCGCCGGCACGTCAGCGAATCACGGCGGTCCGACTGACGGCGATGTCCCTCGCGACCCGACTGCCGAGCAGCCCGTCGCGAGAGCCGAAGGCCCGCTGTACTCCGATGCCGAGTCCGGGCCTGGGTGGTCACGCACGCCTGACACTGGTTCGGTCGATCCCGATTATGGGAAGCACCGCGATGACAGTGGAACTCCACAGCCCTGGTACGCCGGCTCCGAGGTCGACAACCCCGATATTGCGGCGCTTGTGGAAGACCCCTCCGCTCCCTTCGGACGCGACGCCGACGGCACGCCGATCGCCGATCAGGCGGACTGGAACTCGCGCTACACCTACACCGATCACGCTGACGGCAGCCCCGGTGGAGTTCGTTGGCCGGCGAACGACGGCGCGGTCGCCGGCACGCGGGTGCAGTACGACAGCGTCGAGGCGCTGACCCGCGACTACCCCGAGTTCTCAGACCTCGACCGAATCGGGGGTTGGCGCGGCGACTACCTGACGGTAGAGGGAACATCCTTCGAGCAGCGCGGACTCACTCCGGGGCACCGAGCGATGGAGTACTCCACGTTCGACCTGGCACCCACCCTGCCAACGGGTGTACGAATCGAGGTCTCCGTCGTCGCAGAGGCGCTCGGATTCCCCGGAGGCGGCTGGCAGATCCGCTTCTTCCGTGTCGCGCACGACGGCACGCCGACCTACCTCAGCGTCGATGAGCTGATCGATCTGGAGGTTCTGCTGTGAACGCCAAGGGTTTGACTGCGGTGGCCGGCTGGCTCGCTGAGTACGGGCAGACGGTCGTCAGCACAGACGAAGGGCTCGACCTCGCAGACGGCGAGGTCGAGCTGAGAGTGCGTCGCCGCGCCGACGGTTGGATCGTCCACAAGGTCTGGCGCGACCAGGACCGCGGCGTGGTGTTCGCGGCTTCTGACGCGACGGACGTCGATCGCTATCTCGCCCTCACGTCGGCGAACGAGGTGCGCGCTCGACTCGGACTCCCGCGGAGTCGCCACGGCGTGCAAACCGACGCGGATGGCATCGCGATGCCCGCCGATGGCTTCGTCCTGACAGGCGATCTGAAGGCGGGGTTCGTCCTGACTCACGGTGCCACGGGCCGCGCATGGCGATTCGCCAGCGATATCGAGGCGTCCCGATTCAGCCGGTACGCCTCCACGCCCCCCGACCTGTTGCGAAGGGCGATCACATCGCCCCATCCCGACTTCGGGGATGCTCGAAATCGATGACCACCAGCGTGCTGTCGGATGCGTTCGAGGCATGGGCGGGACGCGCCGGGTACGCCGTGACCCGAGAGGACGACGCCACGACCGTCGCCACCGAACCCGGCGGTGAGATCCGTTACACGGTCCGCCGGTTCGACGACGAGTTCCATCTGTCCCGAGCGGAGCGCGCCGAGCCACCACAACCCGAAATGGTGTCGACGCAGCCCGCCGATATCGAGCGGTATCTCACCGTCCAGCTGGGGATCGATCTGCGAGCAGAGGCAGATCTTCCGCGGCTTCGCCTCCCCTTCGCCATCGACCGATGCGCACCCGGATTCGTGTTCGCCGCGCTGGACGGCGGCTGGGCGACACTACTGTGCGAGGATCGTGGGCCGATCGCTGCGCGGTTCCGGGACTGGTCGATGCACCCCGCCGTCAGGTTCTCGTACTACGCCGAGGCCGAGCTCGAGGATCTGCGCAGCTCCTTGGTCGCGGAATCGGGGGCACCGGTCTTCGCCGGGATGACGTGAGCGACTCGAAAGGTACCGGGCCGAGCCGACGCCGGTACGTGTTCCGCGCGTGAGATGCTGAGGCGCATGCCCACCTTCCCCGAGTCGATGACGCGTCTCGAGGACGTCGTGATCGACTCGCTCCGAGCGAGGTTGGGCGCGGCCGTCGCCGGGTTCGTGGTCGCGGAGACGCGCGATGAGCCGACGCCATGGTTGACCCTCGAGTTCCGTGTCTTCGACTACCTGCCCGTGGTCTTCGTCTACGACCGTGGCCGGGGCGGCTTCAGCGTCGACTACGGGGCCCGGAGGATCGGCATGAACGTCCCGCAGCCGACCAGCGGGATCGCGAGCCCCGAGGATGTCGCCCAGATGGTGGATGCATTTGCCGATACCGCGCGCCTGTGGGTGCCCGACAAGTTCCTCGAGGCCCGGGGCTGGTGACGGCAACGACGCTCTCGACAATCGCCCGATGGCTCACCGACCACGGCCAGTCGGCTCGGCTCACCGAGACCGGGCTCGACCTGGGCGGCGACGATACTGTCCTGGAGGTACGCTCCTCGGGTGAGGGGTGGACGGTCCGCAAATTCTGGCGGGACCAGGATCGGGGCGTCACGTTTGCCGCCGCTGCCGCAGCCGACGTCGACCGCTACCTCGCCGTCATCAGCGCAGGCGAGGTGCGCACCCGTCTCGGCCTTGAACGCCTCCGCAACGATGTGCAACTCGACGACGGCACGTCTGTCGCGCAACCCGGCTACACGCTGACCGGCGACCTGTCGGACGGCTTCGTGCTCACCGACAGTGCATCGGGGCGGTCGTGGACGTTCGCAAGCGACGTCGACGCTGCTCGCTACAGCCGCTACGCGCACCTCGCGCCCGACGACGTGCGCGCCCTGATCACCGCCCCCGCCGGCCGGTTGCCCACCTGACGCCCGCACCCAGGTCGGAGAATCGGTCGCCGGCCGGACTGTCGAGCGGGATTCCTCCGACCGGAGCGTGATTCTCCGACCGAACCGGATGCCGCTACGCGCGCAGCGCGGCGTCGACCGCGGCATCCACGTGGATGCGCGTCGTCGGGAAGACCGGCACCGGGCTGTCGTCGGCGGTGACCAGCAGCTCGATCTCGGTGCAGCCGAGGATGACGCCCTGCGCCCCGGCAGCCACGAGACGGCCGATGACGGCGCGGTAGGCGTCGCGCGAGGCATCCGACACGACGCCCTGCACGAGTTCGTCATAGATGACGCGGTGCACCAGCGCGCGGTCGTCGGCGTCGGGCACGATGACATCGATACCGCGGGCGCGGAGGCGCTCGCGGTAGAAGTCCTGCTCCATCGTGAACGCGGTGCCCAGCAGCCCGACCCGATCCAGGCCCGCGGCGGTGATCGCGTCGGCGGTCGCATCGGCGATGTGCAGCACCGGGATCGCGATCGCGGCCTCGATCGCATCGACGACCTTGTGCATCGTGTTGGTGCAGAGCACGATCAGCTCGGCGCCGCCCGCCTGAAGTGCCTGCGCACGGCCCGCGAGCATGCGTCCCGCCTCGTCCCACCGCCCCTCGGCCTGAAAGCGCTCGACCTCGGCGAAGTCGACCGAGTCGAGCAGGATGCGCGCCGAATGCACGCCGCCGAGGCGTTCGCGCACGCGCTCGTTGGCGAGCCGGTAGTACTCGATCGACGACTCCCAGCTCATGCCGCCGAGCATGCCGATGACGCGCACGTCAGACTCCGGGCAGCCGCTCCGCGAGGTAGGCGTTGAGCCCCTCGAGCGGCACGCGCTCCTGGCCCATCGTGTCGCGGTCGCGCACGGTGACGGCGTGGTCGTCGAGCGAGTCGAAGTCGACCGTGACGCAGAAGGGCGTGCCGATCTCGTCCTGCCGGCGGTACCGGCGTCCGATGGCCCCGGCGTCGTCGAAGTCGACCGTCCACCGGCCGCGGAGCGCGTCGGCGGTCTCGCGGGCCAACGGCGACAGGCGTTCGTTGCGGCTCAGCGGCAGCACGGCCACCTTGACGGGCGCGAGCCGCGGGTCGAGCTTGAGAACGGTGCGGGTGTCGGTGCCGCCCTTCGCGTTGGGCGCCTGCTCCTCGTGGTACGAGTCGACGAGGAACGCCATCATCGCGCGCGTCAGGCCGAACGACGGCTCGATGACGTACGGCGTGTAGGTCTCACCCGAGGCCTGGTCGAAGTACGACAGCTTCTGACCGGATGCCTCGGCATGCCGCGACAGGTCGTAGTCGGTGCGGTTGGCGACCCCCATGAGCTCGCCCCACTCCTTGCCCGAGAAGCCGAACCGGTACTCGAGGTCGATCGTGCCGTCGGAGTAGTGGGCGCGCTCGTCTTCGGGCACGTCGAAGCGCCGCAGGTTCGCCTCGTCGATGCCGAGGTCGGTGAACCAGTTCCAGCACTCCTCGACCCAGTGGTCGAACCACTCCTTGGCCTCGGCCGGCGGCACGAAGTACTCGATCTCCATCTGCTCGAACTCGCGCGTGCGGAAGATGAAGTTGCCCGGCGTGATCTCGTTGCGGAACGCCTTGCCGATCTGGCCGACGCCGAACGGCGGCTTCTTGCGGCTGGCGGTGAGCACGTTCGTGAAGTTCACGAAGATGCCCTGCGCGGTCTCGGGGCGCAGGTAGTGCAGGCCCGACTCGTCGTCGACGACGCCGAGGTAGGTCTTCACGAGTCCCGAGAACGCCTTGGGCTCGGTGTACTGCCCCTTCGTGCCGCAGTTCGGGCACGGCACCTCGGCGAGGCCGTTCTCGGCCGTGCGTCCCTTACGCGCCTCGAAGTCCTCGATGAGGTTGTCGGCGCGGAAGCGCTTGTGGCACTGCAGGCACTCCACGAGCGGGTCGGTGAACGTCTCGACGTGCCCGGATGCCTCCCACACGCGCGTCGGCAGGATCACCGACGAGTCCAGGCCCACCATGTCGCCGCGGCCGCGCACGAAGTTCTGCCACCACTGGCGGCGGATGTTCTCCTTGAGCTCGGTACCGAGGGGTCCGTAATCCCACGCCGAGCGCGATCCGCCGTAGATCTCACCCGCTTGGAACACGAACCCGCGGTGGCGGGCGAGGGCGATGACTTTGTCGAGGCGGGACTGCTCGGCCACGGTGGCTCCAATGGTCGGGAGAGGTCGCGGATGTCGCGGAGAGCCGCGGGTCGCGGCATCCGTCGATTCTAGTCGTCGAGCCGGTGCCGTCCGGCGCCGGCGCGGAGTCGTGCGGCGGTCAGCGAGCGAACGTGATCGACAGCGGGTAGGTGTACCACTCGCCCCGGTTCGCCTTCACTGCCGCGATGATGCACAGCACGATGTTGAGCACGTACGCGGCGATGAGAACGAAGATGCCGATGATGAAGACGGTCAGGACGACACCCGCGAAATAGGCGATGAGCAGCGTGAGCTGGAAGTTCAGCGCGGTCGCCGTATGCGCGCGCACGAACGGGCCGCGATCCTTGAGCACCAGGTATCCGATCAACGGCGCGAGGAACCCGAAGAAGAGCCCGCCGAGGTGGATCAGCGTCGCCCACAGCTTCTCGTCTGCGGGAGACATCGGCTGCACGTACGCGCCGCCGTACGGCGGCGGTGGCGGATAGTACGGCGGCGGGACGGTCACGTCGCCAGCCTAGAGTCCGCGACGCGGCCTGTGCGACCCGTCAGACGGCGAACACCGCGAGCGCGATCGTGACGGCGTAGACGATGGGGATCGCCGCACCCTCGAACCCGACCCCCCGGCGTTCGCGCAGCAGCAGACCGGCGGTGAGCACCGCGGTCATCAGCAGGGTGCCGCCCAGCAGCACCAGCGTCACCGGACCGGCGGGTCCGTAGATCGACCCCTCGGGGTAGAACGCGTCGGCGACCGACAGGGTCAGCACGTCGAAGACGTTGCCGCCGATGATGTTGGCGACGCCCAGCGTCAGGGCGCCCATCCGTATCGCCGCGATCAGCACGACGAGTTCGGGGAGGGAGGTGATCACGGTCGTCAGGGTGAAGCCCGTCACGCCGCTCGACCAGCCGGTGGCCGAGATCACGCCGATTCCCGCCTTGGCGATCACCCAGCCGATGCCCGCGACGACGACGGCGAGCAGGCCGAACGTCACCCAGAGTCGGGTGAGCGACTGGGTGCGCACGGGGCCGCCCTCGTCCTCACGGGTTTCCTCCGTGCGCGTGGGGCGCCACATCGGCGCCTCGTGCGTACGACGCACCAGCCGCAGTCCGTACAGGTAGAGGAGCGGGATCGCGAAGGTGACCGGGTGCACCCAGCCGATCTGCAGCTGGGGTGTCGCGAACGCGATGACCGGCAGGGACAGCAGCGCGACGAGGATGACGGCCTGCAGCAGGTTCTCGAGCGACGCCGCCGCGTGCTCGAGATTGGCGCGGCGGTAGGCGAGGTCGGCGACGGCGAGCCACACCGTCTGCAGGGCGATCCCTCCGATCGGATTGGCCAGCGCGAAGGCCGCGTCTCCGTCGAGCGCCCCGGTCGCCGTCGTCACGATGCCCGACAGCGACGTCACGGCGCCGAGGAAGACCGCGCCCGCCACGGCCTCGCCGAGCCCCGTCCGGTCTGCGAGTTCGTCCGCGGTGCGAGCCAGCCGACTGCCGGCGAAGACGACGACCGCGGCGCTCGCGAGGAGGGCGAGCACACTCGGCCACAGCGGCCACGTGCCCGTCATGCGTCCCCCCGCCCGGTCATGAACCGCCCGGCACGTCGCGCAGCGCGTGGTGATCGAGGTCGCCGACGGCGGTGTGCCCGGTGAGTCCGAGGGTGATGTCGAGTTCGGCGAGGATATTGCGCACCACCTCGCGCACCCCCTCTTCGCCGGCCACCGCGAGACCGTATGCGTACGGGCGACCCAGGGCGACGGCATCCGCACCGAGCGCGAGGGCGATCGCGACGTCGGAGCCCTGGCGCACGCCCGAGTCGAACACGACCGGCACGCGTCCGGCGATGCGCTCGGCGATCGTCGGCAGCACGTCGAGCGTGGGCACCGACTGGTCGAGCTGGCGTCCGCCGTGGTTCGAGATCCACACGCCGTCGACGCCGACATCGAGCGCGCGGATGGCGTCGTCGGGGTGCACGATGCCCTTCAGGATGATCGGCAGCGTCGTCCATTCCCGGGCCCGCGCGAGGTCGTCCCACGTCAGCGCCGGGGTCGAGAACACGTCGAGGAAGGTCTCGACCGCCGCCCGCGGCAGCGGCGAGCGCAGGTTGTCGCGGATGCTGCCCGACCCGGTCACCGCACCGGCCCGTCGGGCGATCGTGAGACCCGCGGCGACCGTCTTGGGCGTCAGCCGCACCGGCGGGGCCGCAGGGGCTGCGGCATCCGGCCCGCGCCGAACGCGGTCGCGCACGAGCTGCTGGAACACGGGGTCGCTCGTGTACTGGGCGATGCCGAGCCCGCGCGTGAAGGGCAGGTAGGCGAGGTCGAGATCACGCGTGCGCCAGCCGAGCAGGTGCGTGTCGAGCGTCACGACGATCGCTTCGCAGCCGGATGCCTCGGCCCGCCGCAGCAGCGAGGCGTTCAGTTCGTCCGAAGCCGACCAGTACAGCTGGAACAGCCGCGAGCCGCCGGGAGCCGCGGCCGCCACGTCCTCCATGGCGACGGAGGCCTGATTCGACAGGGTGTACGGCACGCCGAGTGCTGCGGCCGCACGCGCGACGGCCAGGTCGGCGTCGCGGTGGGCGAGCTCCATGACCCCCAGCGGGGCGAGCAGCAGCGGCGAAGGCCGATCCACACCCAGGAACGTCGTCGACAGATCGCGAGTGGAGACGTCGCGCAGGGGCCGCGGCCACAGCTGCCGGCGTCCGAACGCGGCCCGGTTGGCATCGACGGTGCGCTCGGCGCCCGCGCCTCCTGCGATGTATGCGAACGCCTCAGCGCTCATCGCAGAGCGGGCGGCGGCCTCGAGCGCATCACCGGCGACCGGGACGCGCGGCGTCGACCCGCTGATGCCCGCGCGGTAGATGTCGGATTGCGCCCGCCGCGAGATGCCGCGGGCGGCGGCGGGATCGGATGGATCTGCACTGCTCGGGGTCATGTCGGCCAGCCTACGGGCGACCCGGACGGTGGGGCGGCTCGGGGTGCCTGCTCTCAGCGACCGAAGCCGCACCAGGCGGCGACCCAGCTGAGGATGCGCCCGCGCATGTCCTCGCCGACGAAGCGCTCGATCTCTCCCGCCTCGCCGCCGACCACGATGCGCACGTCGAAGATCGTGCCGCGCTTGTCCTCCTGCACCGCATGCGGGTCGCAGCGGAACGGCACCAACGGCAGATCGACGACGATCGGGGTCGTGTCGCCGACGGCGGCGTCGACATCGACGGGGAATGCCCCGTCGACGGTCTCGGCGTCGAAGCCGATCAGGTTCGTGCTCTGCACACCGACGATCGTCGCCGCTGCGGCGCCCGTCGGTGTGATCGTGAGTTCGAGTCGGGCGGGTTCGCCCGGAGCACCCGGCTCGAAGTCGGTGAACGAGACATCGGCGGCCTCGGCGAGGGCCTGTGCGCGGCATTCGCGCTCGTGCAGCGGCGCGAGGAAGCCGAGCGCGACCGCGGCGGGCGCCTCCACCTCGGTCACGGCGCCATCCCCGTCGAGCAGTTCGAGCACGACGATCGGGGCGGCATCGGCCGGCGCGGGGCAGGAGACTCCGGGCAGCTGCACCCGGATGTCGACCACGCCTCCCGGCGCGACGCGGCTGGTGCGGTCGGCCACCACCCGCGCGGCGGGCCCGTCGAGACGAGGGTCCTCGACGCGCACCGCGCCGACGACGAGGGTGTCGGGGGTGTCGTTGACGACGTGCACCTGCGCCTGCCGCGGTGCGACGTCGGCCCGCAGCTGAAGGAGTGACACCTCCAGCCCGTCGGGCGCCAGCGCGGGGTGTGCAGACTCCCGACCGCTCGGGTCGGCGTCGGGCGCCGCGGTGCAGCCGGCCAGCAGGAAGGCTCCGGCGACGAGCGCCGCGATCCCCGCTCGGCCGGCGCGGGTCATCGCCGCAACTCGACGCGTTCGACCGTGACGTCGTCGAGCGCGACACGGTCGATCTCGATGCCGAGCCCCGGCCCGGTCGGCACCCGCACGTGGCCGTCCTCGACCACGATCGGGTCGGTCACGATGTCGCGCGTGTAGAACCGCGACGACGCCGAGACGTCACCGGGCAGGGTGAAGCCCTCCAGAGCGGCGAGCGCGGCGTTGGCGGCACGGCCGATGCCGGTCTCGAGCATCCCGCCGCACCACACCGGCACCCCGGCGTCCCGGCACAGGTCATGGATGCGCACGGCTTCGAGATAGCCGCCGACGCGGCCCGCCTTGATGTTGATGACGGACGCCGCTGCGAGCGCGAGCGCATCGGCGGCGGCCTTGCGCGAGGTCACCGACTCGTCGAGGCACACCGGGGTGCGCAGGTGCCGGGCGAGCGCGGCGTGGTCGACCAGGTCGTCCTCTTGCAACGGCTGCTCGATGAGCAGCAGATCGAAGCGGTCGAGCTCGGCCAGCGTATCGACGTCGGCGAGCGTGTACGCCGAGTTCGCATCCACCTGGAGCGGAATCGCGCCGAAGGCATCGCGCACCGCCGCCGTGTCGGCCACGTCGCGGCCCGGCTTGATCTTGATCTTGATCCGGACGTACCCCTCATCGAGGTAGCCCCCGACGGCATCGACGAGCGCGGCGGGGTCGCGTTGGATCCCCACCGACACTCCGGACGGGATGCGGTCGCGCACGGCGCCGAGGTACTCGCCGAGCGGACGTCCTTCGGAGCGCAGCGACGCATCGAGCACCGCCAGTTCGAGGCCGGCCTTGACCATGCGGTGGCCGATGAACGGCTCGAGTACGGTCGCGGCCTCTTCCGGAGCCAGAGTGCCGCGCTCGAGCAGGGCGGGGATGAGCCAGCGCTGCGCGACGTCCCACGCACCCTGCGTGTACTCGCTCGAGTACAGCGGCGCGGGCATCGTGACGATCTCGCCCCAGCCGTCGCCGTCGGGCGTGAGCGCCCGGGCGACGATCACCTCGCGCACCGTCTCGGTGCCGAACGAGGTCGTGAACGGCGACACGAGGGGCAGGTGCAGCACCCGCAGCTCGACGCCGTCGAGGGACACGGGTGCGGCGGGGGCGCGCGTGGTCATGGGCCCAGGCTACGCGCGCCGCGCGGTCTCAGGCGAAGGGCGCCGCGCCGACCTCACCGGGTCGCTTCGGCCGCAGCGCCCCGGGCGCGGGCCACGGCAGCTCGTAGCGGGTCACGGGGGCGTCGATCGCGCCGAAGTCGTCGGTGTGCACGACGACGCGACCCGGAGCCTGCTCGCCGGGCGGCACCACCTCGGCGATCTTCACCCGCACCGCGTCGGCGCCGTCGAGCTCGAGCATCCACGGCTCGGCGAGCCACGCGAGGCCGGATGCCTCGAGCGCCTCTTCGGCATCGAGCCAGTCGCCCGCGTCGGATGCCGCACGACCCAGCAGGTCGACGGCGACCCAGTCCTCGCCGTCGGGACGGATCCACCCCAGCAGCTCGCCGTCCTCACGGCGGTGCGGGGTCCAGTCGGTGGTGGTCACCCCGACACGGTAGCCGATGCCGGTGCGCGTCAGCCCTCGACGAGCAGGTAGCCGCGCAGATCATCGAAGCCGCCGATACGGCGCCCCCGGGAGAGCTCGCTCAGGATGCCGTCGCGCACGCGCACGCGCCAGGCGCGGGCCTGGTCGAGGTCGCGGCGGCGCACCTGTTCGATGTCGGGCGGCACGGCGACGGCGGCGACGACACGATCGGCTGGTGGTGTCGGCACAGGCGGTGACGCGAGTGCCCACGACACCATGATGCGGTCGGTCTCGTCGCCGCGGTTGACGCCGTCGTCCATGGGTCCGTAGTGGTCGACGAGGTACTCGGTCACCTCGCAGCCCAGCACACGCAGGTTGAAGTGGGCGTTGCGGGCGACCAGCGGGTCGAAGGTCCACGTGATGTGACCGACGTCACGGGCGAGGGCCCACTCGCGCTGATGGCGCTTGAGAAGGCGGCCCAGACCCCGGCTGCGGAATCCGGGAAGCACACCGGTGATGTGGCTGTGCATCGATCGCCGGGCGGGCGCGGCGAAGAAAGCGACCGATGCGCCGATCATGCGGTCGCTGTCGTACAGGCCGACGGCGTAGTTGCCCGAGTGCGCGATCGCGCGCAGCAGATTGGGCGGCATCCCCGATCGATCGCCGCCCCACACCTCGGCGAGAACCTCCGAGGCGCGGAAGACCTCGTCCACCGTCTCGAGCTCGCGGATCTCGACGTCCGGAGGTGAGGGCTGGTGCGGGTCGACCATGGCTCACACCCTAACGCCGGCGACGCCCCGACACCGCGGTCACGCGTGGTCGTCGGCGGTGACGTGGCCACCGGTGAAGACGTGCTCGGCGAACAGCCCCGGCCACGCCATGACGCCGTACGGTGTGCGGGCGACGACCAGCCGCGCCTGCGGCATGAGCTGCTCGAGCTTGGTCGCGGTGCGCAGCGGATGCGACGGATCGCCGGTCCACGCGAGGATCAGGGTCGGCACGTCGATCGTCTCGATGGCCTCACGCGAGGGGAAGTCGGTGGCCGCCGCCCCCCGGAGGATCGTCGGCAGCAGCTCCTCGTCGACGGCGGGGCGCGTCTCGGGCGCGTCGGCGAGCGCGGGCGGCACCGGCGTCGTGGTCCCCAGCTCGACGAACGCGGCGATGCCCCTCTTCTCGATGAGCTTGGCGTTCGCGCGGTAGGTGTCGGCCTGCGCGCGGCGGCTGCCCCACGCCGTGGGCGGTACGACGAGGGTGAGCGTCTCGAATCGGCCCGGCTCGCGCGTCGCGGCATGCAGCAGAGTGCCGGTGCCCATCGACGGTCCGATGCCGTGCACGCGCTCTCCCGGCGCGATCGCGTCGAGAGCGGTCAGCAGGTCGTCGGCGAGGCGATCCCATCCGTAGGAGCTCTCGTCGCGCGACCCGGTCGACCCGCCGTGGCCGCGCGCGTCGAGGCGCAGGATGCGGTGGTCGCGCAACGCGCGCCCCAGGTCGAGTCCGAGGTGGGCGTCGCGCGTGCGACTCGACATCAGTCCGTGCAGCTGCACGACCAGCGGGCCGGCGTCGCCGATGATCTCGTAGTCCAGCGTCGCGTCGTCGACCTCGAGGGTGGGCACGTCCGCTCCCGTCGTCCGAATCCGAAATGAGGTGTCGCACAGGTGAAATACCGGACCCTTAGACTACGACGCCATGCGCCTGACGAATGTCACCCGGCTGTCGCTCCCGAACGGCAGCCTTTCGAGCCTCAGGGTGGAGATGCGCGTGCGCGCGGACAGCCCGCTGCCGGTGTCGTTCGACCAGCGTCGACATGTCGAGCTCGGCGACCGTCCGGGATCGTGGATGGCCATCTCGTTCCGCCTGCCCGACGGCACGTCACCCACGGTGCTCGAGGCCGCGTGGCTGCACGTGGTCGGCCGCCACGGCACCCTGCGGACCGTGTTCAGCGAAACCCCCGCCGGTCCGCAGCTGCACAGCGCCGAGGTGACCGGCGCCGAGTGGGTGCGGCATCCGCTGCCCGAAGGCACCCCGGCGCGCGACGGCGTCCGCGCCGTCTTCGACCGCGAGTGCCGCCCCTACGCGGCGCCGTCGCATCGGGTGTGCCTGCTCGAACCCGATCCGAGCGAGCCCGACGGCCGTCCGATCGCGATCATCGGGGCCGACCACGCCCACGTCGACATGTGGTCGTTGCTCGTGCTCGCACGTGATCTGCTGGCGCACGTGGAGGGCGTGCCCCTGGACGGGCCCGTCGAGGCGTTCGCCGTGCACACCGCACTGCTGGAGGGGATGCCGCCCGCCCCCGCCGACGTGCGTGACGAGTGGGCTCACCTGCTCGCCGAGGAGCCCGCGCTCCTGCCGACCTTCCCGCTCCCGCTCGGCAATCTCTCCGAGCCCCGACCCGAGGTCGTCACCGTGCAGGATGTGCTCGACTCGGACGCCTTCGCACGGCTCAACGACCACGCCGACGCGCAGCGGGTGCGCATCACCTCGCTCGCGATCGGCCTGATGGCCGAGGTGACGCGACAGCTCGCCGGCACCCGCCTGCGCGCCGTGTTCCCGGTGCACAGCCGCTTCGAGACCCGCTGGCACGGCGCCGTGGGCTGGTTCATCACGAACTCGGTGCTCACGTGCGACGAGCCTGACCCGCGTGCGGGCGCCGCGGCCGTCAAGCAGGCACTGCGGCTCGGCTCGTACCCGCTGGCACCGGTCTTCGCACCGCACGGGGGGATGCCGGCGCCGCCGGGCATGTTCGCGCTGTCGTGGCTCGACACCCGACGAATCCCCGTCGACCTGCCCGCCGAGGCGGGCGGACAGTGGATCTCGGCGGCGATCCGCACCGACGGCGTGATGATCTGGTTCGTGGTCAACGACGACGGGCTGCACCTGCGGTCGCGGCATCCCGACACCCCCGAGGCCCATGCGAGCGTGAGCCGCTGGGTGGATGCGGTCGCGCGCGCGTTCCAAGACGCCGCCCGGCGGCCCGTGCCGGTTGCGGCGCCGATAGCCTGACCTGATGGGTGGACGCGGCGACGAGGATCGGCGCCGCCTGACCCGGATGCCCTCGCAGGGGGCGATCGTCGCCGTGCTGGCGACGGCGGGTCTGTGCGCGTCGTTCATGTTCACACTCGTCGTGCCGATCCAGTCCGAGCTGCCCGAACTGCTGGACGCCTCACGCGAGGACACCGCATGGGTCGTCACCGCCACGCTGCTCGCCTCGGCGATCTTCACGCCGATCTCGGGGCGTCTGGGCGACCTCTACGGCAAGCGGCGCATCGTGCTCGTGCTGCTGCTCACCCTCGTCGCGGGCTCGGTCATCGCCGCCCTGTCGCCCGGCATCGTCGGGGTCGTGGTCGGCCGCGCACTGCAGGGCGCGGCGATGGGCGTCGTGCCGCTGAGCATCTCGATCCTTCGCGACGTGCTGCACGAGAATCGCGTCGACACCGCGATCGCGCTCATCTCGGCCACTCTCGGTGTCGGGGGCGCGATCGGACTGCCGATCAGCGCCCTGGTCACGCAGTACCTCGAGTGGCATGTGCTGTTCTGGGTCGCCGCGGGCCTCGGCGCCATCGTCTTCGCGCTCGTGCTGTGGATCGTGCCGGTCAGCGTGCTGCGCGCGCCCGGCCGCTTCGACTACGTCGGCGCGGTCGCGCTCGCGGTCGGCCTGCTCGGCATCCTGCTCGCGATCTCGCGCGGCAACGAGTGGGGATGGACCTCGCCCGCCGTGCTCGCACTCGGGCTCGGCGGCATCGTGGTGCTGCTGGTGTGGGGCTGGTACGAGCTGCGCATCGACGCCCCCCTCCTCGACCTGCGGGTGGCCGCACGGCGCCCGGTGCTGCTCACCAACATCGCCTCGGTCGCGATGGGCTTCGCGCTGTTCGCCTCGAACGTCATCTATCCGCAGCTGCTCGAACTGCCGGTCGGCACCGGCGCCGGGCTCGGCCTGTCGCTGCTCGCGGCCAGCCTCGTCGTGATGCCGGCGGGTCTGGTGATGATGGTGCTCTCGCCGGTCGCCGGTCGCCTCGCCCACCGCATCGGCCCGCAGCGCCTGCTCGCGCTCGGCGCCGTCGCGCTCATCGTGGCGTATGCCTTCACGCTGCTGTGGTCGAGCGAGGTGTGGCACATCTTCGTGGCGAACCTGTTCGTCGGCGTCGGCATCGGGCTCGGCTATGCGGCCATGCCCATGCTCATCATGCGGTCGGTGCCTCGATCCGAGACGGGCGCGTCGAACGGCCTGAACGCCCTGTTCCGCTCGCTGGGCACCAGCACCGCCGCCGCCGTGATCGGCGCCGTGCTGGCAGCCATGTCGTTCGACCAGGACGGCGTGCAGGTCCCCGCACCGGCGGCCTTCCAGGTGTCGTTCGCGCTCGGGCTCGCCGCCGCCGCAATCGCCTTGGTGACGGCACTGTTCATCCCCGCGCGTCCGGCACCGCAGGAGCGGCATCCGTCACTGCCCGACTGACCCGCCCTGTCGCGCATCCGCCCTCCGCGCTAGCGTGAGCGCATGACGGCCGACGAGCGCGACCAGTCCCCCGAGCAGGTGCCGGTCGGGCCGCCCGACGGTGCCACCGCCGCCGGCGAGACGACGACGAAGGACGCCGCCGAAGCGGCGTCCGAGAGCGGAACGGACGCGGCGGGCACGAGCGGCCCGGGCGACTCGGACACGCGGTTCTTCGGGCAGCCGTGGGCGCTGGCGCACATCTTCGGCGTCGAGATGTGGGAGCGGTTCAGCTTCTACGGCATGCAGGGAATCCTGCTCATCTACATGTACTACTCGGTCGCCGAGGGCGGCCTGGGGATCGACGAGAGCGTCGCCACCGGCATCGTCGGCGCATACGGCGGCTCGGTGTATCTCTCGACGATCCTGGGGGCGTGGATCGCCGACCGGATGCTCGGATCCGAGCGCGTGCTCTTCATCAGCGCGTGGGTGATCATGGCCGGTCACATCGCGCTGGCGCTGCTGCCCGGTGTGTGGGGACTCGGCGCGGGCCTGATCCTCGTCGCAGTGGGATCGGGCGGCCTCAAGGCGAACGCGACCTCGGTGGTGGGCACCCTCTACCGCCCCGACGACCCCCGCCGCGACGCGGGCTTCTCGCTGTTCTATCTCGGCATCAACCTCGGGGCCTTCTTCGGACCGCTGCTGACCGGGCTGCTGCAGACCACGATGGGATTCCACTGGGGGTTCGGCCTGGCCGCGGTGGGCATGGGCCTGGGGCTGCTGCAATACTCGTTCGGCCGCACGTCGCTGCCTGCAGCCTCGCGCATCGTGCCCAACCCGCTGCCGAAGAACCGCTATCCGCTGTTCTGGGGCATCGCCGCGGCATCCATCGTGGTCGTCGTGGTCTCGGTGCTGATCGGGGTGGTGCGCGCCGACAATCTCGCCGTGGTCGTCATCATCGGCACGGTGGTCGCCGCGGTCGCCTATTTCGCGGTGATCCTCACCTCGAAGCTCGTCGACTCGACCGAGCGCTCGCGCGTGTTCGGCTTCATCCCGCTGTTCATCGTCAGCGTCGGGTTCTGGTCGCTGTATCAGCAGCAGTTCACGGTTCTGACGATCTACTCCGACAAGCAGCTGAATCGCACGATCTTCGGCTGGGAGATGCCGGTGTCGTGGGTGCAGTCGATCAATCCGGTGTTCATCATCATCCTGTCGGGCGTCTTCGCGGCGATCTGGACGAAGATGGGCAGCCGTCAGCCGTCGACTCCGGTGAAGTTCGGTCTCGCATCGATCGTCATGGGCATCGCGTTCCTGTTGTTCCTGCCGTGGGCGGGGTCGGGGCCGAACGGCACTCCCCTGCTGGCGATCGTGCTGATCCTGTTCGTCTTCACCGTCGCCGAACTGCTGCTCTCGCCGGTGGGCCTGTCCGTGGCCACGAAGCTGGCGCCGCACAAGTACACGACGCAGATGGTGGCGCTGTTCTTCCTGTCGGTCGCGCTCGGCACCGCGATCGCCGGATGGCTCGCACAGTTCTACAACCCCGACGATGAGGTGCCGTACTTCACGTTCCTCGGCGCGCTGGCGATCGTGATCGGCCTCGCGATGCTCGCCGCCGTCAAGCCGGTGCTGAAGCTCATGAAGGGTGTGCGGTAGCCGCTGCCTCGGAGGTGCGCGCCGGTCAGCGCTCCAACACCACGGCGAGGCCCTGGCCCACGCCGATGCAGATCGCGGCGACCGCGACTCCCCCGCCCCGGCGGGCCAGCTCGTGCGCGGCATGGCCGATGATGCGGCCACCGGATGCTCCGAGCGGATGCCCGATCGCGAGCGCGCCGCCGTGGATGTTGAGCGTGTCCGGGTCGAGGTCGGGCCAGCCACGCAGGCACGCGATGGACTGCGATGCGAACGCCTCGTTGAGCTCCACGAGATCGACGTCGGCCCACGTGCGCCCGGCCCGGGCCAGCGCTGTGTTCGCGGCCTCGATCGGCGCGATCGGAAAGACGTCGGGGTCGACGCCGTGGCTGCCGCGTCCGGTGATGCGCGCCAGCGGTTCGGCGTCGATCGCGCCTTCGGCGCCCAGCAGCACCGCCGAGGCGCCGTCGTTGATCGGCGACGAGTTGCCGGCTGTGACCGACCCGGCGTCGTCGTTCGCGAACAGTGCCGGCAGGCCCGCGAGCTTCTCGAGCGAGGAGTCGGGACGGATGCCCTCGTCGCGGGCGAGGTCGACGCCGTCCACCGTCACGACCTCGCGGTCGTAGACGCCGGCGTCCCACGCCTGCGCCGCCAGGCGGTGCGAACGCACGGCGAACTCGTCCTGCTCCCGCCGGGAGATGCCCCACTCGCGCGCGATCTTCTCGGCGGACTCGCCGTTGGAGATCGTCCATTCCTTCGGCAGGCGACGGTTCACCATCCGCCAGCCGATCGCGGTGTTCCACAGCGTCTGGTTGCCGACCGCGGGGAACGGCCGCGCAGACTTCTCGATGACGTATGGCGCGCGGCTCATCGACTCGACGCCGCCGGCGAGCACGATGTCGGCGTCGCCGACCTCGATCGCGCGCGAGCCCTGGACGACCGCCTCGACCGACGACGCGCACAGCCGGTTCACCGTGACGCCGGTCACGGTCGTGGGGAATCCTGCCAGCAGCGCCCCCATTCGTGCGACGTTGCGATTGTCCTCGCCGGCCTGGTTGGCGTCGCCGAAGATCACGTCGTCGATGCGGGCGGGGTCCAGCCCCGTTCGCTCGATCGTCGCACGCATCACGGTCGCGGCGAGGTCGTCCGGACGGATGCCGCTGAGCGCGCCGCCGGCCCTGCCGAACGGTGTGCGCACGGCGTCGTAGATGTACGTCTGCATGACGGCATCCTCTCGCGCCGCGTCGGCGAACGCGAGCGACGCGGGCGCGTCAGGCCTTCGTCGAGAACGCCGAGTCGAACGACGCGCCGGGCGGAGTGATCTCGTTGAGAGCGCGGACGAACCCGACGGCCTCCTTCGCACCGATCAGGCGGTCCATTCCGGCGTCCTCCCACTCGACGCTCGTGGGACCCTCGTAGCCGATCGCGTTGAGTGCGCGGAACAGCGGCTCCCAGCGCACGGCGCCGTGCCCGGTCGACACGAAGGTCCACCCTCGCCGCGGGTTGGCCCACGGCAGATGGGAGCCGAGCACGCCGTTTCGGCCGTCGAGGTTGGTGATCGACTCCTTCACGTGCACGTGGAAGATGTGGTCGGCGAAGTCGAGCACGAACGCGACGTAGTCCAGCTGCTGCCACACGAAGTGCGACGGGTCGAAGTTGAAGCCGAACACGCCGGGTCGGTCGATCGCCTCGAGCGTCGCCTTCGCGGTCCAGTAGTCGTACGCGATCTCGCTCGGGTGCACCTCGAGGCCGAACCGCACACCCTGCTCCTCGAAGACGTCGAGGATCGGGTTCCAGCGGTCGGCGAAGTCTCGGTAGCCGGCGGCGATGAACTCGTCGGAGGCCGGCGGGAACATCGCGACGGCCTTCCAGATCGACGAGCCCGTGAAGCCGTTCACCTGGGTCACGCCGAGCTTGGCGGCCATGCGGGCGGTGTCCTTCATGTCTTCCGCGGCGCGCTGCCGAACGCCCTCGGCATCACCGTCGCCCCACACCCGGTCGGAGAGGATGTCGCGATGCCGCGCATCGATCGGGTCGTCGCAGACGGCCTGGCCGGTGAGGTGGTTCGAGATGGCCCAGACCTTGAGCCCGTTGCGCTCGAGGATGTCCTTGCGGGACTGCACATAGTCGGCGTCGTCCCAGCGCGACACATCGAGGTGATCGCCCCAGCAGGCGATCTCCAATCCGTCGTAGCCCCACTCGCCCGCGAGGCGTGCGACCTCCTCGAACGGCAGGTCGGCCCACTGGCCGGTGAACAAGGTGATCGGGCGTGGCATTGTCGTGTCTCCTTCGTCGATGACGTCAGTTCAGTTGGTCTCGGTCCACACCGAGCCCGCCTCGGAGCTGCGCTCGACCGCGTCGAGCACGCGCTGCACCGAGAGACCTTCGGCGAACGTCGGGTGGGGGTCGGTGCCCTCCGCGATGGCGGTGACCAGGTCGACGACCTGGTGCACGAAGCCGTGCTCGTAGCCGAGCATGTGACCGGGCGGCCACCACGAGGCGACGTACGGATGCGCCGCCTCCGTCGCGAAGATCTTGGTGAAGCCCTGTCGGTCGTGGGCAGCGGTGCGGTCGTAGTAGTGCAGGGCGTTGAGGTCTTCGAGGTCGAACGCGAGTGCGCCCTTGTCGCCGGAGACCTCCACGGTGAGTCCGTTCTTGCGGCCGGTGGCGAAGCGAGTGGCCTCGAAGGAAGCGAGTGCGCCGTTGGACAGACGACCGGTGAAGACCGCGACGTCGTCGACCGTCACCGCGCCCATGCCCTCGGCGGCGGTGCCCGACAGTCCCGATCCGGATCCCAGCAGCGGCCGTTCCTTGACGATCGTCTCCATGGTCCCTGAGACCGCATCGACGCTGAGACCGGTGACGAACTGCGTCATGTCGATGATGTGGGCGCCGATGTCACCGAGCGCGCCCGATCCGGCGTGCTCCTTCTGCAGCCGCCACGCGAGCGGCATCTGCGGGTCGACGAGCCAGTCCTGCCGATACGCTGCGCGCACCTGCTGCACCGTGCCCACGACGCCCTCGGCGATGAGGTCGCGCATGAGCGTGACCGCCGGCACGCGGCGATAGGTGAACCCGACCATCGCGCGCCGACCGTTCGCGGCGGCACGCTCGGCGGCGGCGAGCATCGCCTCGGCCTCCGCCACCGTGTTGGCCAGCGGCTTCTCGCACAGCACATGCTTGCCGGCTTCGAGTGCGGCGATGGTGATCTCGGCGTGCGAGTCACCGGGGGTGACGACGTCGACGATGTCGATGTCGTCACGCGCGATCACCTCACGCCAGTCGGTGGCCGACTCGGCCCAGCCCCACTTGGCTGCGGCATCCGCCACGGCCTCCGCGTTTCGGCCCACCACGACCGCCATCTCGACATCGGCCGGCAGGTCGAACACGCGCGGCGCCTGCCGCCAGCCCACCGAGTGAGCGGCTCCCATGAAGCCGTAGCCGATCATCGCCACCCGCAGGCGCCGGGGCTCATCCGCTGCGCTGAGCTCGTCGGTCACGTGGGTTCCTTTCTTCATGCGACCCATCGTCGCGTACTCCATGGACGGGGGCGCCCGCGCCGCGGCGCGGGCGCCCCGTCCGTGTTCTCAGGATGTGAAGGCGAGGTCGATGTACTCGTCGACGTTCTCCTGGGTCACGACCGGCGCGTCGAGCACGATGCGGTTCGGCACGCTCGGCGTGATGAGGTCGCTCATCGTCTTGCCCTGGGCGATCAGGCGTGCGAGCGCGATGCCGTCTGCGGCCTGCGTCGACGGGTAGATGACCGTGGCCTTGAGCACCGAGTCGTCGGCGGCGATGGCGTCCATCGCATTCTTCGAGCCGGCGCCGCCCATCATGATGAACTCGTCGCGACCGGCGGCGTTGATGGCCGCCAGCACACCGACGCCCTGGTCATCGTCGTGGTTCCAGATCGCATCGATCTGCGGGTTGGCGGCCAGCAGCTGCGACGTGACCGCCTCGCCGCCGGCGACCGTGAAGTCGGCCGCAACGCGCGCGTTCACCTCGAGGCCGCAGTCGCTCAGCGCATCTGCGAAGCCCTGCGAGCGGTCCTGCGTGAGCGGCAGCGAGTCGATGCCGGCGATCTCGGCGACGAAGCCCTCGCCGCCCAGTTCCTCGCAGATGTAGTGGCCGGCCGAGACGCCCATGCCGTAGTTGTCGCCCAGGATCGTGGTGCGGGCGGCGAACGGGCTCGAGAACTCGCGGTCGACGTTGATCACCGGGATGCCGGCGTCCATCGCCTTGATCGCGACTTCGGTGAGGGCGGCGCCGTCGGTCGGCAGCAGCACGATCGCGTCGACACCCTCGTTGATGAAGGTCTCGACGGCCGCGATCTGCGCGTTGGCGTCGTTGGTGCCCTCGGCGACCCGCAGCTCGACGTCGTCGAAGCTGTCGGCCGCGGCCTGGGCACCGGAGTTGATGGCGCCGAGCCAGCCGTGGTCGGCAGCCGGACCCGAGAAGCCGATGACGACGGTTTCGCCGGCCGAGGCGTTCTCGTCGCTGGTCGTGCCCTGATCGACGACGCTGTCCTCGCCGCCGTCGTCCGCCGAACATCCGGCGAGCAGGCCGATGGTGGTCAGCGTTGCCGCGCCGGCCACCAGCGCGCGCAGTGCGAATGTGCGCTTGAGACTCATGTGTTCCTCCTTGAATGTGAGCAGGTCGCCCAGGCATGGGCATCCGGGTGCTCTCTGACCGCACACGAGGTGTCCACGCTGACGTGGGGGCAAAGGTAACAGAAGTAGTCACACATGCGCCAACTTTTGTTGTGAAGCCGGACGAAAGATGCGTTCAAGCCTGATTTTCTGCGGAATAACGCGGGGCGCTCGATGCCTTCTGCGTTGCAATCGACCATCAATGCACCGGGGCTGCGACGTGTTATGGTCCTGCTGTGATCAAAGTCGACCACCTTTCGTCTATGCCGCCCGAGGCCCCCCTCCTGCGAGTGACCGGGGCGACCAAGAGCTTCGCCGGCGTCCACGCGTTGCGCGGGGTCGATCTCGAGATCGCCGCCGGTGAGGTCCACTGCGTGCTCGGCCAGAACGGGGCGGGCAAGTCCACGCTGATCAAGATCCTCGCCGGTGTGCATCGCCCCGACGGCGGCACGATCACCTGGCTGGGCGAGGATGTCGAGATCCACGACCCCCAGGCGGCGATCGAGCTCGGCATCGCGACGATGTACCAGGAGCTCGATGTCGTGGACGGGCTCACCATCGCCGAGAACATCTTCCTCGGCCACGAGCTCGCGCGGGGCGGCTTCACGCGCCGCAGTGAGGCGACCGCACGCACCAAGGAGCTGCTGGCGCGCCTCGGTCACGGTTCACTCTCGCCCAACACCGAGGTCGGCCACCTCAGCGCCGCCAACAAGCAGATCGTGAGCATGGCCCGTGCGCTCTCGCACGACATCAGGCTCATCATCATGGACGAGCCCTCGGCAGTGCTCGACAGCGAGGAGGTCAAGAACCTCTTCGCCGTCGTGCGCGAGCTCACCTCCGCCGGCATCGCGGTCGTGTACATCACGCACCGGCTCGAGGAGATCCGCCAGATCGGCGACCGCATCACCGTCCTCAAGGACGGCCGCAGCACGGCCGTCGGACTCCCCGTCGCCGACACGCCCACCTCAGAGCTGATCAGGCGCATGACCGGTCGCGATGTCGAGAACGTCTTCCCGCCCGCAGTCCCGGTCGCCGACGATGCGTCGCTCATGCTCGAGGTCGAGGATCTCGCGTTGGAAGGCGTATTCGAAGACGTGTCGTTCTCGGTGCGGGCCGGAGAGATCGTCGGACTGGCCGGCCTGGTCGGCTCGGGCCGCTCTGAGATCCTCGAGACGGTCTTCGGCGCGCGCCCGCGCACCGGCGGCACTGTGCGCGTCGCCGGCTCGCCCCTTTCGCGCGGGTCTGTACCCCACGCCGTCGAGGCGGGCATCGGCCTGTCGCCCGAGGAGCGCAAGAGCCAGGGGCTGATCCTCGACGACCCCATCTACCAGAACGTCACGCTCTCGTCCTTCGAGCGCTTCGCGCGCGCCGGGTTCCTCAACGAACGCTCGGAGCGCGAGGCGGCCCGTGAGCAGATCACCGCGCTCGACCTGCGACCGCCCGACCCCGACCGCCCCGCCGCGACCCTCTCGGGCGGCAATCAGCAGAAGATCCTTCTGGCGCGCTGGCTCGTGCACGGCACCCGTGTGCTGCTGCTCGACGAACCCACCCGGGGTGTCGACGTCGGTGCCCGCACCGAGATCTATGCGCTCATCCGACGACTCGCAGCCGAAGGCAATGCGATCGTCATCGTCTCCAGCGAGATCGAGGAAGTGCTCGGCCTCGCCGACACCGTCCTCGTCATCGCCGACGGCCGCGTGCTGACCACCGTGCCGGCCGACCAGATCGACGAGCACGGCGTGCTCGACCTCGTCATGAAAGGAACCGCCGCGTGAGCGAGCAGACCAATCCCGGCGCCGACGTCGTCGACGCTCCGACCGATCCCTCGTCGGCGAGCCCGACGCCGAAGCAGCCGTCACTCGCGAGGCGGCTGTTCCGCGGTTCGGTCGGACGCAACCTCGGACTCATCGTCGCGCTGCTGCTCATCGTGGCGGTCGGCGCGGTCACCGCAGCCGACACGTTCATGAACGTCAACAACATGCTCGTGATCCTGCGGCAGGCCTCGATCATCGGTGTGATCAGCATCGGCATGACGTTCGTCATCATCTCGGGCGGCATCGACCTCTCCGTCGGCGCTGTGATGGGCCTCGCCTCGGTCGCCGCCACCCTCGACATCATGCAGACCGCCGTACGCAGCACGCACTGGATCATCATGGTGATCATCGCGCTCGCGGTGGGCCTGGCCGCCGGGCTCATCAACGGCATCGTGATCGCGTACGGCAAGGTGGTCGCCTTCATGGCGACGCTGGCGATGCTCGTCGCCGCGCGAGGACTCGCCGAGATCCTCGCCGAGAGGCGCACGCTCGTCATTCAGGACCGAGGCTTCATCACGTTCTTCAACGGAGACTTCCTGGGCGTGGACGTCCTGATCTGGATCTTCGCACTGGTGTCGCTCGGCGGGTGGGTCCTGCTGAACCGCACCACCTTCGGCCGTCGCACCGTCGCGATCGGCGGCAACCGCGAGGCCGCCCGGCTCGCGGGCATCAACGTCAAGCGGCACACCGTCTGGCTCTACGCCCTGGCAGGCCTGAGCGCCGGCATCGCCGCGGTCATGATCCTCGGCCGCACCACGGCGGGCACCTCGACGCACGGCCTGCTGTACGAGCTCGACGCGATCGCCGCGGTCGTCGTCGGCGGCACCCTCCTGGTCGGCGGGCGCGGCACGATCACCGGCACTGTGCTCGGCGTGCTGATCTTCGCGACGCTCTCCAACGTCTTCATCCAGAACAACCTCTCGTCGTCGGTGCAGGCCGTTGCCAAGGGCATCATCATCGTCATCGCGGTGCTGCTGCAGCAGCGCTTCGCCAAGCCGGCCGGCACGAGGTCGACCTGATGACGACCGGCTCCGCACGCCGTGATTGACTGAACCGTGGGCGACACCAATACCGACTCCGCCATCGGCAATTCCGGTGTGAGCGAGCTCTTCCAGCTGCTCCGCGACGGGAAGCCGCACACCCGGGCCGAGCTCGCGCGATCGACCGGCCTCGCACGCTCGACGATCGCCGCCCGTGTCGACGAGCTCATGCGCGTGGGACTCATCGCGCCCGCGGCCGACGCCGCCTCGACGGGCGGGCGGCCGCCGACGCAATTCGCGCTGAACGCGGGCGCGCGGGTCGTCGTCGCGGTCGACGTGGGCGCATCCCACGTCACCGTCGCCATCGCCGACCTCGGCGGCGTGATCCTCGCCGAGCGCTCCGAGCCGATGTCGATCACACTCGGCCCCGAGAACGTGCTCGGGTGGATGCTCGAGACGGCGGCGGCCCTCCTCGACGAAGCGGGCCGCGCGCGCGAAGACCTCGTCGCCATCGGCATCGGAGTGCCCGGCCCTGTCGAGTCCTCCACCGGCCAGCCGGTCAATCCACCCATCATGCCGGGATGGGATCGGTTCGACATCCCCGGCTGGGTCCAGCAGCACCTCGCCGTGCCGGTGCTCGTCGACAACGACGTGAACGTCATGGCTCTCGGCGAGCGCGCGACCGGCTGGCCGACGACCGACGACCTGCTGTTCGTCAAGGTCGCCACGGGTATCGGAGCCGGCGTCATCTCGAGCGGCACGCTGCTGCGCGGCGCCCAGGGCGTTGCCGGCGACATCGGCCACGTCCAGGTCGCGCGCGGCGCCGATGTGCCTTGTCACTGCGGCAACATGGGATGCCTCGAGGCCATCGCCTCGGGCCCCGCGATCGCGCAGGCGCTGCGGGCGCGGGGCGTCGAGGCGCAGACCAGCAGCGACGTCGTGGCGCTCGTCAAGCGCGGCAACGTGGATACCATCCAGGCGGTGCGCCAAGCGGGACGCGATATCGGCGAGGTGCTCACCACGTGCGTCAGCCTGATGAACCCGTCGGTCATCGCGTTGGGCGGATCGATGGCCCGCGCCGGGGAACATCTCATCGCCGGCATGCGCGAGGTGGTCTACACCCGCTCGATGCCGTTGGCGACCGGTCGACTTGCGATCGTGCAGTCCGCCGCCGCCGAGCGTGCGGGCGTCATCGGCGCGAGCATCCTCGCCCTCGAGCACGCGCTGTCACCGCAAGCCTTCCACTCGCTCGCAGGGCTCTGAGCGGCGGGGGCCCGGTACCTCGCCGGGTCATGCGCGCGAGTACGCTGGCAAGCTCTGAGGAGGTTTTCGGATGCCCCTTCCCACCGACGCCCTGCGCGACCACGCGTGCTTGACCGTGCACGGACCGGACCAGCCGGGACTCGTCGCAGCGGTCACGGGTCTGATCACCCGCAACGGCGCGAACATCGTCACCCTGGACCAGTACTCGGACAACCCGGAGGGCGGCGCGTTCTTCCAGCGGGTGGTGTTCCACCGCCCCGACCTGGCCGCCGCACTGCCCGACCTCGAGGCCGACATCGCCGCGACGCTCGAGCCGTACGGGATGCAGTGGCGGCTGACCGACCAATCGGTGCCCAAGCGGATGGCGATCCTCGCCTCGACGAGCGACCACTGCCTGCTCGAGCTGCTGTGGCGGCACCGGCGCGGCGAACTGCCCGTCACCATCCCGATGGTGATCTCGAACCACACCAACGTCGCCGAAGACGTCCGCTCGTTCGGCATCCCGTTCTTCCACGTGCCCTCGCAGGGGCCCGACAAGTCCGAGGCGGAGGCGAAGATCCTGCAGCTCGTCAAGGGCAACGTCGACTTCCTGGTCCTGGCGCGCTACATGCAGATCATCAGCGAGGGCTTCCTCGACGATGTCGACGTGCCGGTGATCAACATCCACCATTCGTTCCTGCCCGCCTTCATCGGCGCGGCCCCCTACCGCAAAGCCCACGAGCGCGGGGTCAAGCTCATCGGCGCCACCTCGCACTACGTGACCAAGGATCTCGACGAGGGGCCCATCATCGAGCAGGACGTCGCGCGCGTGAATCACACGATGACCGCCGCCGACCTCCAGGCCCACGGCGCGTACGTCGAACGGGCCGTCCTCGGCCGCGCCGTGCAGTGGCACGCCGAGGACCGCGTGATCCGCCACGGCAATCACACGATCGTCTTCACCGACCGACCGTAGGCCCACCGGCTCGCCGTCGTACGCCAGGCAGCACACCCGTCACAGCGGCTGCCGTCGGGCTGCGACGGCACAGCGACGCGGTCGGGTTCCCGCGGCTTCGACCGGGTATCCGTTCGCTATCTGTCGGGTGGAGCAGCGCGCGCGACCGTGACAGCGTGACCGGCATCCGATGGTCGGACGAGGAGGAGTGATCCATCATGCGCAAGCGAACGACCGGCCGGATCGCGGCCGCAGCCCTGTCGGCAGCAGCGCTGGCAGCAGGTGCCGCTCTTGCCGCAGCACCGGCCCACTCGGCGACCGATGTGCACACCGAAGACACCCGGTACGGGTTCGTCTACGACAACGTGGCGCTCGGAGACGGACAGCCTCCGTATCTGGTGATCGCGGGAGGCACGCTCGAGGAGTTCTGCGCCGGCGGCGACCCCTTCAACGCGTCCCCGGGATCCGCGGTCCTGCACGTGAAGGTCACCGGCGAACCCGGAGCCGACGGCGCACGACTGAGTGAGGCGTTCGTGACGCGCGGGCTCATCGAGCTGTATGCCAACGACGGTATGGGCGCCCCCGCGTATCTCGATCACCGGTGCGGGATCTGGGCGGAGACCGGCGTGCTGCCCGAGCCGTATGCCATCGGCGCGGGAACCGTGAAGTCGGGCACCGAGTTCAGCTGGGCTGGCGGCATCGCGTACGGCAGCACGTGGAACTCGGCGCGCGGGCCGCTGCGCACGGCCGACGGTGAGGTGCTGGTCGTCTGGGCCGACGCCCGGGTGACGCTGGCGCCCGAGTTCGTGCTCGACCACGTCGGCTTCCAGATCCGCAACCGCTGACCTCGCCGGGACTGGGGGGTGGATGCGTGTTCTGAGCGACCGGGAGCCGCTCAGAACACGTACTCCATCAGGTCGACGCCCAGCGTCCGGAACGCGTCGTGCGCACGCATCCGGTGCAGGATCGACAGGTCGTCGAAGCAGACGATGAGGGCGTAGGAGACCCCTGCGCGAGGCCCCGCGATGACACCGGCCTCGACGCGCACCCCGGCCTCGCGGCCCGTCTTGTTGATGAACAGCAGCCCATGATCGTCGTTGTCATGCGCGAACGGGTCGAGCCCGGTGGCGGATGCGACCAGCGACAGGTCGTGGTTGAGGCTGAGCCACTCGGCGACCTGCGCGCTCACCCCGGGCGAAACCGCGCGCGAGTTGACCAGCGACGCGAACAGCTCGGCGAGTTCGCGCGCGGAACCGACGGCGACGTGCGGCGCGTCGTCAGGGCCGCGCTCATCGCGGAAGCGATCCATGAGCGCGGACCGCGTCAGTCCCAGCTGTTCGATGCGCCGGCGCACGGCGGGCAGGCCGACGCGCTCGAGCAGCGCGTTCGTCGCGAGCGCGTCGCCGGTGGACGCCGCCAGGATCGCAAGATCGCTCAGCGGAAGCGCCGGCGCCGTCAGGTGCTGCCACACCCCGCCGAGACCGACCGCCGGCACCGTGCGTCTCTCGATGATCTCGAGCGGGTCGAGGGTTCCCGCCTCGAACGACGCGGCGAGTTCGACCAGCAGCGGAACGACCCCGAGGCCCGCGACGGGCAGTGTGACGAAGTCGTCGCCCGACAGCACAGCCGTACCCCGGTCGAGGTCGGTGATGCGCACCGAGATCTTCATGCCGGATGCGGCGAGCTGGTCGAGCGTGCTCAACGTCGATGTGAATGATCTGCGTCCGACCGCCGCCCTCCTCGGCGCTCGGCTGCTGCTGCTTCGTCGCGACCCCCGAAGCGACTCGGCTGCCCGTTTGGGCTCAGGCGACATGCCCACGAGAGGGCTTCCTTCCCGTGTCAGTGGATGGGGGGTGTGCGGGTCACCAGATCGACACGCGCTGGTCCGGCGCGAGCCAGAGCGCATCCGATTCGGTCACACCGAATGCATCGTAGAACGCATCGACGTTGCGCACGATCTGATTGCAGCGGAACTCGTTCGGCGAGTGCGGATCGATCGTCAGCAGACGGATCGTCTCGGCATCCCGTCCCTTCTGCTGCCAGATCTGGGCCCAGCTCAGCAGAAGTCGCTGGATGCCGGTGTAGCCGTCGATCTCGGGACCGGACGGAGCGTCGGCGGTGTCGCCGGTCACATCGGCGCCGGCGTTCAGCGAGAGCGCGTACGCCTTGATGGCGATGCCGAGCCCGCCGAGGTCGCCGATGTTCTCGCCGATGGTGAGCGATCCGTTCACCGTGTACTGCTCATCGAGACCCTCGGGTGTGAGTTCGTCGTACTGGGCGATGAGACTCTTGGTGCGCTCCTCGAATGCGGCCCGATCGTCGTCGGTCCACCAGTCGCGCAGCGACCCGTCGCCGTCGAAGCGGCTGCCCTGGTCGTCGAACCCGTGGCCGATCTCGTGGCCGATGACCGCGCCGATGCCGCCGTAGTTGGCGGCGGCATCGCGGTCGGCCTCGAAGAACGGGTACTGCAGGATCGCCGCGGGGAACACGATCTCGTTCATGAGCGGGTTGTAGTACGCGTTCACCGTCTGCGGCGTCATGTGCCACTCGTCGTGGTCGATCGGTCCGCCGAGCTTGCTCAGCTGCCGCTCGTGCTCCCACTCGTGGGCGCGACGCACGTTGCCGACGAGGTCGACGGGGTCGATCTCGAGCGACGAGTAGTCCTTCCACTTCTCGGGATAGCCGATCTTCGGCGTGAACGCGTCGAGCTTCGCGAGCGCCCGCTCACGCGTCTCGGGGCTCATCCACTCGAGCGCGGTGATGCTCTGGCGGTACGCCTCGATGAGATTCGCGACGAGCACGTCCATCTCGTCCTTGGCCGCCGGCGGGAAGTGGCGCTCGACATAGACCTTGCCCACCGCCTCGCCCATCGCGGCCTCGGCCAGGCTCACGCCGCGCTTCCACCGCTCGCGGTTCACCGGCACGCCGGTGAGGGCGGTGCCGTAGAACGCGAAGTTCTCGGTGACGAAGGCCTCGGACAGGAACGGCGCGTTGGCTCGCACGATGCGGTATCGCAGCCAGGCCTTCCAGTCCTCGAGCCGGTCTTCGGTGAGCAACGACCCGAGCCCCTCGGTGAAGCTCGGCTGGTACAGCACGACCTCGTCGAAGGCATCGGGGTGACCGGCCGCGACCGCGTCGCGCCAGGGCACGAGGTCGACGCCTGCGATCTCGACGAGTTCGTCCCACGTCTTGAGGTTGTAGGTGGCCACCGCGTCACGGCTGCGGACGTTGTCCCAGTGGTGCGCCGCCAATTCGGTCTCCAGCGCGACGATGCGGTCGGCGGATCCCGCCGGCTCGGCGACGCCCGCGAGTTCGAGCATCCGCTCGACGTGCGCGCGGAACGTGGTGCGCAGCTCGGCGAAGCTGTCGAGCCGGTAGTAGCTCTCGTCGGGCAGCGACAGTCCACCCTGCACGAAGAAGGTGACGTAGCGGGTCGGATCGCCGGGATCGTTCTCGACCGCGAGCGACGCGAAGCCCGAGAGGCCTCCGCGCTCGAGCTCGCCGACCGTGCGCAGCAATGCCGGGATCGACCGGACGGCGTCGACGAGACCGAGCGGGTCCTCGAGCGGTGCGGCGCCGAGCTTGTCGACGAGGTCGGTGTCCATGAAGCTCGTGTAGAGATCGCCCACCTTGCGCGCCTCGGTGCCGGGCGCCGCCGCCTGCGACTCCTCGACGATGGCGTGGACGTCCTTCTCGGCCTGTTCGGCGATCAGGTGGAACGAACCCCAACGGGCTTTGTCGTCGGGGATCGCGGTGCGTTCGATCCAGGCGCCGTTGACGTGGCGGAACAGATCGTCTTGTGGACGGATCTCGTCGCTGAGTTCCTCGAGCGCGAGACCGGAGCGGGGGGCGTCGGGCATGTCTCCCAGGATAGGCCGCGCGATCGACGCCGTGGGGCGCCTGTGGACCGGTCAGCCTTCGGATGTCCTGAGCGGCCCTACCCTCGGAGGGTGGCCACCCGCGACACGCTCAATCGCAGCATCCTGCGCCTGGCCGTGCCCGCACTCGGCGCACTGGTCGCCGAGCCGCTGTTCCTGATCGTCGACTCGGCGCTCGTCGGCCACCTCGGCGTCACCCCACTCGCCGGTCTCGGCATCGCGTCGGCGATCCTGCAGACGATCGTCGGCCTCATGGTGTTCCTCGCCTACGCGACGACCCCGGCCGTCGCGCGGCGGTTCGGTTCGGGTGACCCCGCCAAGGCGGTGTCGGTGGGCATCGACGGGATGTGGCTGGCCCTCGCCATGGGAGCCGGGCTCGCCATCGTGGGCGCGCTCGCCACTCCGCTGCTGGTCGGCCTCTTCGGCGCCGAACCGGCCGTCGCCGCCGAGGCCGAGGTGTACCTGCGGATCTCGATGTGGGGTCTGCCCGCGATGCTCGTCGTCTTCGCCGCGACCGGCCTGCTGCGCGGTATGCAGGACACGGTGACGCCGCTGTGGATCGCCGGCATCGGCTTCGCGGCGAACGCGCTGCTGAACTGGCTGTTCATCTACGGGTTCGGCTGGGGCATCGCCGGCTCCGCCCTGGGCACCGTCGTCGCGCAGTGGGGGATGGTCGCCGCGTATGTCTGGGTGATCGGCCGGCTCGCCCGCACCCACGCGGCGTCGGTGCGCCCGCAGCGCGACGGCGTCGGGGGATCGGCGCGAGCGGGCGGCTGGCTGTTCCTGCGCACCGTCTCGCTGCGGGCGGCGCTGTTGGCGACGGTCGCGGTCGCGACCGCCCTCGGCACCGAGGAGCTCGCGGGCTGGCAGGTCGCCTTCACGGTGTTCTCGACCGCAGCGTTCGCCCTCGACGCCCTCGCGATCGCGGCGCAGGCGCTCATCGGCAAAGAGCTCGGCGCCGCGCGCGAGGGGGAAGTGGTGCGGGTGCTGCGGCGCACGGTCGCGTGGGGGACGTGGTTCGGGGTGCTCGTCGGCCTGGCGATCGGCGGGCTCTCAGGAGTGATCGGTCTCGTGTTCACCGGCGACCCCGAGATCGCGGCTCTCGTGCAGCCGGCCCTCATCGTGCTCGCCGTCGCCCAGCCGGTGTGCGGAATCGTCTTCGTGCTCGACGGCGTGCTCATCGGCGCGGGCGACGCGAAGTACCTGGCGCTGGCCGGACTGATCAACCTCGTGCCGTTCGTGCCCGCCCTGGTGCTGGTCGGCCTGCTCCGACCCGCGGGCGCCGCCGGCCTCGCGTGGCTGTCGGTCGCCTTCTTCGGCGTCTACATGCTCGCGCGACTGGGCACCCTCGGGTGGCGCGTGCGCGGCGCCGCGTGGATGACCGCCGGCTCCTGACCTCTCCCACCCGGTGGAACCGCACCCACCGGCCGAGACGGCGGGTGGCAGCTGCGGTCTCTGCCCGCGGAGGCGGGCTCAGCGGGGGGTGGCCCAGCGGCGGCACCACTCGTACATGACCACGGCGGCCGCGGCACTGGCGTTGATCGACCGGGTGGATCCGTACTGGGTGATCTCGACGCGTCCCGATGCCGCGGCGAGTGCCTCGGGTGAGAGGCCGGGACCCTCCTGGCCGAACAGCAGCACGCACCGCTCGGGAATGTCGGCGGAGTCGACCGGCTGAGCGCCATCGACGTTGTCGATCGCGAGCACCGGGATGCCCGCGGCATCCGCCCATGCGGCGAAGGCGGCGACGTCCTCGTGGTGCCGGACATGCTGGTAGCGGTCGGTGACCATGGCGCCGCGGCGGTTCCATCGGCGACGGCCGATGATGTGCACCTCGGCCGCGGCGAAGGCGTTCGCACTGCGCACGATCGATCCGATGTTCATGTCGTGCTGCCAGTTCTCGATCGCGACGTGGAATGCGTGCCGGCGGGCGTCGAGATCGGCGACGATCGCGTCCATCGTCCAGTAGCGGTAGGCGTCGACCACGTTGCGCCGGTCGCCGTCGGCGAGCAGCTGCCGGTCATAGCGCGGGTCGTCGGGCCAGGCATCCGGACCGCCGGGCCACGGCCCGACGCCGACGCCGACCCCGACCCCGACCGGGATCGTCGGCTCGGCCCCGGGCTCGTCCTCCACGCGGCCAGCGTACCCGCCCCTCTGCCGCGAGAATCAGCGCGCCGGATCGGAATCATCGGCGCGCTGCCGATTCCCACCCGGCACGGCGATTCTCAGTGAGGGGAGGACGGGATTTCGGTGGGCCGAAAAATACTGTACGGTTTCGGTGTGCCGAAAACTCCGATGACGGATGCCGCTCCCGCGGCGACCCCGCGCCGTGCGGGCACGCGGCGGCTCGCGTGGCTCATCGGCCCGGCCCTGGTCGCGGGCGTCGCCTACCTCGACCCCGGCAACGTCGCGAGCAACATGACCGCAGGCGCCCGGTACGGGTACCTGCTGGTGTGGGTCGTCGTGCTCGCGAACGTGATGGCGTGGCTCATCCAGTACCTGTCGGCCAAGCTCGGCATCGTCACCGGACACAGCCTGCCCGAGACGCTGGGCACCCGCATCCGTTCGAAGTGGGGGCGCCGCGCGTACTGGCTGCAGGCCGAGCTGGTCGCGATGGCGACCGACATCGCCGAGGTCATCGGCGGCGCGGTCGCACTGTGGCTGCTCTTCGGCATCCCGCTGCTGTGGGGCGGACTCATCACCGGCACGATCTCGCTGCTGCTGCTGATCGTGCAGTCGCGCGGCGGGGCGAAGCCGTTCGAGTTCGTCGTGATCGCGATGGTCGCCGTCATCGCGGTCGGCTTCACCTACGGCGTCTTCGTCGCGCCTCCTGATCCCGCCGGCGTGCTCGCCGGAATGGTCCCCCGCTTCGAGGGCACCGACTCGGTGCTGCTGGCCGCCTCGATCCTCGGCGCGACGGTCATGCCCCACGCGATCTACGCGCACTCGGCGCTCGCCCGCGACCGATTCGCGCCGAGCGGTCCGGGCCCGCGCATCGGCGTCGACCTCGAGGCGCTGCGCGGCCTGTCGACGCCCCGCCTCCTGCGCGCGACGAAGTGGGACGTCACGATCGCGATGGCGATCGCCGGCACCGTCAACCTCTGCATTCTGCTGCTCGCCGCCGCGAACCTCGCCGGCGTGCCCGGCACCGACAGCCTCGAGGGAGCGTACGCCGCCCTGTACGACGGCATCGGACCGCTGGTGGCGACCCTGTTCGCCGTCGGCCTGCTCGCCAGCGGACTGGCGAGCACATCGGTGGGGGCGTATGCCGGCGCCGAGATCATGCACGGGCTGCTGAAGGTGCGGGTGCCGCTCATCACCCGCCGCCTGGTGACCCTCGTTCCCGCGCTCATCATCCTCGGCATCGGCTTCGATCCGACCCTCGCACTCGTGCTCAGCCAGGTCGTGCTGTCGTTCGGCATCCCGTTCGCGCTCGTGCCGCTCGTCGCCCTCACCGCGCGCCGCGACGTGCTCGGGGAGTACCGCAACCGCGTCGCGACGACGATCGCCGGCGTCGCGGCATCCCTCTTCCTCATCGCCCTCAACGGCGTGCTGCTGTGGCTCGTCTTCACCGGCGCGTAGCCGCCCGCAGCCGCCGGCAGCCGCCGGTAGCCTGAGACGGTGGCCTCCCCTGCCGTCGACGACTACCTCAAGGCGATCTACGCCCACACCGAGTGGCAGGACGAGCGCATCACGCCGTCGCAGCTGGCGGGCGAACTCGGTCTGGTGCCGTCGAGCGTGACCGAGATGGTGCAGAAGCTCGCCGCGCAGGGGCTCGTCGACCACCGGCCGTACGGCCCCGTGGCGCTCACGACGGCGGGTCTGCGACGCGCTGCGGCGATCACACGGCGACACCGGCTCATCGAGACATGGCTGGTGCGCGAGTACGGCTACTCGTGGGACGAGGTCCACGACGAGGCCGAGGTGCTCGAACACGCCGTGAGCGATCGTCTGCTCGACCGCATCGACGAGCGGCTGGACCACCCGAGATTCGATCCGCACGGCGATGCGATCCCCGACGCCTCCGGCCGGGTCGAGCGCGAGCCGTTCGTGCTGCTCGGACTCGCCCCCGTGGGCCATGTCGGCCGCGTGCTGCGCGTCAGCGACCGCGATCCCGACGTGCTGCGCGCCGCCGAGGCGGCGGGCGTCGAAGTCGGCGTCGAGGTCGCGGTGCTCGCACCGACCACGATCGACATCGACGGCGCGCCGGTCGAACTGCCGTCCGCGGCGTCCGGCGCCGTGTGGCTCAGCGCCTGACGGATGCCGCCTTCGCGAACGGCCACGACACCCCGGTGGTCTCCTCGGCGAACCGCCACAGCCGCTCGGCGACCTCGGGGTCGCGCGTGACCTTCGACGCGGTCTGCCTGCGCGGCTTGCCGCGCATGCCGGTGTACGGGCCCCAGTAGTCGCCGCCCGACACGTCGGCGGCGGTGAGCGCGTGCACGAGCGGCCAGGCGCCCTGCAGCTTGGACTGCGAGATGGGCGCCTGCAGATTGTCGACGAAGCGCGAGCCGCGCGACGGACTGTTGACCCCGACGATGCCGGGCGAGCGACCGCTCGTCGAGTAGCCCGGATGCGCCACGACGCTCAGGACGTCGACGTCGGCATCGCGCAGGCGCCGGTCGGCCTCGAAGCCGAGCGCCGTCGTGGCCACTTTCGACTGCACGTACGCGCGCCACCCCGTGTAGCCCTCGATGAGCTGCGGATCGACGGGATCGTACGGCGTCAGCGACGTCGACATGCTGCCGAGCCACACCATGCGCCCACCCGCTGCGGCGAGCGTGGTCAGAAGCTCGCCTGCGAGCGCGAAGTGGCCGAGGGCGTTCGTGGCCATGACGAGCTCGCTGCCGTCGGGCGCCGTCTCGCGCGCCGTCGGCGGATGCACCATGCCGGCGTTCAGCAGCAGGCCGTCGAGCTTCTTGCGGGCGCGCGCGCTCGCTGCCGCGGCCCGAACCGAGCCGAGGTTGCTCGTGTCGAGCAGCAGTGACTCGACCCGCGCAGGGTCGGCCTCGGGCACCCGCCGCCGCACGGCGGCCCGCGCCTGCGCGAGGCGGTTCGGATTGCGGCCGGTCATCACCACGGTGGCTCCGGCGCGCACGAGGTGCTCGCTCGAGAAGTAGCCGAGTCCCGCGTTCGCCCCGGTGACCAGATAGGCGCGCCCCGCCAGGTCGGGGAGGTCCCACGCCTGTCGTGCCACACCTCGACTCTAGGGTGTCGGACCGCCGGTTAGGCTGAGCGCGAGCGGAGCGCCGACCGACTTCGCCGGTGCAGGAGGTGACGCCGATGGGTGCGCTCGACGACGGCGAGAAGGTCATGGCTGCGGATGCCGCGACCTGGCGCGCGTGGCTCGAAGCCCACCACGAGGCATCCCGCGGCGTCTGGCTCGTGCGCGCCCGCAAGGGGTCCGGCATCCAGTCGGTCGGCTACGAGGATGCGATCCGCCACGCCTTGTGCTTCGGCTGGGTCGACGGCCCGACCCGCTCGTTCGACGAGCAGACGAGCGGTCTGTGGTTCTCGCCTCGCCGGCCGCGGAGCGGTTGGGCGGCCACCAACAAGGCCCGGGTCGTCGAGCTGCAGCGCGACGGTCTGCTGCATCCGGCCGGCGTCCGCGCCATCGAGATCGCGAAGGAGAACGGCTCGTGGTCGCTGCTGGACAACTCCGAGGCGCTGCGCGAACCCCCAGACCTCGAAGCGGCGCTCGACGAAGCGCCCGCCGCCCGCGCGCACTGGAACGCCTTCCCGCCGTCGGCCCGCAAGCTGGGCATCGCGACCGTCGATCTGGCGCGTCGCGCCGACACGCGCGCGAGGCGCATCGCGAAACTGGTGGCGGATGCCGCGGAGGGAAAGCGCCCATGACCGAGTTCGAGCAGCAGCTGCTCTTCGCTGCGACCGCCATCGTGCTGGTGGGCACGCTGATCGTGTTCGCGTGGCAGTACTTCCGAAACCGCGGCGACGACGACTGAGCGCTACTGCGGCTGCAGCTTGAGGTCGTCGAGGTCGACCGCGGCCAGCCACTGCAGACCGGCGGCCTCGACCGCAGCCTGCGCGCCCGTCGCGCGGTCGACGATCACCGCGACCGCGACCGGCTCGGCGCCCTCGCGACGCAGCGCCTCGACGGCCTTCAGCGCCGACTGACCCGTGGTCGAGGTGTCTTCGACCACGACGACGCGCTTGCCCGCGACGTCCGCCCCCTCGATCTGGCGGCCGCGCCCGTGGTCCTTGGGCTCCTTGCGCACGACGAACGCGTCGAGCGGCCGCGTGGTGCGCGCCGACTCGTGCATCATCGCGTTCGCGATCGGGTCGGCGCCGAGTGTGAGCCCGCCGACGGCGACGATGCCGTCGATGTCGCGTACGAGATCGAGCATGATCCTGCCGATGGCGGGCGCCGCACGGTGGTCGAGCGTCAGCTTGCGCATGTCGACGTAGTACGTCGCCTTCTTGCCGCTGGAGAGTGTGAACTCGCCGTGGAAGACCGCCTCGGCGCCGATGAGGGCGATGAGGTTCTGCCGGTCGAGTTCGAGTTCGGGCGTGGAGGCGGCGGTCATGCCCACGAGTCTATGGACACGTACGCGGTCCGTGCTCGCGTGCGCGGCGGCGCTCGCACGCCCCTCTAGAGTCGAGGGTGATCGTGTGCGGCGCCGGACCCGAGCGCCGCGTCCCGGAGCGAGGGAGCCCCGTATGCGCATCGGCATCGTCACCGAGCCGCCCGGCGAGAACCGCGTCGCCGCGACGCCCGTCACCGTCCCGAAGATCATCGCCCTGGGCTACGAGGTCGTGGTCGAGGCCGGTGCAGGAACGGCATCCTCCTTCCCCGACGACGCCTACCGCGAGGCGGGGGCGTCGGTCGTCGATGCGGCGACGGCGTGGGGGTCGGAGATCGTGCTGAAGGTGACGCCGCCGACCGAGGCCGACATCGCGCGGCTGTCCGACGGCGCGACGCTGATCGGGATGCTGAGCCCCGCGCTGCGCCCGGATCTGGTCGAGGGGTTGGCGACACGAGGGATCACGGCGCTCGCGATGGACGCGGTGCCCCGCATCTCGCGCGCGCAGTCGATGGACGTGCTGAGCTCGATGGCGAACATCTCGGGATACCGCGCGGTCGTCGAGGCCGCGCACGAGTTCGGCCGCTTCTTCACCGGGCAGGTGACCGCGGCCGGCAAGGTGCCGCCGGCCACCGTTCTCGTCGCCGGTGCGGGCGTCGCCGGACTCGCGGCGATCGGTGCCGCCTCGAGCCTGGGCGCCGTCGTCCGCGCGACCGACCCGCGGCCCGAGGTCGCCGACCAGGTGCGCTCGATCGGCGGTGAGTACCTCGAGGTCGTCGTCCCCGACGAACAGAAGGAGGTCTCGAGCGACGGGTACGCGAAGGCGACGAGCGAGGCCTACGACCGCCGCGCGGCTGAGATCTACTCGGAGCAGGCGCGCGAGGTCGACATCGTCATCACGACCGCGCTCATCCCCGGACGACCCGCGCCGCGACTGCTGACGGCGGAGGACGTCGCGAGCATGAAGCCCGGAAGCGTCGTCGTCGACATGGCTGCCGCACAGGGCGGCAACGTGGCCGGGTCCGTCGCCGGCGAGCGGGTCGTCACCGACAACGGCGTCGTGATCCTCGGCTACACCGACCTGGCCGGCAGGCTCCCCGCGCAGGCATCGCAGCTGTACGCGACCAACCTGCTCAATCTGCTGAAGCTCGTGACCCCCGAGAAGGACGGTCGGCTCACCCTCGACTTCGACGACGTCGTGCAGCGCGGCGTGACCGTCGTGCGCGACGGAGCGTCGACCTGGCCACCCCCGCCCGTGAGCGTGTCAGCGGCGCCGGCGCCGGCCGCCGCGACCGCCGCAACCGCCCCACCGCCGAAGAGATCGCGCTTCACGCCGGCCGTGCGTGCGGCACTGGCGGTGGCGGGCATCGCGCTGCTGTTCCTGGTGAGCGCCGTCGCACCGGCGCCGCTTCCGCAGCACCTCACAGTGCTGACCCTGTCGGTCGTGGTGGGGTTCTACGTGATCAGCAAAGTCACCCATGCGCTGCACACACCGTTGATGAGCGTGACCAACGCGATCTCGGGCATCATCGTCGTGGGCGCCATCGTGCAGCTCGCGGTGCCGAACGTGACGGTGCAGATCCTCGCCGCGGTCGCGGTGCTGCTGGCGAGCATCAACATCTTCGGAGGGTTCGCGGTCACCCGCCGAATGCTCGCGATGTTCACGAAGGGCGACGCGCGGTGACCGCCGGGTCGGTCGCGACCGCGGCCTACATCGTCGCCGCGCTGCTGTTCATCCTGAGCCTCGCGGGGCTCAGCCGCCACGACACCGCCCGCCGCGGCGTCGTGTACGGCATGATCGGCATGGCCCTGGCCCTCGCCGCCACCATCTGGGTCACGGTCACCTCGTCCTGGGGTGGCGAACAGGCCGCCCTCGGCCTCACCCTGCTCGTCGTCGCGATGCTGGTGGGTGCCGCGATCGGCCTCTGGCGTGCCGGCCGTGTCGAGATGACCGGGATGCCGCAGCTCATCGCCCTGCTGCACTCGTTCGTCGGTCTCGCGGCGGTGCTCGTCGGCTGGAACGGCGCCCTCTACGACACCGGCCTCGAGGGGGCGCTGGCCGACATCCACCACGCCGAGGTCTTCATCGGGGTCTTCATCGGCGGGGTGACGTTCACGGGGTCGATCGTCGCGTTCCTCAAGCTCTCGGCGCGCATCTCGTCGAAGCCGCTCATGCTGCCCGGCAAGAACGCCCTGAACCTGGGCGCCGTCGTCGTGTTCATCGGGCTCACCGTCTGGTACGTCCTCACCCCCGACCTGTGGCTGCTCATCGTGGTCACCGTTCTCGCCCTCGCGCTGGGCTGGCATCTGGTCGCCTCGATCGGCGGCGGAGACATGCCCGTCGTCGTCTCGATGCTCAACAGCTACTCGGGCTGGGCCGCCGCCGCCGCGGGCTTCCTGCTGAACAACGATCTGCTCATCGTCACCGGTGCGCTCGTCGGCTCGTCCGGTGCCTACCTGTCTTACATCATGTGCAAGGCCATGAACCGGTCGTTCCTCTCGGTGATCGCCGGCGGGTTCGGCATCGAGGCACCGCGCTCGGGCGACGAAGAGATCGGCGAGCACCGCGAGATCGACGCCGAGACCGCCGCCGAGATGCTCGCCGGCGCCGACAGCGTCGTCATCACCCCCGGCTACGGCATGGCCGTCGCCCAGGCGCAGTACCCGGTCGCCGAGCTCGCCTCGCGGCTGCGCGAACGCGGCGTCGACGTGCGCTTCGGCATCCATCCTGTCGCGGGACGCCTGCCCGGGCACATGAACGTGCTGCTGGCCGAGGCCAAGGTCCCGTACGACATCGTGCTCGAGATGGACGAGATCAACGACGACCTGCCCGACACCTCGGTCGTGCTCGTGATCGGCGCGAACGACACCGTCAACCCCGCCGCGGCCGAAGACCCGGGCAGCCCCATCGCCGGCATGCCGGTGCTGAAGGTCTGGGAGGCCGAGAACGTCATCGTGTTCAAGCGGTCGATGGCCTCGGGCTACGCCGGCGTGCAGAATCCGCTGTTCTTCCGCGACAACGCCCAGATGCTCTTCGGCGACGCCAAGGATCGCGTGGAGGACATCCTGCGGGCGCTGTGATCGGCGATCGGCGTCGCCGGCCGACCGTAGGCTTGGACCCATGCGCCTGGCCACCTGGAACGTCAACTCGATCCGTGCGCGCGTCGACCGCATCGTCGACTTCGCGGTGCGCGAGAGCGTGGACGTGCTCGCGATGCAGGAGATCAAGTGCCGCGTCGACCAGTTCCCCCTCGACCGGTTCGAAGAGGCCGGGTACCACGTCGAGGCCCACGGGTTCTCGCAGTGGAACGGCGTTGCGATCGCCAGCCGCGAGCCGATGACCGACGTGGCGACGGCGTTCCCCGGCATGCCGGGCTTCGCGAAGGGCCACGAGGGTCCGGATGCCCCGCAGGAGGCCCGGGCGATCGGTGCCACCATCGACGGCGTGCGGGTGTGGAGCCTGTACGTGCCCAACGGGCGGGCGCTGGGCGACCCGCACTACGACTACAAGCTGCACTGGCTGAAGGCGCTCGAGGACGACACCCGAGCCACACTCGCCGGCGACCCCGACCTGCCGCTCGCCCTCGTCGGCGACTTCAACATCGCCCCCACCGACGCCGACAACGGCGACCCTTCGGTCGTGCCCGGGTTCGCGACCCACGTCTCACCGCCCGAGCGCGAGGCCTTCGCGGCGCTCGAGTCCGCCGGCGTGCAGGACGTCGTGCGACCGCTCGTGCCCACGGGCTTCACGTACTGGGACTACAAGCAGCTGCGCTTCCCGCGCAACGAAGGGATGCGGATCGACTTCATCCTCGGTTCGCGCGCGCTCGCCAACGCGGTGACCGGCGCGCAGATCCACCGAAACGAACGCAAGGGCGACGGCCCCAGCGACCACGTCCCCGTCGTCGTCGATCTCGACTTCGCGGGTGATGACGACGACGATCGCCCCATGATCTTCTGAGGAGGCACACCCATGAAGGCCCTCGGCACCGTCGCCGCCGTGATCGGCGGCATCCTCGCACTGCTCGCCGTGCCACTGGTCGTGGTGATCGTGGGTGTCCGATCGGGAGACCGACGGTTCATCCGCGCCCTCACCCGGCTGCAGCGCGACGTGGTCAACAAGGGCGCGATGCAGGTCGCCGGCCAGCCGGGCGCGCCGTACGCCGTCGTCGAGCACGTCGGGCGCCGGAGCGGCACCGCGTACGAGACGCCGGTGACCCCGATCCGCGACGGCGACGGATGGGTGATCGCGCTGCCCTACGGGGACGAGACCGCGTGGGCGCGGAACGTCGTCGCGGCAGGGTCCGCGGTCCTGCGATTCGACGGAGAACGCCGCGCGGTCGAGGGCGTCGAGATCGTGCCGATCGCCGACACGGCACTGGCCGGGCAGCAGCCGGGAGTCATCAAGCTGTTCGGCATCCGCTGGGCGGTTCGCATGAGCGACGCCGCCTGATCAGTCGGGCTCGGGTGTGCAGTCGGCGGGCGGACTGTTGCCGCTGATGGCGAAGTCCTCGCACGTGAGGAAGTGCTCCTGGTTGGCCCCGAGCAGGAACGACGCCACCGCGACCCCGACCACGACGAGAGCGATCAGCCACTTCGTGGAGACCCGCGTACGACCGCCGAAGTCGGGCCACACGATCCGCACCAGCACCCAGAGCGTGAACGGAAGACCGATCAGCACCGCGAGGATGGCACCGACGTCGATGATGAATTCGAACAGGTCGGCGGCCTCGTCGTTCAGGGTGAACATCAGCACGAGCCACGCTGACGGCAGCAGCAGCAGGAACGCCCGCACCAGTCTCGCGCCCACCGGTCTGCGCTCGACCAGCACGAACACGAACGCCGCCGTCGAGGCCGCCCACACCGTGAGCAGCTGATCGAAGAAGAGGTCCTCCCACGCTCCGAGCGTGAATGCCGGCCACCACACGACGACGGCCATGCCCACCATGACGACGCCGACAGGCACGTCGCGATCCGCCGTGCGGTCGCGCGCACGCTTCTCGACCTCGCTCACCCTCCGCACGCTAGCGTCCGTGGGCCCCTTCACCCGGGAAGGCGCGCGCGCCGAGCGGCGCCCCGGCGCCGGCCGGACGCTTCCCGCCCCCGGGGCATCTCCGCCCTGCGGGGGATGCCCTGCCGCACCGCTCCGCCTACCGTAGGGGGATGTCCTCGCGTCTGACCCCCGCGCCCTCGACGGCCGACGGTGTTCGCACGCCCCCGACACCAGGAGAGCTCCGAGCGGACATCTGGCTGGCCGCCGCACTGTTCGTGGGGGCGGTGCTCAGCGCCGCACTCGGATCGACCGCCGGGTTCTACTCCGGCGACAGCCCTGACCTTGCCTGGGCGCTTCTGTTCGCCGCAGGCCTCACCGCCCCCCTTGCGGTACGCCGCCGCTACCCCGAGGTGGCCGCGATCGCGGTCACCCTCGCGTTCTTCGTGGGAGTGACCGCGCGCATCCCCGAGCTGTACGTGAGCAACATCGCGATGTTCATCGCCGTCTACACCGTCGGCGCGTGGGTCGACGACCGTCGCCGCGCGATGTGGGTGCGTGCCGCCATCATCGTCGGCATGTTCGTCTGGCTGCTCGTGACGACGTTCCAGTCGGCTATCGCGCCCGACGACGACGGGCCGTCGCGCGCGGGCATGTTCTCGCCGTTCGTCGCCGTCATGCTGATCCAGTTCCTCGTCAACGCCGCGTTCTTCGGCGGCGCCTACTACATGGGCGATCGCGCCTACGACGCGGCGATCCAGACGCAGCGCCTCGAGCAGAGGACGCGTGAGCTCGAGCGCGAGCGCGAGCGCACGGCAGCGCAGGCGGTCGCCCTCGACCGCGTCCACATCGCGCGAGAGCTGCACGACGTCGTCGCCCATCACGTGTCGTCGATGGGAGTGCAAGCCGGCGCGGCTCGCACGGTGATGGAGAAGGATCCGGGTGCCGCGCGCGCGGCACTCCTGCAGATCGAGCGGTCGGCGCGCGAGAGCCTGGACGAGCTGCGCCACCTGCTCGAGACGCTGCGCTCGCCGCTCGACGACACCCCCGACGCCTCGACCGCTCGGCTCGACGGCATCGCCGAACTCGCCGAACATGCGACCGCCAACGGGCTGACCACCGTTTTCACGGTCGTCGGAGACGAGGTCGAGGTGAGCGAGATCGTGCAGGTCGCCGCGTACCGCATCGCGCAGGAGGCGCTGACCAATGCCCGTCGTCACGCGGGTGCGGATGCCACAGCCGACGTGCGACTGCGCTTCACGGGTGAGGTCATCGAACTCGAGGTGAGCAACACCGGACGCATCTCGCCGCCCGCGACGGCAGGGCTCGGCACGGTCGGCATGCGCGAGCGCGCCGCCGCCGTGGGAGGTTCGGTCGAGATCGGACCTCGCCCGCGCGGCGGCTATCTGGTCCGCGCGCGGCTGCCCCTCTCGGTGCCGGTGCTCGCGTGAGCGGGCACAGCTCGGCAGCCGGGGCGATCCGCGTGCTGCTCGTCGACGACCACGCGGTGATGCGGGCGGGTTTCCGCATGATCCTCGAAGCCGCGGGCGGCATCACCGTCGTCGGCGAAGCCTCGACCGGCCGTGAGGCGGTCGAGGCGGCCGCGCGCGTGCGGCCGGACGTCATCTGCATGGACGTGCAGATGCCCGACCTCGATGGAATCGAGGCCACACGCCGTCTTTCTGCCGACCCGGACACGGACGCGGCGATCGTGATCGTCACGACGTTCGACCGCGACGACTATCTATTCACGGCGCTGGACGCCGGCGCGAGCGGCTTTCTGCTCAAGAACGCGGGACCGGAAGAGCTCGTCAGCGCCGTGCGGGTCGCGGCAGCGGGCGATGCGCTCCTGGCGCCGGCGGTCACACGCCGTGTGATCGAGCGGTTCGCCTCAACGCCCGCCTCCCCCCGCGACACCGCGAGCCAGGTCGTCGAACCGGTGCCGCCCACGCCGGCCCTCACCGACCGCGAGGCCGAGGTGCTGCGTCTGGTCGCGCTCGCGCAGAGCAACGCCGAGATCGCAGCCGCGCTGTTCATCGGCGAGGCCACGGTCAAGACCCACGTGTCGAACGTGCTCCAGAAGCTGGGCGCTCGCGATCGCGTGGCGGCGGTCGTCTACGCACACCGTCACGGCCTCGTCTGAATCTCCGTCCCACGGTGGATGTGGGACCCCGCCCCCCTCCGTAGCGTGGAGCGCATGCTGCAATTGACAGGGATCACCAAGTCCTACGGAGATCGTCGGGCTCTCGACGACGTGTCGTTCGAGGTCCGCGCCGGTCGTCTCACCGGCTTCGTCGGCGGAAACGGCGCCGGCAAGACCACCGCCATGAGGATCGTGCTCGGCGTACTGGGCAAGGACGCCGGCTCCATCACGCTGAACGGCGCGGAACTCACCCCCGGCGACCGTCGCCACTTCGGCTACATGCCCGAAGAGCGAGGCCTGTACCCGAAGATGAAGGTGCACGAGCACATCACCTACCTCGCCCGTCTGCACGGGTTCTCGCGAGCGGATGCCGCCACTCGCGCCCGCGACCTTCTCGAGCGGCTCGGTCTCGGCGAGCGCCTCAACGACAACGTCGAAGCACTCTCGCTCGGCAACCAGCAGCGCGCGCAGATCGCCGCCGCCCTCGTCCACGACCCCGAGGTGCTCATCCTCGACGAGCCGTTCTCGGGTCTCGATCCGCTCGCGGTCGACGTGGTCGCCGGGGTGCTGCATGAGCGCGCCGAGGCGGGCGTCGCCGTGCTCTTCTCCTCGCACCAGCTCGATGTCGTCGAGCGCCTCTGCGATGACCTGGTCATCATCGCCGGCGGCACGATCCGCGCCGCAGGTCCGCGAGACGCGCTCCGGCGCCAGCACTCCACACACCGCTACGAGCTGGTCTCGTCGGGGGATGCCGGATGGCTGCGCGACGAGCCCGGCGTCGAGGTGGTCGAGTTCGACGGCGGCTTCGCCCTCTTCGACGCCGACAGCGACGACGCCGCTCAGCGGGTGCTGCGCCTGGCCGTCGAACGGGGCGACGTCGCCAGCTTCGCCCCGCAGCATCCGTCCCTCGCGCAGATCTTCAAGGAGGTCATCCAGTGAGCGCCCCCACTCCCGCCCCCAGCGCCGCTCAGAGCGTCTGGCTCGTCGCCGAACGCGAGATCGGATCGAAGCTGCGCAGCAAGGTGTTCGTCATCTCGACGGCGATCCTGCTCGTCGGAGCGCTCGCCCTCGTCATCTGGGCCGGCTTCTCGGCCCGCGACACGAGCGGCACCCCTGTCGCGGTGACGAGTGACGCCGCCCCGATGGTGTCGAGCACCGCCGGACTCGAGGTCACGGAAGTCGGTGATCGCGCGGCGGCCGAAGAACTCGTCGCATCCGGCGACGTGGATGCCGCGGTCGTCGCCGACCCCGCGTCGCCTGTCGGGTTCGCGCTCATCGGAGACGAGGGAGTCTCATCGACGCTGCTGCTGCAGTTCGCCCAGGTGCCTCCCGTCGAACTGCTCAACCCCGAGGCGATGAACTCGCAACTCGCCTATCTCGCGGCGATCGGGTTCGGCGTGGTGTTCCTGATGGCGGCCTCGCTGTTCGGCGGCACCATTGCGCAGAGCGTCGTGGAAGAAAAGCAGACGCGGGTGGTCGAGCTGCTCATCTCGGCGATCCCGGTCCGTGCGCTCCTGGCGGGCAAGGTGATCGGAAACACGATCCTGGCCATGGCGCAGATCCTGCTGCTGGCGGCGATCGCCGTCATCGGGCTGACGGTGTCGGGGCAGTCCGCGGCTCTTGCCGGGCTCGGCGGTCCTATCGCCTGGTTCGCGGTGTTCTTCCTCTTCGGCTTCGTGCTGCTCGCATCGCTGTTCGCCGCGGCCGCGTCGATGGTGTCGCGCCAGGAGGACATCGGGGCGACCACGACGCCGTTGACGATGCTCATCATGGCGCCGTACTTCCTGGTGATCTTCTTCTTCGACAACCCCGTCGTCCTCGCCGTCATGTCGTATGTGCCGTTCTCGGCGCCCGTGGGCATGCCGATGCGCATCTTCCTCGGAACGGCCGAGTGGTGGGAGCCGCTGCTGTCGCTGGCGATCCTCATCGCGACGTGCGTCGCCGCGATCGTGATCGGCGCGCGGATCTATCAGAACTCTCTGCTGCGCATGGGCGGCAGGGTGAAGATGTCGGACGCCCTCGCATCCCAGCGCTGAGTCGACGACCCCGTCAGGATCGCTTCGCCGCGCGCCCGGAGTGGCCGACGAGTGCGTCGGCGGCACGGACGAGCGCGAGGTGCGACAGCGCCTGCGGCGTGTTGCCGGCCTGTCGGCCTTGCTGGATGTCGTACTCCTCCGAGAGCAATCCGACGTCGTTGGCGAGGCCGCACAGGCGGTCCATCAGCGCGTTCGCGTCGTCGAGGCGGCCCGAACTCGCGTACTGCTCGACAAGCCAGAACGAACAGGCCAGGAACGGATGCTCGTCGCCGTCGAGCCCGTCCACCCCGGCCTCGGTGCGGTAGCGGCGCAGCAGCCCGTCGCGCAGCAGGTCGGCCTCGAGCGCGGCGACGGTGCCCAGCATCCGCGGGTCGTCGTAGTCGCAGAAGCCGACCTGGGGCAGCAGCAGCAGGGAGGCGTCGACCTCGGGCGAGCCGTAGTGCTGCACGAAGGTGTTGCGGCCGGCATCGAAACCGTGCTCTTCGATCTCGGCGCGCATGCGGTCTCGCAGCCGTGCCCATAGCGCGTCGTCACCCTCGAGCCCACCGCGGCGGACCGCGCGCACTCCCCGGTCCAGCGCCGCCCAGATCATCACCCGCGAGTGGGTGAACATGCGGGCCTCGCCGCGGATCTCCCAGATGCCCTGGTCGGGGCGGTCGATGAAGTCGACGACCTGACCGAGCAGCGCGCGCTGCAGGCTCCATGAGAACTCGGTCTCGGCGACTCCGGCGGCTCGGGTGGCCTCGAGCGCGACCATGACTTCGCCGATGACGTCGGCCTGGTACTGGTCGACCGCGCCATTGCCCACTCGCACGGGCGCCGACCCGCGGTAGCCGGGCAGACTGGTGAGTTCGCGCTCGGCGAGGTCGCGCTCGCCGGAGAGTCCGTACATGATCTGGGTGTCGGCGGGATCTCCGGCGACTGCACGCAGCAGCCATTGCCGCCAGCGCTGCGCCGTGCGCACGAAGCCGTGGTCGAGCAGAGCCTCGAGCGTGAGCGCGGCATCGCGCAGCCACACGTAGCGGTAATCCCAGTTGCGGGACCCGCCGAACTGCTCGGGCAGAGACGTCGTCGCCGCGGCGACGATGCCACCCGTGTCCTCGTGGGTGAGTGCGCGCAGCACCAGAAGCGACCGCACGACCTCGTCATGATGGGGTCCGGCGTGGTCGATGCCCTCGGCCCATTCCGTCCACCAGCGTCGCGTGCGCTCGCGGGCCGTGTCGGCGTCGGTGGGCTCGGGTGCGTCGTGGTGCGAGGGAAACCACGTGAGGGTGAGGTCGGTGAACTGCCCTGCCGTGACCGAGATCGTGCCGGTGTGCGCACGATCGGCGGGAGTCAGCGTCGCGCCCCGCAGCAGCAGGGCGTCGGGCCCGGCGATCGCGAGCACGGCGGGCACGAATTCGGTCCCGACCTGGCGCACCCACGGCAAGGAGCGCGCATAGTCGAAGCGGAACCGCACCTCGTGGTCGAACTCGACGGTGCCCTCGATGCCGACCACGCGGCGGATGAGGTCGACGCGTGGTCCGTCGACGGGCATGAAGTCGTGCACCTCGGCGATGCCGTGGCGCGTCTCCCAGCGCGTCACGAGCAGGAAGGTGTCGCCGTCGTAGCGGCGGGTGGCGGTGGCCGAGCGATCCATCGGGCGCAGGCGCCAGCATCCGTGGTCTTCATCGCCCAGCAGTGCGCCGAAGACCGAGGCGGAGTCGTAGCGCGGCACGCACAGCCAGTCGATGCTGCCTTCCCTCGAGACCAACGCCGCCGTGCGACAGCTGGTGATGAGCGCGTAGTCCTCGATCGGTGCGGGCATGTCCCCGATTCTTGCAGGCCGCTATCGTGGCCGTCATGGCGACGGAGACGACCCTGCTCATCCTCGGCGCGTCGGGCGACCTGACCTCCCGGCTGCTGCTTCCCGCCCTCGGGCAGCTGCTGCTGCGCGAACCCGCACGCCGCGTGCACCTCAGCGGCGCGGGCATGGACGACTGGAGCGACGCCCAGTGGCACGACGTCGTCCGCGAGGCGTTCGCCACGACGGACGCGCAGGACGCCTTCGCCGCTGTGGCTTCGACCACGTACACGCAGGCCGACATCACGCGGCCGGAGGATCTCGCCCGACTCGTGGGCGCCTCCACCGGCCGGCTCGCCCTCTACTTCGCCGTGCCGCCGAGTGTCGCGGCGGCCTCGTGCGATGCACTGAAGGGCGTCGCTCTTCCCGACGGCACCGTGCTCGCTCTCGAGAAGCCGTTCGGCACCGACGAGGAGAGCGCCCGCGCGCTGAACCGAACGCTGACGGCTCTCGTGCCGGAGCACCGGATCTTCCGCGTCGACCACTTCCTGGGGCGCTCCACACTGCTCAACATCCTCGGTGTGCGCTTCGCCAATCGGGTGTTCGAGCCGGTGTGGTCCGCCGACCACGTCGAATCCGTGCTTGTCCGCTACGACGAGTCCCTGGGTCTGGAGGGACGGGCCGGCTACTACGACCGCGCGGGCGCTCTGATCGACATGATCCAGAGCCACCTGCTGCAGGTGCTCGCGATCCTCGCCATGGAGCCCCCGGCGACCCTGAACGAGCGCGATCTGCGCGATGCGATCGGTGCGGCCCTGCGGGCGACCCACATCTGGGAGGACAACCCCGTTCGCTTCTCGCGGCGCGCCCGGTACACGGCGGGCACGGTCGGCGACCGCGCGCTCCCCGCCTACGTCGATGAGGCCGGCGTCGATCCCGCACGGGGAACGGAGACCCTCGCCGAACTCACGTTCGAAGTGCGCACCGCACGATGGGCCGGCGTTCCCTTCACGCTGCGATCCGGCAAGGCGTTGACCGGACGCGATGCGGAGATCGTGATCACCTTCCAGCCGGTGCGGCACCTTCCCGCGGGATTCACCGGCGAGACGCGGGGCTCGGTGCTGAGGTTCGTGCTCGGGCCGGACCAGATGTCGCTCGAGATCGACGTGAACGGCGGCGACGACCCGTTCGCACTCGAGCGAGCACTTCTCGAGGCCGATCTCGGCGAGGGTGCTCTCAAGGCGTACGGCGAAGTGCTCTCCGGCATCCTCGACGGCGACGCCGTGCTCTCGGTGCGCGGCGACGCCGCGGAGGAGTGCTGGCGCATCCTCCATCCCGTGCTGGATGTGTGGCGCCGTGGCGACGTGCCGCTCGAGGAGTACCCGGCGGGTTCGGCCGGCCCCGCGGACTGGCCGATGCTCCCCTGAACGGGTCGCGTCAGATCATGCCCTCGGCGGGGACCATCAGGGCGATCACGTTGCCGGCGGGGTCCCGGAACCACGCGATGTCGGGACCGCCCTCGAATCCGCGGGCGATGCCCTTCTCATCGGTGCCGAAGTCGGGGTCGGTGTAGATCTTGGTCACGACCCCGCGACCGTTGAGGTCGTCGACGGCGGCTTCGACATCGGCCACCGCGAAGTTGAGCACCGTGAAGCTCGCCGGCTCGTGGTCCTCCTTCGCATAGACGAAGATCGGACTCCCGCCGGGCGGCGCGATCCGCATCGCGCCCATCTCGGCGTTCACCTCGACCGGTAGCCCGAGGGTGTCGGCGTAGAAGGCAGCCGCCGCGTCGATGTCATCGACCGAGAAGCTGCTGAACGGTGTGTCGGGTGTGAACATGGCGCCTCCCACCACTGGTTCTCTCACCCACGTTCCTCCCCGATCGGGTCGATGTCCAGAGTGTCAGCGCTCGACGAGCACACCGTCGGGGTCGGCCCACACGCCGCGCCCCGGGGTGAAGACGACCCCGCCGATCTCGACCGGCACGTCGACCTCTCCGCGGCCGTCCTTCGCACTCCTGCGCGGGTTGAACCCCAGCGCTTTCACGCCGATCGACAGGCCGCTGATCGCCGTGCGGTCGCGCACGGCCCCGTGCACGATGATGCCCGCCCACCCGTTGTCGACCGCGGATGCGGCGATGAGATCGCCGACCAGCGCCGACTCCAGCGAACCGCCGCCGTCGATCACGAGCACCGCGCCGTCACCGGACGAGGCGAGCATCGCCTTCACCAGCGCGTTGTCGCGGTGGCAGCGCACCGTGCGGATCGGGCCGTGGAACGCCGGACGCCCGCCGACGTCGTGCAGCGGTACCGAGAGCGAGTCGAGCCTGTCACCCCGCTGGTCGTAGAGGTCTGCCGTCGCGATGTCCATTCCCTCAGGCTAGGAGGCGGCGCTGCCCCGCTCGTCGGCGTCCGGCGCAGAAGGATCCTCCGATTTCACGGACGGGGAACTCCGCGGGTTCCGATCGGCGTGCACGGCGGTGAACAGCGACAATGACTCGCCGTCGTCGTCGGGGCCGCGCTCTTTGAATTCCAGGGCGAGGTCGTGCAGCCGCTGGTGCAACTCGGCCTTGTGGTCGGCGTTGAGCCGAAGCCCGAGCCAGGTGATGTCGAGCTCATCCTCATCGAGTCCCTCGATCTGCTGCAGGAAGGTCTCGACGAGGATGCGGCCGCCGCCGTCGCGCATCGGCGTGCGCCATGACAGTCCCGTCGCGCGGTACGGCACCTCACGGGCTCCCTGCGCGCCGGCGCGCTCGTCCTCGGCGGCGAGGAACCCGGTCGCCACGAGCGTGCGCACGTGGTGGAGCATCGTGCCGGGGTTCATGTCCAGCAGTTCGGCGAGCTCCTTGTTGGTCCGCGAGTCGAACGCGCACAGCCGAAGGATCCGCAGTCGCAACGGCGAGCTGAGGGCGCGCATGCGCGCCTCGAGTTCGGGATCGTCGTCCCGCGGAATGTGGGCGTTCCGGCCGGTCACACCCCCAGCGTACTGCGACTGATTGACATCACTCAATCGGTCACTCAGACTGATTGACATGTCTCAATCAGAGGATGCCGTCGCGGACACCGAGGGATCGGCACCCGCATCCGACCGCAGGGGCTCGCTGTGGCGCGACGGCAACTTCCTGACGATGTGGACGGGGCAGGCGTTCTCGCAGTTCGGCGCGCAGATCACCGAGCTCGCGATCCCGGTGCTCGCCGTGCTCGCCCTGGGCGCGACCGAGTTCGAGGTCGGTGTGCTGACCGCCGCGAATCTCGCCGCGTTCCTGATCGTCGGTCTGCCCGCCGGCGCCTGGATCGACCGGATGCGCAAGCGGCGGGTCATGATCGCGGCCGACGCGGTGCGTGCGATCGCTCTCGGAGTGCTGCCCCTGCTGTGGGTGCTCGGGGTGCTCGAGATGTGGCATCTCATCGCGGTCGCCTTCGTGATGGGCGTCGCGACCGTGTTCTTCGACGTGTCGTACCAGAGCATCATCCCCTCGCTGGTGCGTCGTGATCAGATCGCCGAGGCGAACGGCAAACTCGAGTCGACCCACCAGGTCGCCGGCCTCGCCGGACCCGCCGTGGGCGGGTGGCTGATCGGTGCGCTCGCCGCGCCCATCGCGATCCTCGTGACCGTGGGCACCTACGTGATCTCGTTCTTCGCACTGCTGTCCACGCGCGACCACGAGCAGCCCCGCGCGGAGGAGGACCGCAGACCTCTCGCGCAGGAGATCGCCGAGGGCCTGAACTGGGTGTTCGGGAACCCCCTGCTGCGGCGCATCGTGCTGACGACCGCCACGGCGAACTTCTTCGGCACCGTCGGGATGACCCTGCTGCCGATCTTCGTGCTGCGCGAGCTGGGCCTCAGCCCCGAGATGCTGGGGATCGCGTTCTCGCTCGGCGCCGTGGGCGGCCTTCTCGGTGCGATGGCGACGCCGCGGATCGTGGCGCGCGTCGGCGAGGCCCGCGCCATCCCGATGAGCGCCATCGCCTTCTGCATCGCGCCGTTCTTCCTGCCGGCGATCTCGCTCGTGCCCGACCTCGCCTTCCCGCTGCTGGTCGTTCAGATGTTCGTGATGAGCTTCACGGTGCTGCTCTACAACATCACGCAGGTGAGCTTCCGCCAGCGCATCACGCCGCCGCGTCTGCTCGGCCGCATGAACGCGTCGATCCGGTTCGTCGTCTGGGGCGTGATGCCGATCTCAGCACTGCTCGCGGGTGCGGTCGGCGCGTGGATCGGCACCGTGCCCACCCTGTGGCTCGGGGCTGCCGGCGAACTGCTGGCGTGCCTGTTCGTCGTGGTCGGACCGTTCTGGGCGATGCGCGACCTGCCCGACGCGCACGGATAGGCGGGAATGATCTCACGTTCCATGCGTTCGCATGGAACGTGGGCCGATGGCGTCCCTCGGACCGATCATCGACCCAGGAGAAGCCATGACCCCGACCCTCGACCGCACCGCGGCCACCGACGCCCCGATCCTCGACGTGCTCGCCGAGCGCTGGAGCACCCGCGTCTTCGACGCGGACACCCCGATCGACGAGTCCGCCCTCGCGGCCGCTCTCGAAGCGGCGCGCTGGGCGCCCACGGCGGCCAACACGCAGCCGTGGCGCGTGATCGTCGCCCGCCGGGGAACCTCCGCGCACACGCGCATCGCCGAGAGCCTCGCGGGGTTCAACCGCGCATGGGCCCCCGCGGCCGGAGCGCTCGTGGTCTTCGTCGCCGAGACCGAGCGCGACGGCCGGCCGATGGACTGGGCACTGTACGACACCGGCCAGGCCGCGGCGCACTTCACCGTGCAGGCACACGCCGACGGCCTCTACACCCACCAGATGGGCGGGTTCGATCGCGATGCCGTCCGCGCGGCCTTCGGACTGCCGGCGACGCTGACCCCGGTCACCGTCATGGCGGTCGGCGTATACGGCGACCTCGACGAGGCACCCGCCGAACTGCGCGAGCGCGAGGCGGCCCCGCGTCTGCGCCGCCCCATCTCCGAGTCCACGATCGTCGACGCCTGAGCCGAGCCGCGCGACCGCTCAGTCGTCGAGCAGCTCGGCCTCGATCACGTCGTCGTCGGCCGGGGCGGCGGCATCCGGCCGCTCGCTGGTGAGCACCAGCGCCGACCCGTCGGCGGCGACATCGACCCGCACGGTGTCGCCGTCGCGCACGCCGCCCGAGAGAAGGGCCATCGCGAGACGGTCCTGGATCTCGGACTGGATGAGCCGGCGCAGCGGCCGCGCCCCGAACACGGGGTCGTAGCCGCGCTCGGCGAGCCACGTGCGCGCTTCGGGCGTGACGGCGAGTTCGAGACGGCGGTCGTGCAGGCGGCGCTGCAGCGCGTCGACGGCGAGCTCGACGATCTGGGCGAGGTCGTCCTCGGTCAGCGCCTGGAAGATCACCGTGTCGTCGAGCCGGTTCACGAACTCGGGTTTGAACGCCTGACGGACAAGACCCTGGACCTGCTCCCGCTTCTGGTCGAATGTCAGCGTCGGATCGATGAGGATCGGAGATCCGAGGTTCGACGTCAGGATCAGGATGACGTTCGTGAAGTCGACCGTGCGGCCCTGGCCGTCGGTGAGGCGGCCGTCGTCCATGACCTGCAGCAGCACGTCGAACACCTCGGGGTGCGCCTTCTCGACCTCGTCCAGCAGCACCACCGAGTAGGGGCGCCGGCGCACAGCCTCGGTCAGCTGACCACCCTGCTCGTAGCCGATGTACCCGGGCGGGGCTCCGACGAGCCGCGAGACCGAGTGCTTCTCTCCGTACTCCGACATATCGATGCGCACCATGGCGTGCTCATCGTCGAAGAGGAACTCGGCGAGCGCCTTGGCCAGCTCGGTCTTGCCGACGCCTGTCGGACCGAGGAACAGGAACGATCCGGTCGGACGATTCGGGTCGCTGATACCCGCTCGCGAGCGGCGGACGGCATCTGCCACGGCCTTGACGGCCTGCTTCTGACCGATGATGCGGCGGCCGAGCTCGCGCTCGAGGTTCAGCAGCTTCTCGCTCTCGCCCTGCAGCAGCCGGCCGACGGGGATGCCGGTCCACGCGGCGATCACCGCGGCGATGTCCTCGTCGGTGACCTGCTCGTTGACCATGCGGTCCTGATCCGGCGTCGCCTCGGCGCGCTCGGCTTCGGCGAGCTCCTGCTGAAGGCGCTTGATCGTCTCGTACTCGAGCTTCGACGCCCGCGTGTAGTCGGCCTCGCGCAGCGCGCGATCACGATCGGTGTAGGCCTGGTCGAGCTGCTTCTTGAGGTCGCCGACGCGGTTGAGCGACGCGCGCTCCTGCTCCCAGCGTGCCTCGAGCACGCTGAGCTCGGCGGTCGCGGCTTCCATCTGCTCGCGCAGCTTGGCCAGGCGCTCCTTCGACGCGTCGTCCTTCTCCTTCTTGAGCGCCAGTTCCTCCAGGCGCATGCGATCGACCTGGCGGCGCAGCTGGTCGATCTCCATCGGGCTCGAGTCGATCTCCATCTTGAGGCGGCTCATCGCCTCGTCGATCAGGTCGATCGCCTTGTCGGGCAGCTGCCGGCTGGGGATGTAGCGGTTCGACAGGGACGCAGCGGCGACGAGAGCGCTGTCGCTGATCGTCACGCCGTGATGGGCCTCGTAGCGGCCCTTCAGCCCGCGCAGGATCGCCACCGTGTCCTCGACGCTCGGCTCGCCGACGTAGACCTGCTGGAAGCGGCGCTCCAGCGCGGCGTCCTTCTCGATGAACTCGCGGTACTCGTTGAGCGTCGTGGCGCCGATGAGGCGCAGCTCGCCGCGCGCGAGCATCGGCTTGAGCATGTTGGAGGCGGCGACCGACCCCTCGCCGCCGCCGGCACCCATCAGCACGTGCAGTTCGTCGATGAAGGTGATGATCCGGCCGTCGGAGTCGGTGATCTCCTTCAGCACGCTCTTGAGCCGCTCCTCGAACTGTCCGCGGTACATCGCTCCGGCCACGAGCGCCGAGATGTCGAGGGTGACCAGTTCCTTGTCCTTGAGCGACTCGGCGACGTCTCCTGCGACGATGCGCTGGGCCAGCCCTTCGACGACGGCGGTCTTGCCGACGCCCGGCTCGCCGATGAGCACCGGGTTGTTCTTGGTGCGGCGGGTGAGCACCTGGCTGACCCGTCGGATTTCGCTGTCGCGACCGATGACGGGGTCGAGCTTGCCCTGCCGTGCGCGGTCGGTGAGGTTGATCCCGAACTGCTCGAGGGCGCTGGCCGCGTCCTCCTGCCCGGGCATCTGCGTGGCGTTCATGGGTTCTCCTGAAAGTCTGGGGACTCAAACTTGAGTCGTATGCACTCAAGTTTATCAGGGTCAGCGCGTCGCGTCGAGTTCCGCTTCGGCATCATCGTGAGCGCGGCGGAGGGCCTCGCCCACCCACTCGCTGCCGCGATACAGATTGCGCTCGCCGATGTCGCCGATGAGCCCCCCTGCGGCCATCTGGGCGACCACGAGGTCTTCGCTGACCACCAGCTTCAGTGTCGAGTCGGCCGACTGAAGATCGTGTGCATATCGACGCAGCACCTCGACGAGGGCGAGACCGATCTGGTCGGTCCCCCGCAATCGGATGACGACCACCGCGGGCCCCTCACCGCGGCTGACCGCCGGCAGCTGCCGTTCGAACGTCGGCGCGCTGGCGAAGAAGAGACTGCCGTACGGCTGCAGGACGAGCACGTCACCGCCGGGCACGACCGCGGGCGGGTCCTCTTCACGCATCCGACCGTCGTCCGCGAGCACCACGCGCCGGATGCGCAGCCGGTTGGACTCCTGGCCGACGTAGAGGATGATGCCGAGGCCGACACCGACGAGCACCGCGAACTGCAGCGGAATCAGCAGGGTGAGCAGGAACGTCACCGTCATGATCGCGGTCTGGAGCGGCCCGGTCTTGACGACCGATCTGATGCGACTCGGCTTCACCGCCGTGATCCCGACCACGATGAGCAGCCCCGCCAGCGCCGGCATCGCGATGTAGGCGACCAGCCCCGACGCGAACAGGATCACCAGAGCCATCACGACACCCGCGACGAAGAACGCCAGGCGCGACTGCGCCCCCGACTTCACGACGAGCGACGAACCCGACATCGATCCGCCCACGGGCATGCCCCGGAACAGCCCCGCGAGGACGTTGCCGGCGCCTTGCCCGATGTAGTCCCGCGAGATGTCGGCGGGCTTGCCGTCCTTGGTCGGGATGCCGGCCGACACGCCCGCGCCCTGCACCATCGCGACGAACGCGAGTGAGAACGCCGGCAGCAGGAGGAACAGCACGTCGTCGAGGCTCGGCAGCACCGGCCCGGGAAGCGCCGCGGGCACCGCGACGAGGTCGTCGAGCACGACGACACCCGCCGGCACCCACAGGTCGAGGAGCACGCCGCTCACCGATCCGATCACGACCGCGATGACGAGACCGAGGGCACCCACGGGTGTGCGCTGGAGCACGACGATCACCAGCACCGTGATCGCCCCGACCACGACCGCGGGCAGGCTCCAGTCGAGCAGGTGACGACCGAGGTCGAGCACCTTCACGAGACGGTTCGGCCCATCCGCCTCGTACCCCGTGAAGTTGCCGAGCTGACCCAGCACGATGTTCACCCCGACAGCGGTGACGAACCCGGTCATCACCGCGGTCGGCACGAAGCGAACGATGCGGCCGCCTCGCAGAAGCCCCGCGACGATCAGCACGACGCCGCTCATCATCGCGAGCGTGTAGAGCGCCCGACTCGGATCGGGTCGGGAGTCGAGCCCCGAGTCGGCGACGATCAGCGCCATCGCACCCGTGACCTGAACCGTCATGAACGCGCTGCTGGTGAACAGCGCGGCGCCGACCATGCCGAACAGATGACCGTACAGGCCGGCGAGGGGATTGATGCCTGCCAGCAGGCCCTGGGCCAGGCCGTCGGGCACGCTCTCGATGCCGAGCGTCACCCCTGCGACGAGATCCTTGCGCAGGGTCTTGCGTGAGAACCACGACCGCGGATTCAGCGCCACGGTCACACGCTAGCGAACCGGCCGCGCCGCGGCGGTCAGGCGACGGGGGCCAGCATCCGTTGGTCGTCGGCGTCGTGCGCGCATGCGAACCGAGCCCGGTAGGCCGTGGGCGTGAGCCCGAGGATCCGCGCGAAATTCTGCCGCAGCACCGCGGCCGATCCGAAGCCGCTCTCGTCGGCGATCCGGTCGAGGCCGAGGTCGGTCGTCTCGAGCAGCCGCTGCGCGTGGATGATCCGCTGGCGTGCCAGCCACGCGGCGGGCGTCGCCCCGAAGTCGGCCTTGAAGCGACGCGCGAACGTGCGCGGCGACATGTGCGCCTTGGCCGCCAACTGGTCGACGGTGAGCTCCTCGCGCAGGTTGTCCAGCATCCAGTCCGTCACCGGTGCGAGCGAGAGGGAGGCCGCGACAGGCAGCGGCTTGTCGATGAACTGCGCCTGCCCGCCGTCACGCTGCGGGGCGACGACCATGCGGCGCGCGATGCGGTTGGTGAGCTCGGCGCCCAATTCCTGTCGCAGCAGGTGGAGGCAGGCATCGAGCCCCGCCGCCGTGCCGGCACTGGTGATGATGCGGCCGTCCTGCACGTAGAGCACGTCGGGGTCGACGTCGATCTGCGGATACATCGCGGCCATCGTCGGCGCGTACATCCAGTGCGTGGTCGCGCGCCGCCCGTCGAGCACGCCGGATGCGGCGAGGATGAACGAGCCGCTGCACACGCTCATCACCCAGGCGCCACGCTCGGCGGCGTCGCGTACCACGTCGAGCACCCGCTCGTCGGGCCGCCCCCACCACTCGCGCGGGGTCGGCGAGACCACGACCAGATCGGCTTCGTACGCGAACGCCAGGTCGTGCTCGACGTTGATCGAGAAGCCCACCTTCGACGGCACGGCGCCGGGGTCGGGGGTGATCACCCGGAAGTCGAAGTTCGGCACGCCGTCGTCGGAGCGGTCGAGACCGAACGCCTCGCAGGCGACCCCGAACTCGAACGGCGCGAAGCCGGGCTGGACGATGCAGGCGACGGTCTTCATGGCGGACTCCCGAGACTGGCAGAAATGCTGTGTTCGACGTCCATCCTGCCACTCGTGGCGGAATCAGCGCAAGCGTAGCTTTTCTGCCATGTTCATGATCATCGCTTTCGCGGCTCTCGCCCTCGCGGGCCTGGTGTCGACGCTGGTCGCCCTTCCCCGGGACGGCTACCGTCGTCGTCCGACGGACTGGACACGCCTTCCGTGATCAGCGACCGGTCACGCGGTCGTAGATCTCGATCATCGCCGCCGTGCGCGACGACTGGCGGAAGCGCTCTCGGATCGACGGGGCGGGCACCGGCGGGGTGCCCGCGGCGACCTCGGCGACGGCTCGCGTCAGTGTCGCGGCGAGTGCGGGCACCGAGGCATCCGGCACCGTCCAGTGGCCGCCCCCGAGCTCGGCGGCGATATCGGGATCGCTCACGATCGCGGGAGTGCCCAGCGACGCCGCCTCGAAGACGGTCATGCCCTGCGTCTCGAAGCCGATCGAGGTCTGAACGACCGCGTCGGCCGCCTGGATGCGCCGCAGCGTCTGCTCGTACGGCATGCGGCCCGCGAACATGACGGATGCCGTCGGCCGAGCGCGCTCGACGAGCCGCTGCGCGGCGCGCAGCTGGCCGCCGCCGCCCACGATCTCGACGTCGGCGTCGACGTCCGACTCGACGATCGCCTCGAGGAAGGGCAGCAGCCGCTTCTCGGGGCTCATGCGACCGAGCCAGATCAGGCGCGGCCGCCCCGGGGCCCGCTCGGCCGGCGCCTCGGCCAGCGCGGTGTCGAGCACGTCGTCGTCGATGCCGTTCCACACCACCTCGACGTCGCCCGACCCGCGCGAGCCGATGCCGTGAGACTCGAGGCGGCGGGCGAAGTGCGACGAGGGCGCGGTGACGGCGTCGGCATGCGAGGCGAAACGGCGTTGGAAGGCCCAGCCGTCGTCGCCCGGCGTCGCGTCGCCCAGCGCCCGTCGCTGCCAGGCGTTGAGGGCGCGCAGTACCAGCCCGGGGAATGGTGTGGTCGCCTCGATGCCGACGTCGACGCGGTTGTGCATGGTGTGCACGACGGGCAGCCCGTGACGCGCGGCGTACCGGTGACCGATGAAGCCGCCCCAGAAGTCGGCCTGGACATGCACGACATCGACGGGCGGGCGGTCTGCCATCGCGGCATCCAGCCACCGGTCGGTGCGTCGTCCCGGCCACGCGAACGAGTACTCGCGGTCGAGCGTGATCGGCACCGACGGCAGGTCGACGAAGAAGCGGTCGATGTCCCCGATCATCGCAGCGGCGAGCGCACCGTGCACTGCGGGCGCCACCACGGTGACGGTGTGCCCGGCCTTCTCGAGGAACCGTCTCTGCAGCCGCATCGACACCTGTGCCCCGCCGAGCGACATGACGTGCTGGTCGCCGAACATCACGACGTGCATGGCGCGCTACCCCGGCAGCGGTTCGTCGCGGTACAGCGCCTCGAACGTGTCGAGCGTGCGACCGATGTCGTGCATTTTGACGCCGTCGAGCGATGCCTGCTGCATCGCGATTCGCTCTGCGGGGGTCTGGCGCAGCACCCGGTTGAGCTTGGATGCGAGGTCTTCGACGTTCCCGGGCTCGAACAGGTAGCCGTTCTCACCGTCGTGCACCAGGTGCGGCAGCGCGACGGCGTCGGCGGCGACGATCGGCAGACCCGATGCCATCGCCTCCATGGTCGCGATCGACTGGAGCTCGGCGATCGAGGCGATGACGAACGCACTCGCGCGGGTCAGCAGCGCGCGCAGGTCGGCGTCGGAGGTGTGGCCGTGGAACGTCACGCGGTCGGCGAGGCCGAGCTGCTCGGCGAGCTGCTCGAGACTGCGGCGCTGATCGCCGTTGCCGACGATGTCGAAGGTCACCCCGAGGGTCGGATCCAGCAGAGCCATCGCCCGCAACACGACGTCGATCTGCTTCTCGGTGGTCAGGCGTCCCACGAACACCAGCCGGTTGGCCTCGCGCGGGGTGAGGTCGGCCGTGTAGTCGTTCGCGTCGATACCGCAGCTGATCGGGATGACGCCGCGGATGTCGATGGTCGATTCGAGGAAGTCGGCGGCCCTGCGGGTGGGGGTGGTGACGGCGCGGGTCATGTCGAACGTGCGCTTCGCGTCGTCCCACGCGAGCTTGACCACGACCCTGTCCAGCACGGGCGGCAGCGTCGTGAAGTCGAGGATGTTCTCGGCCATCACGTGATTGGTCGCGACGATCGGGATGCCGCGCTTGCGGGCTTCACGGGCGAGACCGCGGCCGATCACGATGTGCGACTGGATGTGCACCACGTCGGGCTTGACCTTGTTGAGCACACGACGTGCGTGGTGCTTCGACATCCAGGGAAGCACGAACGTCAGCCAGTCGTGCGGCAGCCACCGCCACGACGGCAGCCGGTGCAGCGTCATCGGCTGCCCCTCGATCTCTTCCGTGAACACACCGTGCTCGGCGTGCGTCGCGCTGGGGGCCATGACGTGCACGTCGTGCCCGCGCTTGACCAGACCGGCCGCGAGCCGCTCGGCGAAGCGGGCGGCGCCGTTCACGTGGGGAAGGAACGTGTCGGCCCCGATGACGATGGTGAGGGGGGCCTCGGCGGCGTCGGCGGAGTCGTCGGTCGTCGCGGGATCGGTCACGTCGTGCGGGGGGCCTGTCTGTGCGGGGGTGCGTGCGGCTCGCTCGCGGCTCCACTGTACCCGAGGGACTGCGCCGGCCCGGCTTACGCTGGAGGCATGCCACGACTCCAGGCGGATGCCCCACCGGCCCTGTGGGTGCCGGTCACCGAGTCCCTCGGCTGGCGCGGCCGCCGCCACCGCAAAGCGGCGATCCGGATGCTGCTGACGCAGGCGAACCGCGCGATGGGTCAGACCGAGCGGGCGGGCAGCGGCGTCGCGGCGTGGGCGATGAGCCAGGCTGCGCCGCTGCTGATACGCCGCGCGAACGGGCGCGTGCTGGTCTGGGTCTGGAAGTCCGACCCCGACCTGCTGGTGGCGATGGCGCAGGTGCAGCAGGCCACCAACGACGTGCGGGCCGCACGCGCGATGATGCCGATGGAGTACGACGACACCGAGGACTTCCGCAATCCGCACCTGGGCGTCGGCGAGAAGCTCGCGATGCCGCTGCCCGCCGACCCGCGCACCCCACCGTTCACCACCTACACCTGGGACACCGGCAGCCACTTCGTGACCCTCAGCGCCGTCTGCTCCGACCGCGAGCGTTTCGGCACGGTCATCGGCGCCGTCGACGACCTCGCCCGCACTCTGCGCGTGGTCGACGACCTGACCGTCGGCGAAACCCCCGACACCCTGAGGATCGATCCCGCATGACCGACACCATCCACCCCGCAGCCCACCGCCCCGTCCGCATCGGAGTGCAGCTCGCCCCGCAGCACACCTCGATGGCGCACTACCGCGACGCCGTCCTGCGAGCCGAGGATCTCGGGGTGGACGCCGTGTTCAACTGGGACCACTTCTTCCCGTTGACCGAGCCCTTCGAGGCACCGCACTTCGAGGCGTGGACGGTCCTCGCCGCGATCGCCGAGCGCACCGAGCGCGTCGAGTTCGGGCCGCTGGTCAACTGCAGTTCGTACCGCAATGCCGATCTGCAGGCCGACATGGCCCGCACCGTCGACCACATCAGCGCACACGGCACCGGGCGCGGTCGACTGATCTTCGGCACCGGGTCGGGGTGGGCCGAGCAGGACTATGACGAGTACGGCTACGCCTTCGGCACGGTGGGCAGCCGTCTCGACGACCTCGCCCACGACCTCGACCGTGTTCGCGCGCGCTGGGACGCGCTCAACCCTCCGCCGACGCGCGCCATCCCGATCCTCATCGGCGGCCAGGGCGAGCGCAAGACGCTGCGGCTCGTCGCACGCCACGCCGACATCTGGCACACGTTCACGAGGCTCGAGGGGATGCCGCACAAGATCGGCGTGCTGCACGAGTGGTGCGCCGCCGAGGGCCGCGACCCCGCGACGATCGAGCTGTCGACGGGCTTCACGATCCGCGGGTTCGGCCCGCTGCTCGAACAGGGTGCCGCACCCCGGCTGCATGCGCTCGGATTCCGGCTGCTGATCCCGGCGCTCGACGGCCCCGACTTCGACCTCTCGTCGGTGGAGCCGCTGCTGCGATGGCGCGACGAGGTCAACGCCGAGAACGGGCACGCCTGACTCGCCCCGCCCTCCCGCGCTACGGTGAGCGTGTCGAACCCCTGGACGGAGACGCATCGTGAACGGCGCCATCGGCAGCATCCTCCCGCTCGCACTCGGCGTGGCCATCAGCCCCGTGCCGATCATCGCCGCGATCCTCATGCTGCTCTCGCCGAAGGCGCGCACGACGAGCGTCGGATTCCTGCTCGGCTGGATCTCGGGCATCGTCGTGGCGACCACGGTCTTCACGCTGCTGTCGGCGATCCTGCCCGGGCAGGACGCGGATGGCTCTTCTCCCGTGAAGGGCGTCATCCACCTGGTGCTGGGCGCGCTGCTGCTGCTGCTCGCCGCGCGCCAGTGGCGCGGGCGCCCGAAGGAGGGCGAGGAGCCGGCCCTGCCGAAGTGGATGAAGGCGATCGACACCATGGGCTTCGGCGCCGCGTTCGGACTCGGATTCCTGCTGTCGGCCGTCAACCCCAAGAACCTGCTGCTGGCGGCGAGCGCCGGCGTGAGCATCGGCGCGGCGGGTCTCGACGTCGGCGCGGTCGTGGTCGTCATCGCGATCTTCACACTGATCGCCGCGTCGACCGTGCTCCTTCCCGTCGTCGGCTACCTGATCGCCTCCGATCGACTGCGCGGACCGCTCGACGCGCTGCGTGGCTGGTTGTCGCGCGAGAACGCGGTCATCATGACGGTGCTGCTGCTGGTGATCGGCGTCGTCGTGATCGGCAAGGGCATCGGCAGCTTCTAGCCCCGGACACCTGAGCGTGATAGACCTCTATCGCACCCACCCTGAAAGGATTCCCATGGCTGACTTCCGCTACGGCCCCGTCGAGCTCTACCTCGTCGGCTTCGAGGGCGAGCGACCCGCGGACTCCGTCATCGAGGCGCTCGGCGAGCTCCTCGACGGCGGTCTGATGCGCCTGCTCGACTTCGTCCTCATCTCCAAGTCCGACGACGGTGACATCACCGTCGTCGAGATCGAGGACGAGGACTTCCCGCTCGATCTGCATGAAGTGGGCATCGCCGGCGAGGAGGACATCGCCGAGCTGTCCGAGCTGATCCCGCCGGGCGGATCCGCGGCGCTCGTCGCGCTCGAGCTGCTCTACGCGCGGCGCCTCGCCGGCAGCGTCGACGCGTCGGGCGGCGTGGTGCTCAGCGCCGAACGGATCCCCGCACCGATCGTCAACGCCGTCATGGACCTGGCCGACCCGGCCTGAGAAGGAGAACACCGATGCCCATCCGTCGAGTCGGCCGCCCCGGCCTCATCGGGCTCGCCGCCCGCACCGCCGTCGTCGCAGGCACCGCCAGTGCCGTGTCCGGGGGCGTTTCACGCCGCCAGCAGCAGAAGGCCCAGTCCCAGTACGAGCAGGAGCAGTACCAGGCCGCACAACAGCAGGCCGCGATGCAGGCCGCCGCGCAGGAGGCCGTCGCCCAGCAGATGCCGCAGGCTCCCGCACCGGCACCCGCCCCGGCCGCGGCCGCAGGCGGCGTCGATGTGGTCGCCGAGCTTCAGAAGCTCGCCGCGCTGAAGGATGCCGGAGTCCTCAGCGACGACGAGTTCGCCGCCGCGAAGGCCAAGCTGCTCAGCTGACGCCCGGGGGCTGCCCGGCGTCGGCTCGCGCCTCGGGGTCCCCCGACAGCCATCGGAGCCATCGGCTGTCGGGGTCGCCCTCGAGGATGAGCGCGCGCACGAGCAGGGTGAGCGGGATCGACAGGATCGCGCCGAGCGGCCCGATCACGAACGTCCAGAAGATCACCGAGAAGAAGCTCAGCGTGAGGCTGAGGCTGACGGCATCACTGACGAACTTGGGCTGGATCAGCACCTGAAGTGTGACGTTGACGACGCAGTAGGTCGCGATCACGACGAGCATGAGCGGCCATCCGCCGACGACGAGGGCCAGCACGGCCGGTGGAATGAGGCCGAGCACGAAGCCGATGTTGGGGACGAAGTTCGTCACGAACGCGAGGATCGCCCACACTGCGGGCGCGGGGATGCCGAGCGCCCACAGGGCGAGTCCGTCGATGATCGCGACCACGGCGCCGAACGACGCATTGACGACGTAGTACCGACGCACGCCGCGGTTGTAGGCCGCGACCCGCGACACGGTCTGGGCGATCGATGCGCCGAATTCGCTCGTCGCGCGCGAGTAGCGAGCGGCATCCGCCGCCATGAAGATCACATAGGCGAGCACGAAGAAGAAGGCGACGAGGACGCTCGTGACGGTGCCGCCGAGGGATGCCGCCACGCCGAGGAGCGTCGACGGCTGGAGCAGCGCACCGACGGGATCGGCCGCGGCGTCCTGCACGCCGAGTGCCTGCAGCCATTCGACGAAGGCCGCGCCCGTCGCGCGCAGCTGGTCGGAGTAGTCGCGCACCATCTCGGCGAACTGCACCCCGGCGAACGCGAGCAGCGCTGCGAGCACGGCGAGGATCACGTACCCCAGCGCGATCACGGCCGTCGTCGCGACCCACGACGGCCAGCCGCGGCGTACCAGCGGCGCGCGCACCGGCAGACAGATGATGACGATCACCGCGCCGAGGACGAGCGGGCCGACGAGGTCGCGGGCGAGGTACAGGCCGGCGAGCACGATCACCGCGGCGGCGAGGCCGAGCAGGATGCGCAGGGAGGGCGAGAGCGCGGGGCGGGCGGTTTCCACAGGCTCAGGCTACGGCTTCGGGTCGGCGGGACCGCCGAGCCGCCCTGCGAGCTCTTCGATCTGGGCGGAGAGGTCGCGCACCTGTCCGCGGGTCGCGGGCTCGGCGGAATCGTTCTCGCTGTGCGCGGCGGCCTTCTCGATGACCCACGACGCGAGGGTCGCGGTCACGACGCCCACGACCGCGACGCCGCCGCACATCAGCAGCACGGCGACGATGCGTCCGCCGGCGGTCACCGGATAGAAGTCGCCGTAGCCCACGGTCGTGATCGTGACGAACGCCCACCACACCGCATCGCCGAACGTGGTGATGTTCGCGCCCGGCGCAGGTCGCTCGACGTCGAGCACCGCGAGCGCCGAGATCCAGATCAGAATGAGTGCCGCACCCGATCCGTAGATCGCCAGTCGGCTTCGCAGCGCGGCGCCGGCGGTGCGCTGCAGGGCGTGGATGACGGTGATCGCCTTGAGCAGCCGCAGGGGTCGCAGGGCGGGAAGGACGACGACGAGCAGATCGAAGATGTGTCGACGGAACCATCGGCCGCGGGGGCGTGCGAGACCGAGGCGCACGACGTAGTCGACGGCGAAGACGAGCCACGTCAGCAGCATCGCGAGGCGTGCGAGGGTGAACCGCAGGCCTTCGGTGTCGAAGATGACCTGCCACGAGTACGCCGCGATGAAGACCACCGAGGCGATGATGAGCGGCCAGTAGGTCAGCCGCTCCCAGCGCTCCATCGTCACGACGGGCTCTCCGGAGCGGTGTCGGCGCGCAGCGCCTCGGCGTTGCGGATGAACAGGATGATCCACGTGAAGACGAGGATGCCGGCGACCAGTTCCACTGCCGTGAGCGTGTAGTACCCCACGGCGAAGAAGACGGCCAGCAGCACCACGACGGCGATGAAGATCCAGCCCAGCAGGATGAAGGTGCGCGGCAGTCCGGGGATCCAGCGCGGGAGGTTGATCGTGAGCACCCCGTATGCCACCGCCATGCCCGAGGCGACGCCGGTGTGCAGCGCGAAGAAGTCGTCGACGTGGAAGATGCCGACGCAGGCGAGGAAGACGCCCACCACGACCAGCGAGATCCGCACGTTGCGCAATCCCTTGGGGTTGGGCGTCGGCACCCCGAGCGTCGCGTAGCGGGCGAGTGTGGTCACGATGAATCCCGCGACGATGAGCGTGAGGTTGAACGCGAGTGACGAGACGTCGCCGGGCATGCCGAGCGCCGACAGGTTGAGCTCCCACCACTGCGGATCCGATGACGTGAGCATGCTGGTGATCACGCCTTCGGCGAGGAACACGGCCAGCACGATCGCAAGGAGAGTGAGGTCCATGTGCGTCGCCGAGAAGAAGCAGACATAGCCGGTCACCGCGGCCGCGGCGGCACCCAGCACGACGACGAACAGCGGGAAGACCACCGCTCCGATGAAGGCCTCCTCGAGGATGACCGCGACGAGGGTCCAGCTCAGCAGCGCGATCACACCGTGTGCGAAGGCGAGCGCCGCGACGTCGAGATAGTCGAGGATGCCGAGTCGGCGACGTTCGCCGCGACGGACCACGACGATCCGGCCGGCGGCGAACGCCAGGACGGCGACGACGGCCGAGGCGATCGCGGCATACTGCCCGATCGAGCCCGGCCCCGAGATCGGTGCCGACTGGAAGCCGAAGACCGGCAGCGAGAGGAGCCCGATCGCGAGGAATCCGATGACACCGGCGCCGAGGGCGAGGGACTCGAGGCTGCGCTCGGTGGTGCCGTCGAACTCACGGGCGGCGGCGGCGGCGAACCGCGACGAGGTGCGCGGCGAGGGCGTGGGCGAGGTGGTCACGCCATGCACACTAGCGACCGGAACCCCCGGATGCCGGGAGCCGCCGCGGGTGGTCAGATCTTGATCGGGAACGTCAACATGATGACCAGGCCGACCGTGCCGACGCCGATCGCCATACCGAGCAGGACGCGACGAATCCACACCGGCATCTCGCGCTGCGACATCGCGGTCAGGAACAGCACGAGCGCGAACAGCACCGTGAGCAGCGAGTAGTTGTCGCCGCGCTGATTGTTCTCCAGGGCCTCGGCGAACTTCGCGTCGGCCCTCTCGGTCATCTCGGCCGCCCGCTCGGAGCCCGGCGGCACATACGCCTCGGTCACGAACGGCCCGGCCTCGGCACGCCCGTCGGCCTCCCACGCGTCGAAGGCCGCAGCGAAGTGCGGCGTGAAGCGCTCTTCGATGTACGCGGCGAGCTGGGGTCGCTCGTCGGCGACCGCGAGCACCCACTGGGTGTAGATCGTGAGGTCGAACTGTCGGGCATCCCGCGCCTCGCCCTCGGCCGCGGCAGCCTGGATGCGGGCGCTCGAAGCCTGACTGAAGGCGATCGACATCTCGCCGCCCCACTTCGACGACTCGAAACCGCACCAGGCGGTGAGGACGGCCGTGATCGAAAGCACGAACACCGTGACGATGTCGGTGGCGGTCTTCCCGCGCTTCTTGCTCTTCTTGCGCTCGACCTCGGCCATGCGCCCTCCTCGTGGTCACCTGATGCTAGCCCGAAAACACAGGGATACCGCTCCGCGATCCCCGGTGCCACACTGACCGCATGACGATCACCGATCAGGGCCCGATCGCCGCGGCATGGACGCCGCGACCGACGGTGGCCCAGCAGCTCGCGCAGGGGCGCGCCTCGCGCGAGAACCTCCCCCGCGAGGCGCTGTCCGCGGCGCCCACCGGCGCGCGGGACCCGATGGGCATCCTCGACGCGCAGGACGTGCCGCGGGTGACCGAACTGGTGCCGATCCGCACCGAGCGGATGGGCGCGAGCGCGTTCGCGTTCTTCCGAGGCACCGCGGCGATCATGGCCGCCGACCTCGCGCGCACGCCGGACAGCGGCATCCTGGTCGCCTCGTGCGGTGACGCACACGTCGCGAACTTCGGTCTCTACGCGTCACCGCAGCGCACCCTGGCGTTCGACCTGAACGACTTCGACGAAGCCGCGTGGGCGCCGTGGGAATGGGACGTCAAGCGGCTGATCACGAGCGTCGTGCTGGCCGGCCAGGAGGTCGGGCGCGACGAGCGGGTGATCCGGGATGCCGCGCTCGCGGCGGTGCGGACGTATGCGCGGGCGCTGCGCTACGGCGCGCAGCGCACCCCGGTCGAGCGCTACTTCGACCACTATGACGCGACCGCCGCGGCCCGCGCGGGCGACCGATCGACCAAGCGCGCGATCCGCGCCGCGGTGAAGGATGCGGAGCGGCGCACCGGCGAGCGTGCTCAGCGCAAGCTCACGTCCCGCACCGATGACGGCCGGCTGGTGTTCACCGAGGCGCCGCCGACGATGACCCGCGTCGACGCCGCCGTGCAGGCCCGCGTCCTCGACGTGCTGCAGGAGTACCGGCTGTCGACGAAGATCGACATCCGGATGCTGTTGCGCGGCTACGCCCTGGCCGACCTCGCGCGCCGCGTCGTGGGCGTCGGAAGCGTGGGCACGCGCTGCTACCTGGTCGCGATGCAGGACGGCGATGGCCATGGGCTGATCCTGCAGGCGAAGGAGGCGGGCACGAGCGTGCTCGTGCAGTACGGTCGCGTGCCGCAGCCGCCGGAGTTCGACCAGTACGTCTCGGCGCACGGTGACGGCGGCCGCGTCGTGGGGATGCAGCGCATCCTGCAAGCCGTGTCCGACCCGTTCCTGGGCCATGTGTTCGGCACGCCTGCCGAGGGCGGGCCCGCGCGCGCCTTCTATGTGCGCCAGTTCCACGACAAGAAGGGCGGATTCGACGTCGACGAACTCGATGACGCGTCGTTCCGGTGGTACGCCGAGGCGTGCGCGGCGACACTCGCGCGCGCACACGGCCAATCGCCGAACGCCGCCGAACTGTCGGGGTACGTCGGCGGCGGACGCGTGGCGGGCGAGGCGATCCTCGAGTGGTCGTGGATGTACGCCCGCCAGGCGAAGGAGGACTGGAAGCGGTTCCGCCGTCATCGCGGCGTCGAGCGCTGAACCGGTCGGTCAGCCCGAAGGGCTCGCGTCGTCGTCGTACGGACGTGGGCGCCACAGCACGACCTCGGTCGCGCGACGCACGCGCGACCCGCGCTTGAGCGTGATGACCGATCCCGTGGCGCCGGCCGCGAAGACGCGACTGCCCCGGCGGCTCTCGACCTCGGAGCGCACCTGCTCCTCGAGCGCCCGCACGCGCCGGTGCAGTTCCCTGACCCGATTCTCGAGCTCGATGATCCGCGCGATCGCCGGCAGACTCATCCCGTCGGCCGAGAGGCGGGCCACTTCGCGCAGCTGGGCGACGTGTTGGAGCGAGTACCGCCGCGAGCCACCCTGGGTGCGTGCGGGCACCACGAGCCCGATGCGGTCGTACTGGCGCAGGGTCTGCGGATGCATGCCCGACAGCTCGGCGGCAGCCGCGATCGCGAGGATCGGGGCGTCCTCGTCGATCTCGTCGTCCGCCATGTCCGGCATCCTCTCAGCCGCGGGCGCGCGACATCAGGTCGGCGCGCGGATTCTCTTTCGGCTCCAGCTCGTGGTAGCGCTCGAGCGCCTCGCGGGCGGCGTCGTCGAGGTGCGACGGCACGGCCACCTGCACTTCGGCGAGCAGATCGCCGGTGCCCTTGGCCGTCTCGACGCCGCGGCCCTTGACCCGCAGGACGCGCCCCGACGGCGTGCCCGGCGCCACGCGCAGCTTGACGGGGTCACCGCCGAGCGTCGGCACCTCGATGGTGGCCCCCAGCGTCGCCTCGGTGAAGGTCACCGGCACGGTGACACGCAGGTTGAGTCCGTCGCGTGTGAAGACGGGGTGCGGGCGAACGGTCACGGCCACGACGATGTCTCCTGTCTCGCCGCCGTCGGGACTCGGGCGGCCCCGGCCGCGAAGCCGGATCTTCTGCCCGTCGGCCACGCCGGCGGGGATCTTCACCTTGAACGGCTTGCCGTCCTCGCCCTGCAGCGAGATCGTCTCGCCCTTGGTGGCGGTGATGAAGTCGATGGTGGTGCGCGCGGTCACGTCGGCGCCCCGTGTCGGGCCGCCGTAGCCGCGGAACCCTCCGGTGGGCTGACCGAATCGTCCCGACCCGAACGAGTTCCCGCCCTGGTTGAACATCGAGAAGATGTCCTCGAAGTCCTCGGCCTGGTAGCGCGCGCCGGCGCCGCCGCCGCGCCCCTGGTTGAACATCGAGAACACGTCCTCGAAGCCGCCGGCACCCTGGCCGCCCGCGGTGAAGCGGGCACCGCCCGACCCCATCGCGCGGATCTGGTCGTACTCCGCCCGCTGCTCCTTGTCGGAGAGCACCGAGTACGCCTCGCTGATCTCCTTGAACTTCGCCTCTGCGGCGGCATCCCCCGGGTTCGAATCGGGGTGGTAGGTGCGCGCGAGCTTGCGGTAGGTCTTCTTCAGATCGGCGTCGCTGATGTCCTTCGAGACGCCGAGGACCTTGTAGAAGTCCTTGTCGAACCAGTCCTGGCTGGCCATGGTTCCTCCTCGGCTACTCGGCCGGGACGGCGACGACGACCTTCGCCGGACGCAATTCGACCGAGCCCAGACGGTAGCCGATCTCGACGACCTCGAGGATCGTCGGCTCAGCGGTGCCGGGGGTCGGGGCCTGGAAGATCGCCTCGTGCTGCTGCGGGTCGAACGCCTCTCCTGCCTCGCCGTAGGTCACGAGGCCGATGCGCTCGGCGACCGCCCGCAGCTTCTCGGCGATCGCGGCGAACGGCGTGCCGTCCTCGAGGTCGCCGTGCTTCTCAGCGCGGTCGAGATCGTCGAGTACGGGCAGCAGCCCCTTCGCCACCGAGCCGGTCGCGCGCTCGATCTCGACCTCGCGCTGCTGCTCGGTGCGTCGGCGGTAGTTCGCGTACTCCGCCTGCAGACGCTTGAGGTCGTTGAGCAACGCCGACTCGAGGTCGGCGAGCACAGCGTCCTCGGCGGCGGCGTCGACGTTCTGCGACGCGCCGAGGATGTCGTCGACGGTCAGCGCGCCGTCGTCCCCCTCTGCGGGAGACGCGGCCGCCTCGGTGTCCTGTGGGACATCCTCGGCGACCGCGTCGTCCTCGCCGGGGACCTCGGGCTGTTCGAAGTCCTTGTCGGCCATGGTTACTTCTTCTCGTCGTCCTCGTCGTCCACGACCTCGGCGTCGACGACGTCCTCGTCGGAGGACGACGCGTCGCCGTCGGCGGGAGCATCCGTCGGGGCGTCCTGAGCCGCCTGCTCGGACTGACCGGCCTGGTAGATGGCCTCGCCGAGCTTGCCCTGAGACGCGTTGAGCTTCTCGAAGGCGCTCTGCAGCGCCTCGTCGTCATCGCCCGCGAGCGCGGACTTCAGCGCATCGACGTCGCCCTGCACCTCGGACTTGACGTCGGCGGGCAGCTTCTCGTCGTTCTCCTGGATGAGCTTCTCGATCGAGTACGCGAGCGTCTCGGCCTGGTTGCGCACCTCGGCCGCCTCGCGGCGCTTCTTGTCCTCGGCGGCGTGCTCCTCGGCCTCGCGCACCATGCGCTCGATGTCGTCCTTGGGCAGCGACGAGCCGCCGGTGATCGTCATCGACTGCTCCTTGCCGGTGCCCTTGTCCTTGGCGGACACGTGCACGATGCCGTTCGCGTCGATGTCGAAGGTGACCTCGATCTGGGGGATGCCGCGCGGCGCCGGGGCGATGCCGGTGAGCTCGAACGTCCCCAGCGGCTTGTTGTCGCGGGTGAACTCCCGCTCGCCCTGGAAGACCTGGATCGCGACCGACGGCTGGTTGTCGTCGGCCGTGGTGAAGGTCTCGCTGCGCTTGGTCGGGATCGCCGTGTTGCGGTCGATGAGCTTGGTCATGATGCCGCCCTTGGTCTCGATGCCGAGACTCAGCGGGGTGACGTCGATCAGCAGCACGTCCTTGCGCTCGCCGCGCAGCACGCCCGCCTGCAGGGCGGCGCCCACGGCCACGACCTCGTCGGGGTTCACGCCCTTGTTGGGCTCCTTGCCGCCGGTCTCCTTCTTCACGAGCTCCGAGACCGCCGGCATGCGGGTCGAGCCGCCGACGAGCACGACGTGGTCGATGTCGCCGACCTTGATGCCCGCCTCGCGGATGACGTCCTCGAAGGGCTTCTTGGTGCGGTCGAGCAGGTCCTTGGTGAGGTCCTCGAACTTGGCACGGGTCAGCGTCTCGGACAGCGAGACCGGGCCGGAGTCGGTCAGCGACAGGTACGGCAGGTTGATCGAGGTCGAGGTCGAGCTCGACAGCTCCTTCTTCGCCTGCTCCGCGGCCTCCTTGAGGCGCTGCAGCGCGATGCGGTCACCCGACACGTCGACACCGGTGGTGTCCTTGAACTGCTTGATCAGGTAGTCGACGACCCGCTGGTCCCAGTCGTCGCCGCCGAGACGGTTGTCGCCCGAGGTGGCGCGCACCTGGATCGTCGAGAAGTCGTCGTCCTTGCCCACCTCGAGCAGCGACACGTCGAAGGTTCCGCCACCGAGGTCGAAGACGAGGATGAGCTCGTCCTCCTTGCCCTTGTCGAGCCCGTAGGCGAGAGCCGCCGCGGTGGGCTCGTTGATGATGCGCAGCACGTTCAGGCCCGAGATCTCGCCGGCCTCCTTGGTGGCCTGACGCTCGGCGTCGTTGAAGTAGGCGGGGACCGTGATGACGGCATCGGTCACCGTGTCGCCCAGGTACTGCTCGGCATCGCGCTTGAGCTTCTGCAGGATGCGGGCCGAGATCTCCTGCGGCGTCCACTTCTTGCCGTCGACGTCGAAGCCCCAGTCGGTGCCCATGTGGCGCTTGACCGACGAGACGGTGCGGTCGACGTTGGTGACGGCCTGACGCTTGGCGGTCTCGCCGACGAGCACCTCGCCGTCCTTGGTGTAGGCGACCACCGACGGGGTGGTGCGGAAGCCCTCGGCGTTGGCGATGACCTTGGGCTCGCCGCCCTCGAGGACGCTGACGACCGAGTTGGTCGTACCGAGGTCGATTCCGACAGCACGTGCCATGTGTTTCTCTCCTTCGTGAAGGCCGGGCAGGATGCCTCGGCCTCGGGGTTGATGGGAAGTCTGCTCGCGGGTTGAGTCGCGATGGCTCAACACTACGCCGGGCGTCCTCGAGAGTCAAACCAAGTTGAGTCCACTCATATCAAGTTCGCAGGAACGCGCGAAGGGAGGATGATGTTCGCTGTGCCGCTGCCCTGGGACTTCCAGCCGCTCGCGTCGGATCGCATCCGCCTCGACCTGCTGCGCGACGACGACCTCGACGACCTGTACGCGATGCAGTCCGACCCCGATGTCTGCCGGTATCTGCTGTACGAGGCCCGCACGCGCGAGCAGGTCACCGAGGTGCTGGCGCGTGACCGCGCGGCGACGCGCTTGGCCGAGCGCGGCGACTTCGTGCAGCCGGCGATCCGCGACGTCGACGGCCGGTTCCTGGGCACGATGTACTTCGAACTGCACAGCATCGACGACCGCACCGCCGAGATCGGATGGATCCTGCCGCCCGCTTCTCGAGGACGCGGATATGCCGGCGAGGCGGCCGCGCTGCTCCTGGAGCTCGCGTTCGGCGAACTCGGGCTGCACCGCGTCTTCGCCGAACTCGATCCGCGCAACGGCGCGTCGGTGCGCGTCTGCGAGCGCCTCGGCATGCGGCACGAGGGTCACTTCATCGAGCACATGTGGCTCAAGGGGGAATGGACCGACACCGGGCACTACGCGATCCTCGAACGCGAATGGTGCGCGCGCCCGGTCTCACCCCGGCGCTGACACGCCCGTCGGCGCAGCTCAGCGCGGAGGGGCGGCGCGGCGCTCCTGCTGTCGCCGGGCGGCCCAGGCCGCGAACCTGGGTGCATCCGGCAGCCGTGCCAGCAGCGGGCCGACGACGATGGTGATCAGCACATAGGCCGTCGCCAGGGCTCCGAGCGAACGATCGACTCCGGATGCCACGGCCAGGCCCGCGATGACGATCGAGAACTCCCCGCGGGGCAGCAGGGCGAACCCCGCGCGCCACCGGCCGGCCTCGGCGATCCCCGCTCTGCGTGCCGCGTAATAGCCGGTGACGAGCTTCGTGGCCATCGTCACGACGGCGAGCAGGATGGCGGGCAGAAGCATCGGCAGCAGGTCGGCGGGATCGGTGGACAGGCCGAAGAAGAGGAAGAACACCGAGGCGAACAGATCGCGCAGGGGCGTGAGCAGGCGGTGCGCATGCTCGGCGACCGGTCCTGAGATGGCGATGCCCACCAGGAAGGCGCCGACGGCCGACGACACGTTCGCCTGCGCGGCGAGCCCGGCGACCAGCAACGTGAGGCCGAGCACCGAGAGCAGGAGCACTTCGGCGCTGCGAGACCACACGATCCGCGAGACGAGGTGCCCGTGGCGCAGCGCAACGTAGAGGATCACCAGCACGGAGGCGAGCGCGATGACGACCGTGACGATCCCGGCGCCCAGATCGAGCCCGATCAGCAGCGCCGTCAGCACCGGAAGGTAGAAGGCCATCGCGAGGTCTTCGATCACGAGGATCGACAGCACGACCGGGGTCTCGCGGTTCGCGAGGCGGCCGAGGTCCTGGACGAGTTTGGCGATCACGCCCGACGACGAGATCCACGTGATGCCCGCGAGCGCGACGGCGGCGACGGGCCCCCATCCGAGCAGCAGCGCCGCGATCGCCCCCGGCAGCGCGTTGAGGAGCATGTCGAGGACTCCCGCCGTCCGCGACGTGCGGAGGTTGCCGATCAACTCCTGCGGCGTGTACTCCAGGCCGAGCATGAGCAGCAGCAGGATGACGCCGATCTCGGCGCCGATCTCGATGAACTCCCCGCCGCTCGTGAACGGCAGCAGCCCGCCCTCGCCGAAGGCGAGTCCGCCGAGCAGGATGAGCGGGATCGGCGAGATGCCGAGGCGGCCGGCAAGGCGTCCGAGCAGGGCGATGCCGAGCAGGAGCGCGCCGATCTCGATGAGGACGAGCGCACCGTGGTCCATCTGCTCAGGCCCCGTCGAGGATGTCCGCGAGCTTGTCCAGTCCTTCGCCGGTGCCCACCGAGACGATCGTGTCGCCCACGTGGAGGATCTCGTCGGGCCCCGGCGCCGGAAGCACGCCGCCCGAACGGACGATCGCGACGATCGAGCAGCGGGTGAGCGTGCGCGCGCGGGTGTCGCCCAGAGTCCGGTCGGCATACGGGGAGTCGGCGCGCAGCGTGATCTGGCGCGTGCGCAAGCCCTCGACATCCTGGCGGAGTCCCGCGAGCTGGGTCATGATGACCGACCCGCCGAGGATCTCGCTGAGCGCTGTCGCCTCGTCGTCGGTGAGATTCATGCGCTCGCCGGCACGGTCGGGGTCATCCGTATCGGACAGTGAGATCTCGCGCCCGCCCTCGCGCAGCGTGATGACCGACACACGGCGGCCTTCGTCTGTCTCGATGTCATGGCGCACACCGATCCCCGGGAGGTCAGCGCGCTCGACGTGCACGGCCATGCCCCCATCATGGCATCACGCTCCGGGCCGTGAGGCAGACCGCGTACGCTGAACACGCGGCGCAGCGACGCGTCGCGGCATCCGTCCGGCTCGCAGTGGGACGGGTGCACCGGTCGTTCACCGAAGGGCCCTACCGTGACGAGCATGGAACCCGATGAGCCCCAGTCCGACGCACGGCGCCCGAGACCCCCGAGACCTGCGAACACGGGAGCCGTGGGCGCGGTGACGGGCGTGTTCCAGGACGCCGGATCCGAACAGCCCGTACCCCGCAAGCGGGTCATCTCGTGGGCGATGTGGGACTGGGCCACCCAGCCGTTCAACTCGGTGCTTCTCACCTTCGTGTGGGTGCCGAGCTTCCTCGTCTCGTCGTTCTTCCTCGACCCCGCCGTCGCCCAGAGCGGAATCGTCGACGGCGAGGAGATCGACTGCGACACCGCGATCAATGCAGCAACCGAGTTCTGCCGCGCGTTGGGGGCACTCGACGCGAATCTCGGCTGGGGGATCATGATCGCCGGCATCCTCATCGCGCTGCTCGCCCCCGTGCTCGGCCAACGTGCCGATGCCACCGGGCGCCGCAAACTGATGCTGGGGATCTTCACCGCGCTGCTGATCGGGGCGCAGGCGGCGATGGCCTTCATCCCCGGAGTGCCGGCGTACTTCTGGTTCGGCGTGGCGATGATCGCTTTCGGGAGTGTCGTCGGCGAGATCGCAGGCGCCAACTACAACGCGCTGCTGGCCTCGGTCTCAACCCCCAAGACGGTCGGACGCGTGTCGGGGCTGGGGTGGGGCTTCGGCTACATCGGCGGCATCATCGCGCTCGTGATCGTGGTCGGCCTGATCCTCAGCGGTGTGCTCGACGGAACACAGGCGCTCACCTTCCAACTGATCGCCGCCGGCGCCACGGTATGGACCCTGCTGTTCTCCATCCCGATCTTCCGCAACGTCCCCGAGCCCGCCGCGGCCGCCGACGCCCGACGGGTGGGCTTCTTCGCCGGCTATGTCGAGCTGTTCCGTTCGATCGCTCGGCTGTGGCGCGAGCACCGCCCGACGTTCTGGTTCCTTCTCGCATCCGCCGTCTACCGCGACGGACTCGCTGCGGTGTTCACCTTCGGCACGGTCATCGCCGCGCGCGTCTTCGGTTTCGGCTTCACCGATCTCGTCATCTTCGGAGTGGTGCTGAACCTCGTGGCGGGCATCTCGACGATCTTCGCCGGGCGGCTCGACGATCGCTTCGGTCCGAAAGCCGTGATCCTCGTCGCGATCGGCGGCATCGTGGGGTGCTGTCTCACCGTCTACTTCTTCGCGACCGCCGGACAGACCCTCTTCTGGATCGTCGGCATCGTTCTGGCGAGTCTCGTCGGGCCGGCGCAGGCCGCCTCGCGATCGTTTCTCGCGCGTGTGACGCCCATCGGTCAGGAGGGCGAGATCTTCGGCCTCTACGCCACGACGGGTCGTGCGGCGAGCTGGATGGCGCCGCTGCTGTGGGGCGCGTTCATCGCGCTCGCCGGCAACCAGACGCTGTACGGCATCCTCGGCATCGCGCTCATCCTCGCTGCGGGCTTCGTCATGCTCCTGTTCGTGAAGGCGCCCGCGCGCGCGACGCGCGACTGACCTCGCGCCGCCCGAGCGATCTCAGCGCGCCGGCCAGCCGTCGGCGAGCTTGGTGAGCAGCTGCGCGAGCTGTTCGCGCTCGTCGTCGGTGAAATCGGCGAGGGCCGACACGATCGCCTGGCGCCGCTCGCCGCGGAACCCTCGCTGCATCCGGCGCCCCTGATCGGTGAGCGCGACGCGCGTGCGGCGGGCGTCCTCGGGGTCGGCTTCGCGTTGCACGAGTCCGAGCTCGACAGACTGCTGAACCACACGGGACGCCCGCGGCTGGTCCACGCCGACCGCCTCGGCGATCTGGCCGACGGTCAGCGGGGTGTCGGCGGCCGCGAGCGCCTCGAGCATCCGCATGCGGGCGGGCCCCGCCAGCCGCATCTTGGCGGGTCCGCCCATCCAGGCGCCCGGGTCGAGGGGCCCGTCGCCCCGCCCGCGCCCGTGCGGGTGGTGGCCGTGACGGTGCCCGGAGTGGACGGGCTCGCCGCCCTGGGGGAATCGGCGTCCGCGCAGGCGTCCGAGCGCCGCGGCGATGCGGTCGGCGGGGTCGTCGGTCATGCGCCGATGATACATGTGAGTTGACATGAATCCCATTTACATGTCACACTGCATATACATGTCGGACGACATGCGATAGCACTTCGGATCGGAAGGATCCCCCATGGACAACGACACACAAGACCCCACCACCAGCCCCGACGCCTCCCACCGCCGCCTCGGCGGCCTGCTGCGCTCGGTCGACCACCTCCTCAGTCACGCGTTCGCCGAGGCGCTCGCCGGCGAGGGCGTCGACAGGCGCGACTGGATGCTGCTGAACGTCCTCTCGGGCGAGCACAGCGGCCACGGTGAGCAGGCCGACCGCGTCGCGGCCTTCGCGCAGCGCAAGGGCAAGCGGATGCGGGCCCTCGCCGACCGCGGTTGGGTCGCGCGCGAAGCGGACGGCACCTGGACGCTCACCGACGCGGGCCGCGCCGAGCGCGACCGTCTCGGCGGCATCGTCGACGGTATCCGCTCACGGGTCGCCGACGCCGTCCCGCCCGACGAGTACGCCACGATGGTCGCCTCGCTCGAGGCGATCGCGCGTGAACTCGGCGGCGACGACGCGTCGCCGTGGACCCGGCCGACCGGCCGCGGCATCCGTCACGGCGGCAACCGGCACCACGGTTTCGGCCCCGGTCACGGCTTTGCGCCCGGCCACGGCCCGCACCACGGGCACCGGCACGGCCACCGCACCGACCGTCGGGTGGAGCGCGCCTTCGAGCGCGGCTTCGACAGCGGCTTCCGCCGCGGTCGCGACGCCTGAGGCACCCGGGGCGGGATCAGCCTCCGAGCGATCCCGCCTCGGTGACCCCGACGTCGGTGCGGTGGAAGTTCTGGAACGACCGCGAGGCCGTCGGGCCCCGCTGGCCCTGGTAGCGGTTGCCGTACGGACCCGAGCCGTACGGGTTCTGCGCGGGCGACGACAGGCGGAAGAAGCACAGCTGGCCGATCTTCATGCCCGGCCAGAGCTTGATCGGCAGCGTCGCGACGTTCGAGAGCTCGAGCGTGACGTGGCCGCTGAAGCCGGGGTCGATGAACCCCGCGGTCGAGTGGGTCAGCAGTCCGAGCCGTCCGAGCGATGACTTTCCCTCGAGGCGCGCGGCGACATCGTCGGGCAGCGACACCTGCTCGAAGGTCGACCCGAGCGCGAACTCGCCCGGATGCAGGATGAAGGCCTCGTCGGGTTCGACCTCGATGAGGCGAGTGAGGTCGGGCTGATCCTCGGCCGGATCGATGAATGGATACCGGTGGTTGTCGAACAGCCGGAAGTAGCGGTCCAGTCGCACATCGACGCTCGACGGCTGCACCATCGAGGCGTCCCACGGCTCGACGCCGACACGACCGCGGTCCACCTCGGCCCGGATGTCGCGGTCACTGAGCAGCACGGGAGCCAGCCTAGCCGTCGGCACGCCGGCCACGCGTGCGGCATCCTGCCGAGATGCCGTGGGAGCTCGACGTTCCCGCCATCCGCACCGCCATCGGAGGCTGACGCACCCGCTCTGTTATCCTTGCGAAGCGCCGAAAGGCCGCTCGGGGATGTAGTTCAATGGCAGAACTTCTGCTTCCCAAGCAGACAGCGCGGGTTCGATTCCCGTCATCCCCTCAAAGCCCCGACGGGCGACCGCAGGTCGCGCGGCGGGGCTTTCGCGTTGGTGCCGTCGGAACCGACTCGCAGCGGGGGGTCCCGCTCCGCCAGAGGCTCCGCGCGCCGCGCAGCGGCGGGTGGAGAGGCGGAGTGGCCGATTCCCGTCATCCCCTCACAGCCCCGCAACGTGGCCTGCGGCATGGATCTGGCGGCGTGCTTCGTCGATCGTCGCGAGGATCGAGACCGTCTCATCGTGACCGTGGAGAGGCGACTCCATCCGCCCCTCGTCGACGAAGCGAGCGAGCGCCGTCGCCTCCCACGAGAGCCCGTCGAAACCGACCATGCCGGTCGGCTCTCGCCACGTGACCGACTCCCCCGCGAAGACCTCCGTGCTCGAGAGCGTGAACGATGTCGGCGTGAAGAACGGAGAGGCCAGGTCGACGCGCGCCCGACTGCCTGCGACAGTGGCGACGAGAGGGCTGCGCGTCAGCAGGCCGGTGCTGATCGACGCGTGCCGTCCGCCTGCGTGTGAGAGCGCCAGCGTCGCGTAGGCATCCACTCCCGTCGGGGTGAGCATCCCTTGCGCGAGGACTTCGGTCGGAGGGCCGAGCATCTCCGACGCGAACGCGATCGGATAGATCCCCATGTCGCCCAGCGCGCCACCGCCGAGCTCGGGCCGCCAGACCCGCCGTGAAGGATCGCGGGGCACCGCCTGCCCATGGTCTGCGAGCACCAGTTCGATGTCTCCGAGCACGCCGTCCGCGATCAGCCGCCGGAGGACGCCCGACTGCGGCAGGTAGCGGGTCCACATGGCCTCCATCGCGAACACGCCCGCCTCTCGGGCTGCAGTGAGAAGCCGACGACCGTCGTCGGCCCTGGTGGCGAGCGGCTTCTCGATGAGGACATGCTTGCCGGCGCCGATCGCGAGCATCCCCAGTCGGACGTGCTCGGACTGCGGAGAGGCGATGTAGACGACATCGACGTCGTCGCAGGCGACGAGGTCCTCGTACGACCCGCACGAGCGCGGGATCTCGAAGCGGGCCGCGAAGGCAGCGGCGCGCTCCGGTGACCGCGACCCGACGGCGACCACTCTCTGGTCGGTGAATCGCAGGACCGCCGTGACGAATGCCGCAGCGATCCCGCCGGGGGCGAGCACACCCCAGCGCAGCGACGGCGCGGATCCGCGGGCGAAGACGTCGGCGGGCGGAAGAGTCGTGGGCAGCGTCATATCGGACGGTGCGCGACCGGGATGGCACCCTTGACGGAGTCGCCGAGGGGGACCGGATCGAGGAACCACACGTCGTACGGCCGTTCGAGGAGGCCCACGGTGAGTTCGTTCAGTCGAGCGAGGGGGCCGCCCGAGGCGTGCGCATCGAGGTCGGCGCGAGTGGTCCACCGTTCGACCATGACGACGGTGTCACCGGTCTGTTCGAGGTGCGCAGCGTAGAGCTCGCACCCGGGCTCCGCATGGACCAGCGGCGACACCTCCCGGAAGGACTCGATCACGGCGGGCCCCTGGCCCGGCTTGGCGGTGAGAACGGCGACGACGGTGACGGACATCGATCACACCACCCGGAAGTCGATGCCCAGCAGCGAAGCCGCGGCCCGGTAGGTCGCGGATCGGTGGCCGAGCGAGAGGCTCCAATGATGCCCGACACCGGTCGCCGACCAGGCATCCACCCATTCGCCCGGATCGCGACCGAAGTCGACGCGGCTCGTCGTGTTGCCGATCTCCAGCAGGGGGCCCGGTACAACCGTGCCCTCGGATGCGATGAAGGACAGCGACCCATCCCGGTCCTGTCCGAGTCCGAGCAGCGTGACGGGACCGTGCTGCACGTCGAACTCGACCGATACGCCCCACCCCCGTTTGCCGTGGTAGACACCCAGGCCCCGCAGCAGCGGATCGCGCGAGGCCACCGCCAGATGCGCGGGCCCGTCATGGCCCATCTCGACCACGTTGTCCTCGAAGTTCAGAGCCTGGATCTCGCAGAACGAGCCACCCGCACCGACGACCTGCGTCGCCAACTGCGCGAGAGTCGTACGCAGTTCGTACTCTCCCGTCGCCGGGATGCCGCGAGCCGTCAACAAAGAAGCGCCGAGGATCATGCCGGCGCCCAGCCTCTCGTACTGTTCACCGTCGAGACCGCGGTGGTAGTAGGCGAGCGAATCCAGCGCGAAGTCGTCGACCAGACGGTCCAGCCCTACGGACACTCTCGCGCCCCAGGCGAAGTCCTCGTGCACCACCGTGTCATCGAGCGTGAAGATGCTGCGTGCGAGGTCCATCCTCTCGACGGTCTCCTGCTCGGTGACCGCATCCACACGAACCCGCAGATCGTCGAACTCCAGAACCTCGACGTGCGACCCGAATGTCACCGGGAGCAGCGTCAGATCCGTCGAGACATCCAGCATCCCCGGATACACGTGCCCCATGAGTCCGTGACGCGCATGGCGCAGCGCGGCGCGCACATGGGCCGCGGCGATCCACTGCTCGATGCGGCGCCACGCCGCATCCTGCCGCAGATAGCCGGACACCGAGCGGAAAGGGATGCCCGCGCGCAGGAAGACGTTGCCGACTTCGGGAACGGGGCACTGCCCGCAGTACGCCAGCCACGCACCCGTGTCGAACGCGGCATGGTCCATCTTCTCGGTCGGCTGGAGGTCGATGACCAGCACCGGCGCCCCGGAACGCTGCGCGATCGGAAGCACCATCGAGCTCGTCAGGTAGGTGGTCAGGAACAGCACGATCAGATCGCAATCGACCCTGCGAAGGGCTTCGGCTGCAGCCGCGCCCTCCTGCGCATCCGAGATGAAGCCGACGTCGGTGACATCGGCGTCCATCTCGGCGAAGCGCTCCGAGACGTATCGTGACGATTCCTGCAGTTGCGGCAGCAGCCCGGGGAACTGCGGCCAGTAGGTGCCGAGGCCGCCTGCGACCAGACCGATCCTCGGTCGACGCCGCGCCTTCGGAGCGATCACGGCGGCGGATGCGGTCGGGGTGGTTCTCATGTCTCTCTTCTTTCGTCGTCGCGGTCGCGCCGCATGGTCATGGTGAGGATGTCGCGCGCAGCACGACGGGAAGACGTGTGTTCGGCCGCGAGGCGGACATAATGAGAGGGCGTCTGCGTCGAGCGATGTCGGCGTAGACAGAACGGGGAGTCGGTCCGATGTCGCGCGCACGAGTTCACATCCGAGACGTCGCCCGCGCCGCGGGCGTCTCGGTCGGAACCGTGTCGAACGTCCTCAACGGCCGTACGTCCGTCAAGCCTGAGCTCGCGGCGCGCGTCCGCGCAGCGATGCGCGATCTCGACTACGTGCCGAACAGTCACGCCCGGCAGCTCTCGTCCGGCGCCAGCAGGACTCTGGGCCTGCTGGTGCTCAGCAACTACGATTCGTTCTTCAACACGCTTGCCGAGGCGTCGGAAGACGCCGCCGAGAAGGCCGGCTATTCCGTGCTGCTCGGCGCGAGCTCGCAGCGGGCAGCGCGAGAGACGCGGTACCTCGATCTCTTCGAGGAGCAACGCGTCGGCGGCATCATGCTGGCACCGATCGACGGCGTGACCCCCCGCATGCGCGCCATTCGGGCCAATGGGACTCCGATCGTCCTGTTGGGTGTGCCGGATGCCGGTGACGACTTCAGCGTCGTCCAGTCCGACGCCGAGCACGGCGGCTACATCGCCGTGCGGCACCTCCTCGATCAGGGCCGTCGCGACATCCTGGTGGCCGGGGGCCCGATCCATCAGGTGCGGGGGCGCGTCGACGGCGCCGCTCGGGCGGTCGCAGAGTCGCCCGGAGCCCGCATGGAGTACCTGTCGACGATCACCCTGACCATCGACGAGGGACGACGGGTGGGAGCCCGTGTGCTGTCGACGCCGCCCGACCGGCGCCCCGACGCGATCTTCGCGGCCAATGATCTGCTGGCGATCGGTCTGATGCACGAGATCACGACTGCCGGGGGCATCCGCGTGCCCGAGGAACTGAGCCTGATCGGTCACGACGACATCGAGTTCGCAGCCACCGCCCAGGTACCGTTGACCACGGTGCGACAGCCGGTCGAGCGGATGGCGGAGGCAGCCGTCGAGCTCACGGTCGCCGAGATCGCAGCCGGGCCCGAACGCGAGCAGGTGCGTCGCGTCTACTCGCCCGAACTCATCGTTCGCCACACCTCGCTCCCCACGTCTCTCGCCGCTCACCGGTAGAGCGAAGTGGCGCCCTGCCGGCTGAGCATGAACTCGTGGCCGCCGCGGGCGAGGTCCCTGGCCACTCCCCGAATCCGCACCCGCGCCGAGTCGGAGAGATCCAGGCGATAGCGGATGCTCTCGCTCCCGGAGCGCTCCCATTCCACCTCGGCCGTGCACGCCCCCGCGAGGTGCGCGCGTCCGGCGACGCGGTCGCGACCGAGGTCGTTCACGCGCAGGTCGGCGACCGGCCCCTCCTCGTCGATGTCGAGGTGCAGGCCGAGTCCCCACCGCGACATCTGCCATGTCGGCGCGCCGCCCCAGTAGTGACACTGGCTCCACCGCTCATCGAAGACCTCCCACCAGGTCGTTGCCCCGCGGTCGAGCATCCAGCCCCATCCGGCCCGCCACATGTCGGCGACCTCGGCGCCTCGGCCTGTATCGAGGAGGATCGGGAACGAGTAGTTGGTGAAGTACGGCGTCACCGCACCGGGGCGAACCTGGCTCGGGTCGCGAAGACGGTCAGCGGTGCGGTCGAACGGAAAGGCACGGGCGACGTGCTCCTGAATGAACCGGGCTGCGCCCTCGGCGTCGACGATGCCGCTGTGCACACCCAGCGTCCACGAGTGGTACGGATTCGCGGGATCGATCATCCACGTCGCCAGTACGCGGGCGAGTCTCTGCTCATCCGCAGCGTACTCCTGGGCTTCTTCTCCCTTGCCGATCAGATCGAGCCACCGACGCCAGGCGCGCACTGCGTGATGGACATGGGCCAGCACCGCGAGATTCGGCTGATCTTGGGGAACGCCGTACCCCCAGTCCACGAACGACCACGGCAGGCGGTGACCGCCGTCCGCGTCGATGGAGGCGAGGAGCGCCCGCACGTTGGCTCTCGCGCTCTCTTCCAGCTCCCGCAAGAGCGCGAGATCACCCTCGACCTGCGCGACGTTCACGCAGGCCGTGACCCACTGCGCGGCGTAGGTGCCGAGATAGAGCACCTCGCCCGGACCGCAGCCCGAGACCAGACCGTCGTCGCGTGCTCCCGCGGCTGAGTGCAACAGCGCGCGACGGACCAGTCGGACATCTCCCCACCCGGCACTGAGGAGGTGCAGCGCGCTCGAGACGACGTCACCCACCCACTCGCCGCGTTCCCGGACCGAGTCGATGAGACTGTCTTCGGCAGTGGCCCGCAACGTATCGAGTCCGGTCGCCCAGACCCGATCGAGCAGCGGGTCGCCCGACTCGAAGCGACCGGTGGGCGGGCCCAGGAAGTCGCGCTCGACGAAGCGCGCGTCTGTGACCACGCTGTCGAGGTCGCCCCGCACCCGGACCTCCACGTACCGACCGCCGAGGGACTGCAGCGGCTCGATCACCGTCTCGCCCGCATTGATGGTGAAGTGCTGCAGCATCCGAGTGGGCCCGGCGGACAGAGCGACGACAGGCGAAGGACGGCCGTCGGGGGTCAGGCGCTCGGCGAATCCCACTGTGACTTCGGCCTTCGCGGTGGTCCTCACCTTCAAGGCCACCGATCCCACGCGCACCCGGCCAAGGTCATACCGGAACCAGCGGCCGTCGAGGTCATCCGTCGGATCGGGGTCGTCATCGGCGAGCAGGAACTGCGTGCCGATGTCGTCGAACTCGTAGCCGACATAGGTGTCGCGATACACCCCTGACGCGTGCGGCGTCAGCTGTCGCGATGGCCATGAGGGCAACGCGATGTCGGCGCAGGTGGCGCGACGACCGAGAACCGACAGGTCGACCGGCGTGGTCGCCGTCCATCCTGCGTGCAGGTCGTCGTCCCACCACGCACCGGTGAACGGCGCCGCCTGCCACTCGACCCATCCCAGCAGGGGGCTGACGCGCAGACCGGTCGCGTGGTACTCGTCCAGCTCGCGCCCGCGCCACTCGAGGGGGAGCACGCGCTCCTCGTCGTCGACGAGCCGTACCCAGGCGAACGGCGGCACTGCCGCCGACATCCGGGTGGTCAGCAGTTCCCCCTGCGCGTGGAGCGCCAGGCGGTGCCGCCCCGCGGGCAGATCGATGCGCTGCTCGTGATACTCGGGGAGTGCCGGGGCGTAGCGCAACGGCCCGTGGACGAGGGTCTCGGCGTCGATGCGCAGTCGAAAAGCCCCGGAGGCCTGGACGGCGAGCCGGTATGAGCCGCCGCGATCGACGACGACGTCGGCGACGAACCCCGCGTGCTGGTCGGGTCGCGCCTTCGTCGCGAGCCAGAAGGCGCCGGGGAAGGTCGGCTCCAGCTGACGCCGCACGTCACCCGCGGGTCGCCCGTCGAGGCCCGACCATCCGTGCGGCTCGATCTGCACGGACTCCACCAGTCGGTGCGCGCTGCGCGGGCTCTCCTGCGGGCGCACACTGCCGACCGTGCCGACGCCGCTCACGCATCCACCTCGCTGACGACCCGCCCGCGCGACGGCGGCACGACCGCGTCGTCATACTCAGCGAGTACCCCGCGCGCGCCGTGGGACGGCGTGACGGCGAACGCCGTGGCGAGGTGGGCGACCATCTCCGCCATCAGCTCCGCGCGGACGGCGAGGTACGAAGGATCCCCATAGAGGTTGTGCCATTCGGCGGGATCGGTCTGCAGATCGTACAGCTCTCCTTGCGCCCCCTCGCCGTGCGGGTCGACGAAGACGATCAGCTTGTAACGCGCCGTGCGCCACATCCATGCCGGCGCGGGTTCGTGCATCTCCGCGAACGATCCGGTCCGTCGCGCGCGTCGCAGCAGCGACGTGCCGACCGCCGTGTCATGGACCGGGAAGCCTGCGACATCGGCGATGGTCGGATACAGATCCACGAGTGCTGCCGGACGCTCATCGGTCGTCCCCCGCAGGTGAGGCGCGACGGCTGTGCCCGATACGACGAGCGGCACGCGCACGCTGCTGTCATAGAGGCAGTACTTCGAGAATTGGAAGTTCCTCTCCCCCAGGAGCTCGCCGTGATCGCTCGCGAAGACGATGAGCGCGTTGCTCAGCCGTCCACGCCGCGCGAGTCTGTCGAGCGCCTGACCGAACAGCGAATCCAGCCAGCTGCAGTTCGCCCAGTAGCGCAGCGTCGCCTGGCGTCGCTCCCGTGCGGTGAGCGCACGCCACGCGTCACGCCACCGCTGGCTTCGAGCGCCGAGGAACGGCGAATGGTCATCGCGCACGCGGATGTGGTCGTAGCGGGACTCGTCCCACGGCGGCATCTCCAGGTCGGGGATGTCGTCGATGTCGTAAAGCGCCTCGAATTCGGCGGCCGGATTGTGACCGGCGTGGGGCTTGACGAAGCTGAGGTAGAAGAAGAGAGGCTTGTCGGTGTCGAGATCCGGCCCGTCCAGCCACTCGAGAGCCTTCTCCGCGATCCATCCGTCGGGGTGGTTTCGCGCGGGGATCGTCGAGGTGGCACCGATGTAGCCGAGAGGTTCCTCCTCGCCCGGTCCGTACCCGCGCGTCATCTCCAGATAGGCGGCGCGACCATCCGGATCGCCCTCCTCCTGCCAGTTGACTGCTCCCGTTTCGAGGCCGAGATCGCGTGTTCCGACGACGCGGACGTCGAAGCCTCGTGTCGACGGGGTCTCGGGCGTGCGGCCCCAGTGCGTCTTGCCGAAGCCCGCGGTGAGATAGCCGGCGGCGCGCATCGCCTCGGCGAGAAGCGGTGCCGCCACGGCCGAATCACCCGGCGTCGCCGACTCGTTGGATCGAACGCCGTTCTGCGACGGGTACAGACCCGTCATCAAGGAGTGCCGGCTCGGTACGCACATCGGTGCCTGACATGTCGCCTGGGGAAAGATCACGCCGGCTTCGATCAGGCGATCGAGATTCGGGGTCTTCACGAGGGGATTGTGGACGCCGAGCGCATCCCAGCGCTGCTGGTCCGTCATCAGGAAGATGATGTCGGGCCTGTCATCCGCGGTCATCGAGGGTTGCCTTTCGCCTGAGGAGAGCGCGTTCGTGGCGCGCATGTTCTTGGTCCGCCACGGCCGTCATTCGAGACCCGAGCCGACGATTCCGCGCGTGAACCAGCGTTGGAACAGCACGAACACCAGGAGGACGGGGATCATCGCGACCACGGCTGCCGCGAAACTCACGGCAGGCGAGATGTTGCTGAAGTCGCCCTGGGCCAGCGGCGCGAGCGCGAGGGTCAGAACCCGGGTGTCGGGCCCGGGCGCCGCGACGAGCGGCCAGATGTACATGTTCCAGGCCGTGAGGAAGGTCACCACCGAGTACGAGGCGATGACCGGCTTGGCCAGCGGCAGAGCGATCGAGAAGAAGGTGCGGAACCAGCCCGCTCCATCCAGTCGCGCCGCCTCGATGAGACCGCCGGGAAAGGTCGCGAAGAACTGCCGGAAGAGCAGGATGCCCAAGGACGCGTGACCGACGACGGGCAGGATGAGCCCCGCGAAGGATCCGACCAAGCCCAGTTCGAGCGTCACGATGAAGGTGGGGATGAGCGTGAGGTTGGCAGGCAGGAAGATCGGGATCACGAACATCGCGAGCAGGATCGCCGTGCCCTTCATGGGGACCTTCGCGAGCGCGAATCCCGCCGGCAGGCAGATCGCCAGCTGCAGCACGAGCACCGAGATGACGAAGATGAAGGTGTTCAGCACCGTACGGGGCGTGAGGTAGTCCCACGCGTCGGCATAGTTCTGCCACACCAGTTCACTCGGAACGAGCTTCGGCGGGTATTGCGAGATCTCCTGGAACGACATCAACGAGCCGGACAGGAGGTACAGCAGGGGGAAAGCGATGATGAGTCCGCACACGACGATCGTCGTGTAGCGCCCGTATCGCATGCTCTTCGGTTTCATCGGAAGGACCTCGATCCCAGGACGCGCCCGAGAGCGACGATCCCGACGATGAGCAGCAGCTGGAAGATCGACAGCGCACTGGCATAGCCGACGTTCTGGAAGCTGAAGGCCTGCTCGTATGCGTACAGCGAGAGGCTCCGCGTCGCACCGAGCGGACCTCCGCCGGTCATGATCAACGACACGTCGAGCGAGTTGGCGACGAAGTTGATGATCTGGAGCACGACGACGACGTAGGTGGTCGGCATGACGTTCGGCCAGGTCATCGACCACAGCGTGCGCCACGCGCCCGCGCCGTCGAGTGCGGCCGCCGCGTAGATGTCCTCGGGCACCCTCTGGAGTCCCGCGAGGTAGAAGATGATCACGATCGGAAGCGCGAGCCAGATCATCATCAGCACCAAGGACGGCAGCGCCAGAACCTCACTGTTGAGGAAGTCGATCGGCGGCAATCCGAACGCCCTGAGCAATGCGGCGACAGGACCCTGACGCGGGTCGTACATGAACGACCACAGCACGGCCGACACGGCCACGGACAGGACGACGGGCACGAAGTAGAGCACCCGCAGCGCCGGGACCCCGGGCATGTTCGCGTTGATGAGCACAGCGAGCATGAATCCGACGAGCACGGTCGGGATGACACCGAGTACGACGTACTGGATGGTCACCCACAGTGCGTGCCAGACATCCGGGTCCGAAACCAGCTGGACGTAGTTGTCGAACCCGACGAAGACGGGGGGATTGAAGAAATCCCACTCGAAGAAGCTGAGCGCGATCCCCACCAAGGCGGGGACGATCACGAACGTGGTGAACATGATCACCGCGGGAGTGAGCATTCCCCACGCGGCGACGAGGTCGTAGCGATGCGCCCGCCCACCCGCCGGGCGCGGGGTCTTCCCCGCGCCCGAGCGAGTCACGATGCGCTGAGTGGCGCGCGTGTCAGTCATGTCACTGCAGGAGTGCGTTGAGCGCGTCCTGGGCTTCGGTGAAGGCGACCTCGATGGACACGTCACGCAGCATGACCTTCTGAATGGCCTCTTGCAGCGCGGGGAGCACCTCCGGTGCGACATCCGCCGGGTAGGGCTTCTGCAGGATCGCGTCCTCGATCGAGATCTGGACGGTCGGCACGAAGCTGGCCGGGACGGGGGGAGGATCCTGCTGCCAGGTTCCGTTGTCGATCCCGTCCGTCGTCGCAGGGATGATCCCGTCGTCCTTCGCCACCTCGAATCCGCCGTCGACCGAGTAGAACCACGCGAGGAACTCCCAGGCGACGTCCTTCTTCTCGGACTTCTCGCTGAGCGACAGGGAGTACGCCCCGCCGCCGGTGGTCCGCACGCCGTCGACCAGTGGCATCGGTGCGACGTCCCACTCGCTCTGCATCTGCTCGCGAAGGGCTGCGATGCGAGCGGTCGATGCGACCTCCATGGCAGCCTGCTCGCTGGGGAAGTAGTTCTTGCCCGGATCGTTCGCCAGTGCCGAGTAGGGCACGCCGAAGCCATCGGTGTACGGCTCGAGAAGCGTGGTCCAGGCCTCGATGCCGGCGGCGTCCGCGAACACGAACTCGTTCGCACCTTCGTCGTACATGTCGCTTCCATAGGCGCGCAGGACCGGATACCACTGGAACGGCGTCTCTGCGACACCGAGTGGCGTGACGATGCCGTACACGTCACCGCCCGAGGCATCGAAGATCTGACGCGCGGCGTCGTACATGTCCTCGTAGGTCCAGTCGTCGGTGGGAAGCGGCACGCCGTACTCCTCGAACTGGGCGGCGTTGTAGGTGACCACTCCGCTGTCCGCGCTCACAGGCAGACCGGTGGTCCGACCGTCCTCGCTCTGGAAGAGCCCGAGGAAGTTGGGGGCGAAGCTCGCAGCCTCGAGACCGGATCGCCCTTCGTCGAGCCACTCGGACATGTCCCACAGCAGACCGTTCGCGTCGAGCGTCTGGTTGAGACCGCCGGTGTTGAACAAGACATCCGGCACGGTGTTGCTGAGGTTCAGCGTTGCGAGCTGCTGGATGTAGTCGGCGGGCGACTCGGCCACAGCCTCGACGGTGACGTCGATGTCGGGGTAGGCCTTCTCGAACTCCTCGGCGTACCGCTCGAACTGCGGCGCGAGGGAGGCGATCATGCCGACACGGATCTCGCCGCTGAGTGTCGACGGATCGGAATCGTCTCCCCCACCGGAATCCGCAGTCGAACAGGCGGCGAGTGAGACGACCAGGAGTGCGGCACCGGAAGCGGCGATGAGCCGGCGGGGTGACCTGAGAGGAGTGACCACTGTGACAACCTTCTTTGCTTGGGACAGGAATCCGGTCAGCGATGAACCGATTCACGGAACGGTAGCAGATCAATCGCGTCCTGCCTAGCCCCCGCTCCCCTCGGGTGGACGGTGCGCCCAGAGAATGCTGACAAGTCAGGGAAGATCTGCACCCAACCACCGCCGGTTCGTGTCAGAATTCGGACATGAACCGGTTCATCGAAGAACAAGAGACATCCTCATCGTCGGCGAGAGCAACGGAGCGACCGAACCTCGTGTTCATCTTCTCCGACCAGCAGTCGCGAGACATGCTCGGCGCGTACGGCCTCAGCGACGTGAAGACCCCGCACCTGGACCGACTCGCAGGGAGTGGGCTGCTCTTCGACCACGCGGTCTCGAACTCCCCTGTGTGCACGCCGGCGCGGAGCATGCTGATCTCAGGCGAGCACCCGCTGTGGAACAACTGCTTCACCAATGATCGTCGTCTGGCGACCGACCTCGGCGATTCCTTCGCCGAGGTCGCTCAGCACCACGGGTACCGCAACGCGTATGTCGGCAAGTGGCATCTCTACGGTGGCGACCGGAACCGTCCGATACCGGCGGGTCCCGATCGCCACGGGTTCGACGACGTGTTCCTCAGCAACAACTGCGCCGTCAACTACGATCCCGAGAACGCCTTCTTCTGGGATGGCGACGAGAAGGTCCTGTTCGGATGCTGGGAAGTGGAGGGGCAGACAGATCAGGCGGTCGACTTCATCGAGCAGCAGACGGCCGAGCAGCCGTTCACCCTGTTCGTCTCGTATCACGCCCCGCACAACCACAACGGAGGCGACGACGCGAAGTACACCTCTTTCGACGCCCCCGAGGAGTACAAGGAACTGTACGATCCCGCCGATCTCACGCTCCGCCCCACCGTCCCGGTCAACGAGCGCACGCGGCTGATGACACAGGGCTACCTCGCCCTTTGCAGCGAGGTGGACGCGAATGTCGGCCGCATCCTGGCCGCCCTCGACGAGCGCGGCCTGCGCGACAACACGATCATCGTGTACACGAGCGATCATGGCGAGACGTTCGGCGCCTTCAACAACCACGCGCACAAGTCGAGCCCAGAGGACGTGTCCGCGCGGGTGCCGCTCATCGTCTCACTCCCCGGGGGAAGAGTCGCCCCGCGCCGCTCGGAACTCATCGTCGGCACGATCGATCTGATGCCGACGCTGCTGGGCCTGATGGGTCTGCCCGTACCGGATCACGTCCATGGCAAGGACCTCTCCCGCGCGATCCTCGAGGGCGATGACGATGCCGTCGAGTCGGCGCCGATGTTCTACTTCACAACACCGTGGCGAGGCGTGTACACCAAGGAGTGGACGTACTCGATCGAGAACATCGACCGTACGGACCCGCGCGAGCCGAATCGCGAGGGCGACGTCGGGCGAACGATCCTTCTCCGGCGCATCGACACTCTGTTCCGCCGCGCCGACGACCCGCATCAGCTCGACAACCATTTCGGGCGGATACCGCTCCCCGGCGTTCCCGGCACCGAAGAGATCCAGGCGTATCTCCATAGGAAGACGGAGGAATGGCTCGCGTACTTCCAGGATCCGTTCCCCGATCAGCACGAACTGTGGGCCTATGTCGACTCCGACAGGACACCGCCGATCCACCGCATGCGGGAGCTGAGCCCGGTGGCACGCGGACCCCAGCCCCGGTGAGCAGGGGACGGAGGACGCCCGAGACGACGGTCACCGTCCGCGCGCTGCGCGGCCGAATCGCCGAAGGATGCGGGAGGTTCTCGACCGCCCCCGAGGTGAACCATGCGAACGCCGTCGCGACCGTGCGCGCAGCGTACGACGCGGGACTACGCGTGTTCGACACCGCGCGGGCCTACGCCACCGTCGGCGACCCGCTCCACAACGAGCGGTTGCTCACCCTGGCGCTGCGCGACCGCGACGACGTGATCATCATGACCAAGGGCGGACACTTCCGGTCGGGCGTGGCGCAGTGGGGTATCGACAACACGCCAGCTCGGCTCCGTCGAGACGTCGACGACAGCTTGCGCGCGCTCGAGCGCGACCGGCTCGACCTGTACTACCTGCATCGCGCCGACGGACCCGTCGACATCCTGGAGTCCTTCGGCGCCCTGGAAGAGCTGCGCCGAGCAGGGAAGATCGGGGCCATCGGGATCTCGAACGCGACCGTCGCACAGATCGAAGTCGCGGCCACCGCGTGCCGACTCACCGCCGTTCAGAACCGCCTCGTCGCGGGCGAGCGGTCGGACTCGCTCCGCTGCGCGGAGCGGCTCGGCCTCGCCTTCTTCGCGTACTCGCCCCTCGGGGGCCCCGCGCACGCGAAAGACCTTCCCCAGCGGTTTCCCGCGCTCGCGAAGGTCGCCGCGAAGCGCCACCGCAGCGTGCATGCTCTGGCGCTTCGCGGGATGCTCGCCGACTCGGACGCCGTATCCGCCATCGTGGGGATCGGAAGCCCGCGCCGGGCCGCGGAGACCGCTGCCGTGCCTTCGACACCGTGGGACGACGAGTGCGCCCGTGCGTGGGCCGCAGACATCGATCATCCCCGGGCCGACCCATGAATCGCGCTCAGCTGTAGGCGTCGACGACCGCCGCGTGCAGATCGAGAAGATCGGCGGTGCGGTCGGCGGGGCCGCGGCCGAAGCCACACTCGGTGCTGACCCCGAACCGGTCGATCACCGTGGCCGCGGCGGCGATGCGGCGCTCGGCGCCCTCGATGCCGTCTTCGTGGTGCAGCAGACCGAGATCGATCTCGGTGCCCTCGGGCAGGTCGAGGTCGGCGAGGGGCGCGAAGTAGGCCGAATCGTCACGCTCGATCGGCACGGGCAGGTGGAACCAGTCGATGACCCGCGGTGACGCCGCGACGATGCCGCGGATGACGGATGCCAGTGTGCCGGCGTCCGTCGGCTGCACGAAGTGCTCCTCCTCGACGTCTCCGTAACAGAGATGGAAGCCGACCTGCACGTCGGCGGGAACCGCGTCGATCTGGCGAACCGCGCGGGCGACGACTCCTCCGAGCAGGTCGTCGCCCCAGCCCGCGCTGAAGGGGATGCCGTTGAACTCGACGCCGTCGAGAATGCCGAACTCGACCGCCGAGTCCCATTGGATCGCGAGGTCGTCGTGCGGGATCGCGTCGGCGATGCGCGCGACCTCGGCGAACAGCGCCCTCTCGTAGGCCGGCTCGACGGCGGCGCGGTCGTTTGGCACCACGAAGGCCCCGACGACGCCGACCGGTGTCGGGATCGACACCTGGAACCGCACGCTCGCGGGGATCACGCCGCCGTCGCGCAGGGTGCGGAACGCGGCGTACGACTCGATCGCGGCGTCCGCGTACCCCAGGTTCGGGAACGCGAGGTCGGCGGGGGCGACCGTGCCGTCGAGCGCGAAGGGTCGCACATCGAAGGTGTCGCGGATCTTGAAGGGCAGCTCGGGTCCGACCCGCACGAGCCCCGGCGTCTCGTCGAGCCGGAAGGTCTGGAACTGGATCCAGTAGTACCGCTCGCCCACCTCGCCGTCGGGAATGCGCGCCGCGCGCCCTCCGACACGCTCGCCGACGATGCGGAAGACGGACTCGGCGTCGGGCTGGTTGATGCTGCCGACGAAGTGGACGTTGCTGACGGTGACCATGCGGATGCTCCTCAGGACGGGAGCCGCGAAGGCGCGACTCCGACGGGTGGGAATCGCAGGCGTGTCCCCCGATCGGGACGCGAGGCCTCGCTGCGCGCTGCCCGGTCAGGCTAGCAACGGCGCGCGAGGCGCCGTTCCCGTGTTGCGTCGCGTGACGGCCCGCGATCAGGCGAGTGGTTCCGCCGTCTCGCGTGCGGCGCGCGACGACGATCGCACGGCCCCGATGCTCGCGGCGATGACGAGGGCGATTCCGACGACCTCGAGCCATGAGAGATGCTGGCCGAGCAGCACGAAGCCGGCGATCGCGGCGGTGGCGGGCGCGAGGCTCATGAGGATCGCGAACGCGGCGGCGGGAAGGCGTCGCAGGGCGATCAGCTCGAACGCGTAGGGGATCGTCGACGAGAGCACGGCGACGGCGGCTCCGATCGCGATGAGGTCGAGCCGCAGCAGCGCCGAACCCGCGTCGGCGATGCCGAACGGCAGCGAGAGCAGCGCGCCCGCGGCCATGGCGAGCGCGAGCCCGTCGAGCTTCGCGAACGCGCGGCCGACGCGGGCCGAGGCCAGGATGTATCCGGCCCAGCTGGCGGCGGCGCCGAGCGCGAACAGCACCCCGAGCGGATCGAGCCGTTCCCAGCCGCCGCCCCCGAGCGCGGCGACGCCGCCCAGCGCGAGACCGGCCCACAGCCAGGCGGAGGCGCGGCGGCTCGCGATGATCGACAGGGTGAGGGGTCCGAGCACCTCGATCGTGACGGTGACCCCGAGCGGAAGCCGCTCGAGCGCCAAGTAGAACAGGCCGTTCATCACGACGAGCACGAGCCCGAACAGCAGCACCCCGGTCCAGTCCGATCGCGACCGGCCGCGCACCGACGGCCGCGCGATCGCGAGCAGGATCACGGCCGAGAACACCAGCCGCAGCATGACCATGCCGAGCGGCCCCACCTGTGGGAACAGGAGCACCGCGAACGAGGCGCCGATCTCCTGGCAGGCCAGGCCGACGACGACCAGCAGCACGGCCGGAGCCGTGCCGGCGCGCGTCACCCTTCGGAAGCCGGGCAGAGCGGACGGGACGTGATCGCCTCGCCCCACTGCTCCGCCGTGAACGGCAGACCGGCCTCGGGAGCCGTCTGGCCCGACGCGGCCGGCGCCTTCGACGCGATGGCGGCGAGCTGCCAGCCGAGGTTGCGCGCCGCCGTCGACCCGACAGCCGAGTTGTTGAGCACGGCGACGACGGTCATGCCCGTCGACGGGTCGACCCACGCGCTCGTGAGGTAGCCGAGCGAGGCGCCGAAGTGTCCGACCAGCGACCCGGCCTGCACCGTTCCGCCGATCGTCGTGTACCAGGACGACGCGTCGTTCGATGTCGGAACGGGATCCGCGAAGCGGTCGACGCCGTCCGGCACGAGGGCCTGCGCGCCGAGCGCCTGCATGTAGCGAGCGAGATCGTTCACATCGGTCACGACACCGGAGTCGGTGAACGCCAGGCTCGATGAGGCGACGGTCAGATCCAGCGGCTCGGCGCAGTTCATCGCGCCGTCCTCGCCGTTCTTGATCGAGTGCAGTCCCGAAAGCACGGGCAGCTCATCGGATGCCGGCCCCGCAGCGGGCCCGGGCAGCCGCGTCGCCTCCATGTCGAGCGGCTCGAAGATGTACTGCTCCATCAGATCGGCCATGCTCGTGCGCGTGGCCCGTTCGAGCGCGATGCCCAGCAGCAGGTATCCGGCATCCGAGTCGCGGTACCCGGCGCCGGGTTCGGTGTCGCCGAACTGGCCGAGACCGTAGCCGGCGAGCTCCATCGCGTTCCACACGCGCGTCGGGTTCGTGGTCCACTGCTTCTGCAGCTGCCCGAGGTAGGAGCCGACTCCCGAGGTGCTGTCGCACAGCATCTCGAGCGTCACGTCGCCAAGGTCGGGCAGCCCGCTCACGTATTCGGTGATGCTGTCATCGAGCGAGACCGCGCCGGTGGCCGCGACGTTGTACAGCACGTCGCACGTCATCGCGCGTGTGATGCGCCCCGCGCGGAACTCCATGTCGGTCGTGACAGCCGCTCCACCGGGGGTCGAGGTGCCGAACGCGGTCACCCACGATCCGCTCCACGGCGCCCACACGCCCACGATCGCGCCGGTCGAGGCGGTCGCCGTCATCGCCGCTTCGACGGCGGACTGGAGTTCGGCAACCGTGGCCTCCGGCAATGAGCCTTCGACCTGCGCCGGCACGTCGAGTTCGATACTCGTGTCGGCGGAGCATCCCGACAGGGCGAGCGCGAGCGCGACGCCGGCGGCTGCGACAGCACGCAGCGTCATCCGTCGTGATCGCATACCCGGTCCCCCCGTATTTCTGCCATAGAGATTCAAACACACGCAGGTCACAGCGAGATCACCGTCGATAGGCTGATCGGATGCCGCACCGGTTCGACGACGCCACCCTCTCGGGCGTGCTCGGGCACATGAACTCCGACCACGCAGACGACAACCTGCTCATCGCCCGCGCGTTCGGGCCCGACCCCTCGGCGTCCGCCTCGACGATGACGGGGTTCGACGGCGACGGCGGCGACTGGGAGGCGACGCTGCACGACGGCGGGTCGCTCGCCATCCGCGTGCCGTGGCCGGGCGGACCGATCTCGGAGCGACCGCAGGTGCGCCGTGAGATCGTCGCGCTGTACGACGAGGCGTGCCGCCTGCTCGGGGTCGAGCCCCGGCCGCACGCCTGAGGGGATCCGCCCGGGTCGCGGTCCGAAGCCCGAAAGCCGAAACCCGGGCATGGTATACCAGTAAGGACATCCTTACCCGAAACGGACGCCATGCCCGACGTCATCTCCTTCTCCGCCATGCTGCGTGAGCGCTCGAGCCAGGCCCACTCCACGAGCGAGCACGCCGGTTTCATGTCCGATCTCATGAGCGGCGAGGGCACGCGAGACGACTACATCGCCCTCGTCGCCCAGCACTGGTACATCTACGAGGCCCTCGAGTGGGCCGCCGACCGCATGAAGCACGACCCGGTCGCGGCCACCTTCATCAGCGACAAGCTGACGCGCCTGCCCGCGCTGGAATCCGACCTCGAGTTCCTCGTCGGCCCGGACTGGCGTGACGAGATCGAGGCGCTGCCCACGACCCGCCGCTACGTCGACCGCATTCGCCAGGTCGGCACGATGTGGCCGGGCGGCTTCGTCGCCCACCACTACACGCGCTACCTCGGCGACCTGTCCGGAGGCCTGTTCATCGGCCGCCTCATGGCGCGTCGATTCGGCTTCGAGACCAACGGCATCGGGTTCTACATCTTCGAGGACATCGCCGACCCCAAGGCATTCAAGGACGTGTACCGCGAGCAGCTGGATGCCGCACCCTGGAGCGACGACGAGAAGGAGCGCGTCGTTGAAGAGGTGCTGCTGGCCTATCGGCTGAACACGGAGCTGTTCGAGGACCTGGCCCGCGCGAAGGCAGAGACCGCGGCCTGAGTCACCGCGCGACGTCGGCGCGCGACAGGAAACGCGACACGTCGGGATCGACCCGGATGTCGCTGGGGCGCAGCGGACGGCTGAGGTACAGCCCGTCGAGCGAGGTGAGCCGGGACAGCGCGACATAGGTCTGTCCCGGGGCGAATGCGCCGGCACCGAGGTCGATGATCGCCCGCTCGTACGTCTTGCCCTGCGACTTGTGGATGGTCACCGCCCACGCCAGCCTCAGCGGGAACTGGGTGAACTCGGCGACGATCTCGCGTGTGAGGTTGCGTGAGGCCGCGTCGTACCGATATCGGAACCTCTCCCACACCGCCGGCTCGACGTCGAACTCGGTTCCGTCGACGTCGACGCGAACGGTGCCGCCCGCGATGCGGGTCACCGTGCCGATCGTGCCGTTGACCCACCGCGGCGGCTCGCCATACGAGCCGACGTCGTTGCGCAGGAACATGACCTGCGCGCCGACCTTCAGTTCGAGTTCGACATCCGCCGGGTAGGCGTCGCCGCGCCCGAAGTCGCCGCTGACCTCGGCGGATGCCTTCTGCACCGCCCCCGGCAACGCGGCCAGATGCCGGCGATTGATCGCGTTCACGATGTCGTTGCGGGTCGCAAGCGTGATGATCGGCTTCTCGTGCTCACCCGGTTCCGGCGGGATTCGCGCGCCCGTGTCGTTGAGCACCCGGGCGATGTCGGCCGTCACCTGACCGTGCCGGACCGCGTTGAGCATGGCGCGGAAACCGGGGTCGGCCTGCCGGTGCACGTCGACGAGTTCGCGAATGGTCAGGTCGGCGCCGTGCCGCCCGAGATCCAGCATCCCTCCCTCGTCGGCCCGCTCGCCGGCCCAGACCTTCGCATCGAAGAACCAGAACGACCGATAGTGATCGCGGATGTAGCGCATCTCATCACCGCGGGGCGGCACCGGGGCGAGCTGGTACGGGTCGCCGAACATCACGACCTGGGCGCCTCCGAAGGGCTCGCCGCGCCGCCCGCGGGCCTGGCGCAGCGAGCGATCGATCGCGTCCATCAGGTCGGCGTTGACCATCGACACCTCGTCGATCACGAGCGTGTCGAGGGCATTGAGGATGCGTCGAGTCGCATCACCCTGCTCGAGTTCGCTGTTCGCGATGAGCCCGATCGGCAGGCGGAACAGCGAGTGGACCGTCTGCCCCTCGACGTTGAGCGCGGCGACGCCCGTCGGCGCGCAGACCGCGATCTGCTTCGAGGTGTTCGCTGCCAGATGCTGGAGGAGCGTCGACTTGCCGGTGCCGGCCCGGCCGGTGACGAAGACGTGATCTCGTGAGTTCTCGATGAGCTCGAACACATCCTGCTGCTCGGCGGAGAGGGCGGGCGAGGTCACCGGTTCATGCTAGCCAGCCGATGGCGCCGAGGTCGGGGGATCCACAGGCGGCGTTTCCTAGAATTGACCCGTGGAAGCGGAGGCGGACGTCCAGGTGCAGCGCCGCCGCACGCCGCTGTGGCTCGATCTGACGCTCTTCGGCGTGATCGGCGCCGTGCTGCTCGGCGCACTGTACGCCGGAGCGGTCGCACTCTATCGAGAGCTGTACAGCCCGACGGCGTTCGTCGAGCGCTACCTCTCGCTGCTCGTCGACGGCGATGCCGCCCGCGCGCTGGCCGTGCCCGGCGTGACGGTCGATTCCGCCGACCTCGATGCCGCCGACCTGCCCGCGCAGGCATCCGATGCGCTGCTGCGCAGCGCCGCGCTTTCGCCGTTGTCCGATGTCGAGGTCGTCTCGGAGAACACCGAGGGCGACATCACGACCGTCACGGTCTCGTATCGGGCGGGCGCCTACGTCGGCACGACGAGCTTCGAGGTCGTCGGCAACGGCTGGATCGGGGTCGCGCCGGCGTGGCGGTTCGCGCAGAGCCCCCTGGCCGTGATCGACCTCGTTGTGAAGGGCTCGACCGACTTCGACGTGAACGGCTTCACGATCGACAAACGCCAGATCGACCCGGAGGGAGTGGCCGAGGATCCGCTGACCCCGCTGCCCCTGCTGGTGTTCTCGCCGGGGCTGTACTCGGTATCGGTCGACAATGCGATCGCCCGCACACCGGGTGTCGCGGTGCTCTCGGACAGCCCGTTCGCCGAAGTGCCCGTGCAGGTGCAGGCCCAACCCACCGACGAGTTCGTCGCGCTCGTCCAGTCGCGGGTGACGGAGTTCCTCGCCGAGTGCGCGACGCAGCAGGTGCTGCAACCTACGGGATGCCCGTTCGGCTACGTCGTGCAGGATCGCATCGGCTCACCGCCCGAGTGGACGATCTCGACACAGCCCGAAGTCGTCCTCACCCCCGACGGCGACGCATGGCGCATCGCGCCGACGGTCGCTGCCGCGCGCATCCGCGTCGACATCGTGTCGCTGTTCGACGGATCGGTGCGACCGGTCGACGAGGACGTGCGCTTCGAGGTGTCGGGGACGGTCACGGTGCTGCCCGACGGCAGCGCGTCGATCATCGTGTCCGGCGCGTAGTCGGTCGGCAGCGTTCGACGCGCGCGTGAAGTCAGCGCCGCGTGGCCTGTTCCTGCTCGGCGCGGGCGTCCCGCTCGGCGAGCCGTGCGAGCCGGGCGTTGTACTCCTCGAGCTCGGCGTCGCCGGTGCGATCGGCGTGGCGATCACGACGCCGCTGGGTGCGTTCGTCGCTGCGGCTCCACTGGACGGCGACGGCGATCGCGAGCACGAGGGTGGGGATCTCGCCGACCGACCAGGCGATGCCGCCGCCGAGGTACTGGTCCTCGAGAGGCGGCAGACCCCATGTGCGTCCCATCGACCCGAACCACTCCGCCACCATCAGCCCCGACTGCATCATGATCGCGATGCCGAAGAACGCATGCATGGCCATGACGCCGACCAGAAGCACGAGCCGGCCCGCGTACGGCAGACGCCAGGGCACCGGGTCGACGCCGATCAGCGTCAGCGCGAACAGGTAGCCGGCGATGAGGAAGTGCGCCGTCATCCACTCGTGGCCGAGATGGTCGTACAGTGACCACCGGAACAGGTCGGTGTAGTAGAACACCCACAGCGAGCCGATGAAGATCGCCGCCGCCACGAAGGGGTTCGTCAGCACCCGCGCGATCGGCGAGTGCACCGCCCACAGGATCCATTCTCGGCCGCCGCGTGTGCCGTCGTCGCGGCGCTGGATCGCCCGTGCGGCGAGCGTGACGGGCGCTCCGACGACGAGCATGAGCGGAATCGCCATCGACAGCAGCATGTGACCGATCATGTGCACGCTGAACAGGTAGTCCTGGTAGGCGTTGACCGCGCCTCCGGTCACCCACAGCAGCAGCGTGAGTCCACCCAGCCACAGGACGGTGCGGTGCACGGGCCACCGGTCGCCACGGCGGGCGAGCCGGCGCACGCCGGCGAGGTAGAAGAACGCGCCGAAACCGACGGCGAACGCCCAGAGCAGGTCGATCTCCCACGCCGTGACCCAGCGTTCGGGGGTGAGCTCGGGGGGCAGCGGCGCGCCCGTGAGGTACTCCGCAGGCGTGCGGCCGAGCGGCAGCACCGCGTCGGAGGGCGGGGGCGTGCGCGCCAGCGCCGCGGCAGCACCGGATGCGAGACCCATGAGGGCGAGCTCGAACGCGACGAGTCCCCAGAAGCGCCGTGACGAGTCGTCGTGGGCGAGCCCGGCGATCAGTCTGCGTCGGTAGTACGCGCCGAGCAGGCCCATCGCCACGAGCGCGACGATCTTGAGCGCCAGGATGACGCCGTACGGCGAGAACAGGCCCTCCCAGCTGCCCACGCCGACCCACGCACGCACCGTTCCCGACACCGCGACGACGATGAAGGCGACGAGCGCGATCGTCGAGTACCGGCCGAGCGCCGTGACCTGCTGCGGCCGCGACAGCAGCGGCCGCACCAGCACCATGAGCATCAGACCGCCGAGCCAGATCGCGGCGGGGATGATGTGCATCACGAGCGCCATGACCGCGATGTTGTGGTTCGCCTCTTCACCGGAGTGCCCCTGGGTGCCCATCGGCACGAGCGTCGCGATCGCCAGGATCGCGACCAGCAGCGACGGCGTCCAGGAGCGCACCGCGAAGGCGAGCACCGTGATCGTCGCCCCCGAGATCGTCGTGATGAGCCAGGTGCGACCCACCTCGGTGTCGATGAGGAAGCGCCCCAGCTGGGCGCCGAACTCGGGGCCGAGCGAGAGGACCGGGTTGAACGCGTCCATGAACGTGAGGAACCCGGTGGTCGCGGCAGCGACGGTGAACACGGCGGCCGATGCCGAGGAGGCATCCAATGCGGTGTCGAACGGGCGCTCGCCGGCCTTCAGCGTGAACAGCGCGGTGACGAGGGTGCCGACCATGCCCGCGGCGGCCAGATTGACGAAGAGCTTCGCGATCGGCAGGCCCCATCGAGCCACCGGCCCGGGGTCGGCGATGACCAGCGGTTCGGCGCCGCCCCCGAAGGCGAGCCCCCAGATCAACGTCGCGAGCGCGACCGTCACGAGGATCGCGGGGCCGAGGGCCCGCAACGCGCGGGGGGTGATCACCAGACCACTCTAGGCGGGCATGACGAAGGGGATGCCGCGATGGCGGCATCCCCTTCGGTCGGCTCGTGTGAGATCTCGCTACGCGCCTTCGGCGCCACGGTTCCTGAGTGACGCCGCCGGCGTTGTGTCGAAGGGCGATCTCACGCGACCCGCCTCAACGCACGCTACGCGCGCATCGAACCGGGTCGCGTCACTTGACCGCAGCCTTGAGCTTCGAGCCGGCGGTGACCTTGACGCGCTTGCCGGCGGGGATCTTGATCTCTTCACCGGTCTGCGGGTTGCGGCCGGTGCGGGCCGAGGTGGCGACCTGCTCGAACGAGAGCCAGCCGGGGATCGAGACCTTGCTGCCCTTGGCGACCGCCTCGGAGACGGTGGAGAAGAGGGAGTCGAGAACGCTCGAGACGGCGGACTGGCTCTGCCCCGTCGCGCTGGCGATGCTCGCGACGAGCTCGGTCTTGGTGATGGACTTGTCAGCCATTGTGGTTGTCCTCCAGAGGGGGCGGATCGCCACCCTCGTTCATTGCTCGGACCGGCGGACCACGTGCCCCCCGGCTGGTCGGATCGACCGCCTCGAATGTACCCGAAAAGGCCCGCAATTCCGCGTATTTCCGCGGGTTTCGCGATCGGCGGACGGCGTGTCGGGTGCAGATGTGACCGATGTGACCGATGTGAAGGCCGCCCGAGGCGGCCGTCGGCTCACGGCAGGTGGAGTCGGCGCAGCGCAGCGGACGGGACGCGAAAGGCCCGGAGCTCCGAGGAACTCCGGGCCTTCACAGACGACGGGGGCTTACCAGCTCGACTTGGTCACACCGGGCAGCTCGCCTCGGTGGGCCATGTCGCGGAAGCGCACGCGCGAGATGCCGAACTTCGACAGGTGGCCGCGCGGGCGACCGTCGATGACGTCGCGCTTGCGCAGGCGCACCGGCGAGGCGTTGCGGGGAAGCTTCTGCAGGCCGAGGCGGGCGGCCTCGCGCTGCTCGTCGGTCGAGGTGGGGTCGACCAGCTGCTTCTTCAGCTCCGCGCGCTTCTCGGCGTAACGGGCGACGACCTCTTCGCGCTGCTTGTTGCGCGCGATCTTGCTCTTCTTCGCCATGATCAGCGCTCCTCTCGGAATTCGACGTGCTTGCGGACCACCGGGTCGTACTTCTTGAGCACGATGCGGTCGGGGTTGTTGCGGCGGTTCTTGCGCGTCACGTAGGTGTACCCCGTGCCCGCGGTCGAACGCAGCTTGATGATCGGACGGACGTCCTGGGACTTCTTCGCCATCAGAGCTTCACACCCTTCGCGATGAGGTCCTTCACGACCGACTCGATGCCGCGGGCGTCGATCACCTTCATGCCCTTGGCCGACACGTTGAGGGTGATCTTCCGGCCGAGCGAGGGCACGAAGTAGGTCTTCTTCTGCACGTTCGGGTCGAAGCGGCGCTTCGTCCGGCGGTGCGAGTGCGAGATGTTGTGACCGAAGCCGGGAACCGCTCCGGTCACCTGGCACACTGCTGCCATGGTGGTGTCTCCTTCAATACCGTGAGGCCGGACGGCCCCACCCAAGATCCCTTGTCTGCACCCGCGCGTCATCCCGCCGAATCCGGCCGGATGGAGGTGGTTGGGTGCGAACTGCGTGCAGGAGTGCGCGCAGACAAAGAGCCAGTCTAGCACGGCGGATGCCGCGGGCCGGTCGGCTACACCGGACCGGCCCCGCGTCCCCACCGGAACGGCGACACGGTGGGGTCGCCTGCGATCCAGAACCGCCAGGGGAAGACGTCGGTCCCCGCCACGCCCGCGACACCGACGCGCGGGCCGGAGGCGACCTCGCCGATCGGATCCACCCGCAGCGACAGCCGCGCGGTCGCACCCGCGTGCGGCACCCCGGTGATCGCATCGATGCCGTCATGCACGGGATGCCGCAGCCCGAGGGCCTCCCCGAGTCGGCCGGGCCCCCGGGCGAGGTCACGCGGCGTCTTGGCGGCGGGGCGCCGCAGGGTCGCCGCATCCACCCCGTCGACGATCTCGGCGCCGCGCAGCAGGATCCCGCCCGCGACACCCGCCGGCCCGCACACCACGTTCACGCACGAATGGATGCCGTGGCTGAGGTACACGTACAGGTTCCCGGGTTCGCCCCACATCGTGGCGTTGCGCGGCGTCGGACCCATCCGTGCGTGCGAACCCGGGTCGGGCGCGTGGCCGGTTCCGAGCCCGTGGTACGCCTCGACCTCGGTGAGCCGAGCGGTCACCGAGGCTCCGTCGACGATCGCGGTCAGGTGGGCGCCGAGCAGACGCGGTGCGACCTCGACCGGCAGTCCGACGAGGTCGGCGCGGGTGGCATCCCTCATCTGCTCGCCTGACATGCCGCCGAGTCTAGGTCTGCGCGACGCGGAGCCCGACCGCTACTGTGACCTCCATGGGTCGCTGGTTCGTACTGATTCTGCTGAGCTGCTCGCAATTCGTGATGATCCTCGACAGCACGGTGATGAACGTCTCGATCTCGACGGTCGCCGAAGACCTCGGCACCGACATCTCGGGCATGCAGGCGGCGATCACCTTCTACGCCCTCACGATGGCGGCGTTCATGCTCACCGGCGGCAAGCTCGGCGACAAGTGGGGGCGCGCGCGCACGTTCCGCATCGGCTCGGTCATCTACGGTCTCGGATCGCTGACGACGGCGCTCAGCCCGAACCTCACCGTGCTGCTGCTCGGCTGGTCACTCGTGGAGGGCCTGGGCGCGGTGCTGGTGATCCCGGCGATCGCGGCACTGGCCGCCATCAACTATGCGGGCCGCGAGCGCGTCATCGCCTTCTCGGCGCTGGGGGCGGTCACCGGACTCGCCGCGGCGGCCGGCCCGCTCATCGGCGGCCTCGTGACCACCTACGCGTCGTGGCGGTACGTCTTCGTCGCCGAGACGATCGTCATGATCGTCGTGCTCATCGTCTCGGGCCGCATCAAGGACGTGCCCGGCGACCGCACGCTGCGCGTCGATGTGTGGAGCGTCGTGCTGTCGGCATCGGGTATGGCGATGCTCGTGTTCGGTGTGCTGCAGAGCAAGACGTGGGGCTGGATCACCCCCCTCGCCCCGCCGCAGATCGGCGACGTGACCATCGCCCCGTTCGGCATCTCGCCGGTCGCCTACCTCGTCATGCTCGGCATCTTCGTGCTGTGGCTGTTCCTGCGACGCCAACAGCGCCTCGAGGCGACGGGCCGCGTGCCGCTGCTGCGGGTGAGTCTCATGAGGATCAAGGCGCTGCGCAGCGGACTGACGATGTTCCTCGCCCAGTACTTCGCGATCGCGGCGCTGTTCTTCGTCGTCCCGGTCTATCTGCAGACGATACTCGGCTTCGACGCGCTGCAGACCGGGCTGAAGATCCTGCCGCTCTCGGTGGGGCTCATCGTGTTCTCGATGCTCGGCTCGCGGTTGTCGACGACGAAGTCGGCGTGGTATCTCGGCCGGGTCGGCCAGATCACCCTCGCGATCGGATTGGGCGTGATCGTCATCGCGGTGCAGCCCGACCTCGCCGGCGTCCTGTTCGGCATCGGCATGTTCATCGTCGGCGCCGGCTTCGGCCTGCTCGCCTCGCAGCTGGGCAACGTCAACATGTCGGCGGTCTCGAAGGACGACACCTCCGAGGTCGGCGGTCTTCAGGGCACGTTCCAGAACCTCGGATCGTCGTTCGGAACGGCGATCGTCGGCTCGGTCTTCGTTCTGTTCCTGACGACGGGATTCACCAACGCCGTCTCGACGAGCACCGACCTCAGCGATGACGTGCGCGCGCAGGTGATCGAGGCGACCCAGACCGGCGCGCCGATCATCTCGCAGCAGCAGGCCGAGGACGCGCTGACCGATGCCGGTGCCACCGCCGACGATGCCGCCTCGGTCGCGCAGATCTACGCCGACGCGCAGCTCGAGTCGCTGCGCCAGGCGCTGTTCCTCATCTTCGCGCTCACGGCGTTGGGGCTGATGCTCTCGCGTGGGCTGCCGACGACCGTCCCCCCGCGCTCGAAGGCCGAGACCGACGACGAGGACGTCGCCCCCACGCTGTGACGTCGGCTACTGCGGCGGCACCTGGCACCACGAGATCGAGGAACCGGCGAGCGAGACGACCGGCTCGGCATCGGCGATCTGCACGATGCGTGTCTCGACCTGCTGCGGCAACGGCAGCAGGTACTCGTCGTAGGGGTTCGAGGCGGCATCCGGAGCCACGAGGATGGCCGCATAGCGCGCGCTCGGCGACACACACGTCTGGATCACCGCGTCGGATGTGTCGAACACGGTGATCGGCGTCGCCGTCCCGTCGACGGCGACGTGGGTGATCGCCGACCCGATGAGCACGCCGTCGGCGTCGAACAGCGCGTTCGTGCGCAGCGTGGCACCGTCCGGCAGCGGTGCGACGGCGCTGATCGGTCCGGTGTCCGGGTCGGCCTCGACGAGCTGCTGCTCTTCGGCCGTGGTGAGGTCGATCTGCACCGTCGCATCGAACCGGTTGACGACGGCGACGCTGGTGCCGCGCGCGATGCCGTCGATCTCGAGAGCCGAGCCGAGTGCCGTCGCGTTCGCGCCGGTGGCGTCGGTGAGCAGCAGTGTTCCGTCGAACGAGAGCAGCAGCACACTGGCCGTGTCCGGCACGAATCGGAAGTCGGCGACCCGCGGGTCCGCCCCTGACACCTGGACCGCCACCGGCGCGTCGGCGCCGGCCGATTCCTGTGCCGACGCGGTGTAGAGCATGCTCTCGTCGCCCCGTCCCTCGCCGACGGACGCATCCGTGAAGGTGTACCCGATGGTCTCGCCGCGATCGGCGACCTGCAGATTGGAGATGAAGCCGAAGCCCGGCAGCGGCAGCTCGCGCGCTCCCTCGCCGTCGCGGTCCGTCACGATGAGTGCCGCGGTGTCTTCCGGGGTCAGCACCGAGACGACGAGGTGCGCCGCGGTGGCACGGAAGTCCTCGATGTGCGGATGCGTGTACACGGGTACCGCCTCTTCGCCGTCGATGCCGGTGAAGAAGATCGTGTCCTCACCGTCGCCGCGCTGCAGCAGGAAGTCGCCGAGCGGCGGGGTCGTGAACGACTCCACGACGGTGGTCGCCGAGCCGCCGCCGATCCCCTCGACCCCCTCGATCGTGACCGTGTACTCGGTCTCGTCCCACAGCGGCAGGGTGAAGCGCACGCCGATGCTGCGACCCGAGGTGTCGACCTCGACCGGCGTTTCGGGACTCACGTTCACTTGAGACGGGTCGACCTCGGCGACCGACTGCGACAGCGTCACGATCAGACGAGAGCCCGATGCCGCGACGGCGGCGCTCGGGTCGACGTCGACCGACGTCACGCGTGGGCCGATCGCCACCGATGCCGCGGCGGTGCCGAGCCCGACGACCGCCAGCACGGCCACGACGACCGAGAAGCCCGCCACGAAGGCGCGGCTGCGGCGGCGACCCCGACCCTGTCGCCGGTCGCCCTGTTCAGTACTCATAGGGATCCTGCGGCTCGGGGATCTGCTCGACGGTGGTGGCCACGACCGCGAGGCGGCCGTCCGAGCTCGATCGGACGGTGCCGGTGATCTCGACCCACTGGCCCGTCTCGGGAACGTCGGACTGCGCGAGGACGGGCACACTCGCGGGCTGGGCGTCGATCACGCAGTGGGTGATCACCAGACGCGAGAGGCCGAAGTCGGCCGCATCGCCCGGGGTCACGAACCCGATGAGGGTCACCGGATCGCCGTCGAACGCCTCGGGATTGGTGGTGGTGGCGAACACCGACGACCACTCTCCGACCCCGAACGACTCGGTATCGCCGGTGGTGGCGAGCGTGACGACATCCTGGCCTGCGAACAGCGGCGGTGCGCCGACGTCGCGCGCCATCGCGAGTTCGATCGAGAGCGAGGTCGGCGGCAGCACGAGCGTCAGCACGACGATGGCGGATGCCGCAGCGCCGCCGACGACGGTGGCGACGGCACCCGCCCGGCTCGGTCGGTGGTGGTCGTGGTCGTCGTGATCGGCGCCGCCGTGCTCGGGGGCGTCGCCGTGGTCGTGGCCGTGATCGGCCTCCGCCCCGAGCGGCAGGGTGAACGATGCGACCGCTCCGACGAGGACCAGGACGGCCATCGAGACGGCGAACCATGCGGAATCGGGATTGATGTAGAGACCGAGTCGCCCCGTGAGCGCCAGGGCGACCGTCACGACGGCGACGATCGTGGCCAGCCCGACTCCGAGCCAGCGCGTGGCGAGGGCCTGGGTCCTAGACAACGAGGTTCACCACCGATCCGATGGCGAACGCGCTGAGGATCACCACGGTCGAGATCCCGACCAGCGTGCGGGTCGTGAACGTCGTGCGCAGCAGCGCCAGCATCTTCACGTCGACGATCGGGCCGACGAGCAGGAAGGCCACGATCGAGCCGGGCGTGAAGGTCGAGACGAACGACAGCGCGAAGAACGAGTCGACGTTCGAGCAGATCGACACCACCATCGCCAGCGCGATCATCGCGACGATCGACAGTGCGGGGTTCGATCCGATCGCCAGCAGGGCCTCGCGCGGGACGAGCACCTGGACGGCGCCCGCGAGCGCCGAGCCGATGACGAGCGCCGGCATCACGGCGCGCAGTTCGATCACGAACTGCGCGAGGCTGCGGCGCCCCCGGCCGCCCGGCTCGTGGACGACCAGATCGCACGTGTCGCGGAACCGTTGGGTGAGCAGGGCGTCGGGCGACGGATGGCGGCTGTAGAGCCAGCCGATCAGGTTCGCGATGGCATAGCCGCCGAGCAGCCGCACGACGAGGATCCCGTCGTCGAACCCGAACGCCTGGTGCGTCGTGATGATGACGATCGGGTTCACGATCGGCGCCGCGACGAGGAACGTCAGCGTGTCCGGCACCGAGAACCCGCGCATGAGCAGACCGCGGGCGAACGGCACGTTGCCGCACTCGCACACCGGGATGAACATGCCGAGCAGCGACAGCACGGCCCGGCGAGCCCATGCCCGGCGCGGCATCCACCGCTCGAAGACCCCCGGCGGAACCCAGACCTGCACGACGATCGACAGGATGACGCCGAGCACGACGAACGGCAGCGACTCGATGAGCACACTGATCGCGAGGGTGAGTCCGTCCTGCGCCCGGGTCGGCAGGGAGGCCTCGAACAGCTGCGGGGCGAACGCGTCGATCAGGAAGAGCGCGCCGACGACGCCGACGCCCAGCAGCAGTGCCATTCCGGTGCGCTGCGGTCGCCGCGGGGCGTCGCGCCGCACACCGGTGTCAGCCCGCGTCACGTTCCGTCTCTCGCGCGCACGTCTCGCACAGGCCGAAGATGTCGACGATGTGCTCGGCGCGCGTGAATCCGTGGCGCTCGGCCGTCGCGCGCGCCCACTGCTCGACGTCGTGCGCCTCGATCTCGACGGTGAGACCGCACGACCGGCAGATCAGATGGTGGTGGTGGCCCTCGCTGACGCACGCGCGGTAGAGCGCTTCGCCGTCGGGGCTCTGCAGCGAGTCCGCCGCGCCCTCCGCGGCGAGGCCTGCGAGCGCGCGGTACACGGTGGCCAGCCCGATGCCGGTCTCTTCGTCGCGCAGGGTGGCGTGCAGCGTCTGGGCGCTGACGAAGCCGCTGGCATCCGACAGCGCTTCACGCACGCGCTCGCGCTGCCATGTCTTCCGCTGGGCCATGCGCGCGAGTCTAGCCGCGCGTCCTCGGCGCGGGCTGGGAGCGCACGCGCGTGACCCGACCGCGCCTGCTGCCGACGATGCGGCACGCGACGTAGATGAGGAACGAGATCGTCGTGATGTACGGACTCACCGGCAGTGTGCCCATGATGGCGAGGAGGATGCCGCCGACGGCCGATACGAAGCCGAAGGTCGCGGCCAGCAGCGGGACGGAGACCGGTCCGGACGAGACCCGCATCGCGGCTGCGGCGGGGGTCACGAGCAGCGCCATCACCAACAGGGCGCCGATGATGTGGATCGCGACGGCGACGATGAGCCCGAGCAGGAGCATGAAGGCGAACGACACCGCCGTCACGGGCACACCGCGCGCGGCCGCCGACTGGGGATCGAGCGAGTCGAAGCGCAGCGGACGCCAGATCAGCAGCAGGCCGAGCAGGACGACGGCGCTGATCACGATCAGCCACCCGAGCTGTGCGTTCTGCACCGAGACGATCTGCCCGGTGAGGAGGCTGAATCGGTTCGCGCTGCGCCCGCTGTAGAGCGAGAGGAACAGGATGCCGAGCCCCAGCCCGAAGGGCATGAGCACGCCGATGAACGAGTTGCGGTCACGTGCCCGCGCACCCAGCCAGCCGATGAGGCCCGCCGCGAGGAGCGACCCCACAAGGGATCCCGTCACGACGTCGAACCCGATCAGCAGCGCGAACGCCGCGCCCGCGAACGACAGCTCGCTGATACCGTGCACGGCGAACGCCATGTCGCGTTGCATCACGAAGACGCCGATCAGGCCCCCCACGAGCCCCAGCACCGCTCCGGCGATGACCGAGTTCGAGACGAGGTCGAGGATCGCCCCGTACTTGGGCAGTCCGCCGAACATGGCATCGACGATGTCCGCCCAGTTCATTCGGCGGCCTCGCTGTGGTGGTGGTGGGCGGCTTCGGCGTCGGGCGCGCCCACGACCACCAGACGCCCTCCCGCGCGGAGCACTTCTACGGGCGCCCCGTACAGGCGGGTGAGCACGTCACTGTCGAGCACCTCGTCGGGCGAACCCAGCATGAAGCTGCCCCCCGCGATGTACAGGATGCGGTCGACGACGTCGAGCACCGGGTTGATGTCATGGGTGACGAACAGCACCGCCGTTCCGCGCGCACGGCGATGACTGTCGATGAGCGAGACGATCGCGCGCTGATTGGCGAGGTCGAGACTGGTCAGCGGTTCGTCGCAGAGCAGCACCACCGGGTCGTCGGCCAGCGCCTGGCCGATGCGGAGTCTCTGCTGTTCGCCGCCCGAGAGTTCGCCGACGGGTCGGTCGGCGAACGAAGTCGCCCCCACTTCGGCGACCAGTGCGTCGACGCGCGCGCGGTCGGCGCGGCGCGGCACGGGAAAGCCGAATCGGTGGCCTGAGACGCCCAGCCCGACGAGATCCCGCCCACGCAGCGAGGTCTCGGGCGGGAGCGGTCTCTGCTGCGGCACGTAGCCGATCCGGCGGTTGCCGCGCCCGCGCACGCGGCTGCCGGCGACCTCGACAGTGCCCGCGCTGACCTCTTCGAGACCCAGCAGAGCGCGAAGCAGCGTGGTCTTGCCCGATCCGCTGGGCCCGAGCACGGCGATGAACTCGCCGGGTTCCACGTCCAGGTCGAGCCCCGCCCACAGCTCTCGCTGCCCTCGTCGGAGCGCGGCCCCGCGGATCCGCAGCGGCACCCCCGACGAGGGGTCGCCCGTCATCGGGCGAGCGACGCCTCGAGGTCGCCGATGTTCTGCTCCATCCACGAGATGTAAGTCTGGCCCTCCGGCAGCGTTTCCGAGAACTCGAGAACAGGAATCGACTGCGCCGTCGCCGTGTCGATGACCTGAGTCGTCTCTGCGCCGCCGGTCTGGGAGTTCGCGATGACGACCGCGACATCGCCGCTCTCGAGGATCTCGATGGCCTCCAGCAGGGTCGCGGGCGGGACGTCCTGGCCCTCTTCGACGGCCTCACTGAACTCGTCGGGGGTGAGGTTGTCGAGGTCGGCCGCCGCTGTCAGGTAGAGCGGCACCGGCTCGGTCACGAACACTCCGGCACCACCGTGAGAGGCCGCGATCTCGTCGAGCGATGCCTCGAGACCTTCGACGCCCTCGATGAACGCCGCGGCGTTCTGCTCGAACAGCTCGGCGTTGTCGGGGTCGAGCACCGCGAGTTCCTCGGCGATGGCCTCGGCGACGTGCTCCATCGTGTGCGGGTCGTACCAGACGTGCTCGTTGAAGCCCTCGATGTGGTCGTGGCCGGCGTGGTCGTCGCCCTCTTCCTCGGCGTGGTCGTGGTCGTCGCCCTCTTCCTCGGCGTGGTCGTGGTCGTCGCCCTCTTCCTCGGCGTGGTCGTGGTCGTCGCCCTCTTCCTCGGCGTGGTCGTGCTCGTCGCCCTCGTCGCCGGGGTAGTCGTGGTTGAAGGTGACAGCCGTGATCACCGGCGCCTCGGTGCCGGTCGCCTCGATCATGGCGTCCATGAAGCCGTCGTAGCCACCGCCGTTCTCGACGATCAGGTCGGCTTCCGCGACCACGAGCTGGTCCTGGGCTGTGGCCTCGTACTCGTGCGGATCCTGCGCGGTCGAGGTGATGATCGGGGTCACCGTGACGACGTCGCCGCCGATCTCCTGCGCCACCTGGCCGTACACGTTGGTGGAGGTGACGACGCGGATGGTGTCGTCGCTCCCGCCGGTCGCGTTCGGCGAAGCCGCCGGGGTCGAGGTCGAGCATCCGGCGAGAGCCACGGTGGCCGCGACTCCCGTGGCCAGCAGGGCGAGGGTGCGTCTCGATGAAGTCATGGATCGACTTTAGCGTGAGCGATAATCGTTCTCATAATCAGATCGGTGATCCCGGCGGCGCCTGAGTACGCTCGGCCGCCATGCTGCGAGAGGATCGGCCCATGGCGACACCCTCGCGACCGGACGCGGGCGCGGCATCCGCCCGACCGCCCCGCTCTGCCTTCCTGCGGCGCTCCCTCCTGCTCGCTTTGCCGTTCCAGGCGGCGATGATCGTCTCCGCGGCCGTGCTGCTCGCGATCGGCTACCCCGCTCAGCTCGCGCTCGCGTTGCTGCTCGTGCCGGCCCTGTGGGCGCCGGCACTGCTGGAGGTCATCGCGCGCACCTCACTGCCGCGGCCCCTCCAGGTGCACTACATCCTGTTCATCGTGGCCGGGCCCTTCATGGGCTCGGCGCTGCACGTCTACGGGTGGATCCCCGACTGGGACACTCTGGTGCACTTCGACTCGGGCGTGATGCTCGCCTGGCTCGGCATGCTCGGCGTGCGGCGCGTCGAGGAGCACCTCGGAGTCGCCCTGCCGGTCTGGTTCGGCCTCACGGTGATCCAGCTGACTCCCATGGCGTTCGCCGCCGCGTGGGAGATCTGCGAGTTCGCCAGTGATGCCCTCCTTGCGACGACCTCGCAGAACGGGCTCGAGGACACCATGCTCGACATCGTCGCCGGCACCCTCGGCGGACTTCTCGCGATCAGCCTGCTGATCCTGTTCCGGCGTCCGCGCACACTCGCGCCGCACTCCCTGCTCGTGCGCGCGGACGTCCGGGTTCAGCCGCAGTAGGGGCGGCAGCCGCGCTGGGTCACGGCATCCACGAGCACCGTTGTGATGTCGGTGGGCTCGAGCGCCTGGTAGGCGGCACCGTCGGTGGCGGCCGCGATCTGCTCGAGCGCCGACTGGTCCGTGTCGGGACCGTATCCGATCGCGATGACCGCGACGGGATTGGCGGGGTCATGCAGCTTCTCAAGCTCGGCGAGCAGTGCCGACAGATCGAGACCGTCGTCATCCTCATTGAAGCCGTCGGTGTTCAGCAGCACGAGATTCACCTGGCCGGGGACGTACGTCTCGCGCATGTAGCTCACAGCGGCGAGCACGCTGTCGTACAGTCCGGTGCCGCCGCCGACGAGACCGTCGAGCCCGTTGGCCGCGTCGATCATGGCCTGCTTGTGGGCGGGGTCGCTCAGCGGCCCCATCGGCACGACCTCCTGCCAGTCCTGTCCGCCGATGCGTCGGCTCGAGAACACCCACGAAGCGATCGACGAGTCGCTCGACAGCGAATTGATGGCGCGCACGGCAGCCTGCTCGAACAGATCGATGCGACTCAGGTCGGCGGTGGCGGGCTCGTCCATCGATCCGGAGACATCGTTGAGCGAGAGCATCCGCGAGGGCGCCGTGAGCACCTGCCAGGTACGCAGCGCCTCGGCCTGGTTGACGCTGTCGACCGGATCGGATGCGGCATCCGCCGTGTCGGATGCCGACGACTCCGCCGGTGCGCCTTCGGCCGTGCGGAATCCGAACTCGGCGAGCACGTCCTCGGCGTCGGCGACGGCGGCCGAGAGCGTCGCGACGGCGGCGAGTGTCTCATCCGAGGCGCTGCCGGCGGTCACGAACGGCACGCTCACGGCGGCGTTCACATCGGCCGGATACACCGCGACCAGGTCGGCGGACTCTGCCGCGTCGAACGCGTGCACGGCCTGTTCGGTCGTCACGGCGACGGTCGGCGACGGTGCGGCCGATGCGGCCGCGAGCGCATCGTCGGCGGTGGGCACGACGCCGGTCGCCAGACCCAGCACGATGCCGGTGAACGTGCGGGCATCGCCGGCGAGAGCGGTCTGCAGCGCCAGAAGGGCCGCCGAGCTGGACGCCACCGTCGTCGGATCGGGCAGCACCGCCGCGACCGGCGCAGCGGCGAAGCTCGAGAAGCCGGCCTGCTGCTCTTCGAGGGCGGCCGCCGTCTCTTCGGTGGCGGCGAACACGACCGGCGTGGTGGCGACCGTGTCGCCGACGACGATCGGCGCCTCCTCTCCCTCGAGCTCGGCCTGGCTCGACGCCCACGCCGGCCACATCGCCGAGTCGGGCACCCAGACGTCGAATTCGGGGTGCGTCCCGCCCGCGAGCGCCGCGGCCGTCTGCGCGCTCTCCTCCACGGTGATCGTCGCCTGCGCGCATCCGGCGTCTGAGTCGCCTAGGTCGTCGGCGACGGCCTCCAGTGCGCCGGCGACGGCGGGGTCGGCGACGACCCTCACGTCGGCCACAAGACACCCGTCGCCCGGTGCCGCGGCGGACTCCCCCGCCCCGATGACCTTGACGGCGACGACACCGGCCACCGCGACCAGTGCGACGGCGAGCAGGATCACCAGCACGAGGAGGATGCGCGAGGGGCCCCTCCGATTCGCCGCCCGGGCCGCTGAACGGGTCGGGGCGGCCCCGGTCGGGGTGGGATCGGACTGAGCGCGCGCCATTGACGACTCCGATGGTCTGCGGACGGGGGGATGCGACATCGAAGGAGCAGGGAACTCCACGGTGGAGTGTAGGCGAGGCCCCTGCGCGGAGTCGAACCGCGTCAGTCGAGCAGGAGCGCGGGCTCCTCGAGGATCGAGGCGACGTCGGCGATGAACCGGGACATGCCGTCGCCGTCGATCACGCGGTGGTCGAACGAGCCCGACACCGTCGTCACGAACCGCGGACGAACCTCGCCGTCGACGACCCACGGCTTCTGACGGATGGTGCCCATCGCGACGATCCCGGCCTCGCCGGGGTTGATGATCGGAGTACCCGCGTCCATTCCGAAGACGCCGATGTTGGTGATCGTGATGGTGCCGTTCTGCTGGTCGGCGGGGGTCGTCTTCCCCTCCCGCGCCGTGTGGGTCAGCCTCTCGAGCGCACGTGCGAGGTCGCGCATCGAGAGATCCTGCGCATCCTTGATGTTGGGCACGAGCAGACCGCGCGGGGTGGCGGCGGCGATACCGAGGTTCACGTACCGACGCATCCGGATCTCGGCGCCGTCGGGCCCATCGACCCACGCAGCGTTGACCATCGGTGTGCGCCGTGTCGCCCAGATGACCGCACGCGCCATGATGAGCAACGGCGAGACCCGGATGTCGGCGAAATCCGCAGAGGCCTTCAGCCGCTTGACGAGTTCCATGGTGCGCGTCGCGTCGACGTCGGTCCACACCGTGACGTGCGGCGCCGAGTACGCGGACTGCACCATCGCGCTCGAGGTGGCCTTGCGCACGCCCTTGACCGCGATCGTCTCTTCCCGGTGCGCATCGGCCGCAGCAGCAGGGGCGGAGTCCGCCGTCGATGCCGCGACCCCGGCGACCGGGATCGACTCCTCGCGCACCTCGCCCCACTCGGGCGTCTGGATGTTGCGGAAGACGCTCGCCTGCGACGCGTGGCCCATGACGTCCTCGCGGGTGACCTCGCCGGCCGGTCCGCTCGGAGTGACCGTCAACAGATCGACGCCCAGGTCGCGCGCGAGCTTGCGGATGGGGGGCTTGGCGACGACGCCGACGGATGCCGCGACGCGCTCGTCGGGCGCGACGGCGGGCTTGCGGCGGCGCGAAGTGACCTGACCGCCCGTGCCGTAGCCGACCAGCACCGCACCGTCGCCCTCGGCGGGCGTCTCGGGCGGAGCGCCGTGCTCGGTGCGGCCGATCGTGGTCTCTGCGGCCGAGGCATCCGTGATCGTGATGATCGGCGCACCCACGGCGACCGTGTCGCCCTCGGCGGCGAGCAGCTCGCCGACGGTCCCGGTGAACGGCGACGGCAGCTCGACCAGCGATTTGGCGGTCTCGATCTCGACGATGACGTCGTTGACGACGACCGCGTCGCCGGGGCCGACGCGCCACGTCACGATCTCGGCCTCGGTGAGACCCTCGCCCACGTCGGGGAGGAGGAAGGTCTGAGTGCTCATCCGGTGCTCCTTGCGATCAGTAGGCGAGTGTGCGGTCGACGGCCTCGAGGATGCGGTCGGGGTCGGGCAGGTACGCGCCCTCGAGCTTCGCAGGCGGGAACGGGGTGTCGTAGCCCGACACCCGCAGCACCGGCGCCTCGAGGGCGTAGAAGGCGCGCTCCATCACGGTGGCCGCTACCTCGGAGCCGAGCGATGTGAACGCCGGAGCCTCCTGCGCATAGACCATGCGCCCCGTCCGCCGCACCGAGTCGAGGATCGGCCCGTAGTCGACCGGAGACAGCGACCGTAGGTCGACGACCTCGCAGCTGGTGCCCTCCGACTCGGCGAGCGCGGCCGCCTGCAGCAGCGTCGTCACCATGGCGCCGTGCCCGACGAGGGTCACGTCGGTGCCGCGGCGCACGATGCGGCTGGCGTGAAGCGCGGCGCCCCGCGACTCGGTGTCGACCTCGCCCTTCTGCCAGTACTTGCTCTTAGGCTCGAGGAAGATGACCGGATCGTCCGAGGCGATCGCGTCCTGGATCATCCAGTACCCGTCGTTCGGGGTCGACGGGCTCACGACCCGCAGCCCGGGCGTATGGGTGAAGTACGCCTCGGGGCTCTCCTGGTGGTGCTCGACCGCTCCGATGTGGCCGCCGTACGGGATGCGGATCACCACGGGCAGCTTCAGCGCGCCCTCGTGGCGGTAGGTCATCTTCGCGAGCTGGGTGGTGATCTGGTCGAATGCGGGGAACACGAACCCGTCGAACTGGATCTCGCACACCGGGCGGAATCCGGCCATGGCGAGGCCGATCGCGGTGCCGACGATGCCCGATTCGGCCAGCGGGGTGTCGAGCACGCGCCGATCACCGAACTCGGCCTGAAGACCCTCGGTGACGCGGAAGACGCCGCCGAGGCGGCCGATGTCCTCGCCCATGAGCAGCACCCGATCGGAGTCGGCCAGCGCCGCCCGCAGGCCCGCGTTCAGCGCCTTGCTGAGGGGAAGCTCGGTCATGCGCCCGCCCCCTCGTCGAAGGATGCCTCGTACTCGGCGCGCCACCGCCGCTGCGCGTCGACGAGCGGATGCTCCTCCGAGTAGACGCTGTCGAACATCATCTCGGCGGGGATCGATCCGAGCGCGACGGTGCGCTCGCGGGTGTCGTCGGCGGTCGCCTGCGCCTCGGCCTCGACGTCTGCGAAGAAGGCGTCGGAGGCTCCACGCGTGGTCAGGAACGCCCGCATCCGCACGATCGGGTCGCGCTCGATCCACGACTGCTCCTCGTCGGAGGTGCGGTACTTGGTGGGGTCGTCGCTGGTGGTGTGGGCGCCGAGTCGGTAGGTCATCGCCTCGATCGCCCGGGGTCCGTCGCCCGCACGCGCCTCGTCTAGCGCGGCGCGCGTGACGGCCCAGCTGGCGAGCACATCGTTGCCGTCGACGGGGATCGACGGCATCCCGTACCCGTCGCCGCGCCGGTAGAGCGGCGAACGCGACTGGGTGGAGACGGGCACCGAGATCGCCCACTGGTTGTTCTGCAGGAAGAAGACCTGAGGCGTGCGATAGCTGGCGGCGAACACCATCGCCTCGTGCACGTCTCCCTGGCTCGACGCCCCGTCACCGTAGTAGACGATGACGGCCTCGTCGCTGTCGGGGTCGCCGCTGCCGCATCGGCCGTCGAACGCGAGCCCCATGGCCAACCCGGTGGAATGCAGGGTCTGCGCGCCGAGCACCAGCGTGTAGAGGTGCGTATTGCCGTTCTTGGGGTCGAAGGGATTCCAGCCGCCATGGGTGAGACCGCGCATGAGACGGATGATGTCGACGGGGTCGACCCCGCGCACCTTGGCCACGACGTGCTCGCGATAAGACGGGAAGACATGGTCCTGCGCCCGAGCGGCGCGGACCGAGCCGACCTGCGCCGCTTCCTGCCCGAGACTGGGCGGCCACAGCGCCAGCTGGCCCTGGCGCTGCAGGTTCGTGGCCTGGCGGTCGAAGGCCCGGATCACGACCATGTCGCGGTAGAACTGCTCGAGTTCGCCGTCGTCGAGCGCGTCGACGAGTGCCAGATAGGGCTCGGCGGCCGGCGTCGGGGCGAAGGACCCGTCCGCGGCCAGCATCCGCACGAGGCGGCCGTCGTCGTTCGAGGGCGAGGTCACCGTTCTACGCTAGCCGCCGCGCCGGATGGCCTTCTGGGAGGTCCTTCACAACGGATGCCGCGATCCCTAGGACCTTCTCGACAGATTCCTCTTCGCCGACCGAGATCCGGATGCCGTCACCCGCGAACGCACGCACGATGAGACCCCCGGTGTCGAACGCCTCGGCGACGTCGGTCGTCTGCTCGCCGGTGGCGAGCCAGACGAAGTTGCCCTGAGCCTGCGGAATGTCCCAGCCGAGGTCTCGCAGCCCTGCGGCCAGCCGGTCGCGGCGCTCGCCGACGATGCGGACCCGCTCGATGAGCTCGTCCTCGTGGTCGAGGCTCGCCAGCGCGGCCGTCTCGGCATGAGCGGTGACCGACAGCGGGATGGTGGTGCTGCGCGCCGCGTCGAGCACACGCGGATGACCGATCGCGTAGCCGACGCGCAGCCCTGCGAGTCCGAATGCCTTGGAGAAGGTGCGCAGCACGACGACGTTGGGCTGGGCGAAGTGGCGCACGCCGTCGACGGCGTCGGGGTCGGTGACGAACTCGGCGTACGCCTCGTCGAGCACGACCAGCAGGTCGTCCGGCACGCGGGCGAGGAACGCGTCGAACTCCGCCTGCGTGACGATGGGTCCGGTGGGGTTGTTGGGTGTGCACACGATGACCACGCGTGTGCGGTCGGTGATCGCGTCGGCCATCGCGTCGAGGTCGTGGCGGGCGCCTTCTGCAAGCGGCACCATCACCGGGTTCGCGCCGGCCAGCACGGCGAGCCAGGGGTAGGCCTCGAACGAGCGCCACGCGAAGATCACCTCGTCGCCGGGGGTGCACGTCGCCAGCACGAGCTGCGCGAGGATCGACACGCTCCCCGCCCCGACGTGCACCTCGTCGTCGCCGACGCCGAAGCGCTCGGCGAGACGTGCGCGCAGCAGCCCCGCGGTCGCGTCGGGGTAGCGGTTGAAGGCGGATGCCGCCGCCACGGCCTCGCTCACGCCGGGCAGCGGGTCGAACGGATTCTCGTTGCTGGAGAGCTTGAAGGCGTCGGCGCCCGCCTGCTTGCCCTGTTTATACGGGGGGAGGGCGGCGATCTCGGGGCGGACGCGCACGGGGATGTCTGTCACCCTCCGAGTGTAGGAGGCGCCGTACCGGCGTGGCAGACTGTGCGGCTATGGGCTTTCTCATCCGCATCGTCGTCAATGCGTTCGCCATCTGGATCGTGACCCTCATCCCGGCGCTGATGGTGTCGGTGATCCCCTTCCCGCCGGGCGAGACGCTGCAGCTCGTCCTCACGCTGCTGCTCGTCGCGGCGATCTTCGCGCTGGTGAACACCATCATCGGCACCGTCATCAAGGTGCTCGCGTTCCCGCTCTACATCCTCACCCTCGGGCTCATCGGACTCGTGATCAACGCGTTCCTGCTGTGGCTGACGGCCTGGATCACCGGTTTCTGGGACTGGGGCCTGCGCGTCGAGGACTTCTGGTGGGGTCTGGTCGCCGCCATCATCATCTCGCTGATCAACTGGCTCGCCGGGTTGATCCTGCGCCCGAAGAAGGACTGACCTCACCGCGGACCGCGCCGAACTCGAAAACGGCGAGGTCGTCCGCCTCGGCGAGCCCCGCGAGCACCTCGCGGATCCCGTCGACGCGCGGATCGCTCGATGCGTCGACGAGCGCCGCCGTCTCGGCGTATGCGGGCAGCAGGTGCGCTCCGAGCGCGACGTCGTGCACACCCGTGGCCGGGTCGCTCACCCGCTCGACGACGAAGCTGCCCGGCGCACCGACCGAGCCCATGTGCCCGCCGCCCGCGAGGCCGGCGACAGCGTCGTCGGTGTGACGGATGCCGACGCTCACCGTGCCGGGTCCCACATCGGCCTCGACGGGTGAGCCGAAAGTGACGAGCGTGCGGGTGTCGTAGTCGCCGGCGACGGCGAGATGCGACGCGATCATCGCGCCCTGCGAGTGGCCGAACGCGTGCACGGCGTCGCCCGGCTCCGCGCCCGCGGCCCTCAGCGCTGCGAGCGTTGCCTCGTACGAGGCCGACGACGATCCGGTGTAGAGCTCGATGTTCGACTGCGCATCCCATGCCTCGGCCCCTCCGACGCCGACCGACTTGGTGCCCGAGACGTACAGCAGGAACTGCCTCGAGCCGTCGGGCATCGTGTAGCGCTCGACCCTCACGCGCGACGGCGTGCCGCCGGGCATCCGCTCGACGACGGCGGCGAGGGTCGCGGGCGCCGCCGTGGCGGACTTCGGTGTCACCGGCACGAGCGTCGCGGGCGCGGTGCCGACACCGGTCAGGCGCGCGTCGCGCGCGACGAGGCCCCGCCGTGACAGGCCCGCCGCCGCGCCGAACACGATCGTGCCGAAGCCGCTCACGGCGCCGGCGATCACCGCGCCGCGGACCCCCGCCTCCTCGCCCAGCACGAAGCCGGTCTCGGTCGCCTGCCGCACCAACTCGGACGGCCACATCACGGCGCGCTCGACCTCGAGCATCCTCGCCGCGTCGAACGCGTCGGGGTGGTCGCCGCGCAGGTCGCCGATGCGGGCGTCGATCCGGGCGAGCGCGGCGACGTCTCCTGCCTGGAACGCCGCATCGCGCTCGGCGCGCAACTCGACGAGTTCGTAGACGGCCGCCGCGGCGCGCAGAGCCTCGGCGATGGCGGATGCCTCGTCGATCGCACCGCGCAGGTCGCGCCCCAGCAGAGCGGTCGCCGACAGGGCGCTCCCGCTGTCGACGCGTTGGGTCATCAGGGCGATCTGCGCCGTGCCCACGGTGCGCCACACCTCGTCGAGTTCGGCACTGACGGCCATGAACCGAGCGGCCGTGGCGTGCAGCGTCGCGGTGTCGACGGCCACCGCACCGCCGCCGCGGATCTCGAGGTCGTCGCCGGTCACACGCAGTCCGCCCACCAGCGCGAGGCGTCGCGCGCGCGCTCCGTGTCGATCCGCGCCGTCTCGGCGAGACAGCGCAGCGATGTGACCCGCCCCATCCATTCCACGGCACGCGTGTGGAACTCCCGGGCCGCCCCCGAGTCCCAGTCGGTCGTGGCCGGCAGCGCCCGCGCGACGAACGCGAGTTCGTCGAGGTGCGCCGAGGCGTGGGCGAGGTGGGCGGCCGCGGCCGCGAGATCGGAGTCGACGGGGCCGCAGAAGGTGTCGCGCAGCATCCCGCCATCGTGGCGTCTGCGAGCGGACCGGAGCGCAGGAAGACGGCTGCTGTGGACGCAGACGCGGGCGCCGCCCCCTGTGGAGGAGGCGGCGCCCGCGGTGCGCGTTCGGCCGGTGTCAGCTCAGCGAGCGCAGGCCCTTCACACCCACGACCACGACGGCCGTCGCCGTCGAGGTGTTGCCCGCCTCGTCGGTCGCGGTGTACGTGAAGCGGTACACCGCTCCGTTGACCGCGACGACCGTGAAGGTGGTGTCACCGGTCTGCGTGTAGCCGGCGCGCGGCGGGCCGGTGACCTCGACGTCCGTGAGCTCGACGGTCACGTCGCCGCGGTCGTCCATCGCCTCGATGAGGATCTCGACGTCGCGGTCCTTGTTGTTCGGCGGCACGACGTACGACGGGTCGGCCTCGGCCTCGATCGTCGGCGGCGTCGTGTCGGGCGGAGTGAGCGCCAAGCCCACGATCACCGGGTCGTGGTCGCTCGACCGGTACGGGTCGGGGGCGAACAGCGCGTCCTGGGCGGGCAGCTTGAACGACATGTCGTAGTCGATCAGGTTGGCCTCGTCGGCGTTGATGTTCCACGGCGAGGCCCCGGTCACGTCGGCGAGCAGCTCGGTGCCCGCGAGCGCGTGGTCGAGGTAGCCGAGCTGACCATCGAACACGTAGGTGTACGCGTCCTCGCCCTGGAACTCGAAGAGCAGATCCGTGTAGCCGGCCGCGGTGAGCGCGCGGATCGGGTCTTCCTTGTCGTAGGCGTTGAGGTCGCCGATGATCAGCTCGCGACCGACGGTCCCCTGACCGGTCGGGTCGGTCGCCAGCCAGTCGGCGAGCGCCTGGGCGGCCTGCGTGCGCACGACGTTGCAGTTGCCCTGCTCGGGGTCGGCGTCACCGGGACACGCGCTGCCCTTCGACTTCAGGTGGTTGACGACGACGGTGAACGTGCCCCCGTCTGCGTCGGCGAACGTCTGGGTCAGGCCCGGACGGTTGCGGGCATCCAGCCAGCGGGGATCCTTGGACTCGTCCATCAGCTGGAACGCGCCCACGGGCGTGACCGTCGACGGCTTGTACAGCAGCGCCGTGGCGATCGCGTCCGTGCCGATCGGACCCGTCGGGATGAAGGCGTACGTGCCGGCCCCGACGGCCGCGTTCAACGCGTCGGTCAGCGTCGCGACCGCCGTGTTCGGTGCGCCGGTGTCGTTGCCCGGGAAGCCGGCGACACCGCTGTTCTCGATCTCGATCAGGCCGAACACGTCGGCGTCGATCTCGGCGAGCGCGGCGACGATCTTCGCCTGCTGACGAGCGAGCTCCTCGGCGGTGTCGGCACCGCGGGTGTAGTCGTCGTCGTTGGAGTTCGTCGGCGTCGGGTCGACGGTCGTGAAGTAGTTGAGCACATTGAAGCTCGCCACCGTCACCTCACCGCCCACCTCGGGCACCTCCGGCCGCGGGTTGGCGACCGTGAACTGCGCCGGCTGCGTCGGCTGGATCGCATACGTGCCGAAGCGCTGGTCGAGCACGCCGGTCGCCGCCGTGACGAGGTCGCCGCCTCGGAACGTGTTCGAGAGCGCGAACTCGGTGCCGTTCGGGTGGATCGCCGGGTCGGGGTTCTGCGTCGAGCGGCCGTCGTCGATCGTGATGCGCTCAGCAAGGTTCGCCGCCGCCTCGGCCGCCGCCTCGGGCGTGCCCGGGAGGTAGGTCGCGGTCGGCTGGTACTGGCGGTCGATGCCGAGGTCGATCGTGCCGAAGCGGCCGAACTCGAAGTATTCGAGGATCGCCAGCGACTGCGGCAGTGTCACGCGCATGCCCTCGAGCGCTTCACGCTGCTCATCGGTGGCCGGCAGGATCAGCTCGGTGGCCGCGGGCAGCTCGGCGCCGGTCGCGCACACCTCGATGTCGTCGGCGGTGATCTCGGTGAGGTTGTTGAACTCGCTGACCGCGCCGACCACGTGCACCACGTCTCCGACGGCGACGTCATCGCCGCCGGGCGCGTACACGAAGATGCCGTCGGAGGTCGCGGGGTCGCCGTCGCCGCCGTCCTGCACGTAGTAGCCGTCGAAGCCGCCGGCCTGGAAGTCACCGGTGACGACGCCTTCGACGTGGACAGTGGTGCCGGCCGCGGGCGACGCGGCGCCCGAGCCCTGCACCGAGCCGATGGTCACGACCGCGGTGTCGCAGTCCGCCTCGCCGTCGCCGGGGTCGACCTCGATCTCGGTGGCGTTCACGGCGCCGGGCGTGTTGACGGCCTCGCCGTCGACGAGCGAGCCCGGGAAGCCCTCGACGCCGGCGAGATCGAAGTCGTTGACCGTCCAGTCGGCCACCGCGTCGGTGTCGGTGCCGTCGGGGATGCGCGACGCGCCGCCGGGGGCGAAGCCGCCGCCGAAGGCGGTGTCGAGCACCGGCGCTCCGTACGTCAGGTCGCCGGCGCCGCCGTCGAAGACCGCGACCGCGTCGACGACCGTGAAGTCGAAGCCCGCGTCGATGACACCGTCGTTGTCGGCGTCGAGGTCGGTGGTCGTCGTCGGAATGGAGCCGGTCACCAGCAGGAGCGTCATGGTGCCGTTCTCGATGGCGTTGTTGCGGAACCCGGTCCACGCGCGCCCGTCGGCGTCGGGTGCGCCGAAGGTGAAGACGGCGTCGACGAGGCCCGTGGGCGAGTTCGTGGCGGTCGCGTCACCCTCGACCGAGAGCACGGCGTACGGGGAGAGATCGGTGATGCCGTCGGCCAGCAGTTCGATGTACTCGTTCGTATCGGTGCCGGTGTGGTTCGCGACGAATTCGTTGATCACGACGGTCGGATCGGTGGGCTCGACGTCGCCGCAGTCAGCGGTGTGCGAGCCGAGGCCGTCGAAGGTGTTCTGCGCGTAGCCGGTCCACTGCGCGGCCGGGTCGAAGGAATCGCTCCCGTCCGCGTCGCCGACGCAGACATCGGCGTTGCGGCGCAGCGTGTTGTCCCCGGTGGAGGTGAGGCCGCTGCCCCACTCGGTTCCCGGGTCCGTACCGATCTGGCCGATGACGTCGAGGATCGTCTCGCCCTTGACCAGTGCGACCGCGTCGTCGCCGTTCCACAGGCCGGCGCCGGTGGTCTGGTTCGCGTAGCCCGCGAGCAGGTTGTCGGCGAAGACGTAGGTTCCGGCGGCGGGGATCGATCCCGTGAGCGCGAAGGTGGTTCCGCTCATCGAGCCGTTGAAGAAGACGCGCAACGCATAGCCGCCCGCCGCGAGGTCGATCGCCGACCCGGTCGGGTTGTAGATCTCGACAGCCTTGTTGGTCGACGAGCCCTCGACGTACTCGCTGATGAACGGCTCGGTGGGCTCGGCGGCGGTCGCCGCCGTGGGGGCGACGAAGCCGGTGACGGCGAGCGCGGCCGCGGTCAGAGCGACGACGGCGGCGCGTGGGGATAGACGTGGCACGGATCCTCCTCGTGGGAACGGGGCCGGCCGGCCCCTTCGCCAAGGTAGAGCGCGAGAGTGGACGTCCGGAAGGGCGCCGGGTGAGATTCCGGTGAACTTTTCCTCATCTGGGGTGCCCGTCGCCCTGTGCACGGGCGGGCGGAATCTACACAATGGAAGGCATGACCAGCGGTGCCGCCGACCCGTTCCGGGTCGTGTTCGTCTGCACCGGCAACATCTGCCGCTCTCCGATGGCCGACGTGGTGTTCCGCGCCGCCGCGGATGCCGCGGGGCTCGGCGACCGCGTCGCATCCACCAGCGCGGGCACGGGCGACTGGCACGTGGGCGAGCGCGCCGACCATCGCACCATCGACGCCCTCGAGCGCCGCGGCTACGACGGCACCCACCACCGCGCCCGGCAGTTCACGCAGGCTGACTTCGCCCGCAGCGACCTGATCGTCTCGCTCGACCGCACCCACGAGCGGATCCTCCGCGGGTGGGCCCGCACCGACGGTGACGCCGACAAGCTCGCCCTGCTGCTCTCGTTCGACCCCGACGCGCGCACCCTCGACGTTCCCGACCCGTACTATGCCGGCCCCGGAATGTTCGACGAGGTGCTCGGTATGATCGAGAGCGCGAGCCGGGCGCTCTTCCGGCAACTCGAACCCGCGATCCGACCCGCGACGTGATCGGAGCACCGTGACCGCTCTTCCCCCCCAGCCGCTCAGCCCTCTCGACGGGCGTTACCGCGCCGCCGTCGGTGCGCTCGCCGACCACCTCTCAGAGGCCGGCCTCAACCGCGCCCGGGTCGAGGTCGAGGTCGAGTGGCTGATCGCCCTCACCGACCACTCGCTGTTCGGCACCACGCCGATCGCCGACACCGACAAGGCGCGGCTGCGCAGCCTGTACCTCGACTTCGGCCAGGTCGAGATCGACTGGCTGGCCGAGAAAGAGGCCGTCACCCGCCACGACGTCAAGGCGGTGGAGTACCTCGTCCGCCACCGTCTGGCAGAGCTCGGTCTCGACGGGATCGCCGAGCTGACCCACTTCGCGTGCACGAGCGAAGACATCAACTCCGCCTCGTACGCGCTCACCGTGCGCCGCGCCGTCGAGCAGGTCTGGATGCCGGCGCTGCGCGGCGTGATCGCCTCACTCGACGCCCTCGCCGCGCGCCACCGCGACGCCGCGATGCTCTCGCGCACCCACGGTCAGCCGGCCACTCCGACGACGATGGGCAAGGAGCTCGCCGTCTTCGCCCGGCGGCTGACCCGTGTGGCCGATCAGATCGCAGGCGGGGAGTACCTCGCGAAGTTCTCCGGCGCGACCGGCACGTGGTCGGCGCACCTGGCCGCCGAGCCCGACGCCGACTGGGTCGCACTCTCGCGTGCGTTCATCGAGGGTCTCGGGCTCGACTTCAACGGACTCACGACCCAGATCGAGTCGCACGACTGGCAGGTGGAGCTCTACGACCGCGCCCGGCATGCCGGCGGCATCCTGCACAACCTCGCGACCGATGTGTGGACCTACATCTCGCTCGGCTACTTCTCTCAGATCCCGGTGGCCGGCGCGACGGGCTCGTCGACGATGCCGCACAAGATCAACCCGATCCGGTTCGAGAACGCCGAGGCGAACCTCGAGATCTCGGGCGGGCTGTTCGCCACCCTGTCGCAGACGCTCGTCACCTCGCGTCTGCAGCGCGACCTCACCGACTCGACCACCCAGCGCAACATCGGCGTCGCGTTCGGCCACTCGCTGCTGGCGCTGGACAACCTGCAGCGCGGCCTCGGCGAGATCGCGCTCGCGCAGCCCGTGCTCGACGCCGACCTCGATGCCAACTGGGAGGTGCTGGCCGAGGCGATCCAGACCGTCGTTCGCGCGGAGATCACTGCCGGCCGGTCGCAGATCACCGACCCCTACGCGATGCTGAAGGACCTCACCCGCGGTCGCCGCGTCGGAGCAGCCGAGCTCGCCGAGTTCGTCGACGGCCTCGACATCGGGGATGCCGCCAAGCAGCGTCTGCACGCCCTGACCCCTGCGACCTACACGGGTCTGGCATCCCGGCTGGTGGACGAGGCCTGACCCGCCCGTCCACCCCGGCCCCCGCCCCGTCATCGAGCGGACAGGAATGCCCGCTACGCACGGCGTGTCGCGTGCATTCTCGTCCGCTCGACCGGAGGGGGTCGAGGTCAGGGCTTCGGGGTGTCGCTCCCGGGCGCGTCGGGCCTGTCGGATTCGGGCTCGGGGTCGAGCAGCACCGCGCGGTCGACGGGTTTGGCGATCTGAGCCGGATCGACCGCGAGCAGCAGCAGCGCGACGATCACCAGGACCGCGATGAACGTGATGCCGGCCACCACCAGGGCGACGACGATCGCCCGCGTGCCCTCGTCCGACGTGCGGTTCTGGAAGAACCCCATCGTCACCAGCGTGACGATGCCGGCGAAGACGGCGGCGCCGAAGGCGAGCGCCAGCAGCTGCACCGGGCGAAGCAGGTCACGGCGGGAGGGCTTGTGCTCGGTCACGCGAGGTCTTTCCGTTCGGTCGTCGGGGGCTCGGTCGCGGCGCGGCCGGCGGGTGCTCCGGCATCCGACTGGTCTGCGGCATCCACCTGGGGGTCGGTGCGCGGCGAGAAGCCGGCGATCCCGAGATACACCGCGACGATGGCGGCATAGCCCCCGAAGAGTCCGACGCCGATGATGATCCCGGTGAGGACGAAGGTCTGATCCGCCTCGGCGACCGTGTACGGCAGGGCGTAGCCGGCGGGCACGAGCAGCAGCGCGATGGCGAGCACGACGCCGAGGGCGCCGACGACGATCGCGTCGCGGGCCTCGCTGCGCGGCATCTCGCCCCGCGTCACGTCGTGCCGCAGCATCCACCAGCCCGACAGCGCCTCGATGAGACCGGCCACGAGCGCCCAGCTCACCATGACCACGAAGAACCCGAGCACGGTGCGGACCGGATACATGCTCGCGGCCATCCCCGCGACGGCGGTCACCGAGCCCGAGAGCAGCCACGGCCAGCGGCGTCCCTTCGGGTACACCAGCCACGAGCCCAGCAGAAGCACGAGGGCGGTCGCGATCGCGAAGCCGCTGAACACGGCGAGCCCCACGGCCGCGGAGTGGTCGGGGCTGAAGGTGATCATGACCGCGGCGATCGCCGCGAACAGCGCCCGCATGAGCTGGATGTGGCGCACCGTGAACGCGGGTGCCGTGCGCGACGGCACCTTCGCCGCGGTGGCGGCGGGTTCGACGCTCTCGGACGCGCGGTGTTCGGGCTGAGTGGTCACGGTGATCCTGCAGACGGTTCGGGGACCCGTCAATTCTAGGCGCTGGGGGCGATCCTCCCGGCGGCGTCGACCCCGTCGGCTCCGTCTGCCGGCGCGTCAGGGCACCGGACAGATCACCTTCGACCCCGACGGGACGGTGGCGGTGACCATGCGCTGGTCGAAGGTCGCCAGCTGCGCATCGTGGGATGCGGCGAGGTGTAGCAGGTAGGTATCGGTCACCTGGGCGCTGGCCAGCAGCCGCTCGGTGTGGATCGAGGTGTCGAGCAGGCTCACCGAATCGGCGAGGAAGACGTGGCCGTCTCGCGCCGCAAGGCTCGCCAGGCTCGCCATCACGATCGGGGCGGGCTGGTTGTTCGGATAGCGCGGATGGCTGACCACCCGCACGACCCCGTTCTGCACGATCGGGCACGTGTGCCACGGATCGTCGCCGCGTGACGCGAACCAGCGATGTGCGCGTTCGTGGTGCACGTGCAGCGGATCGATGAGCGCGATCACCACGTTGACATCGAGCAGGTGGCTCGTCACGGAGTGTCATCCCGCAGCGCGTTGACGTCCTCCATCGTCGGTCGCCCGGCCGTCGGCGGCGCCGGCAGCAGCACGATCCCGTTGCGCGTGCCGAAGCGACGGCGCTCTGTCAGAGTGGCCCGCGCAAGCTGCGAGAGCGCCTCGCCGAGCGTGATGCCCCGCGCCTCCGCGAACTGCTTGGCGGCGGCGAGGACGTCGTCGTCGATCGTGACCGTGGTGCGCATGCATCAATCATCACGCATCACGCATCATCCGTCAACGGAGCCTTCGAAGCGCGCGAGCCAGCGGCGGAGGATCGGCTCGAGGGCGGCGGCATCCGCTGCGCCCAGGTCGTCGAGCAGGCGGCGCTCGTTGGCCATGTGCGCGGTGAACGCGGCGTCGATCACCGCGACGCCCGCGGGCGTAAGGCGCACGATCCTGCGCCGCGCATCTTCGTCGGCGGTGCTGCGCTCGACCAGGCCGCGGGCCTCGAGCCGGTCGACGCGCTTGGTCAGCCCGCCCGTCGTCACCATCGTGTGGGCCGCGAGCTCGCCCGCGGGCAGTTCGCCCGCCGCACCCGAGCGGCGCAGCGAGGCCAGCAGGTCGAACTCGGCCTCGGTGAGGTCGTGCTCGCGGTAGACGGCCACCAGCTCGTCGGTCAGCGCGTGCGCCAGCCGATGCAGCCGTCCGATGACGCCCTGCGGGCTCGTGTCGAGGTCGGGGCGGATCGACGCCCACTGCTCTTGGATGCGGTCGACGCGGTCGGGTCGGTGCGCGGTCATGTCTCGACAATACCTTCCGCGGAAGCTATATTGTCTTCCATGGAAGCAAAATGGTTCCGCTGGATCGCCATCACGGCGATCGCCCCGATCGCGTGGGGCAGCACGTACTTCGTGACCCGACACCTTCTGCCGCCGGATGCCGCGCTGTGGGGTGCGGTGATCCGTTCGCTCCCCGCGGGCATCCTGGTGCTGCTCATCATGCGCCGTCTGCCGACGGGATCGTGGTGGTGGAAGTCGCTCGTGACCGGCACGCTCACCGTCGGCGGCCTCAACGTGCTGGTCTACATCGCCGCGCAGCGGCTGGACTCGAGCCTCGCGGCGACTCTCATGTCGACGTCGGCCGCGGCCCTCATGCTCATGAGCTGGATGCTGCTGAAGCAGCGACCTCGACTGGTCGCCGCCGGGGGCGCGGCGCTGGGCATGCTCGGCGTCGTCGTCATGATGGAGCCCTCGACCGGGCGCGTCGATGTCTGGGGCGTGGTCGCCTCGATCGGTGCGATGCTCGCGTCGTCGCTCGGCTTCGTGCTCACCGCTCGCTGGGGGAAGGACGTACCGCCGCTGACGATGGCGGGGTGGCAGCTGGTCGCCGGGTCACTGGTCGTGGTGCCCGTGGCCGTGATCGTCGAGGGCGCGCCACCTGCACTCGACGGCGGGGCGATCCTGGGTTTCGCCTACATCATCGTCATCGCGACCGCCGTCGCGTACGCCGCGTGGTTCACCGGCCTGCGACGGCTGCCCGGTGCGGCCGTCGGCATGGTCGGCCTGCTGAACCCCGTCACCGGGGTGCTGCTGGGCGTCGCGCTCGCCGGGGAGAGGTTCGGGATGCCGCAGGCCACCGGCATCCTGCTCGTGATCGCCGGCGTGCTGCTCGGGCTGGTGCGGCCGCCGGCGGCGGGTCGGCGAGCGGCCGGTCGGCGTGCAGAACTCCACGGGTCCGCCGCGCCCCGGCCCCGGATCGGCCGATTCGCGGGTGCTGCGGCGCGGATCCGTGGAGTTTCGCCCGCGAAGGCGCGGGGACCCGTGCCCAACTCCTGAGAAAACGGCCGCCACCGCGACGATCCGGGCTGATGTGAACCAGCCGCCCCGGAAACTCAGGAGTTCGGCACGACGGAGTGGGCGGCCGTTCGTGACAGGAGTCCCCGTACGGACCCGCCCTCAGAGGCGGTCGCGCACCGCACGGGCGGTCGCCGCCGGGTGGGGCCGGTGCATCACCGACATCCTGCTCGTGATCGCCGGCGTGCTGCTCGGGCTGGTGCCTGGTCAGAGGCCGGTGGTCAGCCACACCGCATCGTCGGGGTGGAGGTCGCCGTCCTCGACCGAGCCGGAGGCGAGCACGACCGAGCCCGGCGGAAGCGGTGCCGGCTCGTCGCCGAGGTTGACGAGGCAGGTGATGCGTCCGCGGCTGAATGCCAGCACCGACCGATCCCCGGTCGACAGCCAGCGGAACTCGTCTGTCGCGACCAGTTCCCGTCGGCGGATCCGCAGCGCGGCGACATAGAGCGACAGCATCGAGCCGGGGTCGGCGCGCTGCGCCTCGACGGTGCGGTCCGCCCACCCATCGGGCTGCGGCAGCCACGTCTCGCGACCCGGACCGAATCCGTACGGAGGACGATCGCCCGACCACGGCAGGGGGACGCGGCATCCCTCGCGACCGGGATCCACGCCGCCGGTGCGGAAGTGCATCGGATCGGTGATCGCCTCGCGGGGCAGGTCCACCTCCTCGAGACCGAGTTCATCGCCCTGATAGACGTAGAGGCTGCCCGGCAGCGCAGCCACCAGCAGCGCCGCAGCGCGGGCCCGTCGTCGGCCGCGCACCGGGTCGCTGGGCACGCCGAACCGCTTCGTGGTGAAAGAGAAGCCGCTCTCTTCGCGGCCGTAACGGGTGACCGGACGCGTCACATCGTGGTTGGACAGCACCCAGGTGGCCGGCGCGCCGACGATGTCGTGCGCTGCACGCGTGGCGTCGATCGACGCACGCATGGCCGAGGCGTCCCACGGCTGCGTCATCAGATCGAAGTTGAACGCGGTGTGCATCTCGTCGGCTCGCAGATAGCGCACCGAGCGCTCGGGCGTCGGCAGCCACACCTCGCCGACCAGCATCCGCCCCTCGTACTCGTCGGCGATCCGACGCCAATGCCGGTAGAGCTCGTGGTTCTCTTCGCGGTCTTCGAAGGGATGCGATCCCGGCGTGTGGTCGCCGACCTCGGGCAGAGCCGGATCCTTCATGGGCAGCACGGCCGAGTCGACGCGCACCCCGGCGACACCGCGATCGAACCAGAACCTCAGCGTCTGGTCGAAGTCCGCCCACACGTCGGGATGCCCCCAGTTCAGGTCGGGCTGGGACGCATCGAAGAGGTGCAGGTACCACTCACCGTCCGGCACGCGCGTCCAGGTCTCGCCGCCGAACTGCGACACCCACTCGGTGGGCGGGAGCTCCCCGCCGGGGCCCCGACCCTTCCGGAACCAGAAGCGCTGCCGCGCGGCGCTGCCCGGTGGGGAGGCGAGGGCCTCCTGGAACCACGGATGCTGCTCACTCACATGGTTGGGCACGACGTCGATGATCGTGCGGATGCCGCGCTCGGACGCCTCCGCGATGAGCGCCTCGGCGTCGCCGAGCGTGCCCAGACGCGGGTCGATGGCACGGTGGTCCGAGATGTCGTATCCGCCGTCGAGCAGCGGGGACGGATACCAGGGGGTGAACCAGAGCGCGTCGACTCCGAGTGCGGCGAGATGGTCCAAGCGCGCCCGCACGCCTTCGAGGTCTCCGATGCCGTCGCCGTCCGAGTCAGAGAAGCTGCGGACGTAGATCTGATAGACGACGGCGGTCCGCCACCACTCGCGGTCGGTCACGCCCTCACCGGCTGGGCGATCGCTCCGGCAAGCAGCGGATCGTCGGTGCGCTCCTGCCAGGCGCGAAGGCGCTCGCTGAGATCGCGCAGCACCTCGGCGTACGCCGGGTCCGCGGCGAGGTTGACACTCTCGAGCGGATCCTCGACGAGGTCGTACAGCTCCACCTCCGCGCGCGGCTGAAGGTGGTCTTCACCGATCCCCGCCCGACTGGGGCTGTCCTCGATGTCCTTCGGCAGCAGCAGGGTGGGACGCTGCTCGTAGTTGACGATGAGCTTGTAGCGGTCGGTGCGGATGGCGCGCATCGGGTCGTAGTCGTCGTGGTAGGTCTTCTCGGTGTAGACCGCGTCCGCGTGGGTCGGCGTGCGATCGAGCAGCCACTGGGCGTGACTGGTGCCGTGCACGGTCGGGTCGGGCTCGGCGCCGATGACCTCGAGCACCGTCGGGACGAGATCCACATGGCTCACGAGCTCGGTGCACACCCCCGGCTCGACACCCCACGCACGCGGCAGGCGCTGGATGAGGGCCACGGAGGTCCCCCGGTCGAACAGCGTGGACTTCGCGCCGGGGAACGCCAACCCGTGATCGGTGGTGAAGATGACCCACGTGGTGCGGTCCAGACCGGTGCGATCGAGCGCGTCGAGGATGCGCCCGACGGCGCGGTCGGCGATGCGGATGGCCGACTGCAGGCCCGCGAGATCGGCGCGGACGTGCTCGTTGTCGGGGAGCCACGCCGGGACATCCACCGTGTGGGGGTCGTCGGGCGGGTACAGCTCGCCCGGGTAGGGACGGTGCACCTCGAAGAAGCCGATGCTCGCGAAGAACGGCGTGCGGTGGCGGTGGGCGTTCTCGAGCCAGCTCACCGCGCGATCGGTGACGACGTCGCAGTAGTGCTGCTCACCCGGACGGCGGGCGTCCTGCACCTCGTCGTAGCCGAGCGTGCGTGGATCGTCCGACTCGTGCTGGTGGCCGATCAGCGCCGTCCGATACCCCTCCTCGCCGAGGCGGGATGCGAGCGTACGCTCGCCCGCGCGATACGACCATCCCAGATGCGCAAGGCCCATGAGCCCGTTGGCGTGCGGGTAGCGACCGGTCATCATGGCACCCCGCGCAGGGGAGCACAGCGGGGCCGCACAGTGCGCTTCGTCGAAGCGCACGCCGTCGGCGGCGAGCGCATCCACGTTCGGGCTGTCGACCCACTCGAGGCCGTAGGCACCGAGGTGGCGGCCGAGGTCGTGCCAGTGGATGAGGATGATGTTGGGTCGTTCGCGATCGGTCACGCGTCGTCCTCCTTCTGAGCGCTGTTGCGCGTGCGCTCGTGGTGCCAGAGGCCCTCCCGGACCTCGGAGATCGTGCCCGGACCGAACCGGTCGGGCAGCAGGCTGATCACGGGATGGGCTCCCGATCGGAACTCGCCCATCCGATCGCGGTACAGGTGCCAGTGCTCGAGGAAGTCGGCCTCGCGCACGTGAGGATCGTTGCCCCCGACGTGATCGAGGTTGAGCGGGCGATGGGGCGCACCGGTCGCGCTCACCCGCCAGTTGGCGAGGGTGAGCTCGCGCCACGGCAGACCGGGGCTGATGAGCACGTCGTTCGTGCGGACGACGTCTGCCAGCGTCGCCGCGAACGGGTCGGGGACGTGATGCTCGAGCTCGAAGTCACCGGGGATGTCGTCCGCCGCGGCGCGAACACCGGCGAGCACGTCCAGCATCCGGTGACGCGGTCCATACGTCAGATCGAGCTTCACTTTGCGGATGCCGTGGTCGGCGAGGCGCGTGAGGACCCGGCGCATGTGCGCGTCGTCTCGGTCGATGTAATACCAGTCCCGCATGTCGTCGGGGTTCTCGGCATCGCCGGGCTCGGTCACCCACGGCTCGCGGAGCGCGACCGTCTGCCCGTAGACCGAGCGCGCATCCGCGTGGGCGGGGGCGAGCCAGATCCCCGGCACATGCCCGGCCTCGACGATGCGCCGCACCACCCGTTCGAGGTCGGGGAAACGGCGGGGGTCCGGCTCCCAGTCTCCGGCGCTGCCGGGCCCGGACAGCGGATGCCACCCCGCGTCGAGCGTGAGCTTGCCGGGCGGAAGCTCCGCATCGGCGATGCGGTCGATGAAGCGGTAGACCATGTCCTCGTCGAAGACCTGATGCGGCGAGCGCCCGTCGGCCTGCGCCTTCTGCTCGACCCACGTGCAGTATTCGACGGCGGTCGCCCAGCGGGGCTCCGGTCGACGGGCGAGCGCGAGAGCCGCGTGGTAGTGATCCCACGCCGCGTCCTCCGGCTCGTCCTGCACCAGCAGGGCGCGGGCACCTTCGGCGAGGTGCACG